>NZ_JBIWFN010000023.1:0-192065 GCF_044763085.1 Streptomyces sp. NPDC096311
GGGAAGTCGTACCGATCACGCTTCATTGGCCGACAAATGTACACCGCTCGGATGGCGGTCCTTCCACCTTGAGACCAACGGGCCCGTACAGGCGGCGAGGGCCGCCTCGACCTCGGTGATATGCCGCCCGGACCACTCCCCGAACGCGGCGAACACGGGACCCGGCGACACGGCCAGGCCCGGGTCTCGCACTCGACCCACGACGGCACCTCCCGTATGACGTACGGGTCATGAACCCGTGGCGTTCGAGCTGACGGAGGCGCTGGGCCAGCAATTTCGCGCCCACCTGGGGCAGCCGGCGCCGCAGGTCGGTGAACCGGAGGCGACCGTCGCGCAGGAGGCACCACAGCTCGGGCACTTAATCAAACCCTCTGCAGCGCAACCCGCCGTAACGGCCCAACAGCCAGTACATTCCGGGCTCACATGCCCGACGTGACCGGGGTCACATGTGCAAGGGAATGGATCCATGGGGTTTACTTGTTCGGACAGTTAACCGCTCGGCACGGCGCAGTGCACCAAACCAGCGCCCTGCCGGAAAGGGGCCGCCCCCATGCGGCCCGTCTCTTTCGTTCAGCAAGGATGATGATCATGTCGACGGCCTTCCAGTCCTACGACCTCGGCGGCACCCGCCTGTCCAACCGCATAGTGATGGCCCCGATGACGCGCAGCCGTGCGTACGGTCCCGGGGAGTCGGCGACCGACCTGATGGCGGAGTACTACGCGCAGCGGGCGAGCGCGGGCCTGATCGTCACGGAGGGAACCCAGCCGTCGCCGATCGGCCAGGGCTACCCCGACACCCCCGGCATCCACTCCGCCGAGCAGGTCGCGGCGTGGAAGAAGGTGACCGACGCGGTCCACGCCAAGAGCGGTGTCATTTTCCTGCAGATCATGCACACCGGCCGGGTCGGGCACTCCAGCTGGACCGGCGTGCAGCCGGTCGGCCCCTCCGCCGTCCAGGCCAAGGGCCAGATCTACACGCACGACGGCCTCAAGGACTTCGAGGTTCCCCAGGAGCTGACCGACGCCGAGGTCGAGGCAACGATCGCCGACTACGTGTCCGCGTCGCGCAACGCGATCGAGGCCGGCTTCGACGGCGTGGAACTGCACGGTGCCAACGGCTACCTCATCCACCAGTTCCTCGCCCCCAACTCCAACACCCGCACCGACCGCTGGGGCGGTTCACCCGAGGCCCGCGCCCGGTTCGCCGTCGAGACCGCCAAGGCCGTCGCCGACGCGATCGGCGCGGACAGGACCGGCTTCCGCATGTCGCCGGGCAACCCGTTCAACGACATCGACGAGAGCGACCGTGCCGACGTCGAGGCGACCTACACCGCCCTGGTGGACGGACTGGCCCCGCTGAACCTGGCCTATCTGCACCAGATGGAAGCTCCCGGCTACCGCGACTTCACCACGCAGGCGCGCAAGGCCTGGCCGACCACGTTCATCCTGAACCCCTTCACCGGCCAGGAGCCCACCGGTCACAAGGAGCTGGACCTGATCGAGGACGGCACCGCCGACCTCCTCGCCTACGGCGGCCTCTTCCTCGCCAACCCCGACCTGCCCAAGCGCCTCGCCGTCGGCGGCCCCTTCAACACCCCCGACCGCGCCACCTCCTTCGGCGGCGATCACACCGGCTACACCGACTACCCCACCCTCGACTGACACCCGGCCGGTCATCACGACTGGCACACCGCGGCGCCCATCGGCCTACGGCCCGGGGGCGCCGCGGCGCTTTCCGGACGGAACTCCGAAAGCGCCGGCTTGGAGGTCCGCAACGCATGAAGACACCCTCAGGGAGCGACGCCGGGGACGTCCCGTCGGCCGCGCACCACGGGCCGGTCAGCCATGCGATCTTCCGGATGGGCCGGCTGTATCGCGTGCTCGCCGGCCAGCTGATGCGGGAGGTGGGGCTGCACCCGAGCCAGGAGCCGGTGATGCGGACGCTGTGGGAGCGCGGCAGCCTGCGTCTGGTGGACCTCGGCGAGCTCACCGGCTCGGACGCGGCGACGACGACCCGGACGGTACAGCGACTGGAGCGGGCCGGGTTGGTGCGACGGGTTCCCTCCGACACCGACAAGCGGTCCGTCATCGTCGAGCCGACGGCTGCCAGCCTGGCGCTGCGCGGGAAGGTCGAGTGCATCCGCAGCGATCTGGAGCACCGGCTCACCGACGGCCTCGGCGAGGCGGCACAGGCCGAGATGCTCGTCGTACTGGAACGACTCGAACGCAACCTGACCCAACACGTGGGCAACGCCACCTGTCCGGCCTGCGCCGACGAACCCTGTGACTGACCGGCCCCGAGCACGCATGGGACACGACATGAATTCGAACCCGAACCCGAACCACGACATCCTCGACGCTCCGGACGCTCTGTGGACTCGCGCCAAGTTCCTGTTCTCCTCGAAGGACTACACGGGCGCAGCGCGGATCCTCGACCGACTCGTCCAGGACTTCCCCACGGACAACGCGGCCCGGCTGCTACTCGCCCGTGCCTACTACCACTCGGCGCAGCTCAAGCGTGCCGAGGCCACGCTTCGCACGCTCATCGAGCGCGACCCGGCCGACGCCTACGCGCACCTGTTGCTGGGCCGCACTCTGGAACGGCAGGGCCGTGCGGGCGAGGCTGCCCCCTACCTGCGGATCGCCGCCGCCTGGGACGGCATCGAGCCCGCCCCGTAACAGCCTGTTCAGGGTCGGGCGCCCTGCCATTCCAGGGCGATGATCACGGCGGCGGCGTCGTAGGGCCGCTGCACGTCGAGGCCGGTGTACTTCTCGAACGCGTTGAGCCGGTTCAGCACGGTGTTGCGGTGGACGTTCAGCACCCGAGCCGTGTCGGCGAGGCTTCCCGTGTCCAGGTATGTACTGACGGTTTCGAGGATCTTCCGGCGTTCCAGCTCCGTGCACTTCTCCAGGTACGGGAAGACGATCTGCCCGAGGTCGCAGCCGACTCCGGCCAGGAGATGCCGGGTGACCGAGCGCCAGCGGTCGGACAGCGTGGCGACGCCCGAGCTGTCCATCGGCAGGTCGATCATGATCTCTCTGGCGGCCTTGGCCGCATCGCGGACGCGCGCCAGTCCTCTGGCCACCGGCGCGACCGCGACCGCCATACCGGCGAAGAGGTCCTTCACTCCTTGAGGGAGCCTGCCCAGGGCGGGATCCGCCGTGGCCCACAGGAACAGGGTGTGATGGCCCATGTCGTAGTCGAAGAAGGGGCCGCCGGGCCGTGCGGCGCCGCGGATCCGCCGTCGTACGACCACTCCGTCGTCCCGGGAGACGGCGGCCACGCAGAAGTTGTCCGACGTGGAGACGCGAAGCGCCCCGGCGATGCGTTCGAGGGCGGCCTCGGTCGGTCTCCGGGTGCCGAACAGCTGGGAGAGGTACTGCCGTTGAAGGTCGGCGTCGGCCTGCTCGATGGCCAGCTGCTCGGCGAGGTAGTGCTCCTGCACGCGCGCCGCGAACTCGTCCACCGTGGTCCACACCCGTCTGGCGCCCCGCACCAGCAGTGCCGGGTCCACCCCGGGGGCCGGGTCCGCCAGGTGGTCCCACAGCACGGTGAAGTCGAGGCGGACGGCGCGCAGCCGGCTGTCCAGCGGAACGGCCTGCCGGGCGCGCCGGGTACCGAGTGACTCGGCGATGGCCGTCAGGACGCTCGTGGTGCCGTCCGAGCGCAGACTGTCCAGTATCGCCGTGAACGACTCGACGCTCGCCCGCCGCAAATCCTCCGCCGTGAGTTCGGAATCGGCGTAAGAAGGCCCCCGTCCTCTGGGGGCGCACAGCCGCTGTCCTGTCGCGGCACGGACTGGCAGGGGACGCGGCGCAGTTGGCCCGGCGCCTGGAGCCCTTCCTGGACGTGCCGGTCCGCAGGCTGCCCGCGCTGCTGAACAAGGCCGCCCCCGGATACCGGGAGATCACCGTGCGCCCGCTGCCGGACCGCTGCTGAGCGGTACGGCAGGCTGAGATGTGTCGGCCTGCTGCCGGCTGCGCGCACCCGGAACATGGCCCGTAAGGCCATCACCCTCTCGTCGCGCCACTCACCGGATTGCGACCACGACACCTGGCATCCGGCATCCAAGTTCAGGCCCTGGATGTCTCAAGCGTCCGTGAGGCTCCCGTTCGCCTGCCGAGTGTGCCATCCCTGAGGCCACGCCACGGACGGAATGAGCAACCATACGGCCCAGACCGACGGCAGCTCGTTCCCGAACACGCCGATGAAGAGGGGCAGCACGAGGGCAGGAACGGTGGAGCGGAGGGCGCTGGTCCAGTTGGTCGCGTGCGCGGCCATGGAGACGCCGGCGCCGATGAGCACGTACACGGCGAAGCCGGCGCACAGCAGCCAACGGACGCTCGGCGGCAGTTCGTCATGACGGTGCTCGACCGCGGCGCCCAGTCCCGCCGCGACGCCGGCCAAGGCACCAGTGGTGAGGAGGTGCAGCGCGGTCTGCGTGCGAAGGGCACGCGGCACCAGACCGGGTACGCCGCCGTAGCCGTACTGAAGGGAGAGCGACCACATCAGGACGAGCAGCAGAAAGGAGCCGAGGGCCAGTCCGTACAGCTCCCGGTCCCACTCGGTCCCGGCCGAGGCCGCGACCAGCTGGGCGACGCCCTCGCCGAGCACGATGAGGACGAACAGGCCCAGGCGTTCGCCCAGATGCGCGGGGTCGGAGTAGGCCGCGGTGAGCCGCAGCGGCCTGCCGGAACGGCGCCGATCCCGTTCTCCGGCGCCGCTACGGCCCCGCGCTCTCCCCTGCTTTTCGGCAGCCCGCTGCTGTACCCGCTCCAGAAAGCGCCGGCCGTTCATGCCGAAGGTGGCCCACAGGTCCAGGGCGATGCCGGCCGCCTAGAGCCAGAACCGGGCGGGCGCGTCGGCCCAGATGGAGATGGTCCAGGGGACGACGCCCAGGGTGAACTGGGCCGTCGGCCAGTCCAGCAGCACCTGGCCGCGCGCCTGCCAGACACGACTGCCCAGGATCCGCATCAGGACGTACACCACGGCGAAGGCCTGCATGTGCCGGCCTTCGCGCACGCCCTGCACCGCAGCGGCCATCACCGCCATGCCGAACATACCGGCCAGCAGGATGCGGGTGCGGGTGCCGTCGGCGGCGACGTTGCCGTACAGGGTGAAGCACGTCCACGTCATCCAGAACGCGCAGAAAAGCACCGCGTAGTACGCGAAGTCCCCTGCTCGCGGCTCGCCGTGCAGCAGATGCGCGAGCTGGGAGACACCTGCGACAGCGATCAGGTCGAAGAACAGCTCCAGCCAGGTGGCATGGCGCTCTTTCTCGTCCGCTTCCGCCGACTCCACGCCCACATCGCCCATGCTGAACGTCAATTTCCGAAGAAGCTGGTGAGGTGCTGGACGACGGCTTCGGGCTGCTCCTCGGCGAGAAAGTGCCCGGACCCGTCAACCTTGACGACCTGGGCGTCCAGCGCCGTACGGGACAACATGGCCCGCGCGGGCTCGTAGGTCTGTGCGCTGGTCAGAGCCAGGATCGGCGGGGTCAGCGAGCCATAGCCCTTCTCGTCCTCGATGTCCTGGGGGAACGCCTGGTACCAGCCGTTTCCGGCCCTGATCGCCTCCGGCGTGGAGTACGCCTGCGCGTAGACGGCGCGATCGAAGTCGCTGATGGCCGCCGGGTCGGCCGTCAGGAGGTCCAGCATCGCGTCGACCAGGTAGCGCGAACGCCCTTCGAGCAACTGTTCGGGCAGTCCGCGGACTTGGTTGAACGCGAACCACCACGGGACGAACTGCCCGGGCCGGGGCAGCACGCTGAACTGGAACCAGCTCTCCGTCGGATGCAGCACGTCGAGCAGCGCGATGCGGCGTGCGGCTTCGGGGTGGTTGGCGGCGAAGCTGTAGGCGACGATGGCGCCGATGTCGTGGCCGGCGATATCCACCTGCTCGTGTCCGAGATGGCGTGCCAGGGCGAGGATGTCGGTGGCCATCGTCTTCTTGTCGTAGCCGGATTCGGGCTTGCCGGAGGAGCCCATCCCGCGCAGGTCGACGGCGATCACCTGGTGCTGCTGGGCGAGCGCCGGCATGATCTTGTGGAACTGCCACCAGGTCTGCGGCCATCCGCCGAGCAGGAGAAGCGGGTCCCCCTGGCCGCCGATGACGTAATGCAGGTCGATGCCGTTCACCTCGGCGTGCCGGCTCTCGAAGTGGCCGTCCAGCGACTTCGCAAGTTCGGCATCGGTCGGTACGGATGTCATGGTGCACTCCTTTTGGGAAGGGTCGTTCTGCGATGTGGGCAGCGGAAAGTCCCGGCCGCCGCACTGGCTGAAAGCGACGGCGTGCGGCGGCCGGGGTGACTGCGGTCAGGAAGCCGCGTCACCGAACAGGGCGCGGAAGTCGATCTTCCCCTCCTGCAGCTTCGGGTCGTGCGGCGCCTCGTCCATGCCGCTGTCCGTGATGTACAGGCGGTTGCCGCGCACCGCGGTGGCGGTGGGTGCGGCGATACCGTCCGCCTTGGTCAGAACGATCCTTTTGGCGCCGTCCGGATAGACGACGGCAATCTGGTTCGAGGCGTGCAGCGCGGCGAACACCACGTCAGAACGCCTGTTCAGGAAGTTGAAGTCGTCGATCCCCACGACACCGGTGGTCACGACATGGATCCGTCCGGCGGTGCCGTCGGCGTTCACCGGAACGCGCAGCAGCGTGCCCTTGCTGAGGTTGGAGACCCACAGCGCGCCGTTGTGGAAACGGAGCCCGTTCGCGCCGAGCGGCCGGGCCGAGGAGGTGTCGGGCGCCAGGGCGGCGCCGGTCAGCCACGCGGTCGCCGGTCCGCCGGAGGCCGGAGCGGACCACACGGTGCCCTTGTAGCTGTCCGCCACGTAAAGGGTGTGCCCGGACGGGTCGATGGCCAGGCCGTTGGGGAAGGTGCCCACGGGCAGGGCCGCGACGCGCTCGGGAATGCCGCCGGGTGCGAGCTTCCACACACCGGAACGGGAGGCGTCGCTGGACAGGACGTTGTAGTACACGGTGCCGTCGTGGTCGCGCGTGTTCCCGGTGATCGCGTCACCCGCGTGCCCCGTGACGAGCACCGTGCGCTGCCCGGGCTCGGAGATCCGCACCAGTTCCGGCGCCTTGCCCGCCGAGATGCCCAGCATCGACAGGGTCAGCGAGCCGTCCGGGTTGACGGTGATGTTCTCGGGCGAATCACCGGCGGCGAAGTCGAACGCGGCCGCGGTCTTCACCTGGGTGACGACCTGGTTGTGATGGTCGGCCGGGGTCTCCGCGGACGCGCGTGGCGCCGTGGTGAGGACGCCTGCAGTGGCGGCGATCGCCGCGGCGACAGTGAGCCGCTTCATCATGGGAGGTTTTCTGGTATTCATCGCGCTCTCTTCGGGAATTGCTCGCCCTGCCCCGGTGCCGTACGTGCGCGGGCATGCTCGCGCGGCAGGGAGACGAAAGCTGACGCACCTCGATACGGGGTGCGGAATACGGCTGCTTCAGCGCTGAAGCAGTGCCGGCAGGACGCAGGCGTCCATGTAGCGGGAGAGGTAGTCGGTGTCGGCCTCGACGCCGTCGAACGTGGGCCGGGCGAGCGCCGCCCCGGTGATCAGCGGCCCCACGAAGGCCAGTGCGGGGTTGCCCGGTGCGATCTCACCGCGTTCCAGCGCCCGCTCGATCACGCGGTGCAGCATCTCCGTCTCGGGCTTGATCTTGGATTCCCGTACGGCGTCGGCCAGTTCCGCGTTGTTCCGCATGGCCCGGCTCAACGCCCGGACCGGCGCCGTGTCCTTCCTGCCCGTGGCGTCGCCGACGATCCGCGCGATCTCCCGCAGGTCGCCGCGCAGCGAACCGGTGTCCACCGACGCCAGGTCGTAGTGCTTGTAATGCCGTACGGCAGCGGCCACCAGGCGCGACTTGCTCTTCCACTGACGGTAGAAGGTGGCCTTGCTCGCCCGCGCCCGGGCGGCGACGTCGTCCATGGTGAGCGTGTCGTAGTCGACCTCGTTCAACAGCTCGACGACGGCCTCGTAGATCTCCTTCTCCCGCTCCGGCGTGAGCCGGGTGCGTCTTGTTTCGTCCGGCCCCTCGGCCGCCTCAGGTCCAGCCATGGCATCGACCCTAAGGGACTCAGGCGCGAAACTCAAGAGTTTCCTTGGTCGGCCCATGAACCATTTCAGTGCTATCTATCTGCGGTCTCCTGCATTGCTAGCCCTACTTTCCGAGCCGACCATGTATTTGTCTCAACGATGATGTACCGATTCCACGGTGTAGATGTTCGGCTCGAAGCTCTCGGCGAACTTCTGTGCCTCACCCAGCTGCCGCTGGGCCGCGGGATCGGCCAGCACGGCGCGCAGGTGGGCCTCGGTTTCCCACTGGGCGTAGTTGGCGACCCGGGTGCCGTCGGTGCTGGCGTGTACGGCGGTGGAGATGAAGCCCTCGCGGTGTCGCATGACCTCGTCGGTGGTCTTCACCAGCAGGTCGACCAGGGCCCGCTGGTTCTCCGGCTTCACCGTGAACACGTTGATGAGCGTGGTCACCTGGGTGTGTGCGGTGATGGTGGCTGTGGCGTCCATGTACGGTCCTTCGTCTGCGTTCGCTGTGGTCACTCCGCTGCGCCGGTCGGGCGCCCGATGACGAGGTCGCGGTCGAACCCGCCCCCCCTGGAGCCACTCCCGGCACGCCTGCGCGTAGGCGATGGGTCCTCCTGGGTAGCCGGAGTGGATCAGCTCCGTCTGCCTGTTGGGCGCGCAGCTGAGGTCCGGCCGGGGAAGGGCGGCGGCCTTGTCCTTGATCTGCTGCGCCCAGCGGCCCTCCGCCTCGGGGCGGACGTCGACGCTGGCGAGGTTCTGGTCGAGGCAGCGCCTGATGATGGTCGAGACGTGGCTCGTCTGGTCGTACAGCTGGTGTGTGAAGTTGATCGCATGGGTGGCCTGCGGGATGCCGCCGACCACGAACAGGTTGGGGAAGCCCGCGGTCAGAATGCCGTGCAGGGACCGGACGCCGTCCGCCCACTTGTCGGACAGCAGCTCGCCGTCGCGTCCGGCCACGGGAAAGCGGCAGGCGTCGATCGCGAAGCCGGTGCCGAAGACGACGCAGTCGGCCGCGTACTCGACGCCGTCGACCACGATCCCCTTCGCGGTGAGCCGCTCGATACCCCGGCCCTCGGTGTCCAGCAGGGTGACGTTGGGCCGGTTGTAGGCCTGAAGGTAGGTGTCGCTGAACTGGGGGCGGTTGCAGCCGAGGTTGTAGTACGGCAGGAGTTTCTCGGCCGTGTTCGGGTCGTTGACGACCGAGGCCATGCCGGCCCGGATCTTCTCCATGGCCGCGTAGTTGCCGATCAGCATCCGCGTGGCAGGGTCGGCGCCCTCCACAGCAAGGCGGCGAGCTGCGGGGACACGTTGCGCGACATCTTGGACATGCCGGTGAGCGAGTCGTTGAGGATGTCCCTCGCGGGCGGCTTGCTTCCTGGAGGGGTCTGCACGATCGTGGTGAGGTTCTCCACCCGCTCCTTCTGCCAGCCCGGGGGCTGGTTGCGGTACCACTCGGGATCCGTGGCCTCGTTGTTGCGCGGTATAACGACCACCGGGGTGCGCTGGACGACGACCACCTGTTCCGCGTACTTGGCCGCCTCGGGGATGAACTGGATCGCGGACGCGGCGGTGCCCACGACCGCCACTCGCTTGCCCGCGAGCTTGGTCAGGCCGCCGCGCTCGTTGCCGCCGGTGTAGTCGTAGTCCCAGCGGCTGGAGTGGAAGACACGGCCCTCGAACTCGTCGAGGCCGGGCACGTCGGGGATGCTCGGGTTGTCGAGCGTTCCGCTGCCCAGACACACGAACCGGGCGCGGATCTCGTCTCCTCGGTCCGTCGTGACGATCCAGCGGTCGACGTGGTCGTCCCAGCGCATGCCGGTCACCTGCGTCTGCATCAGCGCTGGCTCGTCCAGGCCGAACTTCTCGGCGAGCGCCTGGGCGTGCGCACGGATCTCGTCACCCTGGACGTACTTCTCGCTGGGCATCGTGCCGACCTCTTCGAGCATCGGCATGTAGGAGTAGGCGTCGACGTCGCAGCGGATGCCGGGGTAGCGGTTCCAGTACCAGACGCCGCCGAAGCCGCCGGCCTTCTCGATCACGCGTACGCGCGGCACGCCGGCCCTGCGCAGATTCACGCCCGTGACGAGTCCGGTGTGTCCGCCGCCGACCACGACGACGTCGACCTCGTCGTGCAGCGGCTCCCGCTCGAATCCCGGTTCGACGAAGGGGTCCTCGACGGACGGCACCTTGCTCTCCGCGACCGGCCGGGCCGCCGTCGGCTTCGCCGACCGTCGCTTCTCGCTCTCCTCCTGGTACTTGCGGCGGATCGCCTCCGGATCGAACGCGGGGCCGCCAAGAGCGGCGGAGTTGCTGCTCACTGCTGGTCTCCTTTCTGCGTGAGTGTCACGACACGGGCACTGGCGTCTTGTCGGTTCTCGGATCTCGCCAGCACCCCGAGCTGCTGCAGGAAGCCGAGTTCGTCGCCCACCGCCCAGACCTCGCTGACCTTGCCGTCGGTGACCTTCTGGAACAGGACCTCGTCGAACTCGACCTTGCGGTGTGTCGGGGCGAGCCCGAGGAACTCGCCCTCGTGGGTGCCGGAGAAGGTGACATGTGTGATCACCAGGTCGTCGGCGACCACCTGCGGTCCGACGACGTTGTTGCGTAGATCGGGGAACGCTTTCAGCAGAACGGCGTAGACAGCCTTGAAACCCTCGACAGGGTCCGCCGGGGGTGCGCTGTGCCCGCCGAGGCCGTCCTGCGAAGCAGTCGCGCGGCTGCCGAAGTACTGCACCGATCCCTGCATGCCCATGCGCTTGATCTGCAGGTTCGGGTGGAGTACCTCGTGGGCGAGGTCAGGGCGGTGGGCGTTGATGACGTCTTCGATCAGCCGGTTGACGACGGCCTTCGGATCGTTCGACACGTTGGTCACGTTTGGTCCTCTCGAGAAAGGCGACTGCCGGAATCCCTGCTGCGTGCCCCTGGCGCCACTGCGGCCAGACGGGCCCGCGCGGCCGCGTGGATCTCGGACGGGCCGCGCGCCCATTCGAGGCCGCGGCCGATCACGGTGGCCACCGGCCTGTCCCAGTCGGCGCGCACCAGGACCGGACGGCAGATGCCGAGTTCTGCCCGTGCCCAGCCTGGGAGCAGGCCCACCGCAGCGTTCATCAGCAGGCGCGCGACTAGCCGCTCCCGGCCGGTGCGGCCGAAGCCGCGAAGGAATCGCAAGGCCTCCAACGCGGCCGAGGTGACCTGTAGTTGAGGGCGCATGCGGGCCAGATAGCGGTTGATCTCGTGTGTGCTGTGCGGCACGTCGACCGCGCCCAGCGCCTCGGCGACGGGGGCGGCCTGCGCGTAATAGGTGTCGCATTCGGCCGGGGTGAGCCGGGAGCGGCGCTGCGCGTAGGCCTGATAGCCCGTCAGGAAGCTGTACACCTCAGCGGTGTGCACCCAGGTCAGCAGCTCGGGGTCGTCCGCACGGTACGGCCGGCCGTCCGGTGCGGTCCCGTGCACATGGGTGTGGATCCGCCGTACCAGGTCGATCACCTCCCACGCCGCCTGCTGCGAGCCGAAGGTGGTCGTGGTGATGAACCGCGCGGTGCGGACGAGGCGGCCGACGGGGTCGGTACGGAAGTCGGAGTGCTGGTCGACCCCGGCCATCGCCAGTGGGTGCAGGGACTGCAGCATGAGCGCCGCGAACCCGCCGGTGAGCATCCCCGTCGGGTGGCCGTGCACGCGCCACCCGGGGCTATCCGGGGCGATCCCGAGCAGGCCGGGATCACCGGGCGGTCCCGCGTAACGCTCCAGTTTCAGCTCTCCGCCGTGCACGGTGGCCTTGAGTTCCTCCGCCATTCGGCTCCGCAGTCCCACTACGCACCGTCCCCGGTGTCGCTCTCGTGGACGGTCCGTCGGACACTGACCGTTCGGTCATGGGTGAACGGCTCGCCCGCCAGGTTGTAACTCCACGAGATGGTGGGTGTGATCCGCATGTACGGCGCCATGCCGAAGCGGCCTCGGCGCTCGACGAGTTCGGCGGTGCCGTAGACGCGCAGATAGCGCGGTGTCCACGGATCCGTGCTGACCAGGTCGTCGATGACCAGGGCCACCTTGGTCTTCCCTGCCTCGACGTTGCGCCACTTACGCGTCTTCGCGGGGTCCACGCCGCCCACGTACAGGTATGTTCCGTCGTACTCGAACCCGACCGGTACGACGTCCGGCTGGTCGTCGGCCGAGACCGTGGCGAGGCGGGCCAGCCGTTGTGAGCGCAAATAGCTGATCTCTTCGTGGGTGAAGGTCATGGTCATGCACCACCGACGCCGAACAACTGCCCAAGGCGGCCCGTCAGCAGGTCTTGCCCCTTGAACTGCGAGGTGACGTCAGGCCCTGCGATGCCCCTCCCCGGAAACTGGGCCGCTCCCCCGGTCGGGCCGAGCGGGAGGATGATGGCGGCCGGACCCGGCTGGTACGCGGCGAGTTCCCTCCTGCCCTCGATCAGTGCCTTGATGTTGCCAGCGACGACCTCGACGTGGCGGTTCGCGGCGCTGGCCTGCTTGGGCTCGGCGACGTCGGTGATGTCACCGAGGGCGAAGACCGCGTCCTGCCCCTTGACCTGGAGAGTCTCGGTCACCGCCACCTGGCCGTTCGGCAGGCGTACGTCCACCAGGGCGCCGGCGAGGTAGCCGGTCTGAGGGGTGACGCCGAAGCACCGGAACCAGATGTCTGCGGTGATGCCGACGTCCGAGGTGGTGCTGACGTGGAAGGTGCCACGCTCGCCCGGCTCGGTGGGCGGATCCTCCTTCAGCGCGGAGCCGAGGACGAGCTGGATGTCCAGTTCCCCGAGCTGACGACGGACCTCTTCGCGCAGCTCCGGCTGGTACTCGCTGAGGATGTCAGCCACGGGGTCGACGATCACGACCTTCTTCTCCGGCCAGACATGCTTAATCTCCCCGGCGAACTCCAGCCCCACCGGTCCCGCACCGAGCAGGAGGATGTGCTCCGCCGCATGGAGGCCGGCCTGGGCCTCCAAGTACTTCTGCTGGGCCGCCGCGGTGTCGTCCACCTCGATCTTGGCCGGAAAGGGGTAACCAGAGCCGGTGGCCAGCACTATGTAGTCGGCGGTGAGTTCCTCGCCGGAGGCCAGCGCCACACGGCCCGGTTCCACCCGCACCGCGCGGTCCCGCACCACACGGCCGTGGGTGAGCAACGTGTCATACGGGAAGAAGATCCTGGGCAGGAAGTCGGGGTCCACCGCCGCGCGCAGGGCGCCCACGGCGTGCAAGAAGGCCTCCCTGGGCTCGACCAGGACGACGTCGGCGACGCCGTCCAGCGCCTTCGCCGCGGCGCTGCCGCCGAATACCACTACCTTGTTGGGCATCAGATTCTCCTCAACTGCTGTGCGAGTTGCGAGTGCTGGGCACAGGCCGATACCGGGGCCTGCCGGGGATGGGTCACGGTGCTGTCAGCAGGCCGTGCATGGCGCCCGACTGGTAGCGCTCCACGGCGTCGATGACGCGCGACTGGCTCGAAATGCAGAAACCGCCGTACATGTAGGCGGGAGTTCGCAGTGGCCGACCCGCTCCGAAGAGGAACTGCGCTCCTTGTTCGCCGGCCTCTATCTCCACGGGCCCTTCGCCCTGCTCGAACACCGCCAGGCCGACCGGGCCGAGTTCACCGCTGCTCGTGGGCGTGGCGATGCGTCCGTTGCCCCTGACCGTCATCGCGAAGCCGCGGTGGTCGGGGTCCACGGGGATCTCGACGCGCGCGCCGGGCTGCAGCAGCAGGTCGTACATGTGGGATTCGGCCGCCTCACGGACGGGCGAGCGCATTCCGAACGCTTCACCCGCCACGACCCGAATTGTCGCGCCCTCGGCGAGATCGCCCTTGGGCAGGTCATTCGGGGTGAAGTGCATGCCGTACGGGTCGGCCTCCTCGGCGGATTCCGGCAGCCGTACGAAGATCTGCACGCCGTGCCCGAGGCGGCCGGTCTCCTCGACCACCTCGTCGTGCACGATCCCGGATGCCGCGACCGTCCAGTGCAGGCCGCCGGGTTCGATCAGACCCTTGTCGCCGAGGCTGTCGCGGTTGTACAGCCGGGTGACGGAATCGTCGAACATGTAGGTGGCCGCGGAGAAACCGGCGTGCGGGTGCGGCGCGAAGGTCGGTCCGGTGATCTCGAACAGGTCCATGTTGAGGAAGGGATCAAGGTCAACCGCAAAGCGCGAGCCGCGCGCCGAGAACTGCGTCCTTATCTTGTGGGTGTCGATGTCCGTGACGGCCGACAGGACACGAGGCTTGTGCATGTCGTCCTCCCTGAGGTCGTTGGTTTCCGTGCGGCGCGGAACGTCACGGCGGTGGCTCGGAGGTGGTCGCTACTGCCGCAAGGGCTGGTCAGCGCGGGAGCGCGGTCAGCTCAAGTGGGCGGCGGGAGCCTGTTCCCCCTGCTCCTGCTTGCCCGCGTTGACGGCGAGCAGCGTGATCAGCAGAGCGCCTATGAAGAACACCCCGGCGACGGCGAACGCCGTGGTGTAGCCGTGGGTCAGGGCGTCGGCCGCCTCGGCCACCAGCCTGAAGTCCTTCATGGCCAGGGCGCGGTACATGGTTGCCGCCGCGTCCGGAAGCCGGTCGTTCGCCGCCGTCGTGGAGATCGTGGAGAGCACCGCCAGCCCCAGCGCACCGCCGATCTGCTGCGAGGTGTTCAGCAGGGCCGAGGCGATGCCGGAGTCCTGGTCGCGCACTCCGCTCACCGCGCCCAGGGTCAACGGAACGAAGGTCATGCCGAGGCCGATGGCCGTAACGAACATGGCGGGCATCAGGTGGGTCGTGTATGAGGAGTCCGGCTTGAGCGTGGAGAACCAGAACATGCCCACGGCCGCCACCGCCAGGCCGGGACCGGCGATCTTCCTGGGTGCCATACGGGACACGAGCCGCGAACTGATACCCGCTGCCGCGCCCATGCCGACGCTGAACGGCAGGTAGGCGAGACCGGCCCGGACCGGGCTGCAGTCGAGGGCTCGTTGCATGTAGAGCGACAGGAAGTAGAAGGTGGCGAACATGCCGGAGCCCACGAGCAGCATGCTCGCGTATGCCCCGGCGCGGTTGCGGTCCTTGAACAGGCGCAGGGGGAGCATGGGATGTGTGGTCCGCGTCTGAAGGATGATGAAAAGCAGCAGCAGGACGAGCGCCCCGGCGAATGAGCCGAGGGCGAGGCCGTCGGTCCAGCCGTCTTCGCCGCCGCGGGTGATGGCGTAGACCAGGGCGATCAGACCGCCGGTTCCGGTGATCGCTCCCGGCACGTCGAGGCGGCCGGTGTTTCGCTCGCCCTCGGCGAGTACTTTGGTGCCGACGAGCACGGCGGCGCCGATGGGGATGTTCACGAGGAACACCCAGCGCCAGTTCAGATAGTCGGTCAGCACGCCGCCCAGCAGCAGGCCCACCGTGGAGCCGAGTCCCGCCATGGCCGCGTAGACACCCATGGCCCGGTTGCGGTGCTTGCCCTCGGGGAAGTTGGTGGCGATCAGCGACAGCGCGGAGGGCGCGGCGATCGACGCGCCGATCCCCTGCAGGACGCGGGCGCCGATGAGCAGCCCCTCGTTCTGCGCCAGCCCGCCCAGCAGCGAAGCCAGGATGAACGTCGCTATGCCGACTCGGAACATCCGGCGGCGGCCGTAGAGGTCGCCGGCGCGACCTCCCAGGAGCAGCAGGCCGCCGAAGGCCAGCGCGTAGGCGTTGACGACCCAGGCCAGGTTGGAGGCCGAGACGTCGAGGTCGGTCTGGATGCTCGGCAGTGCGATGTTGGTGATGGTGGCGTCGAGGACGACCATCAGCTGGGCGGTCGCGATGACGAGGAGAGCCAGTCCGAGGTGGCGGCCGGGCGATGCCCCGCCTGACAGCGGGGATCGCTGGTTGGTGGCTGAGGCTGGGCTGTTGCTGGGCAAGGGGGCTCCAGGGTCAGGGCTGCGTGCCGTGCACCGTCGAGAAAAATATACAAGCGTTGAGAAAATGCTCCGAGGTAGGGTGCGCGGAGGATCCGCCGGTCGCTGAACACACGAAAACGCCCCGGTGGCGAGCCGCCTGCAATACGCAGAGACGGCGGGCCCACCGGGGCGCGCGAAAGAAGGGCTATGCGGCCAGGTGATCAGCCCTCGGCCTGCATCGACCGCCCGGAGGGCTCCTCGGGCGCGATCAGGTCACGGAACACAGGCACGGCGAGACGCAGGACGTCCTCGATGTCCGCTGCGGCGAGGTCCGGCAAACGCAGCAGGTAGCGCTGGCTGGCGATCCCCATCAGCATCGCGCTGACCAGCGCGGCACGCAGACGTGCGTCACCGGCCGTAACCGTGGCGGCCATCGCTTCCACGGACTCCGCGGTGATGTGCTGCCGTAGCAGCTCAGCCGCATCCTCGCTGGTCATGCTGGCCCGTAGCAGCACGGCCATGGGGGTGTGCGGGTCGGCCGCCCAGGCGTCGAGCATGCCGCGAAGGTAGTTCTCGACCGTCTCGCCGGGATCCTCGGTGGTGATCTCGGCGATGGGAATGTGCCAGCGAACCGACTCACGGAACAGGGCATCCTTGCTGCCGAAGTACTGGATCACCGACGACTTGTCGACTTCGGCCTCGGCCGCGATGGCCCGGATGGTGGCCCGCTCATACCCGACCTCGGCGAACTTCCGGCGCGCAGCGTCCAGAATGCGCTGCCGGGTGCGCTCACCCTTGCGCAATGCCTGCGCGTCACCGGCAGATGACTGCTTCCTCGGCTGTCCGCGACCAGAGGGCCTCGACTGCGTCGCTCCTTCCGTCCCGTCGGCGGCGACCACGCTCCGCCTCCCCTCTCCTCGCTTTCTTCGATGCTACAAGCGACGTTCTCCGTGACCCGGGCGGCGCCGCCAGAGAAAGTAGACAGCTGTTGATTTTCTTGCCCAAACGTACGCACACTCGCCCTCGCCGGTTCACGGACTCCGGTCCAGGTCTCGAGTGGGGTTACTCCGCCTGGTCCGGTACCGGTGCCCGACCGAACGGAATAGGGCACCTCAGCAGGGGTCGGGGTTGCGGGAACTCCTCCCGACCCCTGCTTTCCTTGGTCGACAAATTTAACCTTGGGTTGTCCTGACAAACGAGGGCCCATCGGCCACAATGAACTGGATTCGCCCAGTTCTGCCGCTCGGACGTCCAGCCTTCATAGGCCGACCATCTATAGTCTCCTCGTACCGGTGGCACCTTCTACCGAGACGGTTCCCATGACTGCACCAGCCACCTCGCCTCGGACAGCGACACACCCGGACCCGGACCCGTCCGCGCCCCCGCTTCTGAGCCCCCGCGAACGCACCGTCATCTTCGTCACCATCGCCGCGGGCATGCTGCTGGCCTCCCTGGACCAGACGATCGTCGGCACGGCACTGCCGACGATCGTCGCGGACCTGGGCGGCGGCACGCACATGTCCTGGGTGGTGACCTCGTATCTCCTCGCGCAGACGGTCTCGACCGTGCTCGTCGGCAAGTTCGGTGACATGTACGGCCGTAAGACCGTCTTCGCCGTGTCGACGATCGTGTTCATCACGGGCTCGTTCTTCTGCGGCCTTGCCAACGGGATGACGATGCTCATCGCCTCCCGAGCGGTGCAGGGAATCGGCGCGGGTGGCCTGATGGTTACCGCCACGGCTCTGATCGCGGACGTCATCCCGCTGCGCGAACGCGGCAAGTACCAGGGTGCGATGGGCGCCGTGTTCGCTGCTTCCACGGTCCTCGGCCCGCTGCTCGGCGGGTTCTTCACCGACCACGTCTCCTGGCGCTGGTGCTTCTACGTCAACGTCCCGGTCGCCTTCGTCGTCGTCATCCTGACGATGAGGAACATCCCGCAGGTGAAGGCGGTCGTGAAGCCGATCGTCGACTACCTGGGCATCGCCTTCGTGGCGATCGGCGCGAGCGCCCTGATCCTGGCGACCAGCTGGGGCGGCAGCGAGTACGCGTGGTCCTCCCCCGTGATCATCGGCCTGTTCGCGGGCGGCCTGCTGGCGCTGGTGCTGTTCTGCCTGGTGGAGATCAAGGCCCCGGAACCCATGCTTCCGATGCGCCTGTTCAAGAACTCCGTCTTCGCGGTCTGCGCCGTCCTGTCCTTCATCGTGGGCTTCGCGATGCTGGGCGCGATGACGTACCTGCCGTCGTTTCTCCAGTACGTGGACGGTGCCGACGCGACCTTCTCCGGTGTCCGCACACTGCCGATGGTGGTCGGCCTCATGACGACGTCGCTGTACAGCGGCAACGTCGTGGGCAAGACCGGCCGGTACCGCGTGTTCCCCATCGTGGGCACCCTCGTGACAGCGCTGGGGCTCTATCTGCTGTCGCTGATGGACCGGTCGACCTCCACCTGGCTGGAGTCGCTGTTCATGCTGGTCCTCGGCGCCGGTCTCGGCCTGAGCATGCAGATCCTGACGATCGTCGTGCAGAACACCGTCGACTATAAGGACCTCGGCACCGCCACGTCCGGCGTGACCTTCATGCGCACGCTCGGCAGTTCCTTCGGCACGGCGGTCTTTGGCACCATCTACGCCAACTCCCTCAGGTCTGACCTCGCGCACGGCATCCGGCAGGCGGCCACGACCGGCGCGGCACCTGCCGAGCAGATCGCGCGTGCGGCCCAGTCCCCGCACGCCCTTGCACCGACTCCCGGACGCCGCCGCCATTCCCGTCATCGACGCCTACGCGCACTCCATGAGCAGGATCTTCCTGTGGACCGTGCCCGTGGCCCTGCTCGGGTTCGTCGTGGCGCTCTTCCTGCGCCAGGTCACCCTGCGCGACAGTGCCCGGATGGCCTCCACCGACCTCGACGGTGCGTTCGGCGCGCCCGTCGACGGAGTCCGCATCCCCCTGGACCGGCAGATCTCCGCCCTGCTGCGGAAGTCAAGCGCCATGCCGTTCGCGGACGCCCTCGCCCTGTCCGGCTCAGGGCTCGACCCGGGGCGCGCCTGGACCGTCATGCAGGTCGCGCTGTGGACGAGGCTGCTGGGCTATGCCAAGCTCAGCCGGATCGCCTCCCGTCATCACGTGCCCGAAGAGATCCTGCGGCCGACCTTCGACGATGCGATCCGGGCTGGCGATCTCAGCCGCGAAGACGACTTCTACTCGCTCACCGCACAGGGCGACGAACAGGCTCACGCCATCGCACAGGGCTGGGAGAACTGGCTCGCCGACCAGCTCGAACGCGACCAGGGCCGCCCCGCCACCCCGGAACTGCGCGGAGCCCTCGACTCGATCGCCAAGCGGGTGCTTGCGGAGGACCTCGCCGAGGGCCTCGCGCAGACGCGGGGTGGGGGTGACACTCCCACGCAGGCTGCGGCAGCCTGACAGATCAGGTCAGCTCGGCGCCGCATGCAGGGCGTCGTAGCGCTCACGGGAGAGGCGGAAGACGTCCTTGTTGCCCGCCTCGTCCCAGACGTGCATGCGCAGCCGGCTCATCCGCCAGCCATTCCGCGTGCGACGCATCGAGATGTCGTACGAGCCGCGCAGCGTGTACGTGTTCTCCACTCCTGAAGGCGCCTCGACCGCGTGCCACGCGTACATGTACGCCGTGGCCTCGGCGCTGTCGCCGTCGATCGTGATCACGTGGTTGGGGCTGAGGTGCTGGGTGGCGCGGAAGCCGCCCATGAGCGGCTGGGCGAACTCGATGAAGGCGTCCGAGTCAAGCACCGCCCGCGGGTCCCCGAACAACTCGGAGAAGTCGAGGTCGAGTGTCTCGTCCAGGGTGGCACGCATCGCCTGCCAGTCGCGCAGGTCGAGCGCGTTGAAGTAACGGGTGATGGTCTCGGAGATCTCGGTGCGATCCACGAGCCACTGCAGTCTGTCCTCGGTCACGGTCCTGCTCCTGCTGGACTCGGCTGCACGTCAGGCTGTGCTGGGAACGATGTTGTGGTTGACCCGGAAGAGGTTGCCCGGGTCGTACTTGGCCTTCACGACGCCCAGCCGAGCGTACGTCTCAGGGCCTCCGTAGGCCTCGACGACACGGTCGAGTTCGTCGACGTTGAGCATGTTCACGTAGATGCCGGCGCCGAGCCACGGGGTGAGGTCACGGCAGGAGGAACGGATCGCCGCCATGTTCCGCTCGTCGTCCCGGGCGTCCTTCCAGTGGCAGGCGTAGTTGACCCACCAGACGCTCTCACTGTGGGAGAACGCGGTCGCGGCCTCGGGTACGTCCTGTACGGCACCGCCGAGACCGTAGATCGTCGGCTCACCGCCGATCGACGACTCGGGGCCGGCCAGTTCGACCTCCCAGAAGTCGAGGAGGGCCTCGATCACGTCGTCGGACAGCTCGGTCAGATGGGCCTCGTTGGTGTAGTTGCGCAGGCCGTCCGAGTACTCGGCGTCGAGGAAGCGCTGCAGACCGAGGCCGAAGGGGATCGCGGCCACCGTGTTGACGACGGGGTCTCCCGTCCCGACGAGACGCTTGATCGTCTCGGTGCCCTCGGCGTCGTCGACGTCAGCAGCCCACAGACAGAAGATCATCACCAGCCGCTTGCCCACGAGTTCGTCGGGCACGAAGGGCAGCGGCGGCATGCTTTGCTTCATCGTCACGTGCCAGCCGACCTCGTAGGGCAGCGTGGGGTAGATGTCGGCGTACGCCCGCAGCGCGACAGCAGCCGTGTCGGCCGTGTACAGGGCGGCGCCGAAGCGGACGTCGGGTCCGAAGGCGTAGGCGCGGAAGGTGAAGCGGGTCACGACGCCGAAGTTGCCTCCGCCGCCGTGCAGGGCCCAGATCAGGTCCGGGTGCTCGGTCGCCGAGACCTCCAGCACGTCGCCCGATGCGGTGACCGCCTCGAATGAGACCACGTTGTCGCTGGTCAGGCCGTACTTGCGGGAGAGCCAGCCGGCGCCGCCGCCGAGCGTCAGGCCACCGACACCGGTGTCGGCGACGATGCCGGCCGGCACCGCGAGCCCGTGCTCGGAGGTCGCCGCGTCGACATCGCCGAGTCGGCATCCGCCCTGGACGTGGACGAGCTTGCGCTCGGTGTCGACGGTGACCCCGTTCATGAGGCCGAGGTCGAGTGTGACGCCGTCGTCGGCCAGGGCCTTGCCGACGACGCCGTGACCCCCGCCCCGCACCGACAGCAGTGCGTCGTGAACTCGGGCCGCGTTCACGACGGCGACCACGTCCTCGGTGTTCGTACAGCGCGCGATGAGGGCCGGGCGCTTGTCGATCACCGCGTTCCAGAGCGTGCGTGCCTGGTCGTATCCCGTCGAGTCCTCGGTGATCAGCTCACCGCCGAATGATCCTTCCAGTTCGGCGAGTACGGCGTCGCGGACAGCGCGCTGCGGTTCCGTGAGGTCCATACGTTCTCTCTTCCTTCGTGCACGAACCAGGGTGCGGACCGACGTGTTCAGGCCGAGACGGGCGCCTGCTCGGCATCGGCGGACTCGGGCTGGCGGCCGAACTGCCCCGTCTCCATGAGGTGGGCCGCGGCGTGGCCGACGGGGGTGAGCCGGAAGGTGCCCGTGCTCTCGATGAGCCAGGCCAGGTATCCCTCGGGGACGTCCTCGGGCGGGCCCCAGTGGCCGACGGACTTGGGAGTCCAGGCCAGTTGGCCGGGTTGGTCGAGGGCTCCATAGGCGCCCGGTCCCCGGAAGTAGAAGATGAGTTCGTCGTAGTCGGCGTTGTGATGCATGGGCGGACGGGTACCCGGGCGTGCGCTGAGCGTGTAAAACAGCAGGTCCCGGCTGGTGCTGGCGGCGAAAGATCCCGGCGGTCCGCCATGCGGCACATAGGTCAGCGGCTGGATGTCCGCGAGGTTGAGCTTCCATACCGGGACCTGCCCGCCGACGATCCCGAGGAGCGCGAGCGGGTCGTGCGGGAGGCTGAACCGGGTGATGCCGTCGAAGGCCTTGACCAGGAGCTCGGTGGGACCGGATGCGTCCGAACTCAGGGCGGGATCGGGGTACTTGACGTCCCGCCCGAAGCTGATCATTCCGAACGGTGCCGGCGGGTCGAGCCGCAGTTGCTCGGGCGTCTCGACGATCACGCGAAGCGTGGGGGTGGTGACCGGCACGACGCGGTAGGTGACCGCTCGCGGCAGGCAGACGAAGTCGCCCGGTTCGGCGCGCAGGGTGCCGAAGTCGGTGACGTAGTCCAGCTCACCGTCTTGCACGAAGTGCAGTTCGTCGCTCTCGGCGTTGCGCCATGCGAAGGGCGTGGGCGTCGACCGGGCGGAGGCCGCGAGGGAGACGTCCTTGCGGCTCGCGGCGAACACGGTCGGCAGGGCCTCGGGATCGGACCGGTCGGGCAGGTCGAGGTCGTGGATGTCGAGGCGGTGGGGCACATGCCGTCCCTGCACTCGGGTGTACTCGACGATGGGGTAAGGCCGGGCGGTGACACACATGTCGCCGTTGAAGCCGTCGCGGCTCCACAGGTGGGCGTTCGGCGGCGGGCCTGGGCGCCCTCCGTTCGCGTTGTCCGCCATCACCGCGTCCCTTCGGCCGTACCGGCGGACTTCGGCTGCTCCAGTCCGATGAGCTCGCGGAACTCGGCCGGCGTGGCAAGACGACGGCCCAGCGACTCGGCCGTGGCGCGGACGCGGTGCACCATCTCCACGTTGTTCTCGACGAGTTCGTCGCGGTGCGGGTAGCGCCACACCGTGTCCTCGGTACCCACCCGGACGTGCAGGCCGAGCAGCATGGCTGCGGTGGCCAGGTAGTGGCCGGCGCGTCCGGCGGCACAGACCTGGATGAAGCCGTGCGGGTCGATCTCCCGGATGCGGTCGACGATGAGGGTGAGTTCGTCGAGCATCGCTCGCGGGTGTGCGAGGTAGGTGGCGAGCCGGTCGGTGGCGTCGTCGTACTGGTAGCCGATGAGGATCAGCCAGCAGGCGGGGGTGCCGGCCAGGCCCCGGGAGTAGATGTAGCGGTTGGCGAGGTCCACCTCGGCGGCGGAGTGGATGGAGAAGAACAGGCGCCGGTTGAACTGGCCGACGAGGATGGCGACGGTCTCCATCCAGTCGACCGGGAAGTTCGGTGCGATGGGCACGGTCTCGGCCAGCCCGGAGGTGATCGGATAGACGTTCTCGTACAGGTTCTCGCCGCGCAGGACGTTGCAGTCGGCGATCCAGTCGTGCGACGTCTTTTCGTGGATGCCGCCGATGACCTTGTCGTAGCAGTCCGGGACGGACAGTCCGGACTCCTGGATGGCGGCGATGCCTCCGAAGTCGATGTGCACACCGGCGGCACCGGCCTCGATGACGTCGACCGAGGTCTGCACGAAGCTGTCGAAGTCCAGCGGGAAGCTGCGCGGTGTGCCGGTGGTCGCTTCCCTCGTCACCCTGCCCGAGACCGCGGCGGTCACCACCACCACGTCGGGGATGTCCCAGCGGGGCTGGACGTCCGGGGGCGGCGGCGCGTCCAGTTCGCGTGCCCCGCGCGCGGTAAGTGCCTGGGCGCGCGAGGGAAGGGTCATGAGGTCCCTGCTCAAGTCGAACACGGTGACTCTTCTTTCTAGGGGTGCGGATGTGTGGTGATGTGTGCAGCGGTGCCCGCCGGTGCGCGGGACAGGTGGGGCACGACGTGTTCGCCGATCAGCCGGACGTCGTGCTCCCGCCGGTCGGTGAACAGTGCGACGTTGATGTGCCGGGCCTCCCATACGGTCAGCCGGCCCAGTCACTGCTCGGGCGTGCCCCAGACAGAGGCATCCGCGACGGCTTCCAGAGGTGAACCGAGGAAGCCGCGCTACGCCCTGTCCAGGGCGTAGCGGGACGTCGTGCCGTCCTCGCCGATCGCGCCGAAGAGATAGGCCGCAGGGACGAGCGACGCGGCGTCCCGTGCGTGACTCCTGGCGGCCTCCCCTACTTCGGCCCGCTCCGCGGCGAACCTCGCGGGCGAACTGAAGACGGCGAGCCATCCGTCACCGGCCCGGCCGGCACGCCAGCGGGAAGCAGGCATGGACCCGCCGCCCCAGACCGACACGGGGCGGGCGGGTTTCGGCGCAAGGCTCACTCCGAAGCAGCGCCAGCCGTCGCCTTTGTGATCGACGCTGTCGGTCGCCCACGGTCCGCGGAGCAAGTCCAGGTACTCGTCGGTGAGCCGACCGCACTGGGCCGCGTCCACCCCGGCGATCTCGAACTCGGCCGCGGACATCGCGCTGTTGCCGACTCCCACCCCGGTGCTGAGCCGCCCCTCGGAGAGATGGTCGACGGTGGCCAGGGCGTGTGCGACGTGGATGGGATCCCGTCGCGGCAGCACAAGCGCCGACGTTCCTATGCGGACATGACGGGTCGCGGCGGCCAGCGCGCCGAGCACCGTCGGTGCGTCGAACCAAGGCATGCCCGCTACGCTCCGATCGGTCACCCACAAGGAGTGGATTCCACTCGTCGGCGTACGAGGCCGTGTCGTGTGGAGCAGGGCAGGGAGGCAGCACGATGCCGAGCCGCAGGCAGGATTCGAGATCACTCATTGGCACTCCAACGATTGCTGGCGCTCGGCGAGTTTTCTCTTTGCAGAACTTGCGTGTCAACAACAGAACGAAAATATATGGTCGACCAATAACATTTCAGCCAACCTTGGCCGAGAAGGGGACGTTAGGGTTCTGCCATGAGGAACTCAGAAGACGCGGAGCAGGTCCCCCAGTACCCCATCGAGACGGTCGACAAGGCCCTGCGCCTGCTGTTGCTGTTCCGCGACCGAAATCAGCTGCGGCTGACGGAGGCGTACGAGGAACTCGGCATCGGCAAGTCCCGGGCGCACAGGCTGCTGGCGATGCTCATGTACCACCGCTTCGTCGCACAGGACCCCGAGACCAGGGTCTACCGCCTGGGTCCCGCGCTCGTGGAGATGGGCCTGGCCGCCGCGACCCGGATGGACATCCGCGCCCTGGCCCGCCCAGTTCTCGAGGATCTCGCGTCCGTCACCGGCGAGACCGTCCACCTCGGTACCCTCGAAGGAGGCGAAGTCCGCTTCCTCGACTGCGTGGAGAGTGAACTCGCGCTCCGCGTGGCCGGCCGGGTCGGGCGTGCACTGCCGGCGTACGCGACCAGCCTGGGAAAGGCCATGCTGGCCCAACTGCCGACCGATGCCGTACTGCGTTTGTATCCGGGCGAGTCACTCGCGCCGGTCACCCCGCACACGATCCGGCGCCGCTCGGAACTGCTCGCGGAACTGGACCGCGTTCGCGAGCGCGGGTACGCCGTGAACCACGACGAGAGCGAGGAAGGCGTCAGCTCGGTGGGCGTGGCGGTGATCCGCGACGGCCGGCCACCGGCAGCCCTCAGCGTCGCCGCGCCCAGCGCACGGCTCGGAGAGCAGCAGATCGCTCGAGCGGCTCGGCTCATGGGGGACATGGCCGGTCGGATCGGCTGAGAACCACCCATCTCGTTCTGCTCCCCAGAAAGGCCTACCCCTCGCCGCTCCCGCCACTTACGCTCTCTTTTAGAACTCAATTCTGTCTTGCAGACCCACTTTTTGATCGAAGGAGACCCATGACAGACGACCTGCGCGCCCTCGTGGCCACCGCGTCACAGATCCTGGCCGCCGACGGACACGGCGACCTCGTCTGGGGCCACACCTCGGCCCGGGACCCGCAGGGTAGGGGCGCATGGATCAAGGCCGCTGGATGGGGGCTGGAGGAGGTGACGCCGGAGCGAGTGCACCTGGTGGACGAGTCCGGCGACATCCTGGAGGGTGACGGGCCCCGTCACAGCGAATACCCGATCCACACCGAGATTCTAGCCGCCCGTCCCGACGTCGGCGGAGTGGTCCACGTCCACTCGCCCCATGCGGTCGCACTCGCCGCCACGGGCCAGCCGCTGCGACCGGTGAGCCATGCCGCGAACTTCTTCGTCCCGCCGCAGGTGCCGGCCTACACGGGAACGGCCGACCTCATCATGACCCCGGAACTCGGCAAGGAGGTCGCCACCACCCTCGGGGACGCCAAGGCCGTATTCCTGGTGAACCACGGCATCGTGGCTGTCGGCCCGGACTTGGAGACCGCCACCGTGACGGCCGTCCTGCTGGAACAGGCCTGCCGACAGCAGTTGCTGACCCACGGCTTCGGGGGCTGGCCGGTGTGGTCCGACCAGGTCGAGTCCCATTCCAAGCGCGGCCACATCTACTCCGAGGGCGCACTCCGTCAGGTATGGGAGTACCTGGTCCGGGGCCTTGACGGCTGAGCAGGCCACCTCTGGAAGAGCCATAGCCCCGTCGAAGCTCTGAACCTCCGCCTCGCCGTCATCGCGCCGCGAGCGTGCTGAGCTCCACGCTGTTGAGCGTGGTCCCGAAGGCGGGGCCGCCCGGCTTCAGGAGGGTGCCGACGCTGAGCGGACCGATCAATACGGGGGCGATCCCGAGCGAGGTGATGAACGCCGACGCGGTCTGCGCTGGACGAGGCTCTCGAGCATGCCAGGGGCGAACTGGCCAACGAACCGGTCGGCGCCCCAGCAGGTCCCGTGGGTCATGATGCCGTCCATGCGCACCCTGCTGCCTGGTGTCACGCCCAAGATGCTGACCGAACGCCTGCCCTGCTTAAGCTTGAACGCGACGGCCACGTCACCCGCAGCTATCACGGCACATGCACAAGGTGGACTCAGCCCAACGCCGATTCGACGAGCGGAATAGATGGGCTCGGCTATCGGCGGCCCCCACCCCGCCCGGCGACCAGGTCCGTCCAGCGGCCGCCTCCGCTTCGTCCAGCCTCGGGCTGCTCTGGCGGGATAATGGCGAGTACGTGAGTACGTGTGCACGCGATGTGAGTATGTCTGTGTGTGTGCATTCCCGCAGGCTGCGGGAGTCGGGCGGCGCCCGTCCCAAGCGATGACGGTCTCAGCGCGGTGAGAATCTCAAGATCTCGACGAGAGCGAGGTGAGCGGCCCATGGAGCGGCGCGTCACCGCCGGTCAGGAAACGAGTCCCCGCGATGACCGCGACGTGGTCGGCGAGGCACTCACCGCTCGCGTCGACATCGACGAACACGGACTCGTCACCGGGTGGAACGAAGGTGCCGAACGTCTGCTGGGGTATTCGTCGGCCCAGATCCTGGGCCGGCCGGCGGCCACCCTGCTCGCCGAGCAGCCTCGTACAGAGGACGTGCCTGCGCTCTCCGAACTTCCTCGATGGCACGGAACGCTCACGCTCAGACACCGGGACGGCCACCATCTGGACAAGAGGGTGGTCGCCCACCACAGATCGCCGGAGCGCGGCGACGGCGAATGGCTGGTGGTCTCCGCCCTGTACGGACTGCCTCCCCAGCCGGACGACGTGGCCCTGGTGGGCTGGAGCTTCGCACAGTCCCCGAGCTGCGCACTGACGCTGTACGACACCAGGTGCCGCGTGCGAAGGGCCAACGAGGCCACGCAACAGGCACTCGGCCTCACCGAGGACTACCTCCGCGGGCTGCGCCTCCCGGAAATCCTGGGCGACGAGGCCGGAGAGGTGGACGAAGAGGACATGAAGCGGGTGCTGAAGACGGGTGAGCCGCACTACCGCGAGCACTACCTGCGCACCCTCGGGGAAACCCGCGAACACGCATGGGCGATCAACCTGTCACCGCTGCAGGACAGCGTCGGCCGAATCCGCGGTGTCTGTCTCACCGCACACGACATCACCGAGCAGCACTGGGCCCGCAAACGCCTCCAGCTGATCGCCGAAGCCAGCAAGCGCATCGGCAGCACCCTCGATGTGACACGGACAGCGCAGGAACTGGCCGACATGGCGATCCCGGAATTCGCGGACTTCATGAGCGTCGACTTGCTGACGTCCCTCAACGACATGCATGAGCCGCCCCCGATGGTGCCGCCAGCGGGCCAAACGCTCATGCTTCGGCGCGTCGCCCATCAGTCCGTGCAGCCGGGCAGCCCCGAGGCCGTCATCGCTCTGGGCAAGGTGGACGCGTACCCGGAAGGATCCCCACCTGCGGAAACTATTCGATCGGGACGTTCCGCTCTGTACCGGATGACCGATCCCGGGGCCGCCGAGTGGATCGCCCGCGATCCGCTCCGGTCCGCCAGCGTCCGCGACTTCGGCACCCACTCGATGATGATGGTGCCCCTGGCCGCTCGTGGAACGACCCTGGGCGTCGCAGCCTTCATCCGTCACCGCCACCCCGAACCGTTCCGGCAGGATGACCTAGTCCTTGCCGAGGAGCTGGCGTCCAGAGCGGCCGTCTGCATCGACAACGCACAGCGCTACGCGCGACAACGCGACACAGCGGTCACCCTTCAGCGCAGCCTGCTGCCTCAGAGGTTGCCCGAACAGGCCGCAGTGGACGTCGCGTCCCGCTATCTGCCGGCCGGTGGCCGGGCCGGGGTGGGCGGGGACTGGTTCGACGCGATCCCGCTGTCCGGGGCGAGGGTGGCGCTGGTCGTCGGTGACGTCGTGGGCCACGGCATTCACGCCTCAGCCACCATGGGGCGCCTGCGCACCGCCGTTCGGACCCTGGCCGACATCGACCTGCCCCCCGACGAACTGCTCACCCACCTCGACGACCTGGTAAGCCGCCTGTCCACCGAGGCGAACGCAGGGAACGCGGAGACCACGGGGGATGTCGGCGCAACGTGCCTGTACGCGGTGTACGACCCGGTCTCACGCCGCTGCTCACTCGCTCGCGCCGGGCATCCGCTCCCGCTGATACTGCGCCCGGGCGGCAATGCGGAACTGCTCGACATCCCCGCAGGCCCCCCTCTGGGCCTCGGCGGACTTCCATTCGAGGTCGCGGAGGTCGACGTACCACAAGGCAGCCTGCTCGCCCTCTACACCGACGGCCTGGTCGAATCACGTGACCTCGACATCGACGACGGCATCTCCCGGCTGTCCCAGGCCCTGAACCGTCCGGCGCTCTCACTGGACGCCCTGTGCGACACCGTCCTCGCCACCCTGCTGCCCGAGCCATCGGCCGATGACGTGGCCCTTCTCATCGCCCGCACCCAGGCACTGGACGCCTCGCACGTCGCCACCTGGCAGGTGGAACCCGACCCCGCCGCCGTCGCCGAGGTCCGCAAGGCAGCCGTCCGCCAGGTGGAGGAGTGGGGTCTGACCGACGCCGTCTTCGTCACCGAGCTCGTCGTCAGCGAACTGGTCACCAACGCCATCCGCTACGCCGAACCACCCATCCAGCTCCGCCTCATCCACGACCGAAGCCTCATCTGCGAAGTCTCGGACACCAGCAGCACTGCACCTCACATGCGCCGCGCCCGTACCTACGACGAGGGCGGTCGCGGGCTGCTCCTAGTCGCGCAACTCAGCGAACGCTGGGGCACCCGCCACACCACCAGGGGCAAGATCATCTGGGCCGAACAGAGCCTCCGGTCACAGCCAGCAGGCGTTGCGAGCCCCTGGCTCCGGACTCCTTCGGAGTGGGGCTGAGCACAGCCGGGCTCTGGCGGGCGTCCGCCGACCTCCGTTCACGGTCTAGCGAAGCAGTAGACTCACCGCGTAAAGATTGGCCGACCAAGCTAGCTGCGCGCGATCGCACACACAGCGAGACTCACCAGCGAATGGGACAACGCCGTACCGACCGTGCCGGGTCTCCGCATGCCTGCGCCTTCGCACGCACACAGCAGGTGGGAGCAGAACGTGACCAGCACGAGCGTGGTAGCCACGGGCACTCTGCCGGCGCCCTTCACGAGTTTCGTGGCTCGACAGCGCGAGAAGGGCGAGGTCCGGCGGCTCCTCGGAACCACACGGCTGCTGACTCTCACCGGCACGGGAGGGGTGGGCAAGACACGGCTGGCCCTGGAGGTGGCCGCCGCGTCGGCCAAGGCGTTCCCGGGCGGGGTTTGGCTGGTGGACCTGACTCCCGCGCGTGAGCCTTCGGCCGTGGTGTGGTGGCCGCCGCGCTGGGAGTGGCGGATCAAGGCACCAAGCCCATAGTGGAGCAGTTGGCGCTGCACGTCTCCACACGCCGGATGCTGCTGGTACTGGACAATTGCGAGCACTTGGTGCACGCCTGTGCGGAGTTGGTGGAGCTTCTGCTGTCGGCCGCCGCCGACCTGCGCGTACTCGCCACGAGCCGGGAGGTGCTGGGGTTGACGGGCGAGCACGTCTACGCGGTACCGGCTCTCGCGCCGGCGGAGGCGGTCGAGATGCTGCGGGAGCGCGCCGCCTCGGTACGGCCGGACTTCGAGATCACCGAGGCGAACCAGGCGGTGGTCGACCGGCTGTGCACAGGTCTGGACGGACTGCCGCTGGCGATCGAGTTGGCTGCTTCCCGGCTACGGACGCTCACCGTGGAACAGGCGACGGAGCGCCTGGAGGACCGATTCGCGCTCCTCACCGTCGGCAGCCGAACCGCCCGGCCGCATCAGCGCACACTGCGCGCGACGATCGACTGGAGCTGGGAACTGTGCAGCCCCCAGGAGCATTGCTGTGGTGCCGGATGTCGGTATTCACCGGCGGCTTCGGTCTCGACGCGCTGGAGGGCGTCTGCGCGCACGATGGCGTCGAGCCGCACGAGGTGCTGGACCTCCTGGACAGACTGGTCGCTCAGTCCTTGGTGGAACCCACCCTGTCCGAGGGCCTGCCGCGCTATCGCATGCTGGAGACCATCCGGCAGTACGGATGGGAACGGCTGGTGGAGCGCGGCGAGGAGAAACGGCTGCTGCGTCTGCACCGCGACTTCTTCCTCACCCTGACGCAACGCCTTGCTCAGGACTGGTTCGGGCCTCGCCAAGCCGACATCCTGACCCGGCTGCGTACGGAGCACGGCAACCTGCTCGCGGCGCTGGAAGCCAGGTGTCTCAGGGACCGCGGATTCAGGGAGAGACCGGCCTGTCCGGAGCGACTCCGAGCCAGAAGACCGTCAGGACGCCCTCGTACTGGCGGCCTCGCTTCTCTATCACTGGGTGGCCGGAGGATTCCTGGGCGAGGGAAGACGGCAACTCGACCGGGCACTCGAGGCGGCGCCGGAGCCGACCCTGGCCCGGAACTGGCCTGGCTCAGCGCCGCCGGCGGTGAGCACCAGCGGGCCGGACGCCTTCTGGGCGTCGCCTACGCCTTGGAGCGAGGTGTCGGCACAGAGGTCAGCGCGGGCGACCGTCGAGCCGCCGACTTTCGCGCCCGCTGCGAGGCGGGGATCCTGCGGGCCCTCGGCCGAAGCGGGTACGAACAGGCCCTCGCCGAGGGCGGCAGGGTCGACGGGGCGGCGCAGGCCATCGACTATGCCCTGGGCACAGAAGCCGAGGCCGGCTCATTCCCCGCCCCAGCCGCCCCGGCCCCGCTGACCCGTCGAGAGCAACAGGTCGCCGCGTTGGTGGCCAGCGGCATGACCAACGGGAAGATCGCCGCTGAACTCGTACTGTCGCCGCGCACGGTCGACAGCCACGTCGACCACATCCTGACCAAACTCGACTTCTCCTCCCGTGCTCAGATCGAGGCCTGGTGGACCTCACATCAAGATCCCATGTCGTGAGCAAGGTTCCGGGTGACGGACAGCGCGTTCGGGCCACGGTGAGCACGACGACGCGGAGTCGAGCGGGGCGATGAGACGTGCCGACCGCGGCCGGACGTGGGAAATCGTGGTCCGCTCGTCCATGGCCACCGACGCCCCCAGCAACCGGTATCGGGTGACGGCCGTGTCCGACTCCATGACGCGCACTCCCAGAGACTCGGTCACTCGCCTGAACGAGCACGTCGCCCCGCAGTGCGGGCACCTGGTGCATCACCGCCGAGGTGCGGCTGTCCCCGCCCGTCGCCGACAGCCGCCTCGATCAACTCATGCCCCAGCGTGGCTTCTTCTCCGCGTGCCAGATCACCGAAGTGTGGGGCCGCAAATTAGGTAGCCGCTCAGTAGCACTACCCATGAACTGGGGCCGCGCCCCGACCGAACCTTGTGCCACGGCGCCACCACGACGCCGGTCACCGAGGCGAACGGCCTCGGTGACGCATCCGTACGAGCCAGGGAGCACGAGTTTGTCCCCCACACCTGCGCAGTCGCCCGCCCCCGCGGAGAACCCGAAGAGGCCCCGGCTGCGGGGGCGCCGCCGGGTCCAGGTCGCCAACTTCGAGCAGGTGGCCCACGGAGCCTCGTCCTCCCAGGCGTACTCGACCTACACCGACAGCAACGGGGTCACGCACTACTCCCCGTACGTCGAGTACGACATCGACTACTACAACGCGCCGGGAAGCTCACGCAACTCGCGGCGGCTCATACGCAATCCCAACACCGGCAACGCCTTCGTCACCTACGACCACTACCAGTCCTTCTACTACCTGGGCCGCTTCTAGCCACTGGGGCGGCACACAGGCCGGGGCGGTGTGACGAACGGGACCCGTCCGCCACACTGCCCCGGCGATCCCGAGGAGACCATGACATGACCGACAACACGCCACACTGGATCCGTCCGCTGACCGAGGCGGCCGCCGGCACCCCGTCCCGCGCGGAAGTGCGCGGCTCCCACTCCCGTACCAGCCGGGCCCTGTTCACCGAATGGGCCGCCGTGCTCGGGTTCCCGGACTACTTCGGCCACAACTGGGACGCCTTCCTCGACAGCCTCCACGACCTCGTGCCGCACATCAGCAATGACGAAGGCGATCAGGGGAGTTCGCCGCCGCTGACGGTAGTCGTCCGTGAAGCGGGCGACCTCCTCGCCGACGAGCCGCCGAACGTGCTGGCGACTCTCCTGAACGTCCTGAGTGAGGCCGCCGGCGACGACAGCGCCACGCCGCGACTGGTGCTCCTGGTCGACGACACACCTGACCGGCTGTCCCATCTGGCCCGGCGCATGGCGGAGATCGGCCATCCACCCGCTTTCGGAACGCACCGCTGACGCGGACCCGGCACCTGAGCCGACACCAGGCCTGTGCTCCGAGTGCTCCCTCGTCGCGCGCCAGGGTGACCGGACTCGCCAGCCGGCGCATCACAGCGCCGCCGAGATCCTCTCCGCCGCGAGGCCCAGAGCCGCGACGATCCCCTTCACCCGCTCCGGGGCGTAGCGCACGCTCGGCATGGACACGGACACGGCGGCGACCGTGTCACCGCCGGAGTCGGTCACGCCGCGCCCGACGGCGACGACTCCGCGCTCGGAGCGCTCCAGGTTGAGAGCCACACCGCTGTGCCGGACCGCGCGCAGGTCGGCACGCAGCTTGGTCATGTCCGGGCGCTCCTCGGAGGTGTCGGCAGGGGCGGGAGCGTAGAGAGCGGCGAGTTCCTCGTCGCTGAGGGCGGCCAGCATGACCAGGCCTCCGGTCACCTGGTGTGCGGGGAACACCATGCCCTCGCGGTTTCCGACCCGCAGTGCCTGTGAGCACTCGACGGAGGCGATGAACCGCACGGTCCGACCGGTGCGGATGGTGAGGTTCGCCGTCTCGTCGAGGGTGTCGACGAGGGTGCGCAACGGGTCGAGGGCGGCGGCACGGATCACCGAGACGTTGGACTGTGCCTGCGCGGCTATCTCCAGTACCGGGCCGGCACCGTAGCTTCGATCATCGTTCTGCACGGCAAAGTCGCGGTACACGAGCGTGGAGAGGAGACGGTGGGCGCTGGAGCGGGCCACCCCGATGCGCCGAGCGGCCTCGGAGACGGTCAGAGATCCCTCTACCTGCAAGATCACCGCCAGCTGCAGCGCGTGATCCACGCTCGTCACGCCGTAGGCCGGCGGGTTCTTCATCGACTTGGCCATGACGGCCGCCCTTCGCGTGTTCTGTCTATCAGAATCTACTATTCCAGAGCAGACCACACGGAGCACCGTTCCCGTATGAGCGAACACGACGACGTGGTCTCCCCCGTCTCACTGACCGCCGAAGACCGGCCGGACCAGCCCCCGGTGACTCCCGAGCTGGAGCACCTCTACCGCGGCTTCGAGAAAGCCCTGCTGGTGCCGCTGTGGACGCGGATCGGCGACCTGATGCCGGAGCAACCGAGGTCCAAGGCGCGGCCGCACCGGTGGGAGTGGAAGACGCTGCTCGACCTGGCTGGCCGCTCCGGCGAGCTCGTGCCGGTCGGCCGCGGCGGGGAGCGGCGGGCGATAGCCCTGGCCAACCCGAGTCTGGGCGGTAGGCCCTACGCGTCCCCCACGCTCTGGGCCGCCATCCAGTACCTGATGCCGGGCGAGGACGCGCCTGAGCACAGGCACACCCAGAACGCCTTCCGGTTCGTCGTGGAAGGCGAAGGCGTGTGGACGGTCGTGGAGCGCGATCCGGTGCCCATGCGCCGAGGTGACTTCCTGCCGCAGGCCGGGATGAACTGGCACGCCCACCACAACTCGGCCAGCACGCCCATGGCCTGGATCGACGGCCTGGACATCCCCTTCCAGTACGACGTCGAGGCGCAGTTCTTCGACTTCGGCCGGAACGAGCTGTCCGAGGCGGAGCACGCGACGCCCGACCGCTCGCGCTCGGAGCGGCTCTGGGGCCACCCGGGCCTGGTTCCGGTCTCGCAGTTCGGGCGCAGGGAAGGCACTCCGCTGCTCTGCTACCGCTGGGCGGACACCGACGCCGCTCTGACCGACCAGCTGGAGCTGGAGCGCGAGGGCCACTCGGGCACCGTCGGGCCCGGCCACGCGCTGGTGCGCTACACCAACCCCACCACCGGGCAGGACGTCCTGCCGACCGTCCGGGCCCAGTTCCACCGGCTCGTCAGCGGCGCGGAGATCGCCCCGCGACGGGAGACGGGCTCGTCGGTGTACCAGGTTTTCGACGGCTCCGGCCGGGTGACCGTGGGCGACTTCTCCTGGTCGGTCCAGCGCGGTGACCTCTTCGTCGTCCCTTCCTGGCAGCCCCTGTCGATCCGGTCCGAGGCGTCGCCGTCCGACTCCGACTCCGGCGCGCTCGACCTGTTCCAGTTCAGTGACGCACCCCTGTTCACCAAGCTCAACCTCTTCCGCACCCATATCGAGGAGACCGCGTGAAGCTCGCAACCATCCGTCTCGGCAACCGCACCACCACCGCGGTACGTGTCGAGGGCGACCGGCTCGTCGACCTGGGGCTCCCCGACGTGGGTGCCGTACTGGCATCGGCCGGCGGCCTCGACGCGGCGGCGGTGGCCGACGGTCAGCGGTACGCGGGCGCCGACGCCGAGTTCGCCCCGCTCGTACCCCGCCCCAGCAAGGTGGTCTGTGTCGGCCTGAACTACCAGAAGCACATCAAGGAGATGGGCCGCGACCTGCCCGAATACCCCACTCTCTTCTGCAAGTTCGCCGACACCCTCGTCGGCGCCCTCGACGACGTCCGGCGCCCGGTCGAGACCGAGCAGTTCGACTGGGAGGCCGAACTCGCCGTGGTCGTCGGCCGGCAGGTCCGGCGCGCCGACGAGGCCGAGGCCGAGGCCGCGATCGCGGGCTTCACGGTCCTCAACGACGTCACCTGCCGCGACTGGCAGTTCCGCACACGTGAATGGCTGCAGGGCAAGAACTGGGACTCCACCACGCCGCTCGGACCGTTCCTGGTCACCACCGACGAGGTCGGCGGCCCGCGTCCCGCCCTCGACATCCGCTGCGAGGTCAACGGGCATGTCATGCAGCAGGACAACACCGGCGACCTGCTCTTCGACCCGGTCCACCTCGTCCGCTACGTCTCCACGATGATCCGGCTGAGCCCCGGCGACATCATCGCCACCGGCACCCCCGGCGGCGTCGGCCACGCCCGCAAGCCGCAGGTGTTTCTCCGGGAGGGCGACACCATCGTCACCGAGATCGAGGGGCTGGGCCGCCTGGAGAACCGCGTCGTTGCCGAGGGTGCGTCATGAGGACCCTTGAGACGACACTGGCCTGGGCGGTCGAGGGGACCGACCTGTGCCGCAAGGCCGTCGCCGACCTCGACGAGGCGTCGTACAACGCGCCCTCGCTGCTCCCCGGCTGGACCCGCAAGCACGTCGTGGCCCACGTGGCCGCCAACGCCCGGGCGCTCAGGAACCTCATGCACTGGGCGCGCACCGGCGAGCCCACACCGATGTACAACTCGCCGGAGCAGCGCCTGGCGGACATCAAGTCGGGCGCCCAACTTCCCGCGGCGTGGGTCACCGCCTGGTTCGAGGAGTCGGCGCAGCTGCTGGCCTACGCGATGTCCGAGCTGACCGAGGAGCAGTGGCGGGCCGAGGTGCTGACCGCCCAGGGGCGGACCGTGCCGGCGAGCGAGGTCCCGTGGATGCGCACGAGGGAGGTCATGGTGCACGCCGTCGACCTCGACACCGGCATCCGGTTCACGGACCTGCCCGAGACGTTCCTCACCGAACTCCGCCACGACATCCTCGGCAAGCGCGGTCTTGACACCGTCCCCGCCGTACAGGGCAGCGCCGCCGACATCACCACCTACCTGGCGGGCCGCCCGTACACCGGTGTGACCCAACGGGACGGCTCCCCGGCCGAGCCCCTGACTCCGTGGCTGTGACCACGCGGGAGAGACCCATGAACACCACAGACATCCACCGTCCCGACGTCCTGGTCGTCGGTGGCGGCATCGGCGGGCTCTCGGCCGCGCTGGCCCTCAGCCTCCAAGGCCTGCGGGTCCGCCTGTACGAACAGGCCCCCGAGTTCGGCGAGGTCGGCGCCGGCCTGCAGATCGCCCCGAACTGCACCCGGATCCTGCACGAGTACGGGCTCTTGGAGGAGGCCGTACAGCTCGGTGTGCTGCCCGAGCACATGATCATGAAGGACGCTCTCGACGCGAGCGAACTGACCCGGGTGGACCTCAAGGACCTGGAACGCCGCTTCGGCTTCCCGTACCTGGTGATCCACCGCAGCGACCTGCACGGCGTCCTCCTGCGCGGCTGCGAGCGGGCGGGGGTGCAGCTGGTGACCGGGGCACGCTGCACGGCCTACGAGAACGTCGAGGGCGGCGCGCGGGTCACCTTCGCCGACGGACGGACCGACGAGGCCGAGGTCGTCCTCGCCGCCGACGGGCTCCACTCGGTCGCACGCAAGCTGATCGTGGACGACGAGCCCGTCAACTCGGCGTATGTCGCCTACCGCGGCGCGGTCCCCTTCGAGCAGGTACGCGCCAACGACGTGCACGAGAAGGACGTCGTGCTGTATGTCGGCCCCCGCTGCCACTTCGTCCAGTACCCGCTGCGCGGCGGCCGGATGTTCAACCAGGTCGCGGTCTTCGAGTCGCCCAAGGCTCTGGCCGGCGAGGAGGACTGGGGCACGCCGGACGAACTCGACCGAGCCTTCGAGGGGACGTGCGACCAGGTCCAGAAGGGCCTGCCGCTGATGTGGCGGGAACGCTGGTGGCGGATGTTCGACCGCGAGCCGCTCATGAAGTGGGTCGCCGGACGTATCGCCCTGCTCGGCGACGCGGCCCATCCGCCGCTGCAGTACATGGCCCAGGGCGCCGTCATGGCCGTCGAGGACGGCTGGGTGCTGGCCCAGCACGTAGGCGCACAGCTCGCGAAGAGGTCCGGGGCCGGTTCTGGGGTCGACTGGGAGGCGGCACTCGCCGCGTATGAGGCCGTACGCCCGGAACACTGTCGGCGTGTGGTCCTCACGGCCCGCTCATGGGGCCGGCTGTGGCACCACGTCGGGGTCGAAAGGAACCAGCGCAACGCGGTGATGCGCGCCCGCGACACGTACGACTACTCCTTCATGGACTGGGTCTACGGTCCCACGGCGCTCAGACCCGACCAGGAGCCGGAGATGTATCAGGCGATTCCGCTGGACTCGGTGCGGGTCTGAGCACCCCCAACGCGGCGCGCGGCCCCTTGCACCTTGCACCGGGCCGCGCGCCGTCCCAGCCATAAACGGGATGCGGGGCTCGGGTCTACCGTTGTTCATGTTGGCCCACACATGAATGAAGCACCTGGTGGTTCACATGGACCCCATCCGGGCGACTGGAAACGTTTCTGCGGCCGAGCAGGAGGGGGCGTCTGCGAGCACCCTCTGGACCGCCCACGCACAGGGGCGGACGCTGGCGCCGGCTCTCCACCAGGCGAGGACGTGTCTGGACGGGATCGGCGCCCTGGTGCACCTGGCTGAACCCGCGAGCGGCCGGCTACGGCTGGCGGTGGGCGTCGGGCTCACCCTCGACGCCGTGGAGGCATGTGGCGAGCTGCGCGAGGACCAGGAAGCGGCACCGGCACGTGCCGTGCAGGGCCGGGCCTTCGTCTGGGCGGCCGGCGACAGCCTGGGCATCGGGGCGTCGGGCACCGCCGCGGTGCCCCTGCCGGGCACCGCCGCGGTGCCCCTGCCGGGCACCGACGGACCGGTCGGTGCGCTGTCTGTGTTCACCACCCGGCCTGGCGAGCCGGACGACCTGGAGCAGGCGGTCCTGCGTGCGGTCGCGCAATGGATCGCGGCACGTCTGGAGGGTCTGCCCGGCACGCCGTCGGGACTCAGTACCGCGGCCGGGGCCGGGCGGACGCTCCGCATGGGTGAGCTGACCACGGCGCTCGCGGAGGCCGTCATCTCCCGAGACGTCCTGGAAGCCGTCGCGCGGCACGTCCTGCCACCGTTCGGCGCCGACGGGCGCTCGAAGGCGGGCAACAGTATCCGGTCGGCGCCGTGGGATACCCCGAGGACTTCTTGCGCCAGGTCAGTGGCCTTCCGCTCACCGCAAACCTCGTGGCCTCCGACGTACTGGAGACTCGTACTCCCCGGTTCGTCGAATCGAAGGCCGAGGGTCTTCGGCGCTATCCCTCGATGGAGAACTTCTGGGCGGCGACGCCGAAGAACGCGTTGGCCTTCCTCCCACTCACGGCGTCCAGCCGACCCATCGCCATGTGTGTGCTGGGCTTCAGCAATCCGCGACCCTTCAGCGACGCTGAGCGGGCGCTGCTGACGGCGCTGAGCGGTCTGGTCGGCCAGGCACTGGAGCGGGCCCGGTTGTACGACCTGGAGCACGCTCGTGCACAGGAACTGCAGCGCGGACTGCTGCCCCGGGAGCTGCCCCGCCTGCCGGCCGCCCGCTACCTGCCCGCGGGTCGTGGTGAGGAGGTGGGCGGTGACTGGTACGACTTGATCCCGCTGTCCGGTGACCGGGTCGCCCTGGTGATCGGTGATGTGATGGGACACGGCATCACCGAGGCGATCACCATGGGCCGGCTGCGCACCGCGGTACGCACCATGTCCTTCCTGGACATGCCCCCGGACGAACTGCTAGCCCACCTCAACGGCCTGGTCAGCGATCTTGGTGAGGACTTCTACGCCACCTGCCTGTACGCCGTCTTCGACCCCGTCTCGCGGACCTGTGCGTACTCGCAGGCCGGGCATCTTCCGCCGGTGATCGTCCATCCCGACGGCACGGTTCCTGACACGCGAGGTGCATCTGCCCGCCGAGAGCCTGCTGGTCCTGTGCACCGACGGCCTGATCGAATCCGCCACCCGTGACGCCGACCAGGGGCTGGCCCAGCTCCGCGGGCTGCTGGCCGGGACCGGGTACTTCGGAGCACCGCGCCCACGTGACGACGGGGCCCTGGAGGACCTGTGCGACATGGTCACCGACGCGCTGCTGCCCGACCACGAGCAGACCAACGACGACGCGGCCCTGCTCATCACCCATGTCCGGGGCACCTCCGCCGAGAACGTCGTCACGTACGACCTCCCTCACGATCCGCGAGCTGCCGGACACGCCCGCGAACACGTCCGCGAACGACTGGCCGCCTGGGGGCTGGAGGATCTGGCTATCACCACCGAGCTGCTGGTCAGCGAGCTGGTCGGCAACATGGTCCGGCACGCCCGAGGGCCTGTGCGGCTGCGCCTGCTGCGCAGCCGTTCTCTGATCTGCGAGGTCTACGACAGCAGCCTCAGCACCCCGCGCATCCGTAACGCCGCCTACACCGACGAGGGCGGCCGCGGCCTGCAGCTCGTCGCCGCCCTCGCCCAGCGCTGGGGCGCCCGCTACCTCCAGGACGGCAAATGCATCTGGACCGAGCAGGACATCCCGGAGGACGCCCCTGGTGCGGCCCGGCGCTGCCTGGTGCTGTGGCCGGGTCTCGTGACCCACCCGCGCCCTGGCGGCCGCCCGTCAGCCCAGCTTCACGACGATGTCGGCCACGTCGTGGGGCCTGGACAGGAACGGCGAGTGGGAGGCGTCGAGGGCCACCACGGACGTCGGGTTGTCGGGGAAGGCGGCGTCCGCGTCGTCGACGAACTTCCGCTGCACCGCCGGGAGGAGCGCCCTGTCCTGTGCGCAGGTGACGTAGGTGCGGGGCACCGAGCCCCAACCCTCGCAGGTGAGGGCGGTGGCCCCGAGCGCGATACCGGCCGGGGCATCGGGGGTGAGCAGCCCGAGGGCGGCGTCGGCGACGGCGGGGCCGACATCGGCGTAGAAGGTGTCGCGCAGGTGCTGACGGTAGGCGGCGTCGTCCGAGGTGGGGTCGAGACGCAGCGCTCGGACCACGGCGGGGTCGGCGCGAAGGGCCGGCCCCACCAGAGAGCCCGCGTTCTCGGGCAGGCGCAGGTATCCGGCGGCCGGCGTGCCCGAAGCGGGCATGAAGGCGGCCAGGTACACGGCGTGCGCCACGAGTTCTGGCGCGAGCTGGGCTGCCCGGGTCAGCACGGTGCCGCCCATGCTGTGGGCCACCACCGTGACCGGGCCGCCACGGCCGACGTCCTCGATCTGGGACACGAGCAGCTCACCCGCCTGGTCCAGGTCCACGTCGGCTGCCGGCGACACCTCGGTGGCCAGCGCTTCGGGAGCGTACGGGCGCCTGGCGAGACACGCGGGCCGGCGTGCGCGCAGCCCATGCCCCGCCATGTCCACCGCGACGGCTGGGCGGCCGGCGCCGGCCACATGGGTGAGGACCTCGCTCCAGCACCAGGAACCGTGCCAGTAGCCGTGCAGGAAGAGCAGCGGTGTCAAAGCTGCGGACATGAACACCTCTCTTGTGAGCTGATACCGCCACATGGCTCGGCAACGGATCTGCCCGGGCGGGCCGCTTCGCGCAGGGGCATCAGTGGACGGGCCTTGACTGCCACCGCGTCCTGCGGGGCCAGCTGGTAGCTGCCGCCGTCGCACGGACAGGGCGACGGCCTTGAGTAGGGCGGCCGTTGTGGGTGGCGACTGCGCGACGACCGCCTGCGGGCCCGCGAGGTCATGGTGGTGCTCCTGGTCCGTACGCTGGGGTCCTCCCGCCCTGCGGTGACGGGTGCCGCTCTTGTCAGAAGAGCACCACGGGCTTGATGGTCACACCGGTGTGCATGTCGTGCGCTGCCCTGTTGAGGTCCTCCAACGTGTAGTGCTGGATGAGCCGTTCGAGCGGCAGCCGGCCCTGTTGGTGCAGGGCGGCCAGGCGCGGCAGCAGGGTTTCCGGCTCGGCGTCGCCCAGTGTCACGCCAAGGATCCGCTTGCCCGTCAGCAGGCCGTGGATCTCCAGCGACACCTCGGTTCCCGGAGCCGCCACGCCGATCACCGCGCACGCCCCGCCCGCAGCGAGCGAGTCGACGGCGGTGCGCAGGACGGCGGGATGGCCGGTGGTGTCCACGACGTTGTCGACGCCACGGCCTCCGGTGATGTCCGCCAGCGCGGTCGCCAGATCGACCGCGGCGGTGTTGATGGTGTGCCGGGCCCCCAGGCTGCGTGCCAGCTCCAGCCGCTTCGGCACCCGATCGACGGCGATGATGTCGCCGAGCGGGAGCAGGTTCGCGGCCATGATCGAGGACAGTCCGACCGCGCCCGTCCCGAACACCGCCAGGCTCGTGCCGGGCCTGGGCGCCAGCACGTTCCAGACGGCGCCCGCTCCCGTCTGCACCCCGCAGCCGAGCGGGGCGAGCACCGAGAGGTCGGCCTCACGGTCCACCTTCACCACGCTGCGCTCATCGGCGAGGGCCATGCCGGAGAAGGAGGACTGGCCGAAGAAGTGACCGCCGATCGGTGTGCCGTCACGCTGGACCGTGGAACTGCCGTCGGTCCGAGCGCCATTGACCACGTTGCTCGGCACCCAGGTGTCGCACAGGGCGGGATGACCGTTGCGGCAGCCGGTGCAGTGCCCGCAGGAAGTGAAGCTGAGCAGCACCTTGTCGCCGGGCTCGACCTTGGTGACCGCCGAGCCGATCCGCTCGACGATTCCTGCTCCTTCGTGGCCGAGGATGCCCGGCAGTCTGAAGGGGATCTTGCCTGCCTGTGCGCCGAGATCGCTGTGGCACAGCCCTGTGGCGACCATCCGCACGAGAACCTCGTCCACACGTGGTTCGTCCAGGACGACCTCGGTGAGGGTGAAGGGCGCCCCGGGCTCCTCAACCACGGCGGCAGTGGTGACAGTGCTCATGATGTCCTACCTTTCCGTGACTTCGTGGCCGGGGCCTACAGGGCGACGACGACCGACTTGGTCTGCAGGTACTCGTCGAGTCCCTCGGGTCCGTTCTCACGGCCGTACCCGGACTGCTTGTAGCCGCCGATCGGCATGGAGAGGTCCATGGCGGCCCAGGTGTTGACCCACACCGTTCCGGCCCGCAGGGCCGCGGCGACCCGGTGCACGCGGGAGACGTCTCGGGTCTGGATCCCTGCGGCAAGGCCGTACGGGGTGTCGTTGGCGAGCCGGACGGCCTCCTCCTCGGTGTCGAAGGGCTGGACCGTCAGCACCGGACCGAAGATCTCCTCCTGCACGTACGCCGAGTGCTGGTCGACGTCGGCGAGCACCGTCGGCGCGATGTAGAAACCGGGCCCGTCCGGATGGTCGCCGCCGAAGACACGAACTCCCTCCTGCCGGGCACGGTTCACGTAGGACCGGACCTTCGCCCGGTGGTTCGGCCCGGCCATGGGCCCTATGACGGTCCGCTCGTCGAACGGGTCGCCGATGGTCACGTGGGCGAGTGCGGTGGCCACACCCGTCAGCACGGCCTCGTACACCGGCCGCTCGACGAGCAGCCTGGTGCCCGCCATGCAGAACTGGCCCGTGTTGAAGGTGAAGGCCCTGACCGCGGTGGTCACGGCGGCCTGGAGATCGGCGTCGGCGAAGACGAGGTTCGCGCTCTTGCCGCCCAGTTCGAGAGTCACCTTGGTCATCGTGTCGACGCCGTCCCGGACGACCTGCTTGCCGACCGCGGTCGAGCCGGTGAACGCGACCTTGCCCACCCGTGGGTCGCGTACCAGCGCCTGGCCGGCCGCCGCTCCCCCGGTGACCACGTTGAACGCTCCGTCCGGCACGCCGGCGTCCTGCAGCACCTCCGCCAGCCGGAGCGCGGTCAGCGGGGTCTCCACGGCAGGCTTGTGCACGACCGTGTTGCCGGCGGCCAGGGCGGGGGCGATCTTCTTGCTGGACAGCACGAGCGGGAAGTTGAACGGGGTGATCGCGGCGACCACGCCGATCGGCTCGCGGCGGGTGTAGGCCAGGGTGGGCGTGGCCGTCGTCCGCGTGGCGCCCTCGATGCCGGCGGCGAGGCTGCCGTAGTACTCGAAGGTGTCGATCGTCATCGGCACGTCGACCCGGCGTGTGAAGGTGAGGGGCTTGCCGACGTCGAACGACTCGAGTTCGGCGAACTCCTCCGCCCGGCTGCGCAGCAGTTCGGCGGCTCGCAGAAGGATCCGGCCGCGCTCGCGCGGGCTCATACGGGCCCAGGGCCCGTGCTCGAAGGCGCGGTGGGCCGCGGCGGCCGCGCGCTCGGCGTCGCGCTCGTCCGCCTCGGCGACCGTGGCGGCGACCCGGCCTGTCGCGGGGTCCAGCAGTTCCCGGGTGACGCCCGCCGTCGCCGGTTCCCACTGCCCGTCGATGAACAGGCTTCCCGGCGTCACGTCGAGGCGGGGACGCGCCTGCTGCATCGTTTCCATGAGGACCTCCTCGTCCTGGTGTGCCGCAGAGCGTCACCCGGGGAGGCGGTCCGAGGACATGGGTGGACCTACCCGTTCCGCAATACCCGTGGTTCCACCCGGTGCCTGTCCTCCGAGGCGGCCACCCACGCCGCCACCTGCGCACGGGACCCGAAGCCGAGCTTGGCCAGGATGCGCTCGACGTGCCCGTCGACCGTGCGCGGTGACAGCACGAGTGACTCGGCGATCCGTCGGTTGCTCAGCCCCTGCGCCACCAGCGCGGCCACCTCGCGTTCACGCCGGGTCAGAACATCGGGCTCCGGAGCGGGCGCGGCCGCGGACTGGGCAGGCGTGGGGCCGTCCAACGCGTAGGAGATGGCCTGGTCACGGTCCATCCGTCCGCCCTCGGCGAGCGCGGCCTGCCAGGCCTCCGTCCGCAACGCGTGCAACACCTGCCGCTCGCACCGGGCGCGGTGGCCCTCCAGATGCGGCCCGAACGCGGACAGCGACGTGCCGAGGGAGCGCCAGACCGAGCGGACCGCGCCGAGGAGCCGGGCGGCGTGGCCGAACTCCTTCTCGGAGGCGGCGGTCCAGGCCAGCAGTTCGATCAGTACGGCGGCGCCGACGTGGTCGTTGAAGCCACGCTGGATCCGCAGGCCGGTTCGGGCCGAGGCGGCCGCCGAGTCCAGCTCGCCCTGTGCCCAGGCGTGCAGACCGAGGGCGTACAGCGCGTACGAGCGGGTCCAGCCCTCGCCGAGTTCCTCGCTGAGGGCGATGGCACGCCCGCCCTGCTCCGCCGCCCGCTCGTCGTGCGCGTGGGCGTGCGCGATGGCGGCCTGGAAATCCGTGAACAGGGTGCCGCCCGGGGGCCCGATCCTGCTGAAGCCGGCGGAGGCGGTCTCGAAGCAGTCGAGAGCCTCGGGAAGGTGCCCCCGGAACAGTGCCGCAGTACCCCGCAGACTCAGCGCCATGTACGGCGCCGACTCGTCACCCAGCTCGGCGGCCAGCTTCTCGCACTCTGCCAGCCGTGCCTCGGCTCCGTCGTGGTCACCTTGTTGCAGCATGACCCAGCCGGCCACCCACAGCGCGGTGACCCGCTCGGGCGGCGGCGGTCCCGGCAGGTCCAGAGCCCGGTCGAGCCAGCGCCTGCCCTCGCTCAGGAAACCGTCGGCGCACCAGTGATGACGCAGCGCCGCCACCAGGGACAAGGCCTGCTGCGCCGCGCGGTTGCCGAGGGACCACTCCAGTGCCGCCTCCAGATTCCGGTGATCCGCGCGGAGTCTGGCGAGGCCCTCCTCCTGGCCGGGCCCGTACCAGGAGTCCGCGATGTGCGCGGCCAGCCGGCCGAAGAACTCCTGGTGCCGGGATCGCAGGTCCGTGAGCTCACCGGAGGCCTCAAGCCTTTCCCAGCCGTACTCGCGGATGGTCTCCAGCATCCGGTAGCGCACCTGGCCCGACTGTTCCACGGCCTGCACGACCGACTGGCCGACGAGCTGGTCGACGAGATCCACGATCCTCTCGCGCGGCAGGCTGTCGTCAGCGCACACTCCTTCGGCGGCCGTGAGGTCGAAGCCGTCGGCGAACACGGAAAGGCGCGCCCACAGCAGTCTCTCCTGCGCCGAGCACAGTTCGTGGCTCCAGTCGATCAGCGCGCGCAGCGTGCGCTGGCGGGGCAGGGCGGCCGGGCTGCCGCCGGTCAGCAGCGCGAACCGGTCCTCCAGCCGGTCGACCACCTCGCTCAGCGACAGCGAGCGCAGGCGGGACGCGGCCAGTTCGACGGCGAGCGGAAGGCCGTCGAGGCGGGCGCAGAGCCGTGCGACCGGCACACGGCTGGCGTCGGACACGGCGAAGCCGGGTCTGATCGCGGTCGCGCGGTCCACCAGCAGGCGCACCGACTCGAACCGGCCGAGCTCCTCCACCTCGGGCGGAGCGCTCGGGTCGGGGACGGTCAGCGGCGGCACCTGATAGACGTGCTCGCCGGCGATGCCCAGCACCTGCCGGCTGGTGGCGAGCACTCGTAGCCGGGCGCAGCCACGCAACAGCCGGTCGATGAGGACGGCACAGGCTTCGAGGAGATGCTCGCAGTTGTCCAGCAGAATCAAGGCTTGGCGCCGGGCCAGGTGGTCGATGAGCTGGCCGACTGGTGCTTTGGTGGACTGGTCGGGAATCCCGAGCGCGCTCACCACGGCCTGCGCGACCAGTTCCGGCTGCCGCACGGGCGCGAGGTCCACCAGCCAGACACCGTCGGCGAACGCGGTGCGCGCCTCGGCGCCGGTCTCGGTCGCCAACCGTGTCTTGCCCACCCCGCCGACGCCGGTCAGTGTCACCAGCCGGGCGACGCCGAGAAGCCGGCGCACCTCGGCGACCTCCTGACGCCGCCCCACAAAGGTGGTGACCGCGGCGGGCAAGTTGCCCGCGCCCGCGGGTGACATCGGCTCGGACATGGGCGTGTATCCAATCGTTCAGCGGCCCCGGTGGCCGATCCGGCGCAGGAGTCCCGCCGCCGCGAACGTCACTCGTTGGCCACCCAAATACCGTCGGACGAGCCCGCCCCGCCCGTCAAGTGGTCAGAGGGAACCCTGAGAGTGGAACAGCCCCAGAGCCGCGCGTACGGCGGCCGGGTCATGGCGCGGCGCAAGCTCCCCGATCATCGACAGGGCGGTGCGCGCCAGGTGAGACGCGAGCTCACTCGCCGCACCCGTCGCGTCGCGCGCCTGGCACAGCTCGGCGATCCGCTCGTGTTCGCCGAGGTGACGGAGGGATGCCCGCGGGCCCCGGTAGTGATACTGCAGGCGGTAGTGCTCCGAGCGCTGCATGTGCCCTTCGATACTGCGCAGGAGCTGAGGACCGGCTCCGGCCACGAGCGCCAGGTGGAAGCGGCTGTGGATGTCGTTCCACTCCTGGGTCTGCCCCGCGTCGTCGGACAGGCGGGCCAGTTCGGCCGCCAACTCGCGGACCTCGTGCCGTTCCTCGTCGCTCATCAACGGCACCGTCAACCGGACACCCAGACCCTCGAGCATGATCCGCTGCACATAGACGAACTCGAACTGGCTCGCCTCGAAGCCGATGACCCGCGCCCGTTTGTACGGCTCGGCCTCGACCAGACCCTCTTCCTGGAGCATGCGCACGGCCTCGCGCACAGGGGTGCGGCTGATCCCGAGGCGCTCCGCCAACTCGACCTGGTTGAGCTCGGCGTGCGGCGGTACAGCCCCGTTCAGCACCAGAGTCCGCAGGTAGGCGTGGGCGGCGTTAGCGGCGTGATCCCCCGCCTCACGCGGGATCGGAGTGAGGTTGTCGAGCCAGGAATCCACGCTCACACCACCACTCGCTCAAGAGCCACGTCGGACACCTGCACCTCCACTGATCTTGCGGTGAGCATCGTGCCACACACGGGCGCTCGACCTCCGAGCTTCCGCCGCTCTCTGAAAAGAGTATACAGTAACGACGCTACGGGGCTCGTTTTACCGAAGAATGCGCAAGAGTTTCCGATGAACTGTATGCAGTCGGCAGGGCGATCCCGACGACTGACGATGAGCGGAGGACCATGAAGCTGAGTCTGTTCGACGACCACCGGCTGGGCGTCTGGGGCCGTGACGACACGATCGTGGACGTGACGAGCGTGCTCGACGGCTCGATCCGCCCCACCGATCGCATGAACGCGCTGATCGAGGACTGGGAGCGACTGGCATCGCAGGTTCGCGAGGCCTCTGCCACAACTGGGATACCTCGCTCGGACGTCATCTTCCGAGCGCCTCAACCCCGGCCCACCAAGATCGTGGCCGCGCCCGTCAACCACGGCCCGCACCGCGACGAGATGATCGCGGCCGGAGCGTTCACCAGTGGTACGGCCGGGACCATCGAGACGTACGTCGGCTTCCTCAAGGCGCCCTCCTCCATCGTCGGACCGGACGGTTCGATCGAGCACCCGGCGCCAGGGCGTCGAGTCGACTACGAAGGCGAACTGGGCGTGGTCATCGGCCGGCGCGCCCGGCGCGTGTCACGTGCGGAGGCTCTGACCCACGTCTTCGGATACGTCCCGCTCGTGGACATCACCCTGCGGGGCCAGGAGGACCGGCCGTACCGCAAGAGCTTCGACACGTTCACGCCACTGGGGCCGGCGATCGTCACGGCGGACGAGATCCCGGATCCTTCGACCCTGGAGATCGAGCTCACGCTCAACGGGATCGTCCGTCAGTCGGGGCGCGTCGCCGACCTGATCTACGACGTTCCTCGGCTGATCGAGGTGTACTCCGAGGCGATGACCCTCGAACCCGGCGACATCATCGCCAGCGGCACTCCCGACGGGGTTGGCCCCGTGACGCCTGGCGACGAGTTGGCACTGACCGTCTCGGACCTTCCCACGCTGACGATCCCGGTCACTTCGACGGTGCACTGACCGCTGGTTCGAGGAACGCGTTCAGGCGCCCGCGGGCTTGCGCAACGTAGCGCGCGGCTGACCGAGTGATAGTCACTCGGTCAGCCGCGCAGTCCGCTTTCCTGCCGTTATCTTGAGCTGCTGCGATTCGCGGGGTGCTGACCTGGGGCGATGTGTGGTGGACGGTGTCCGCGACGCTCCGTCAGCAGGGTCCGATGACCGCGGAAAATTTCTTCTTCGGCGTGTCGCCGGGGCGGCTGGGCAGGTCGGCGGTGCGTCTTTCCCCCAAGGGCGAGTGCCTCGTCAACTCCCTGTTTTCGGCCTCAAGTTGTTGGTTGCGCTTGGCGGCCGCTTCGAGGCGCCGCAGCAGGGAGGCGTCTGAGGCCCGTTGCCGGTCGGGAACCTGCCGGGTGGCGGGGACGCGATGGCGAGCCCGGAGGCGTTCGATCTCGGCACGCAGGTCCGGCTGATTGTAGAGCCAGGAGCGGGAGACGCCCGCCTCGCGGGCGACGGTCTCGAAGCTGATCACGGTGCCGGTGGCATCCACCCGCCGCAAGGCGGAGACCGCCCGCCGGCGGGTCGCCGCGGACCGGCGACGGACCGCGGCGACGATCAGACGAGAGTTGTCAGCCGGCATCTGCGGCCTCCTCGCCATGGCCGCCTTCGAATTCACCGATCATGCGGTCGAGGTTGTCGGCGACCTGCTGGTTCATCTCGGCGACACGGGCATGACCGCAACTCTTCGCGTTGTCGATCAACGTCAGAGTGCGAGTGTGCTGTTCGCGGAGTTCGGGCAGGAACTCGGGCCCTGTCAGGAAGACCGAGCAGGCAACGGGGCATTCGCATGCGGACAGGACTTCTGGACCGGCAGCCCGCAGTAGCCGTTGGGCAGGGTCTGGGTGGCGATGCCGTAGCGGGTCTTGGCCCACTGGGTCTGACCGAGTGCCCCGTGGGTGTCGAGTGCGACGTGCTCGCCCTTGATGTTGACCTTCATCGCCGCCTCCCAGCGGCGCCGGACGGTCGTACCACGATCGAGCGATCACGAACCGAGGAAGATCGAACTTAACGCCCAGTAAGGAGAGGTGCTTGGACAGCGCGTCCCGTGCCCGGCGCTCGGCCGAACCACAGCTCGTCGGGCTGCGGTTCTTTCTTCACGTGGGCGTGGCCACGGTCTGTCATCCGCGGTCGCCGTAGTACCTGCGCAGTTGCTCGCTCAGGGTGGTCAGCTCGATGTCGGGGTACCGGTCGTTTTCCAGCGCCGCAAAGGGAGGTGTGGTGGCGAGGGACAGCATGTACCACAGACGGAACGCGACGCCCGGGTCGGTTTCACGGCTGATCGCAGCCCGCAGGTCGTCGACGGAACCGAGCCTGTTCAGGGTGAACGTGCGGCCCGTCGCCTTGCTGAGCTCTTCGGCGAGCTGCGACGGGCTGGTCTCGGCCGCCGCGAACATGTGCACGCCCGCGGACGCGGTGTCGTCCAGGACGAGGCAGGCGGTCAGGCGTGCGGTGTCGTCGACGGTGGTCATGTTGAAGGGCTCCTCGCCGGTGCCCCAGCAGGTGACCGTTGCGTTGTTCGCATCCACGATGCCCTTGGCCCTCGGGTCCAGCACCATGTCGAGGAAGCCGCCGGTCAGGACGTGCATCACGTCGAGGTCGAGGGCGCTGATGATCTCGTCGGCCTCGCGCCTGGGATCGAACATCAGGGCACCCGGCGGGGCCTTGAAGAGGTCGATCGCGAAGTCGGACGGTACGAACCGGCGTGCTCCGGCCCGCTCGGCGGCCCGCGCCAGATTCACCTGGCCGTCCACGATGACGTTGCGGCCCCCCTGGACCGCGCTGACCACCACATCCATGCCCGAGGCCGCGTCCGTGAGGGCCTTGTCGTCGTGGAGATCGCCGGGCATGATCACGGCCCCCTGGTCCACCAGCGCGTCGATCAGGCGCTTCTTGGCCGGATCGGCGAGGGAGTCGGTGCGCACCAGGAGACGGAGCTCGCCCCCTTCAGCGACAGCCGGCTCGTTCAGCAGGTGGTGGGCGATACGGGCGCCGAGCATGCCGGTCCCGCCTGCGACCAGTGCGTTGACCATGATTTCTCCTCCTGGTGACGGCTGTCCACGCAGCCTCCGGCGGCACGGGAGGCACACCTCTGTCCGGATCGCGACTGTATGCACCCGTACCGGGGTTTCGGCCTTGACGCGCCGCGGCTCACCTTCTTGCCGCATGTGAGACGGCGGGTGCCTCTGCGCACCGGAGAGCGTGCTGGACTGATGACCACTAACCTATGATTGTTCGAACAATCTAGCACGACGACGCCCTGGAGATGCCGTGAGCTTTACTTCTCGCCCTGGAACGTATGGCGCTTCCCAACCGGGAGTGGCAGTTAGATGGCTGAACAAGTTGATGATGCGGCGCGTCCTCCGCAAAGGCGGCGGCAAGATGCTCGGCGGCCTGGACGCGTTGGTGCTCACCACCCTCGGCAGCAAGAGCGGCCGGCCTCGCAGATCCCCTGTCTGCTGGTTCCCCGGCGAGGACGGGAGCTGGGTGATCGCGGCTTCGGCCAACGGTGCGGCCAAGAATCCCGCCTGGTACTTCAACCTGGCCGCGCACCCGAGGGAGGCGAGCATCACCGTGGACGGCGAGACGGTGCCCGTCGTCGCCGAGCAACTGCACGGCGAGGAGCGTGAGCGGGTCTGGCGGGGGATTGCGGAGCGCTCCGCACGTTTCGCTCAGTACCAGCAAAAGACGGACCGCGAACTGCCCGTCGTCCGCCTCACCCGGCGCACCACGTAAGCATCTCCACCTGCCAGGGCCTGCGGGCCACTCCCCGCCCGCAGCCCTCCCGCCTCGCCTGCACCCCCTTGGCCGGACCGACCACACGCCATGCCCGCATTAAGCCCCCTGACGCCTAGCTGTCCGAGCAGTCACCACGGCCAGATCGAGCCCGCAGCCCAGCGGTTCGAACAGATGCGGCGAGGCAGGCCAGGGCACACCACAGGAACACCTCGCGATTTTTGATTGTTCGAGCAATCAAGTACGGTAGTTGCCCAAGGCTCCCTTTGGGCCCTCTCTACACCACACCCCGGCCCCTACGCCTGGACGATTCAGAGGAGTACGACCATGTCGAAGGCTTTCGAGCCCTACGAGCTGGGCGGCAAGCGCCTGGCCCACCGCATCGTGATGGCGCCGATGACCCGCAGCCGCGCCTACGGGCCCGGGCAGAGCCCGACCGACCTGATGGCGACGTACTACGCGCAGCGCGCGAACGGCGGCCTGATCATCACCGAGGGGACCCAGCCCTCGGAGGTCGGCCAGGGCTATCCGGACACCCCGGGCATCCACTCCGCCGAGCAGGTCGCCGGGTGGCGCAAGGTGACCGACGCCGTGCACGCCGAGGGCGGCGCCGTCTTCCTGCAGATCATGCACACCGGCCGGGTGGGCCACCCGAGCCTGAGGGGCCTGCAGCCCGTCGGCCCCTCCGCGATCGCGGCGAAGGGCCAGATCTACACCCACGAAGGACCCAAGGACTTCGTCACGCCGACGGAGCTGACCGAGCAGGACATCACCGCCACGATCGCCGACTTCGTCTCCGCCGCACGCAACGCCGTCAAGGCCGGCTTCGACGGCGTGGAACTGCACGGCGCCAACGGCTACCTGATCCACCAGTTCCTCGCCCCCAACTCCAACCAGCGCACCGACGCGTGGGGCGGCTCGCCGAAGGCCCGCATCCGCTTCGCCGTCGAGGTCGCCAAGGCCGTCGCCGAGGCGATCGGCCCGGACAAGGTCGGCATCCGTATCTCCCCCGCGAACCCTTTGGGTGACATCGACGAGAGCGACCGCACCGACGTCGAGCAGACCTACACCGCGCTCGTCGACGCACTCGCCCCGCTGGGCCTGGCCTACCTGCACCAGATGGAGGCCCCCGAGATCCGCGACCTGACGGTGCGCCTGCGCAAGCAGTGGCCCGGCACCTTCATCCTGAACCCCTTCACCGGCACGGAGCCCACCGGCCCCGGGGAGCTGGCGCTGGTCGACGACAGCACCACCGACCTCATCGCCTACGGCGCCCTCTACCTGGCCAACCCCGACCTGCCCGCACGCCTGAAGGCCGGCGGCCCGTTCAACACCGCGGACCGCGCCACGTCCTTCGGCGGAGACCACCGCGGCTACACCGACTACCCCGCCCTCACCGGCTGACCCGAACCGGCCACCCGGACGGAGCCTCCACCCGGCGCCCGCCGCGGCGCCGGAACCGTCCGGCGACACTGTAGGGAGAAGCCCACCAGGCACGAGAGATGCAGGAGCGACACCGTGGACGGCGTGGACGACATGGACAGGGAAACGGCCGAGAGCAGCACGCTGCCGTGCGTAGCCCGCAACACCCAGATCGGCTACGCGGTCTTCCGAGCGGCCCGCATGCACCGGATACTCGCCGGACAGCTCCTGCGCCAGGTCGGCCTCCACCCCTCCCAGGAACTGGTGATGATGGAACTGTGGGAACGCGGCCGGCTGCGGCAGGTGGACCTCGCCAAACTTCTTGACGCGGACCCGCCGACCGTCACCCGTACCGTGCGCCGCCTGGAGCAGGCCGGATTCGTACGACGCATCCCCTCGCCCACCGACAAGCGCTCCATTCTGGTGGAACCGACCGTCGCCAGCCTGGCGCTGCGCGAGAAGGTCGGGAAGCTGTGGCTGGAGTTGGAGGACCTCGGCACCGAGGGTGTGGGCGAGGACGAACGCATGCAGACCCTGATGGTGCTCGACCGTTTCGAACAGAACCTCGCCCGCCACAAGACACAGGACGCGGGCCACCCGGACACCGAAGACCCCGCCTGATCTCCGCAGGGGTGAAACCCACCCCTGCCTACGATGAGCGTCCCTTCAGCGCGGACAGCCACCCTCTACCATCACGTCCGGCCCGCTCGTCCCCGGTGACTCCGCCACGCCCGATCATCGCGGCGAGACCGTCCTCCCTCCCCTCCGTGTTTCGTGACGCGTGAAATATGGGGTGAACTCCGCCGCGCCGTGAGGTCGCGGTGTTCCACAGATACCGCGACGGGGCGAGCCACCCGGCGATCCGTCCACGTCGGGAGCCACGCCCCCGCACCACGAACCAGCCATGAACACCAATACACAAGAAACAGCAAGAGAACGGAAGAACCCATGAGGCTCTCGAACAAGGTAGCCGTCGTCACCGGTGCTTCGAAGGGAATCGGCGCGGCCATCGCCGAGGCGCTGGCCGCCGAAGGTGCGAGCGTGGTGGTGAACTACGCGCGCTCGCGTGACGCGGCGGAGGACGTGGTCGCCCGGATCTCCAAGGCCCGCGGCACAGCAGTCGCCGTACGAGGCGACGTCAGCAAGGCCGACGACGCCCGCGAACTCGTGGAAGCCGCCGTACGCGAGTTCGGCGGACTCGACGTGCTCGTGAACAACTCCGGCGTCTACGAGTACGGCGGTCTGGCCGACTTCACCGAGGACAGCTTCCACCGCGTCTTCAACGTCGACGTACTGGGAGTGCTCCTCGTCACCAAGGAAGCCGCGGCACGCATGAACGACGGCGGCAGCGTCATCAACATCGGCTCGTCGGTGTCGACACTGAACCCGCCCGGCGCCGTCGTGTACACCGCCGCCAAGCACGCCGTGGACGGCATCACCGCCACCCTGGCCAAGGAACTCGCACCCCGCGACATCCGCGTGAACAGCGTCAACCCCGGATTCATCGACACCGAGGGCACCCGCGCCGCGGGCCTCTTCGGCAGCGCCAGCACCCGCCCCAGCGTCGCTCCCCCCGCCGGCCGGGGCCTCGCAGGCCGCCCCGAGGACATCGCCAACATCGTCACCTTCCTCGCCGGCGCCGACTCCCACTGGGTATCGGGCCAGTCCATCCTGGCCAGCGGCGTACCAGCGGCGTAAGACACCGCCGGGTGCCACGTCCTGGACCGCGATCCTGGACGCGGTCCGGCTCGGCCCGGCGGACGACGCGACCGCGATCACCGCCGCCCAGCTCCGAGGAGTCGTTGAATGGCTCTTCACAGCCGGCCACTGGCAGGTCGGGAACCCCGAACATCGTGATCGTCAGCGACGCCGGCTACGACGTCACCCGACTGGCCTGGGTCCTGCGCGACCTCACTGTCGAGCTGGTCGGCCGTGTCCGGCCCGACCGCGTCATGCGCCTGCCGAAACCACCCAGCACGGCCACGAAGGAGTAGGGCCAACAGCACGCATTCGAGGCGTGACCGGCACCAATCAGCCTTTGACTCTCAAGATCTGAATTGCCGGGGTTCGTTCGACGGTTCGCTCTCTCCGCCAGCGAAGCCTCTCCCCTCACTCGTATGGGTGTTACCTGCCGGAACCCGACGGGATCACTCCGCAGCCCAGCCTCCCTGGACGTCAACACCGCTCCATGGAGGGGAAGTTGACGGATAAGCCGAAAGCGATCAGATCATTACTCTGCGTGCTCATTCGATCGTCTTTGATGAGGAAGTCGCGCATGAGCTACACGGAGAAGGACGTCAACGAGGGCCGTCGGCTGATGAACGACGGCCGTGACAACCGTTTCGCGATCGGCGACAAGCTGCTGTCCATCGCGGCCCGGGGACGGAACTCGGCGCAGTACGACAGGTACAGGGCGATCCGACCCGCGTGCGTCCGCTCCGTGTTGTACGCGCGGTCCCCACGGCGCAGGCCAGCCAGGCACACGCCTCAGTGTGCAACGCGAAGGACTCGTCAACAACGACCCAGTAGAAAGATCCATCAGCAGAGACAGCACGCTCCGCACGGAAGGGACGAGAAGAGAGAGAAGAGAAAACCAACTTGCCTTGAACCCCTTGAATATCGTTCAGGCAAGTACTAGATCACACCACTTGCCCCATATGTCAGACGGCCAACAGCTGCCCGAGATAACCAGTGCGGAGTGAGTGACACGAACCCGGCCCTTCGGCGGATGCTGACCGAGGCCGCGGAGGAACTCGGCTGCGGGCCCGGCGGTCTGCACACCGCGGTGTCGTTGTGGCCCGACACCGGCAAGCCGTGGCATGCGGGTTTTGGTCCCAGAGAGCTGCGGGAGGAGATCGGGTTCCTGCGGACGGCCTGCTGGCTGGTGCTGTCCTTCTTGAGTGGCATGCGGGGCGCTGAAGTGCGCGAACTTGGGCCCGACTGCGCGTTCACGGGGACCGGCGAGGACGGCCGGACCCGTTACAAGTTCCGGGGACGCGTCTTCAAGGGGCGTGCGCTGTCAGCCGTCAACGCCGGCCCGGCCGGGGCGGCGGACGACTCCCCCGCCGCCCCGGCCACGGCCAGCACACCGTCGGTCGGTAATTCGGTGATAAGGGGTCACCCGCACACCCTTCGGTACGGCACGTCCGGGAGATACGTCCGCCACAGTCCGCGCGTCGGGCCGGTGCCGCCCGCACGGGCGCACACCGTGTCGACCGCGTGGCCGGCGTCGATGTCGTACCGCTGGAGCGGGACGTGGTCGCTGCCCGCGTACACCGTCGTGCCGTCCGGGCCGAAGGCGAGGGAGTCGATGGCGTCGCCGGGGGTGGTGAAGGGGCTGCCGAGGGGCTGCTGGGTGGCGACGTCCCACAGTTGCAGACTGCCCGCCGCGCCGCCGACCGCGAGGGTGCGGCCGTCGGGACTGAACGCGAGCGCGGTCACGCCGTCGGGGGCGGTGCCGTCGAGCGGGACCGGGAAGACGTCCCGCAGGACACCCGCGCGCGCCGAGAGGTCCCCGGCCCACAGGGCGACCCGGCCGGTCTGGTCGCCGGCCGCCACCAGGGAGCCGTCGTCGGTGAAGGTGAGCGCGCCGAGTTCGTCGCCCTGCACGAGGTCGTGCTGCGCCGCCTCGCCGGAAGGCAGGCGGGCCGCCCGGCCGTCGCCGATCAGCAGCCGGCCGCCGGGGCGGACGGTCAGCTGACCGGAGGTCACACCGGTCAGTACCGTCGTGCGGCGCCGGCGGACGGTGTCCCACGCCTCGTCCGCCATCGCGCGGTCGGGCATGCTGCGGGCGGCGACGAGGGTACGGCCGCCCGGCCCGAGGGCGATCCCCAGCACCGCCGCGCCCGGCAGGTCCAGCGTGGCCTCGGGCCGCCCCTGCGGCACGTCCCAGACCGTCAGCGGCTGCGCCACCACCTGCTGGCCGGGCGCCGAGACGCCGTACCCGAACCGGGTCCCGTCCGGGCTGAACGCCATCACCGACAAGGTCTCGGCCGCGTCTACGGGCGAGGCGGGGGTGGTGGAGACGGGGACGGCGACCGGCGGAAAGGCACGCAGGAGACGGTCTCCGGAGGTCGAGCGGAGTGTGAACGCGTACCGGCTCCCGGTGCGCTCGGCCGTCGCGTACGTCCGGCCGTCCGGGCTGTACCGTACGTCGCTCAGCGCGCCGGAGCGCCAGGCGGTGGTGACCGCGGGGCCGAGGTCGAGGGTGTGGACGGTTCCTCCCTCCAGATAGCGCAGGGTGCGGCCGTCGCGGTCCCAGACCAGGCCGCCGTAGAGGTGCTGGTTGTTGAGAGCCCGTCGCAGGACGGGGGCGCCGGGGTCGCTCAGCCGCCAGACGCGGATCTCCTTGCCGTCGCCGGTCGCCAGGAAGGTGCCGTCGGGGCTGAAGGACGCGTACTGCGCGCCGGGGACGTCGAGGTCGGCGGTCTTCCCGCCGGTCCTGGTGTCCCAGACGTGCAGGCTGGTGTCGTCGGCGGCGGCCAGCCGGCCGGTGCCGACGGCGACCAGCCCGGCCCGCTCGCCGCAGGCACGCTCGTGCTGCCAGGCGCCGGACAGCTGACGGGCGGAGGATGTGTCCCACAGCTGGGGCCTGCCGCCGGGGGAACAGGTGGCGGCCCACCGTCCGTCCACGCTCACCTCCGCGACCGCCGAGTCCCCCGCCTCCGCCTCGAACAGCACCCGCCCGTCCGTGACCGAGCGCAGCCGCACCCGGTTCCCCTCACTGGCGAGGAACGAGCGGCCGTCGGCGGTGAAGCGCAGGTCGCCGACGTCTGCCAGGGGGCCGGTCGTCCAGCGGCCGGCCGTGGTGTCCCAGAGCCGTACGGCGTTGTCGTCGCCGGTGACCGCGAGGACCCTGCCGTCCGGGCCGGCCTCCGTCACCGTGCCCTGCGGTACCCGGCCGGAGGCGGTCCGGCGGTGGGCGGTCACGTCCCAGGTGCGCCAGCCGGTGCCGGTGGCGCTGAGCAGGGTGCGGCCGGTGCCGGTGAGCACCCGGGTGGGTCCGTAGCCGGGGGTGGGATCGGTGAAGGTGTCCGTCTCCGGCTGGGCGAGGGAACCGAGCAGTGCGCGGCGGGTCTCGGGCAGCTCGGCGATGTTCCAGGCGGCGGCGCCGAGCAGCAGGGCGGTGCGCGGGTCGGTGGTGCGCAGGGCCTCGGCGACCTCGGCGACCCGGCGGGCCGCGTCCTGGGTGCGCCGCTGGCGGTTGTCGCGGTACTCGTACCAGACCGCGGCCGCGGTCAGCAGGGCCACCACCAGCACGGCGGAGAGCGAGCCGGTGAGGATCCGCTGCCGGCGGACCGCGCCGGCCACGGCACGGCGCTCGGCCTCCCGGGCCGCCAGGGCGGCGGTCAGGAAGTCCCGCTCCGGCTCGGTGAGCGCGCGGTCGGCCGGATGGTCGGGGAAGATCTCCTCGGCGCGGGCCAGCCGGGTGCCCCGGTACAGGGCGCCGGGGTCGCGGTCGTGCTCCAGCCAGGTGGCGACCGCGTCCGTGAGCGTCCGGTGGTGGCGCAGCCGTTCGCGGTCCGCCTCGACCCAGCCGTGCAGCCGGGGCCAGCCGGTGAGGAGCGCCTCGTGGGCGAGCTGGACGCCGTCCTCGTCGGCGGTCAGCAGCCGGGCCCGGGTCAGCCGCTCCACTACCACGTCGACATCCGGGTCGGCCCAGGCCTCAAGGGCGGCGCGGGTGAGGGGGCGGCGGCTGCCGGGGGTGCCCTGCCCCGGCTCGACCATCCGCAGCAGCAGATGGCGGGCGGCGCGGGCCTGGGGCCGGGACAGACCGGCGTACACCTCCTCGGCGGTGGCCGCGATCGCGCCGCGCACCCCGCCGGCCGCCTCGTACCCGGCGAGGGTGAGCATCCGGCCCTTGCGGCGGCGCCAGGTCTCCAGGAGGACATGGGAGAGCATCGGCAGCCCGCCGAGCTCGTCGAGGACCTCCTCCACCAGGCGGGCGGTCAGGATCCGTTCGACCGTGTAACCGGCCTCCTGGGCCGGGCCGACCACCGCCTCCCGCAGTTCCTCGGCCGTCATCGGGCCGAGCAGCAGCCCGGAGCCGAGCAGCGCGTCCGCGAGGCCGCGGTGCTCGGCGCAGCGGGCGTAGAAGTCGGCCCGTACGGCGACCAGGACGCGCAGCCGGTTGCCCTGGTCGCGGGCGGTGAGCAGCAGGTCGATGAAGCGGGAGCGCTCCCACTGGTCGCGGCAGAGGGTGAAGACCTCCTCGAACTGGTCCACCACCACCCAGCTCTCCGGATCCCCTTCGGCCGGGGTGAGCAGCCGCTCGTAGGTCTGCGCCGGGGTCGGCCCGGGGGTGAGGATGCTCAGCCTGGCCGCACAGCCGCGCGTGCCGATCTCCTCCTGGAGGCGGGGGATCAGCCCGGCTCGCAGCAGCGAGGACTTTCCGCTGCCGGAGGGGCCGAACAGCACCGCGAACCGGTGCTCGGCCACCAGCTCGTTCACCTCGGCGATCACCCGGTCCCGGCCGAAGAACAGATGCCCGTCGGCCGGCTCGAACCGGGCGAGCCCGCGATACGGCGGCGGCGCGTCCTCGACGTCCTCGGCGGGGGACCGGCTCGCCTCGGCGTCGGCCTCCTTCCACTTCCGCGCCCATTCGTCCGGGTCGCCGCCGCAGGCCCGGACATAGCCCTGGACGACCGCGAGGGACGGCAGCTGTTCGCCGGCGGCGGCCTGTGACAGCGATGTCGCGGAGAAGCCGGCCACCTTGACCATGGTCCGGTACGAGGGGCCGCCGGCGACGCGGCGCAGCCCGCGGAGTTCATGGGCGAGGCGCTGAACGGGACCGGCTTCGGGGTCCACGGGCCTTTCGGGTCGGGCCACGGTGCGCCCACCTCCGTACGACTGACGGCTTTCGTAGTGCTTTCGTAAAGGCCCGATGTGACGACGACATGACGTCCGGACAAACATCGCGGAACTTAGCGTTCCGGAATTGATTGGGCGACCAAAAGGGACCTGTCAATCAACTCCTCACCGGTGAACGTCGGTGGTGGCACCCCATCGGTCCGCTCCCCGCGACCACGGGGCGCCACGACCTCACGACCTCACGACCTCACGACCTCACGACCTCACGACAGAGGAGCACAACCCCATGTTCACCACCTCCCTGCGCCGCTTCGGCCTCACCGCGGCAGCCACGGCCGCGCTCGCCGGAGTCACCGTGTCCGGCCTCATGTCCGGAACCGCCGCCGTATCCGCCTCGAAGGCGGCCGGCCAGTCGACGGCGATCAACGCCGAGACCGTCGCCGACAAGCAGGTGAACTTCCCGCAGATCCACTGGAACCCGTTCGCCGGCTCGGCGGCTTACCGCGAGATGCTCAACGAGCTGAGGAACCTGGCCGAGAGCACCGCCAACGCCCGGCACACCGGCATCATCGTGAACTCGAAGGGCAATCGGGTGTCGGTCGTCATCACCGACAACACGAGGACCAACAGCTTCGCCGACGTCGTCATCAGCTCCTCCGGTGCCCCCACCGTGCACGCGATCGTACGGCTCAGCGACTTCTACGTCGTGCGGTTCTACACCGTCGGCAGCCCGAACAACTTCGTCCTGAACCTCGCCTCCGGCATCCCGAACGCGGCCGGCTCCGACGACAACTGGTTCGTCGGCAAGGAGGGCTACGACGCGCTCGCCCGTGTCGCGGGCCAGTCACTGACCCAGGTCACCCTCGGCGAGAACAGCCTGGGGAGTTCACTGTACGAGCTCGGTAACCGCGGCACCAACCGCACCAAGCAGGCCCAGGCCATGCTGCGGTACATCATCGGCATCGCCGAGGCCGCCCGGTTCCGCCCCATCGCCGACCGGATCGCGGGTTCCATGGACCAAGGGTCCACCACCTTCATCACCGACCAGCAGGTCGCTCTCATGCGGAGCTGGGCCAGGGTGAGCCACGTCCTGGTCGGCCGCAACAACGGCACCGACCCCCAGGCGAGCACCAGCGTCGCCGGCGCCGAGATCGACGACATCCGGGTCGCCGCGAGCCTGCTGGCGACCGCCCTCAACGACGGTGCCAACCCCAACCCGAAGGACGAGCTCTGACCGTGTCCCGGGCCATGGCCTGACCCCCTCTCCCCCCACAGCCGCCGGCAGGACCCTCCCCGTCCCCCGGCGGCTTCCGGCTGGCTTGATCAGTTCGGCGAAATGCCGTCCTCCGTTTGACAGAAAGCCCTTCCACTCCATTCTGGGCGCGCCACCCTCTCCCCGACGACCCAGATGTCATGTCCGGAACGAATCAAGCGACCGTCGACTGGAGCCCCCCGATGCCCCGAACCAGGACCCACCGCCTCGGACGAGCCGCCGCCGTCGCGGGCAGCGCCGCCGCCCTCGCCCTCACCTTCTCCGGCAGCGCCTCCGCGGGCGTGCTGCAGAACCTTCCGGAGAACGCCACCGCGTTCCAGAAGAACTTCGAGCCCGTGTACGACTACGACTCGGACAGCTGCTACCCGGCGGCGGCCATCGACCCGAACGGCAACCTCAACGGCGGCCTGAAGCCGACCGGCTCGGTCACCGGCGGGTGCCGCACCGACCACCTCAACCACGCCAACACCTACTCGCGGGCCAAGTGCAACAACGGCTGGTGCGGGATCATCTACGCGAGCTACTTCGAGAAGGACGAGGCGTCCCCGGGCATCGGCCACCGCCACGACTGGGAGTGCATGGTCGTCTGGGTCAAGCAGGGCGCGGACATGCCGTCGTACCTCTCCGCCTCCCGGCACGGCGACTTCAGCACCCACCCGATCGCCGACGTCCCGATGGACGGCCAGCGCGTCGAGGCCGTCTACCACAAGGACGGCGCCAGCACCCACACCTTCCGCTTCGCCAAGTGGGGCGAGACCCCGGAGAACGACACCGGCGCCTGGCACCAGGAGAACCTGCTCTCCTGGGACAACCTGGCGAGCAACCTCAAGAGCATCCTGAACGCCTCCGACTGGGGCGACGCGAACTTCCCGCTCCAGGACTCCAAGTTCGGCGACCACCTGAACAAGGCGAAGCCGAGCGACATCACGTTCGACCCGTACGCCTGAGCCGGGTGGCCCACTTCCCTTGATGTGCTTGACGTGAGGGATCAGTTGGCCTGTCAATCCCCTCGCACTCTGTACGCGCACCACGTATCCGCCCCTTCCGTGTTGGACGGCGGCAGATAACCGCATCCACCACGGAACTTGGGGGAACTTCAGAGCGCTTCACACACATGCTGGACACGCTCGCGCGGGCTCAAGATAACAGACACATATCCCCGTGGCAGAGAGCTGGGTTGCTTCCACAGCTCCTAGACCGAGCAGCCAGCGGAGACACAGGCCGGACTCCTGAGGGCAGGCCCGCAGCCGACCCGTGCGAGCGGTCGCGAACGACCTTCACGGCGGCCACCTCCGTACACACCGCACAGCTCACGATCACACGGTGCGGACGGTGGTCACCGCCGTATCGAAAGGATCTCGCTCGCGTCGCGGCGTAGGTCCCTCAGCCCTGTAAGCGCTATCGAAGGTGGCCCGCCGTGCCCGCGGCGGCGCCGACGGGGGTGAATCCGGCGACCCGCTGGTAGTCGGCCGCGATCGCCTCCCGTTCCCCGGGCTCGAACACGAGGCTGATGTCGTCGAATCCGCCGGGTGCGCGTTCCTCGGCCAGGTCGAGGATCCTGGCCGCTCCTTGGTTGCGGTTGGCCGCGACGACAGCGGCGGTCGCCGGCAGGCGCCCGCTCTCGTAGCGCACCAGAGCGGCGTTGGGGCTGTTCTCCTCGGCCAGGGCCCGGGTCAGCGCGCGGGCGTCGAGGATCGCCTGGGAGGCGCCGTTCGATCCCACGGGGTACATGGCGTGCGCGGCGTCGCCCAGCAGGGTCGTCCGTCCCGATGTCCACGTGGGCAGCGGGTCCCGGTCGATCATCGGGTACACGTAGGTGTCTTCCGCACCTCGCATCAGCTCCACCACGTCGAGCCAGGGGAACGACCAGGACGCGAACTCGGGGAGGAAGTCCTCGAGCCGGCCTGGGCGGTTCCAGTCCTCGGCTCCGGGCAGGCGCTGTGAGGTGTTGTCGAGTACGGCGATCCAGTTGATCAGCGCGTTGCCCTGCGCGTCGGGCGCCGAGAGGGGATAGGCAACGACCTTGCGCCCGCGCGTGCCGATCAGAGCCATCGACTTGCCGGCGAGGAAGGGCGGCGCGAGGGTGGTCGCCCGCCACATGAGCTCACCGCTCCAGCGTGGTGTCCCGTCCCCGGGATGCATCTGGGCCCGGATGGCCGAGTGGATGCCGTCGGCCCCGACCAGCACGTCCGCCTTCTCGTCGTAGGAGCGGCCGTTGACGCCGTCCTCCAGATGGAACGTGACCGGCCCGTGGCTGTTGGGCACGAAGCCGGTGACCTTGCGGCCCGTCTTCACCGCGCCCTCGCCCAGACGCCGCCGAGTTATGTCCAGTAGCGCCATCTGGAGCTTCCCGCGATGGGTCGACAGCTGGGGTACGCCGTAGCCGGCCGCCAGTCCGCGGGGTTCGCGCCACACGAACTGGCCGTGCCGGTTGGCGTAGCACAGCTCCTCGGTCGCCACCGCCAGCGGGAGCAGTTCCTCGAGAATGCCGATGCGCCTGAGTTCACGGGCGGCGTGCGGCAGCAGGTTGATGCCCACGCCGAGCGGTCGCGGCTCGGGCACCGCCTCGTACACGGTCACGTCGATGCCCGCGCCGTGCAGCATCAGCGCCGTGGTCAGTCCGCCGATCCCGCCACCGGCGATCGCCACCTTCATCGGTTCGCTCCTTCCGGGCGGGGCGTGGCCGGGACGCCGACACGCAACGCAGGCCCCTGGTCGAGTCGAGCCGCGCCCGGCGCGTCCGCCGCGACGCGCGGCTTGAACACGTCGGTCACCTCCTGGCGCTCGGACATCTCCTGTTCGCGATAGAGATGCAAAGCTTCCAGCACGGCTCGGTCACTGCCGATGAACAGATCCGCCGTCTCGGTCACCTCGTGCTCGACGGGAACCCACGACGGGACGACGAAGACATCCCCCGGACCCCACTCGAACTCCGTGCCACCGATCACCGAGCGCCCGCGACCGCGGAACACCGTGTGTATACGGCCGCCGGTCTGGCGGCTCGGCGGCGTGAGCCCTCCGGGATATATGCGCGTCATCTGGCAGGTGATGGTCGGAATGGCGGGGCCACCGGTGACCGGGTTCTTGTACTCCAGCGTTACGCTCTGCCCGCCGTCCTGCTCATAAAGCGCCTCGAGCGCGGCGGCGACCTGCGCGTACGGGTAGCGCAGCAACGGCGAGTGCGGCTTCGTGTCGGCGGGCGCCGAGGGGCCCTGGAGGCCGGGGCCGCCGAACCGCCGCTCGGAGACACCGTGGCCTGTCAGCTCCTGCATCCCGACCGGGTGGTCCTCGAAGAACACCGACTCCAGCGTCGCGACCAGGACCACGTCGATCACGTCCAGCCAGATCGCCGGCTGATCGCTCTTGTTGGTGTGGTCGTGCCAGGCCCAGTTCGGCGTCAGCACCAGGTCGCCGGGCTCCATCCAGCAGGCGTCCCCGTCGACCGTGGTGTAAACACTCGAGCCGGTCATCATGAAGCGGATCGCCGCCGGGGAATGACGGTGGGCCGGCGCGGTCTCACCCGCCTCCAGGTACTGATACGCGCCGAACAGCGCCTCAGTGGTCCCCGCACGCAGGCCTGGGTTGCAGAACTGGAGCGCGCGCCGCTGACCGTCACCGCTGTGGAGGTCCAGGACCTGCCCCGCCTGCTTCGCGAGCGGGGCGACCGTATCCCATTGCCACAGGTGGGCCCGTGTCATCGGCCGCGGCTCCGGCTGCAGCGGCGGCCTGCTCCACAGCCCCTTCAGATCTCGAGCGGCCAGCGCCCCGCAGAGCTCGTCGAACGCCACCTCGGCGGTGTCGACGCTGCCCGTGTTCAGGGCATCAGGTTCCGTTTCACTTGCCACGGCCGGCTCGCCTCCATTGGTTGGCCAACTATTTTTCAAAGTGACTGTATGCAGATGCCACGCCACAGGTCAATCGCTCCGGGTTCGAACTCTCGGTCGATCTAAGCCATCACGCTGCCTCAACAGCGCCTTTACATGCACCGAGGCAACGCGAACAGGGCTCACGTTCACTCGGCTCCAGCTCGCCCGATTGAGGTGCGCTGTATACACTTGGCCATGCCGATGCGGCGGAGATGTGGATGACTTGGCCAGGAACGCGATCTGCGGTCCACAACCGGGGAAGCTACGAGGGCTCACGACTGACCGGACCCAGCGCAACACGTCGTCCCCCCGAGACATGCACGACCCTGTTCCGACCGCGCCCGCCTGCAGGTCGCCCCGGCAGCTCAGAGGTTCGGCCGCGCGCCGACCGAGCGCACGGACCGGTCAATGCAAAGCCTGCGGTCCGAACCTCTCCCCCGCCCCGTCTCCCGGCCACGGACATACACCGAGGTCGCACTGTCGCCGTTCCGTGAACCGTGGTTCTGGATCGCTTTCAGTGCCGGAGCCACGGAGGGTCACCACAACCGCGATCATGAACGGCCTCGCGCGGTGAGGAGGACCCGTTTGCGGAGGAGGTCGAAGTTGGCGCGGCCGAACATCTGCCTCTTCAGCATCTTGATCTTGTTGTTCTGGTCCTCGACGGCGCCGGAGCTGTAGCGGAGGCTGAGCCCGGCGACGACGGCGTCGAGGTCCTGGCCCAGGCCGGTGACGAAGGTGTGCAGAGCGGGCAGGTCGTCGTCGGCCTGGATCTGGGTGATCCACTGGTCGAGGTGTTTGCCCTGGCGGTCGTTCATCAACTCGGCGAACGCGCGGACGTGGTGGGCGGTTCGGTCGAGGGCGGGGCAGTGGGCCAGGATCGCCTTGAGCTGCTTGGGCCTGGTCGCCGGTGAGCCGGTCGGGATGGCGGGTGAGCCAGTTGGTCACGTCCCGCACGGACGGAGCCTTGCGGGGCGGGGCGGGCGGGAAGTCCGTGCGGAGCTTGGCCACGTAGACCTTCACGACGTTCTCGCCGCCGGGGTAGCCGCGCTCGCGTACTTCCTCGAACAGGCGGCGGGCGACGGTGCAGCCCTCGGCCCACCGCTGGTGCAGGTAGACATCCGATGCATTTGACCTGTCAAGGGCGGAGGTCCGGAAGGGGTGTCAGTAGCGTGTGGCAGCATCCGCGGCATGACAAGTACGGATGCAGGCGGCGGTCTAGACATGTTCCGGCGGGGAGACTTCCCCATCTACACGCTGACCTTCGTGCGGGACCTGCCCCCCGGCGAGCTGCTCACCCGCATGGGGGTAGATCCGCAGACCCTGGCGCTCCGCGACGCCATAGACCTGTCGGATGACTTGGGCGACGACCTTTTCGACGATGAAGAACCCGTCGTCATCAGCGGCATCGACGGCTCATGGACGTGGGCGTGGGAACAGGGCGGCGTCTCCCACAGCAGCGCGAACAAGAACCGGTCCCGCAGCAGCCCGGCTGTCATCCACCAGGAGTACCCGCGGAACTCGTGCCCTTCCACGACTCAAGCGGCGAGTCGGGCATCAGCACCCGTTTGCCGTTTCCCCTCCAGCGGCCGGAAGTCGAACCGGTCGTCCCCGGCAGCCTCGCAGCGGCGTCCGCGGCGCCGGGAACAGCCACCGGCTGCCGCGGAGTCGTCCAAGTGGTGTGTGACGAAGCCGTTCTCGCGTACGCCCGCAAATGGAAGGACCTATGGGATTGCGATCCACACGTCCTGCCCCTCGCCATCAAGCCAGGGAAGCCCAACAAGAGGACGTGGGTGGCTGGCCTGCCGGCCCTGATGTACTTCGATGTCGAATGGGAGCACGTCTTCCTTCAACTCCGTCGCGGGTGCGCTGGAAGGCGGCGAGGAAGCCGGGGAAGTACTCGCGCAGGTGTGAGCGGAGTTTGTTGCCAGCCTCGGCCGCGGTCAGGGCGAGGCGGATGCCGCCTTCGGCGGTGATAGTCCAGTCCGCTCCGCCGCTCGTCACGTTGATCACCGCGTCCGGAGCCACCGTGGTGAGCACCTCCTCCAGGTGGAGGGGATCGCGAAGGTCGAGATGGTGCCATGCCGCCCCGTCGTAGTCGCCGGGGCGGGAATGGTACGTGGCGGCCGGGTGACGGCCCGCGGATACCGCCTGGCGTACTAGCTCGGCCCCCAGGAAGCCGCTGCCGCCGATGATCAGCACAGTCATGCCGCCTCACGCTACGGGCGAGCGCCACCGCCCAGAGCCGCTTCAGCAGAACTCACGCGTCCCCTGGAGACGGTCGCGGTGTTCAAGCGGACCCTCATGTGTCGAGGCCCTGATTCTGTACGCGGTATGACTGGCAGGTGGGCGGGGCGGTGTCAGAAGGCCATGCGGGTGTCGCTTCGTGGGTCCCCGGTTACCAGATGTTCGTCGTAGAGCCCGTTCTGTGCCGAACGGCGCCAGGGCCGGGCGTAGCGGAGGGCCACGTCGATGTCCGGGTCGGTCGAGTCGAGGTCGATGTCCGCGACCGCGAGAGCGGGTTGCCCGTCGGCGGGGCATTGCGCCAACCACCGGCCGCCGGGTGCCACGATCCCGGAAGGCACCGTGGCGCTGTACTGGGCTGGGATGGAGTAGCCGAGCCAGTAGTTGTAGAGCGTTCCGTAGGCCTGGGCGACCCGCGCCCGCGGCGCGTCGTCGACCATCACGGAGAGCAGGACGCAGTCGACGTCCAAGCGTTCGTATTCGGCGAAGAGCGGCGGGAAGTTCACCTCGACGCACAGCGCACAGCCGATGCGAATGCCGTCCACCTCAAAGACCACGGGGTCACGCCCCGGGGTGTACAGGTAGGAGACCTCGGTGTGCGACAGGAAGCGCTTGTCATATCGCGCGACCAGCTCGCCACGGTCTGAGACGATGAACAGGCTGTTGTGGGGCCGGTTCGGGGGTGTGAGCGGGTGGATCGACCCGAACGCCGTCCACAGCCGCAGTTCCCCCGCCAGCGCAGCGATCGACTCGGCCTCTTCGCGCAGGACGTCCCAAGCGGCACGGCTCCAGTCGGCCGGGGTCAAGCCGCCGTCCGGGGCGGCCGCCATCACGTGCTTGCTCGGGTAGGTGATCGCCCCCTCAGGGAACTGCACCAGGCGCGCGCCCGCGCCGACGGCCTCAGCCATCAGGGCCCGGATCTCCTCCCCGGCCGCTCGCAGCGCGCCTCGGTCGGTGGGATCCTCCGACACAGTGCTCTGCGCGACAGCCAGCCGAAATGTCCTCGCCATGACGTGGACGCTATGGCATCTCCACCGCCGTGGCGTGAAGCTCCGGCCGGCCCGGCCGGATCCGCGCAGTTCCTGTCCGGTTCGCTGGCTGTGACCGGTGAACTGGCACGCCGACCGCAGTGAGGGTCGGCCCACGTCCAGACCGTGACCACGTGCCTCGTCGACCTTCGGCGCCCCGTTCCACACAAAGTCCCGGCCGTAGGCCCGGCGTTCTGGACCGGAGCGGCGCCGGTGGTGCCGCCGGGGTACTCGATGCTGGCAGGTCGTCGTGGACTTGGTGTAGATGACGAGGCAGTCCAGGGGACGGCCAGCGGCAACGTCGATCTTCAAGTTCTCGCGAACGGATCGCCGCCGTCGGCTGACGCGCACCTACGGAGGCCCGGGCGGGTCAGACGTCCGGTGGGCGGCCGGCCCGTGTCAGTCGCCACACCGTGCACCAGGACATCGCCCGCCGCTCCCCCCGCGCCCCCACAAAGCCCCTCGGCGAACCCCCGCAACAGGGCGCGATCACATAGACCCCAAAGGTCACTCCACGGCGCGCCGTGCCCACCAGCATGCGACCGAGGCTCACATGCATGGCGAGCTACAGAGATTCGGAAGCCGAGGGATTCAACAGGAGGCCAATAGCGATCGACTGAGCGAGGGAGTAGCAACTCGCCCCGAAGGACAGAAGATCTGATTGACGAGTCGATACGCCAGTCGCTAGGCTTTCAGAGTGAGCCTTGATAGGCGAACCGGTGCACCACCCATGAGGACTTGACACACACCGGGAACCGACTCGACATCATCGCTGCAGCACAGCGTCGGCAGTGCCGCAGCTTAAGGTGCGCTCCGCGCTGACACGTGAGGACCAGCCGTCTACAAGTTCGTACGAGTTCCTGCGCTCGCTTCATGCCCGGGTGCCTCCCAGCTGACGCAGCACCCCAACAGCCCAAACGGAAGAGGTGCCATGACTAGCCCCGAAACGAACCGCACCGGCGCCGAGCGCAAGGCCATGATCGATGCGGCCATGCGGGCCCTTGAGCAGGGCGAGGTGACGCTCGACCCAGGGGAGGCGGCCCGCGTCATCGGCTGCGGCGAGAGGTGGCTACGAGATGGGGCCAACCAGCGCGGCTTCCCTCACCACCGCTTCGGCAAATTTCTGCGGTTCAGCCTCCAGGACTGCCGCGAAATCCGGGAGATTCATCACAAGATGACCCGGCCGTCGGCACTGGCCAAGGCCCGCCGCCGCAAGGCCACTCCACGTAAGTCCACTGGCAGCGGCCCGGCTACGCCGTCCACCGTCCGGTTCAAGCCCGCCGCGTGAGGCGATCCGTAAGGGGATGCCGCGACCTGCAGCCTCACCCCCACTTACTTCTCCCAGACGAAGGAGCGCATAGGTCGGCTCGCTCCGCCGGACCCGCCCTGACGTGAGAAAACTCCCGGACCAGGGCGGGTTTTCCCATGCCCGGCAACCTGTGCGTCACCCCCACGCGGCTTGCGTGACCCATCAAGTGGTGGTGTGTCCGTTGCGGACGGTCCGAGTCGCGGGGGTATCCAGGCCGTTCCACGCCAGGCGCCGTGCCGCGTCCAAGGGGTGCATGCCTGATCCCCGCAGTCCCACACCCCGCGACACTTCTGCCTCATTCAGCTGCCCGAGCTCTGCCCCTACCGCCCAGAAAGAAAGACACCTGATGCCCTACATCGAGTGGCGCGGCAACTTCTGCCGCGTCCGCTGGAACACCGGCAAGAAGAACGACAAAGGCCGGTGGATCTTCGACAGCAAGGGCGGCTTCGACACCGAAGAAGAAGCCCTCGAGTACGGCTTGGACCGTGAGTCGGACATCCGCAACGACCGGTACATCAGCCGTCGCGACGGCGCGGTCCTCATGACCGAATACGTCAAGACGTGGCAGCAGACTCTCGACGTCGGCCACCTCCGTAAGAGGAACATCGAGTCCATCGTCCGGCTCTACATCGAGCCGCGCTGGGGCGAGATGGCCGTTGCCGACATCAAGCCATCTCTGTGCCGGGCTTGGGAGATCTGGCTGAAGGAGCAGGACCACATCGGCTACCGCTACCGCGGCGAGATCCTGCTCATTTTCAGCATGCTGATGGACGACGCCGTCGATGACGGTCTCCGGCTGACGTCGCCCGTACAGAAGAAGAAGCGGCGGCGCGGCAAGTACAAGAAGAAGCCGCGCGAGCGGAAGCGCAACCTGCGCATCGAGGACGTCCACCAGCTCGCCTGCAACGCCCTCTCGTTCTGGGGGTTCCCTGGCTACGTGTACGTGTGGACGTTTGCCATGACCGGCATGCGGCCCGCTGAGTTGTACGGGCTGCGCCCCGAGTACTGCCACCCCAACTGGCCTGCCTCCGACCTGTTGGACGATCCCGACGAGGAGGACCGCGAGGACCGGCACGCCGAAGACCTGGAACGGTACGGCCCCGACCTCATGCCGGCCATCCGCGTGCAGTGGCAGCATCAGCGCCTTGAAGGAACAGGAAAGCCCGGCCTGTACGTGCCGAAGTACGAGAGCCGGCGCACACTCGTCGTGCCGCCGTTCCTGGCCGAGCTGCTGGAGATGCTGCTCGCAGGCCGGGAGCCCGAGTGGGTTTTTACCTCAATCAATGACGGCCCGCTCATCAACGCGAACTTCCCCTACCACTACTGGAGGAAGTTCGCTGACGGGCGCGACGCCAGGGAGGAATTCGAGCGGGTACGGCTCGGGCAGAAGCAGACCGTCGACTCGCGGCGTCCCCTGCCGGAGTTGCCGGCCGTGGAGCGCTGGAAGAACAAGCGGCAGTACCTGATGCGTCACGGACACAAGGAGTGGATCGATGAGGACGGCCACAGCCGCGTCGCCACTGAATCCCGGATGGGCCACGAGCTGGCCGGTGTCGAGGGGTTGTACTCCAACGTGACACCGGCAATGGAGAAGGCCATCATGGAGACGCTGCAGGCGCGGTGGGAGAACTTCGTGCTCACACTCCCCGAGGGGTGGGAGCCGCCCCCGTCTCCCAGTCCTCTCCCAGTTGATCTTTCGGGCTGGATGGCGTTGCAGGTCAAGACCGCCAAGGCTAAGTGGTCATAGGTTTGTTCATGAAGTTCATCTCGCACAAGAGCTTCATGCCGTTCGTCTGGTACCGGATCGCGCTCGGCATCGTCATCATCGCGCTGGTCTCGACCGGCGGCCTGAGCCCCCACGCGGCCGAGTCCGCGGGCTGACGCTCACCAAAGGCAGCCCCTCAGCCGCCCGGGCGGTCCGTCCCCGGCAGGGCGAGTGCCCAGGGTTCCGGCTCGATCCGCGCGCCGTTGGCCACGTACGCGATCGTGCGGTACCAGCCCGCGAGGACCAGCAGTTCGAGGACTTCGGGCTCGTCGAGGTGCTCCCGCAGTCCGCTCCAGGCCGCGTCGCTCACCTGGGCCGTGTCGTGCAGTTCGTCGACGGCACGCAGCAGCGCCGCCTGTCGGCCGGACCAGGCTGGATGGCCGGGTCCGCCGGTCGCCGTGAGCGTCACCTGCCCCGGGGTGAGTCCGGCCGCCTCGGCGTACGTCGCCATGTGGACGCCCCACTCGTACGCGCATCCGGAGCGGGCGGCGACGCGGGCGATGACGAGTTCTCGGTCGGCGTCGCTCAGCCGGCCATGGACGAGGAGGCCCGCGCCCAGTGCCCGCATGCGTGAGGCGAGTTCCGGGTGGCGCTCCAGCACCTTGAACAGCATCAGGGGATCGCGGGCGACACCGGGCGGCATCCACCGGTGCAACGCGCGGTCGGTCCCGGGCTCGTAGGGCGGCGTGACGCCGTCGATGCGCTGCTTCATGGCTCGCAGCCTTGCGCTTCTGAAATCGAAGCGCAAGAGTGAGAGGCGAGCGACTCCCAGCGAAAGGTACGCACTTGGGCACGACACCCGCGCCGGACGATGCGCCTTCCGGCATTCCGCAGCGAGGCGGCCCGGGCCCCGGCAGCGCTCTCGAGGGCACAGGCGCCTCGGCTCCCGCCAACCCCCATCAGGACGCGGACGCTCCCGCCTCCGTCAGCCCCGCATCGAGCGCTCCCGTCCCCGGCCGCCCCGTGCGCGGCTCGGCCGGCGGCCGTCCCGTCATGGCGGCACTGGACCTGCTCGGTCGGCGCTGGACACTGCGGGTCATCTGGGAACTGCACCGCAACGGCGCCCCGGTCGGCTTCCGGGACCTCCAGCGCCGTTGCGACGACATGTCGTCCAGCGTCCTGTCCACGCGTCTCACGGAACTGCGCGAGGCGGGCATCGCCGCGCCGACATCGACGGCGGCGCAGCCGGCGTGGCATCTCACCGCACTCGGCGACGACCTGGTCACCGCGATGGGACCGCTGCTGGACTGGTCCCACGACTGGGCCGCACGGCGGTGATCGACGAGGCCTTCCGGGGCGCTCAACTCCGGGGCCGGTGTGCCGTCGTACGGACCGACTGAGCCCGTTCGCGTCACTCCGCGTCGGCCGTGACGAACCGCATACGGGATGAGTAGCCGCCCGGTAGCGCAGTGTCAGTCCTTGCCCCTAGGCTGGTGCGCATGTCCCCCGATTTAATGTCCTCTGGTTCCGTGCGGTCCGCTGCGGCGCTGAACGAGCAGATCCGTGCCCTGTGGATGCGCGCGGGCGGCTCCCTCTCCGCCCAGGAGCGCGCGGAGTACGAGCTGCTGGTCGTGAAGTGGGCGGAAGCGATACGGGGAGAGGTCGTCGAGGCCGCGTGAGATCGGGCCTGGGGATCCGCACGAACCCCAAGGGCCGGTGACTGGCACCCCTGTCGGGGCTCACCGTCCCCCGGACACCCGCAACACCGCCCCCGTCGTGTACGAGGCATCGGGCGACATCAACCACGCGATGGCCGCGGCGACTTCCTCCGCCTGACCGACGCGGCGCAGCGGAATCGACGAGGCGGCACGCTCGGCGCGGCCCGGATCTCCGCTGCTCGCGTGCATCTCCGTGGCGATCATGCCGGGTGCGACCGCGTTGACGCGGATGCCGTCCGGGCCGAGTTCCTTGGCGAGGCCCACCGTCAGGGCGTCGACGGCGGCCTTGGTGGCCGCGTAGTGGACGAACTCACCGGGGCTGCCGAGTGTGGCCGCCGCCGAGGACACATTGACGATGACGCCGCTCCCCCAGGCCGCCATGGACCGGGCGGCCCGCCGCGAACACAGCAGCGTGCCCAGCAGGTTGACGTCCACCACACGGCGTAGATCGGCGGGGTCGGTGTCCGCGAGACTGCCGAGCGGACCGGTCACACCGGCGTTGTTCACCAATCCCGTCACCGGCCCGAGCCGGTCCGCAGCCGTGTCGAAGAGCCGCTCGACGTCGTCCTCGTCGGAGGTGTCCACGCGTACCGTCACGCAGCGGGCCCCCGCCGCGCGGACGGCGCTCGCGGTCCGCTCCGCGGCGGCGCCGTCGCGCACGTACCCCACCGCCACGTCGTGTCCGTCCGCCGCGAGACGCACGCACGTCGCGGCACCGATCCCCCGGCTGCCACCCGTGACGACAGTGACATGGCGTGTCATACGTGCCTCCTGGTGGCGAACGGACAACCCGGGTCCGTAGCGAGCCCGTACTCGTCCTCGATCACTCTACGATCGGGGACGCGCCTCCGGGCAAGGGGTGCGGGTGCGCCAACACGCCCTCATGGATACGTCCTAGGCGGCGGGGTCCGCAGCGACGCGGGGCACGCGGAACACACGGCCTCGGAGACCTCGCACCCCGGGGACGCCCTGCCACAGCACGGCCTCGTGCGCGCGCTCCCAGCCCGCGGTCGCCCGGGACCGCGCCCACTGGGCCAGGGCAAAGGTGACCAGCATGATCGGCGGCAGCACTTGATGGGACGCCAGGCCGATGAACAGCAACCAGCAGGCCATGGCACCCGCGAATCCCGCCGTGCGCCGCAGCGACAGCCGCCGCACCGCGTCCTGCCCGTCGCGCGGTGCGGCGACGCTCTCGATCGGCACGGCATCGTCGTAGGTGCGGCGCAGCCGGGAGGGGAGACGAAGACACATCGGCAGCAGCGGCACGGACACGAAAACGATCGCTGTCGCTCCCACCATCAGCGTCGCGCGGTCCTGAGCCGTGCCGACCAGGGCAAGCAGCACCGCTTCGGACAGCACCGCGCCCGCGGCCATCATCAGCGCGGAGATCCGCTCCACATACACCACGCGTATCAGCCCGTCGCGCGCGTCACCAGCCACCGTCGTACCCCTCTCACCACCCGGACGCCCCCACGGGCAGGCAAGATCCAACTCCGGGCGGAACGCGAGGTCAATACGCGAGAGTTCGAGAATGCGCGGTCTTGACCACCACTTGGCCGAAGCCCGGCCGAGTGGGCGAGCATCGCGTTCGACCGGCCACTCCGGGTGGGAGAGGGGACTACGTCGGCGTACGGGAGTCCGGTCAACGCGTCGTGTCGCGCAGGACGACAAACAGGCCGCGGCTCTCGTCTCCGTTCTTCGCGCGCCAGTCGGCGACGACATGTCCTCGGGCCGCCCTGGCCGCAGGGGAATGGGCAGCCTGTGCGTCGGACCGGAGGACACGCGTCACGTCGATGGTCACGGCGCCCGCCGGCTGACGGTGCGGCCCGGCTTCTTCCTTGGTTTCCACCACGATGGCGGTGCCGTGCTGCCGGTCGTCGACGGCTGTCGACGCGATCACCGTGGAGAAGCCGACTCCAGTGAAGTGACTCGTGACGGAGGGGGCGGGAGTGTCGGTCTCGCTCTGCGCCTGCGGCTCGGCGCGGCCCTGGAGGAGATCGAGCAGTTGAGCGACGAGGACCGGGTCATGGGTCCCGTCGTACACCCACCGCCGTCCCAACACCCCGTGCTCGGACGTGCCGATGAGCGCCCGATCGGCTCCGTCGAGCGGCGCCCCGCGGTAGCTGAGCGGCACGTGGTAGGAACGCGGTCGCTCGCCGGAGTTGTCCGTGACCACCATGAACTCGATTCCCACCTCCCCTTGGGGATCATCGAGCCGAAAACCACCGGCCTTGGTCAGGTGCGGCTCACTCGCCGTGCCGATGTACCACGGCTGCCTGGGAAGCCAGGCGGCGAGGAGCTCCAGCTTGCTGGGCGTCATCGTGGTCTTGTAGATCACAGCCATACTTCATGAACGTCGCCCGTCGGCATGAGGTTCCTCCATGACGTGCTGCTTGACGAGTTCGTACGACCTCAGTCGGTCGGCCAACGCGTAGACGGGCGTCACCAGCATGAGTTCGTCCGCACCCGTCAGGTCCGCCAGGTCCTTCAGGTGTTGCGCGACGGTCTCGGGTGAGCCGTGTGCCTGATGAGCACGGAAGCTCGTCAGCACCCGCGCTTCCTGCGCGGTGAACGAGTGGGCCGCTGCTTCTTCGGGCGTGGGGAAGGGAATGTCGCCTCGCCCCTCGAGGAGGCCGGCCTTGACGACATCCATCGGGCCGGCCAGCCGGGCCGCCTCCTCATCGGTCTCGGCGCACACCGTTTCCACGCAGATCAGCACGCGCGGGCGAGCGCACCAGCGGGAGGGGGAGAAGCGCTCGCGATAGTGGCTGAGCGCGGCCAGGGTGTGGTCGGGACGAATGTGATGGGCGAAGGCGATCGGCAGCCCGAGTTCCGCGGCGAGCGCGGCGCCGGCCGTGCTGGAGGACAGCAGCCATGGCTCCGGGAGCGGGCTGAGCGCGACTTCGTCCACCAGGAAACGCAGAGTCGACGACACGTCGTCGTGGTATTCGTCGTCCGTTGTCGGACCGGCCCCGCGGCGCAGGGCCCGCGCCGTGGAATCGTCGAAGGTACCCGGGCCACGACCGATGCCCAGGTCGATCCGGCCCGCGTGCAGTGCGGACAGCGTGCCGAATTGCTCCGCGAGCATGATCGGGGCGTGGTTCGGAGCGAGAACGCCCCCCGAGCCGAGACGGATGGACGACGTCAACGCGGCCGCATGGGTTGTCAGGACGACGGGCGGGAACGCTCCGATGGCCGGAGAATGGTGATGCTCGGCGTACCAGAGTCGCAGGTAACCGAGGTCTTCCAGGCGCCGGGCGAACTCGGTGGTGTCTCGTAACGTGTCCGCGGCTCGGGTGCCCGTCTGGACCATGGCCACTTCGAGCGCGCTGAGCGGTACGGTGATCATCCGGTCAGTATAGAAATCGCCCATCCGCACCAACTCCCGTTGCTTGCGAGGCGGAGTTATGCACCTGTTGGCGCACACCCCTTGGCTGCGCACCCCCCGTGGCCAACACTGAGCCGATGACGCAGCGTGTGGAGCTCGCGACCGTGATGGACCGATTCGCCGTGGACGGACTCGTCACCGAGTACGCGGTGGCCGTCGACGACGGCGACTGGGAGGCGTATCGGAGGCTGTTCGCACCGGACGGACGCGCCGACTACCGCTCGGCCGGCGGTATCGAGGGCGGCGCCGACGAGGTCGCGGGATGGCTCGCGCAGAGCATGGAACTCTTCCCCATGCGCCAACATCTGATCGTGAACCGGCGGCTGCGGTTCGGGTCGCTGGACCAGGAAACGGGCGACACGGCCCGGGTCCAGGCGGACTACATCAATCCGATGCGGTTCGCGGGCCACGACGGTGGGTCCACCGCGCCCGACTTCGTGTGCGGCGGCCGGTACGCCTTCGGACTGGTGCGTACGGACCTGGGCTGGCGCCTGCGCGAGGTCGTCGTCCGGGAGAAATGGCGCCGCGCGCCGCAGCCGGGCCGGGAACCCGCCGCCACCTGACCGGACGCGCCGACCGCAAGCCGCCCGAGTAACGCCCTCGGACCGGAAAGCCCTGACGGGATGCCCTCTGTCGGAGATCGTCGCCGACGCGCACACTGGAGGCATCCCCCGGGGAGGGAGGCCCTGTATGAAGCTGCCCGAGCGTCGGCCCGAGCGTTGGCTGGGCAGTGGACCCGATCTGTGGCTCGCCTCCCCGTGGCGGCGCGCGATCGTCGCCGTACTGGCCGGCGCGCTGCCGATGCTCGCCTTCCCCGCCCCTTCGTGGTGGTGGTTCGCGTACGTCGCCCTGGTGCCCTGGATCCTGCTGGCCCGCGCGGCCCCGACGGGCAGGCGGGCCGCCTACGACGGCTGGTTCGGCGGGCTGGGTTTCATGCTGGCCGTGCACCACTGGCTGCTGCCGAGTCTGAATGTGTTCACGGTCGTCATAGCGGCACTGCTCGGCGCGCTGTGGGCGCCCTGGGGCTGGCTCGTCCGGCGGTTCCTCGGCGGGGTGCCCTCGGCGGGGCGGGTCGGGGCCGCGCTCCTCGTCCTGCCGTCGGGGTGGCTGATGGTCGAACTCGTCCGGTCCTGGCAGGGCCTCGGCGGGCCCTGGGGACTGCTCGGGTCGAGCCAGTGGCAGGTCGGGCCCGCGCTGCGGCTCGCGTCGGTCGGCGGGGTGTGGCTGGTCAGCTTCCTGGTGGTCGCCGTCAATGTGGCGGTCGCGGTACTGGTCGCGGTGCGTGAGTCCCGTGTGCCCGCCGTCGCCGGACTGGTCGCGACGGCCGCCGTGACCTCGGCGACCTGGGTGTGGTCGCCGCGCCCGGACGTGACGGGGCAGGTCCGGATCGCCGTCGTACAGCCCGGGGTGATCGGCGGCGCGGACAGTGCCGAGGCGCGCTTCTCACGCGAGGAGGCCCTCACCCGCACCCTCGCCGGACAGGATCCCGACCTCGTCGTCTGGGGTGAGAGCAGCGTCGGCTTCGACCTCGCGGACCGCCCCGACCTGGCGAAGCGGCTCGCCGCGCTGTCCCGGCTGACCGGCGCCGACATCATGGTGAACGTCGACGCGCACCGCTCCGACCGGCCCGGGATCTACAAGAGTTCGGTCCTGGTGGGACCGCAGGGTCCGACCGGCGACCGCTACGACAAGATGCGGCTCGTCCCCTTCGGCGAGTACATACCCGCGCGTTCCCTCCTCGGCTGGGCGACCTCGGTCGGGAAAGCGGCGGGCGAGGACCGCAGGAAGGGCACCGAGCAGGTCGTGATGAACGTCGGGCACGGACTGCGTGTCGGCCCGCTGATCTGCTTCGAGACCGCCTTCCCCGACATGAGCCGTCATCTCGCCCAGGACGGCGCCGGAGTGCTCCTCGCACAGTCCTCGACCTCGACCTTCCAGCACAGCTGGGCCCCCGAGCAGCACGCCTCGCTCGCCGCGCTGAGGGCCGCCGAGACCGGCCGCCCGATGGTGCACGCGACGCTGACCGGCGTCTCCGCCGTCTACGGCCCGAGCGGCGAGCGGATCGGCTCCTGGCTCGGCACGGACGCGAGCGCGGCAGTGGTGTACGACGTACCGCTCGCGCGCGGTGTCACCCCGTACGTCCGGTTCGGCGACTGGCCTGTGCACGCGGCGCTGCTGATCCTGGCGGGACTGTGCGCGACGGAGGGCTTCCGGGCGTTCAGGCCCCGGCGGACCGCTCCTGAACCGCTCGTACCACCCGCTCGCACAGTTCATGAGTCGCCAGCGCGTCACGGGCGCTGAGTACCTTGCCGGCGCGCACCGCGTCGAGGAAGGCGAGCACGCCCTGCTCGATGCCGCGCTGCCGGGCCACCGGCACCCAGTCCCCGCGCCGCCGCACCGAAGGCTGCCCCTTGTGGTCGATCACCTCCGCGAGGTTGACCACCTGACGCTTGGTGTCCTGCCCCGAGACCTCGAGGATCTCCTCCGCCGAGCCGCTCAGCCGGTTCATCACGCCGAGCGCCGTGAAGCCGTCCCCGGCGAGTTGCAGCACGACATGGTGGACCAGGCCGCCCTCGGCCCGGGCCCGCACGGTCACGTCGTCGATCGGCCCCGGCGCCAGGAACCGCAGGGTGTCCACGACGTGGATGAAGTCGTCGAGGACCATCGTGCGCACGTCCTCGGGCAGCCCTATGCGGTTCTTCTGCATCAGGATCAGGTCGCGGGGGTGATCGGCGCACTGCGAGTACCCGGGCGCGTGACGCCGGTTGAAGCCGACGGCGAGGCTGACGTTCCGCTCCTCCGCGAGTCGCACCAGACGCTCGGAGTCGGCGAGTTCGTACGCGAGCGGCTTGTCGACGAAGGTCGGCACGCCCGCTTCCAGCAGCCGCGTCACGATCTCGGGGTGCGCGACGGTGGCCGCGTGCACGAAAGCCGCGTCGAGGTTCTGCGCCAGCAGATCCGACAGGACGGTGTGCCGCTGCTCCGACGGCAGGTGGAGGCTGTCGCCGACCCGGGCCAGGGTCGCGGACGTCCGCGTCTGCAGATGCAGCTCGACCCCCGGCTGGACAGCGAGCACCGGCAGGTACGCCTTCTGCGCGATGTCGCCGAGTCCGATGCAGCCGACCTTCACGGGGGTCTCCTTCAATGACGACGCGGGCCTCGCCGGAAGCATACGGCCGCTGCGGCGGCCGCCGGTCGACGATGCCGTCGAAGCTCCGCGGGAAGAGCGCGACCCGGCGCCGCCGTGGCAGGCGGGCAGGGGCTCGGCGACAGTCGGGAGTAGGAAAATCCCTGGTGAACGGCCGTGCGCTGGACGAAAATACGGGCATGCCGAAGCAGCGCACCAAACCCGCCACCAACGCCGACGAACGGTCCATGCTGGAGGGCTGGCTCGACTACCATCGCGAGACCCTGGAGATGAAGTGCGCGGGCCTCGACGACGCCCAGCTCAAGACCGCCTCGGTCGAACCCTCCGAGTTGTCCCTGCTCGGTCTGGTGCGGCACATGGCGGACGTGGAGCGCGGCTGGTTCCGCAAGGTTCTGGTGGGCGACGATCCGGGGCCGATCTACTACAGCGAGGAGGACCGGGACGGAGAGTTCCATCTCACGGACGCGGACACCTGGGACGAGGCGTACGCCACCTGGCAGGCCGAGATCGGGATCGCCCGGCGCAACGCGGCTCGTTTCGCGCTGGACGACGCCTGTGAGGGCAAGAGCACGTTCACCGAGGACCCCATCAACCTGCGGTGGATCTACACCCACATGATCGAGGAGTACGCGCGTCACAACGGTCACGCGGATCTGATCCGGGAGCGGATCGACGGCGCCACGGGTGAGTGAGGCAGGGTGATTCGGCGTCGGGTCACCTTGCGGACACCGGCGCCCTCCGCAGGGGCGGAAGGATCACCCGTGTGGGGCAACCTCCGCTTGTCAGCTCCCCAAAGCGGGCCGGACGCAGCAGAGTTGAGCGGGTGCATCGAACGACGACCGCCGCAACGCTCCTGGTCACCGTGGCCACCGCCGCGCTCTCCGGCTGTGTGACCGTCCAGCGACCGCCCGCTCCCACCCTGCCGGCCGCGCCGTCCCGGCCGTCGCCGCCGCGTCCCGACGGCAAGACCGGGCCGCAGGTCGTGCAGGCACCGGCGCGCGAGGCGCTGGAACTCATCGGGCCGTCCCGGAAGCCGTCACCGAGCGCTCCGGCGCCGCACCGTAGACCCGTCCCTGCGCCCGCCGCCCCGCTGGCCCCTGCGCGCCACCCGGGCGCCGCCCATCACCCACACCCAGGGCCTCACCCCCACCCAGGGCCCCATGGGCCCGCGCCTCGCACCGATGTCCCGCCCGTCGCCTCCGAGCAGCCGAACAACACGGACGTGTGCGCCCTCGGCCGGAAGTACGGAGGCTGGAAGGCGGACAGCCCGGAGGCGGTCATCTGCAAGGGGTCGTACGGGCATTGACCACAGCCGGTGTCCGCATGCTCTAGGGGCACTGTCTCGGCGGCCCCAGGGTCTCCCCTCCGGACCCGCCGAAGGGACCGGGCCGCTCGACGGTGCCGGGCCCCTCGACGGCGCCGGGGTCCTCCCACGGCCCTCCGTGCGACGAGCCCGCCCCGTCGAGTCTCAACTCCAGGCGGCCGATCGCCGCGCGTACGCCGTCGCCGTAACGGTCGTTCCCGAGGGCTCCGGCGGCGCCTCGGGCGCGGCGCAGATGGCTGCGGGCGGCTTCGGAGCGGCCGAGTTTCACATAGTCGGCCGCCAGATTCAGATGCAGCGACGGATAGAACGCGCGCGCCGCGAGCGACCGGTGGCGCTCGGCGACGTCGCCGTCGGTGAGTTCTTCGGCGGCCGACAACGCCCGCAGGTCCCAGGCCAGTTCGTCCGAGGGGTCGTCCTGCGTGTCCGCCAGGTAGTGCGCCAGGGTGCAACGGTGCAGGGGGTCGCCGTCCTCGCCGATCTCCCCCCACAGGTCCAGGAAACGCCCCCGAGCCTCCTCACGGTCGCCACCGTGGTGCAGCATGACGACCTGGCCGATCCGGGTCATCATGGCGTCCGGGGCCGCCTGCTCCTGTTGCTCCGCCACCGCGTCCTCCAGGCTCGTCGCTGTCCCTTCCGACGCTAACCGGACACACTGACAATGACGCTCAGGCGCCCCCGGACACCACTGATCCGCCCCGGTGACGGCCGGACCGGACGCCCCACCCGGCCCGACAGCTTTCCGGTCCCGGTCCCGGTCCCAGATCAGCCGAGGTTCTCAATCCGCCAGTCGATCGGCTCGTGGCCCTGCCCGGCAACCGCCTCGTTGATCTGCGTGAAGGGGCGGGAGCCGAAGAACTTCTTCGCGGAGAGCGGCGACGGGTGCGCGCCCTTCACCACGATGTGCCGCTTCTCGTCGATGAGCGGGAGCTTCTTCTGCGCGTAGTTCCCCCACAGGACGAAGACCGCCGGGTCGGGCCGGTCGGCCACGGCACGGATCACCGCGTCCGTGAACTTCTCCCAGCCCTTGCCCTTGTGCGAGTTGGCCTCACCGGAGCGCACGGTCAGCACCGCGTTCAGCAGCAGAACGCCCTGCTCGGCCCACGGCATCAGATAGCCGTTGTCCGGGATCGGGGTGCCCAGCTCCTCCTTCATCTCCTTGTAGATGTTGCGCAGCGAGGGCGGGGTCTTCACCCCCGGGCGGACCGAGAAGCACAGGCCGTGGCCCTGGCCCTCGCCGTGGTACGGGTCCTGGCCGAGGATCAGCACCTTCACCCGCTCGTACGGAGTCGCCTCCAGCGCCGCGAAGACCTCCTCGCGCGGAGGGTAGACGGGACCGTTGGCACGCTCCTCCTCTACGAACTCGGTGAGTTCCTTGAAGTAGGGCTGCTGCAGTTCGTCACCCAGGACGCCGCGCCAGGACTCGGGCAGCATGGCGGTGTCGGTCACGTCAAGTTCCTCCGATGTGCGGTCACTTCCAGGTCTCAGAACCTACAGGCGACCACTGACAATCGGCCCCGCACCCCGTAGGACCACGCTACCCGCCGGGTCCTGGCCGTGACCTACCAGCTGGTCTTGCGGTGCAGCTCCCACATCATCATGATCGTCGACGGGTCCAGGGCCTGCTCCCCGCCCGAGATCTCCTCGCTCGCCGCCACGAACTGCTTGCCCTGCCACAGCGGCAGCAGCCGTGCGTCGTCGACGAGGATCTGCTGGGCCGCCTCGAACTCCTTGACCACCGCTCCACGGTCGCTTTCGCGGCGTGAGGCGGGCAGCAGAGTGTCGGTGATCCGGGGCGCCGGATAGGGCGTGCCGAGCGCGTTCTGCAGGCCCACGAAGGGCGCGATGAAGTTCTCGGCATCCGGGAAGTCCGGGAACCAGCCGCGTCCGAACACCGGGTACTCGCTCTTGCGGTAGCCCTCCTCGTACGTCTTCCAGGGGCGCCCGTTGAGCGACACGCGGAACAGACCGGAGTCCTCGAGCTGCCTCTTGATCTCCTGGAACTCCGGGGCGGTCTCGGAGCCGTAGCGGTCCGTGGTGTACCAGAGGGTGAGGGGGACGCGCCCGGTGATGCCCGCCTCCGAGAGGATCTGCCGGGCCTTGGACGGACTGGGGTCCCCGTAGTCGTCGAAAAAGCCCGTGGTGTGACCGGTCAGGCCCGCGGGGACCATGGAGTACAGCGGGTCGACCGTGTCCTTGTAGACCTTGTGGGCGATCGCCGCACGGTCGATGACCTGGGCGATTGCCTTGCGCACCGCGAGCTTCTTGGCCCACGGATCCTTCGGGTTGAACACCAGGTAGCTGATCTCCATGCCCGCGCCCTCGACGAGCTGAAGGCCGTTGTCCGCTCCCTTGCTCCGGAGCGAGACGATGTCCTTGGAGGCCAGGCCGCGGAACGTGACGTCGATCTTCTTGTCCTTGAGGGCGTCGACCATCTGCCCCGAGTCCTGGAAGTAGCGGATCGTGACCGCGTCGTTCTTGAGCTCGGCGAAGCCCTTGTAGTGGTCGTTCCTGACGAGTTCGGCCTGCTTGCCGTCCTCGTAGGAGCGCAGGTTGTACGGCCCGGACCCGACGACCTTGCCGTCCTTGCGCAGCGAGTGCGCGGGGTAGTCGTCGGGGTCGACGATCGACATGGCCGGGGTGGCGAGGACGAACGGGAAGGTCGCGTCCGATTTGTTCAGGTGGAAGACGAGTTCACGCGCGTTCAGTACCTGGATCCGGTCGAGGCTGCCGAGGAGACCGGCGGGGCCGCCGGGCAGGTTGATCTTCTTGATCCGGTCGATCGAGTACTTGACGGCCTGGGCGTCCAGGGTGTCGCCGTCGGAGAACTTCATGCCGGCGCGCAGCTTGCAGTGGTACACGAGGTTCGAGGTGTCCGCGAACCCACAGCTCTGGGCGGCGTCGGGCTCGGGCGTGGTGGCCCCGGAGGGGTAGCTCAGCAGCGTCTGGTAGATGTTGCGGAACAGCTCCCAGGAGCCGTCCCAAGAGGCGGCCGGATCCAGCGTGCTCGGGGCACTGGTGGTGCCCACGACGATCGGTCCCTTGTCGTCGGACGACGCCGAGGACAGGACGCCGCACCCGGCCACCAGGGTGATGGACGTGACCGCCGCCAGGTGCCGCAGGCATGGGTTCCGGTTGAACACGCGCACGCTCCTCGATCTGCCGTACCAAGGGTCGGCAGACCATACCGCAGCGCCACACCGGTGGATCCGTGTTCCTGGCAGGGCACTTGATCAGCGCGTTTGTGACTACGTTGTCATTTGGCTGTACGTCTTCATACGTCGACGCGAGCGCCGATTTCGTCCATCAGCGCCCGCGTCGATGCTCCGTTCGTCCCGTCTCGGGCCTCCGGTCAGCCCACTCCGGCGTTCAGGAAGATGCCGCCGTCGACGACGAGCGTCTGACCGGTGATCCAGTCCGACTGCGACGAGGTGAGGAACGCGGCGGCGCCTCCGATGTCGGAGGGCACACCGAGCCGGCCGAGCGGGTAGGACGCGGCCGCCTCCGCCTCCCGGCCTTCGTACAGGGCCTGCGCGAACTTGGTCTTGACGACGGCGGGCGCGATCGCGTTGACCCGCACCTTGGGCGCGAACTCGTGCGCCAGCTGCACGGTCAGGTTGATCATGGCGGCCTTGCTCATGCCGTACGCGCCGATGAAGGGCGAGGGGGCGATGCCGGCGACGGACGCGATGTTGACGATCGCGCCGCCGTTCTCGCTCTGCCAGGCCTTCCAGGTCAGCTGGGCGAAGCCGAGCGCCGAGACGACGTTGGTCTCGAAGACCTTGCGTGCCACGTCCAGGTCCAGGTCGGCCATCGGGCCGAACACGGGGTTCGTACCCGCGTTGTTGACCAGGTAGTCGACGCGGCCGAAGGCCTCCATGGTGCGCTCGACGACGGTGGCCTGGTGGGCCAGGTCGTGCGCCTTGCCGGCGACGCCGATGACGCGGTCGGCACCGAGTGCCTCGACGGCCTCCTTCAGGGCGTCCTCGTTGCGGCCCGTGATGCACACGCGGTCACCGCGCGCGACGAGGGCCTCCGCGACGCCGTAGCCGATGCCGCGGCTCGCGCCCGTGATGAGCGCGACCTTGCCGGAGAGTTCGGGGAGTGTGGTCATGTCGTGCCCTCCGGCGTCAGTTGAGCGGTCCGCCGGCCACGTACAGGACCTGGCCGGAGACGAATCCGGCGGCCTCACCGGTGAAGAAGGCGATTGCGTTGGCGATGTCGTCGGGGTTGCCGACGCGCTGCACGGGGATCTGGGTGGCGGCCGCGGCCTGGAAGTCCTCGAAGCCCATGCCGACGCGCTCGGCGGTGGCCGCCGTCATGTCGGTGGCGATGAAGCCGGGCGCGACGGCGTTGGCGGTGACGCCGAACTTGCCGAGCTCGATGGCGAGGGTCTTGGTGAGGCCCTGGAGACCGGCCTTGGCGGCGGAGTAGTTGGCCTGGCCGCGGTTGCCGAGCGCCGAGGACGACGACAGGTTGACGATCCGGCCGAACTTGGCGTCCACCATGTACTTCTGGCAGGCCTTGGCCATCAGGAAGGCGCCACGCAGGTGCACGTTCATGACCGTGTCCCAGTCGGACGCGGCCATCTTGAACAGCAGGTTGTCGCGGAGCACGCCCGCGTTGTTCACCAGGACGGTCGGCGCACCGAGCTCCTCGGCGATCCGCGCGATCGCGGCCTCGACCTGGGCCTCGTCGGAGACGTCGCAGCCGACCGCGAGGGCCTTGCCACCGGCGGCGGTGATCTTCTCGACGGTGTCCTTGCACGCGGCCTCGTCGAGGTCGATCACCGCGACGGCGCGGCCCTCGGCGGCCAGTCGTACGGCGGTCGCGGCGCCGATGCCGCGCGCGGCACCGGTGACTACGGCGACACGCTGCTCAGTGGTGGACATTGCTGGTTCTCCTCGCCCTTGAAAAGCCCTGCGGCTTGAAATGCCCTGCGGTGGAATGTCCTGCGGTGGAATGTCCTGCGGTGGAATGTCCTGCGGCTCACACGGTACGCCCCTCCAGTGAGCGACCGCTTAGTACCTTCAGTAGACGTGACGCTAGAAGCCCTGGCACCCGGTGTCAACGGCACACCACGCGGGTGTGATCCATTACCTGACCAGCAACTGGAGCAACCGCTCCGTCTCGGCCTCCGGATCGGCGGTGAGTCCGGTGTGCACGGGCCCCGGCTGCACGACCGTCGAGCGGGGCGCGATCAGCCAGCGAAAACGCCGCCCGGCATCGTCACCAGCCGCCTGACCTGCCGCTCTACCACCCGCACAGACCCCCTCGACCGCCCGCAGCGCGGCCTGTACGCCAGCCACGTCGGCCTCCGGGTCCAGGGCCAGCAGTTTGGTCTCGTCCAGATGGGTGCGCACCCCGACGAAGGACTTGGCGCGGCAGTACACCAGTACGCCCGCGTTGAAGCACTCGCCGCGCTCGACCCGCGGCACCACGCGCAGCAGCGCGTACTCGAAGACGTCCCGCTCGCTCACTTGTCCCCCTCGAAGCCCTTGATGCGCCCCTCGATCACGCCGACCCGCGCCAGCAGCGGCTGCGCGTAGGCACGCCGCAGGGCGTCCGGCGAGTCGAAGCCGGGTTCGTCGACCAGCCACGCGTCGGGGATCTCCGCGGTCACCTCGGCCAGCAGGTCCTCGGTCACCAGCGGCGCCAGCTCGGCCGCGGCCGAGGCGATGTCCGGGCCGAAGGGCGCGAGCGCGTGGTCGGAGGCGTCGTAGGGCTTGGCCGCGGAGGTCGCCGCGCCCGGCCAGTGGTGGTGCCAGATCATGGTGGCGCCGTGGTCGATGAGCCACAGGTCGCCGTGCCACATCAGCAGATTGGGGTTGCGCCAGGAACGGTCGACGTTGTTGACCAGCGCGTCGAACCAGACGATCCGCCCGGCTTCCTCGGGGCTCACCTCGAAGGCGAGGGAGTCGAAGCCGATCGCGCCGGGGAGGAAGTCCATCCCGAGGTTCGGTCCGCCACTCGACTTGAGCAGCTCCTGCACTTCCTGGTCCGGCTCCCCGAGCCCCAGGACCGGGTCGAGGCCGAGTGTCACCAGGCCGGGCACACGCAGGCCGAGTCGACGGGCGAGTGCACCGCAGACGACCTCCGCGACGAGCGTCTTGCGCCCCTGCCCCGCACCGGTGAACTTCATGACGTACGTCCCGAGATCGTCGCCCTCGACGAGCCCCGGCAGCGAGCCGCCCTCACGCAGCGGCGTGATGTAGCGGGTCACGGTGACCTCTTTCAGCATTTTCCCAGGCCACCCGTCTCTTCAACTTTGCAATCCACGGTCACCTTTGGAGGGGTGGAGCAGTGGGAATCACCCGTCAACGGGCCTGGGGAGAATCGGGGGAGTTTCGACCCGTATGCCGATCTCTCCGCTCCCCAAGCAGTCCGTCGATGGCGGTGCGCCCCTTGCCTCCGGCCTCCGGCATGAAGTGATCATAGTAACCGAGGGTGATCGCGGGCGAGGAGCGTCCGAGCCACCGCGGCAGCGTCACCACGGACAGGCTCGAGGCGTAGGTGTGCCGCAGGACGTGGAAGCCGTTCTGCGGCGCCGCCTGCCACTGCCACGTCTTCGCCCCCCCCCTTCGGCAGGGCGAAGTACAACCTCCCGTTGACCGCCGAACCTGGCGACGGACATGCAGGACCCCCGGGCATAGTCGATGTCCTCCGGGCTCAACCCGAACACCTCACCCTGACGCAGTCCACAGCTCAAACCGAGATCGACGCGTCAACTGGGTCAACGAGCGACGCGAGTTCTTCTTCGGGCCGCCCACCAGCAACTCGGCGGCCCCATCGTGCTGGTCCGGGACTGTGGGGGTGTGGTCATCCCGTTCGGGGCCAAAGCCCACTGGCTCACTGTGTTCCCGTTACCGACGTACGCTCCGGACCTCAACCGACAGAGGGCATGTGGTCCCTGGTCAAACGCGACATCGACAACCTTGCCGCCGCTGACCTCGGCCAGGTCACCCGCGCCGTGAGGGGCAAGCTCAAGATGCTTCAGTACCGGCCGACAGTGATCGCCGGCTGCCTGGCGGGCACCGGCCTGACCCTCTCGCCGTGATCATCAGAAGATGCCGAAGAAGCGATGCCACCAGCTGGGCCGCCCAACGTGGCAGGGCAGTCTGCTCGATTCGTCGTAGTCGAGCTCCGCCGCCGTCAAACTCCGCGCTCAAGCGCCTGGCCAAGCGCTACCAGCACCTGAACGCGGAGATCGCAGACGCGGACGCCGAACTGCGCGCACGGATCATCCGCACCGCGCCCGGCCTGCTCGCGCTACCGGGCGTGGGAGCCGAGACCGCCGGGCAACTGCTGGTCACAGCCGGGGACAACCCCGACAGGCTCGCCTCGGGAGCGTCCTTCGCCCACCTGTGCGCCGCCGCACCCGTCCCGGTCTCCTCCGGCCGCACCGACCGCCACCGACCGCCACCGACTCAACCGCGGCGGCGACCAGCAGGCCAACCGCGCGCAGCAGACCGTCGTACTGGTCCGCATGCGCTACGACCCACGCACCCGCGACTATGTCGCACGACGCACCCTCGAAGGTCTCCAGATGAAGGACATCCTCAGATGCGTCAAGCGCTTCGTCGCACGCGAGGTCTACCGTCACCTCGCCGGCGCCTTCAGGAGCGGACCATCGGCATCTCCAGCCACTTGACGGTCTAGAGGAGCTTCAGAGTCAAGCTCAGGCGGTGGCTGGAGCGGTCAGGTCCAAGATCGGAACAGCGGGGTCCGCTCCTCGATCGCCTGGGCCGCGTCCAGGAGGAGGTCCTCCTCGAAGCGGCCGCCGATGAGCTGCACGCCGATGGGCAGGCCGTCGGTCAGTGTGGTGGGCACGCTGACGGCGGGGAACCCGAGTATGGGGACCGATGTCATCGCCCACTGTGCGGCCAGGATTTCCGCGGTCCGCTCGGGGGCGACGAGGTCGGCGTCCTGTTCGAAGGGAAGCTCGGCTGAGACGGGGGTGAGTAGCATCCGGTTGGAGCCGAGGAGTTCCTGGAGGCGACGGATCAGCAGACCGCGGCGGGCCCAACCGTTGATGTAGGTGGGCAGTGACGGCTGCTCGCCCCATATCGTCGCTGCAGCGGCGAAGTAGTGCTTCGACACGGTTCGGATGGCGTCATCGCCCAATTCTTCGACGATCGGCAGGATGGTGCGGAAGTCTTCCAGCACCAGCAGTGTCCACAACCGGTGCGCCTCGGCCAGCAGCGGCATGTCACCGGGGGCTTCGTCCACTTCGTATCCGGCGTCGGCAAGTCGTGCGGCTGCCTCACTGAGGGCCTGGTCGACGGCCGGGTGGTTCTTGACGGTGCCGGCGGAGCGAACGATGGTGATGCGGACCGGCGCGTTGCTGGTGGGTCGTGCAGGAATACTCGGAACGCCGGGCGGACACCTCAGATCAGGAGTTGTCATGGCGTGCAGTGCCAGTCGGGCGTCAGGTCTTCGTGCAGGGCGAGGCCGGCTTCGTGAAGGAGCTGCGCGGACTGCTGCGCAAGGAGCGGAACGTGGCAACGTGGCGCGGGAGGACCCGTCCATCTCCGGTTACTGGCGTGCGGGCCAGGACGAGCGATGCCAACGCCGCAGGCGACAAGCTCACGAGGATCCATCGACAACACCGACGCCCGTGCGCGCGATACCCACGTATCGACCTGCCGACCACTGTTCGGAAGAGATGATTCCACTCCCGACCCGACGGCCGTGTCTGACAGGGACTTCGCCCTCACGGCGCCGTCCTGGCGCACGGACCGGCTCGAAACCGCTCCTACCGAGTTCGCGATGTCAGAGGCGTCTCCCCGTACACGGCGAACGCGGCCACTGGTCCAAGACCAGCGGCCGCGTCGACACCGATCATGTGTACGCGGGCACCGCGTCCCATGGCCGGACACCTGTGCCACTCCTCGCGTCCGAGACGAACGGAGCCCGTCGCCTCGGACGTCAGGCGCCCGTGATCTCCCGCGACCTGTCCATGACGTCGCGCGTGGTCAGTTCGTCCAGGACGATCGGCGTCTGCTTGTCGAAGTTGCCGACCTTTCCCCAGTACGTCGGCAGCAGCCAGTCATCGCGCAGGCTCGCCTCGACGACGTTGTGGGCGGACTTCTCGACGGAGTCGAAGATGAACGGCCCCACGACCTTGCTGCCAACCTTCATGAACCAGGGGGTCTCTCGCATGATGTCCGTCTTGACGGCGCCCGCATTCACCACTCCGGCAACGAAGTTCGGTTCCGTACGGGTGAGGTGTGCGGCGTAGTGGTGGTTGCCGAGCTGGATCGCCTCTCGCATCTTCCCGAAGCTGAACGGCTTGAACTCGGGGAACGGCGTGTAGTCGGCCTCACCGGGCGGCACGGCCGCGGTCATCATGACGACGCGAGGACGCTCAGCGCCGCGCAGTGTCGGCAGCAGCAACTGCGTGAGGTGGTACCGGCTCAGGTAGTTGACCGTGAAGAAGGGATGCAGTCCGTCCGACGTGCGCATCTCCTTCATCATCAGCACGCCCGTCGTGTGCACGATCGCGTCGAACCGGTCGTGTTCCGCCAGGACCCGATTCGCCGCGTCCCTGACACCGTCGTGAGTGGAAACGTCGACGGAGAGGAAGGACGCCCGGTCCTTCCCGCTCCCCATGGACGCGAGCGCCGCTTCCCCCTTGGCCCGGTTACGGCCGAGGAGAACGACACGGTGACCACGTGCGACGAACTCCTGCGCCGCTCGCAGACCGACGCCGCTGTTGCCGCCACTGACGAGGATGGTTTTCATGAAGCTCCTTCAGGAACGGCGACACGATCATGTGCGTGCGTCGCCGTCGAATTGATGTGCGCGATCGGGTCGATCAGTGGCTGATGACGTGTTCCACCCGGTCACGCTCGATACGGATGTCCCGGAACGTCTTCGCGACGTCATCCGGGGCGCGGCACGCCCTCGGGCGCCCGCCCGCCGATCATCACGTTGATGTCGACGGTGGCGGCACACACTCCTTGGCCAACGACGGTGTCGTGGCGGTTACGGGCCCAGTCGTGCCGCCCGACCTGGGCGATGTTGAGGTTGTCGGCCGTAGAGGACCTCGCCGATCCGCACTCTGCGCTTCTCGACCGTGTCCTCCTGCGGGAGAACCATGACGAGATCGGAGGTCGTGTGCGGCACAGTCACTTCCGGGCGGCAGGAAAGGTGCCGTCGGGGAGTGTCCAGTCGGAGGGGCAGGGGGCGTTCAGAGCGCGCAGGATGCACTGGGCCGCCGCGTCCAACTGGCGCTGCTGTCCCCGGGTCAACGGGTCGAAGACCAGGCGGCGGACCTCTTCGATGTGAGCGGGGGTGGCGGCGGACACCTGCTCCTGCCCTTGCTCGGTGAGGGTGGCGAGGGTGTAGCGACCGTCGGTCGCATCAGTGCTGCGCCGTACCCACTCACGCTTCTCCAATCTGCTTACCACGTTGGACAGCCGGGAGAGCGTGCTGCCCGTGTACTGGGCGACCTCGCTCATTCGCAGCGTCCGCTGAGGCGCCATCGACAGTGCGGACATCACCACGAACTCGAAGTGCCTGATGCCCGCATCCCGGTGCATCCGCGTTTCCAGCGCTGCCGGGAGCAGAGTGAGCACATAGGCGAATGCCTGCCAGCACTGCTGCTCGTCCGCATCCAGCCAGCGCGGCTCCTGAAGGTCCCGGGGATCGTCCATACCCGCCACTGTAACTTCAAGAATGAAGTCAAACAAGTCTGGGATCACTTAAATCATGAAGTGAACCGGTGATAATGTTCACTCCAACCTTGAAGTATCCAGCGAAAGCGACGACGTCCGATGAACGTGTTCTTGTGGATCCTCGCGAGCCTGCTCGCCGCCCTCTTTCTGCTGACTGGCGTGATGAAGCTCAGCCGCACCGGTGAACAGCTGGCCGAGTCCGGAATGAAGTGGGCCCCAGAGTTCCCCCCTGCCCTGGTCAAGGCCATCGGCGCACTCGAGGTCCTCGCCGCCCTGGGGCTCATCCTCCCGGCAGCCTTCGATATCGCGGAGACACTGGTGCCACTCGCCGCGGTCGGCCTCGTGCTGTTGATGGTCGGTGCGGCCGTCACGCATGGACGGCGCAAGGAGAACCCGATGATGAACGTGGTCCTGCTGGTTCTGGCCGCCGTGCTGGCCTGGGGGCGCTTCGGCCCCTACTCCTTCTGAGCCCGCCCGCCCTCCCGAGCCCATCGGGCGGATCGCCGGGACCGGCGACCCGCCCGATGAGGAACGCAAGCACCGTGGTGCTCCGAGACGGTCTCCCCGAGCCGGGCTGTCGGGCTTGTCGACTCGGCAGCTATCGCCCACCCACGGCCTGGACCGAGATCTCCCACAGACGAGAGGCGTTGTCGGGGTCCAGCGCATAGTCGGCGACACCTCCATGGGGGTTGTCAGGACGCAGCGGCTCGGCCTCGTTGCAGTCCTCGAAGTAGCGGCCGCCGACTCCCTCGACCAGCGGAGAGGCCGCCACGAGGACCGAGGTGGCCGCCCCCTGTTCCGGCGTCTTCCACGGCAGCTCCGGGGCGCCGCTCTCCTCGTACTGAGCGAGCAGGGCGGGATCGACATGACGCATCAGGTTGGTGCGAACCACGCCGGGCATCACCGCGTTGACAGTGATGCCGTCTGGGGCCCACCGACGGGCGGCCTCAACCGCGAACAGTGCGTTGGCCGTCTTGGACTGCCCGTACGCGGACTGCGGGTCGTACGGCCGCTGTTCGAAGTGGATGTCGTCGAAAACAACCGGGGAGAGTCGATGCTGCGAGGAGCTGACGGAGACGACCCTGGCGTCACCTGCCGCGGCGAGCGCAGAGCGCAGCCCGGTGGCCAACGCGAAGTGACCGTAGTGGTTCGTGGCGAAGTGCAGCTCCCAACCCTCCGCGGTGCGGGTCAACGGAGGGCCCATCACTCCGGCGTTGTTGATCAGGACGTGCAACGGCCCCGTCCAGCCTGCGACGAACGCGGCGACCGACGCCTGGTCCGCAAGGTCCAACGAGGCGACGTGGACCTCCTTGTTGCCGGTGGAGGCGACGATGTCCTGTGCAGCACTCTCACCCGCGGCGGGGTCGCGAACCGCCAGGGTCACCTCGGCGCCCGCACCGGCCAGCGCTCGGGCGGTTTCGAGCCCGATGCCGGACGTCGCGCCCGTGACGACGATCCGGCGACCAGGTAGGCCGGTGCCGGCCACCACCTCGGCAGCGGTGGACTGAGCCGTTAAGGGTGTGGTGATCCTCGTCTTCATTGTCGCGTTCCTTTCTGTGCGATTCGACGCCGGGCCGCCCGGCGCGGCTCCGGCCGGTCGGCATCGACCACGACGGAAGCCGGCTTGACGTCAGTAATGAGTCCGAGCCCTACGCATTACCGGGTGGTGAGGGGCATGACCCTGCGGAAGACGGGCACGGCGATGGTCGCGACAGCGACGTGCATGACCAGCAGGGCGATCACGCCTGCCGCTCCACCGTCACCGAACAGGAAGAAGTCGGGCACGAAGGACACCACGATCACGGCCGGCACGAGCTTGTGGAGAAGCTCGGCAGGGCGCTTCGACGCCCTGCGCACCACGGCCCAGCCGACGGCGCCCAGAATCACCCCCACGGCGGTCAGGAATATGTACGAGCCGGGGTCGAGGGGTCCAAAGTCATCAGGCTTGTCCGCAACCGCTCGGGCGATCACAGCGACAACGGCATTGACCGCACTGGCCGCAACGATCACCGCAAGGACGCCACCCACGACGGTCAACGGATTGCGTCTGGCATCAGATGTCTGAGCAAAGGAAGACATTCGAGCTCGTCAGCTCCTGTTCGAGGGGATTCATGTGGCGCTACGGGGCGGCAATCAGCTCGACCACGTACGGCCCGCAACGTGGGACAACGGGGGCAAGCTCGCCCGCAGCAGGAAGAGAGCTGCGCACAGCACCCGCCACCACACATCTGATTACTTCAAGCTTGTAGCGACAGTAGCACTGCTTCACTTCACACGACAAGTGATCGATCGTGCGGATCACTTCATCGGTACACTTGCCGCATGACTGACCTGGGGGAACCGAACTGGCTCGACAGCGAGGAACAGTGGAACTGGTTCCAGTTCGCCTACGCGCTGATCCGCGTGCCGGCCGCTCTCGAAGCGCAGATGCAACGCGACGCGGGCATCAGCCACTTCGAGTACCTCGCGCTGTCCGCGCTCTCCATGGCGACAGATCGCACACTCCGGATGAGCGACCTGGCAGAACTCACCGCCAGCACGCTGTCCCGGCTGTCCAACGCCGTCGGCAGGCTGGAGAAGCGCGGCTGGGTGCATCGTGCCCCCGATCCCACCGACGGCCGCTACACCCTCGCGAGTCTGACCGAGGACGGCTGGGCCAAGGTTTCCGAAAGCGCTCCGGGTCATGTCGCAGAGGTCCGTCGCATCGTTTTCGATCCGCTGACCAAAGCGCAGCAACGCCAGATGGGTGTCATCGCGCACCGCATGCTGCGCACCATCGATCCGGACTATGCTTCCGTCGAGGACCGCGCCCGCCGCGCGCTGGGTGCGCCCGAGGAATAGGCGCCCGTCAACACACCTGTTCTTTTGCGGCACTGTCTCACCCACCGTTGGCACGGACCACGCCTGCCTCGTACGCGAAGACGACGGCCTGCGCCCGATAGCGGAGATCCAGCGTGTCCAGGATGCGGGTCACGTGCTTCTTCACTGTCGCTTCAGCCATGTCCAGGAGCGTGGCGATCTCCGTGTTGGACAGGCCCCGAGCGACTTCGGTCAGCACTTCGCGCTCGCGTGCCGTCAGCCGCGACAGACGAGGGTCGGCCCTGCCCGCCGGACCGGGCAACTGATGGGCGAGGGCGTCCAGGAGGCGTGGGGGGGGGGGGGGGGGGGGCCCCCCCCCCCCCCCCCCCCCCCCCCCCCCACGCAGCGGATCGCGGCCAACAGCTCCTCCGGGAGCCCGTTCTTCAACAGGAAACCCGACGCTCCCGCCTTGAGCCCGGCGAAGGCGTACTCGTCCAGGTCGAAGGTGGTCAGTATCAGGACGCGAGCCTGCGGGAACCCGCCCACGATGGTGGCGGTCGCCTCGATGCCATCCAATACGGCGCGTCGATCGGCAGCTCCGGGGTCTTGCGGGTCGTCATGGGCGTCGGCCTCAACCTCGCGGTGCGACGCCTCGCGTCCAAGCCCCCGCTTCTGTCGCGGCGCCTCCCGCCTAGGCTGCTGCGGGAGCGGTCGCCGCAGCAGTCACCGGGCGCAGGACATGGTCATAGGTGATGGCGCGGTAGGGCACACCGAGCCCGCGGGCCTGGTAGTCGGCGGGGTCGTCATGCAACTCGCTCGTCTTGATCGCCGACGCCGGCATCGGGCCTTCGATGGTGGCGTTGACCAGTGGGTCACCGTCGAAGTAGAGCTGGGTGATGAGTTCGTGATGGCCCTCGGCCGAGATGATGTAGTGGATGTGCAGGGGGCGCACACCGGCCAGCCCCAGGTTGTCCGCCAGTTCGGTCACCGGGTTGCCTTCACCGAGGCCGAGCGGTTCGATACCCGGGGCGACGGTACGGAACTCGTAGCGCCCTTCGCTGTCCGTGATGACCCTGCCGCGCAGATTGAACTTGGGGATGTCGGAGGAGTCGTTGGGAATGTTCAGCGGCAGGAAGCTCTCCGTCGACAATCCCGAATAGACACAGTTGGCGTCCGGCTGCCAGAGGTCCAGGATCGCCCCCGCCAAAGGCTCCCCTGTGGTGGACCGCACCATGCCCGACACGACGATGGGCTCGCCCGGCTCGTCCGGCCGCATGGGCAGCACACAGGGGCTCTCCAGCAACGGGGCGCCGGGAACATGGGCCGGCCCCTTCATCTCCCATTCGCTGGCTCCGTCCTTCTCCGGATGGGCGTAGGTGGCACCCTCGGTGCCCTCCAGCACGGGCTTGATGAACAAGGTGAGCCCCGCGGTCATCAACTCCCCTGCATCGGCGGCCTTCTGGACCCAGCCGATCGACTCCATGAGTTCCATGGGGGTCACCTCGTGCTTGATGATCACGTCGTTGACCGCCTTGCGAAGATCATTGACGACGATCTGGAGGCGCTTCTGATGCATCTCGTCCATAGTGCTTTTGCCTTTCTCTCGAAGGGTCGAACAATCAATCAATCGCCGTGGCGAGGTGGGGCGTGGTGTTCCCTCACCACGTGACCGGCAGTTCGTGGACGCCGTACGCGGCCATCTCGTGCCGGAAACTCACTTCCTCCAGCGGAACGGCCAGGGCCAGGTCGGGCAGTCTGCGGAGCAGCGTGGGCAGAGCCACCTGGAGTTCGGTCCGCGCCAAGTGCTGCCCCAGGCATGGGTGGACACCGTGCCCGAAGGCGAGGTGTCGACGGGTGTCACGGTCGACGTCGAGGAGGTCGGCATCCTTCAGGAAGGACTTGTCCCGGTTGGCTGCGGGCAGGTTGATCGTCAGAATGTCGCCGGCCCGTACCCGTTGCCCGCCGATCGTCAGGTCCTCGGTGGCTACCCGCGAGATCATGTCCTGGGCGATCGACAGGTAACGCAGCAACTCCTCGACGGCCTTGGCGACCACCTTGGGATCGTCGGTGTCCCGGATCCGAGCGGCCTGGCCGGGGTTGTCCAACAAGGCGGCCGCGGACAGCGCGATCATGTTCGCCGTCGTCTCGTGCCCGGCAAACAGGATGGTGTGGCCGTTGAGGGCCGCCTCATCGCGGGTGAGATTCCCCGTGCCGACGTCCTCGATCATCATGCGGCTGAGCAGGTCGTCACCAGGTTCCCGTTCCTTGCGGTCCAGAAGCTCGCGCAGATAGCCGGTCAGCGCTCCCTGCGCCCTCTGCTTTTCCTCGATGGAGGACTGGGTCAAATTCAGCGTGCGGGCGTGTTGCTGGAAAGACTCGTGGTCCTCGTACGGGACGCCGAGCAGCAGTGAAATCACCAGGGACGGCACCGGCAGCGCGAACTCCTGCACCAGGTCGGCCGGCTGCCCCTTGTCGATCATCCGGTCCAGGAAATCGTCCACGATCTCCTGGATCTGAGGGCGCATCGCTTCCACCCGCTTCACCGTGAAGTCCCGGGTGAGCATGCGGCGACGGCGGCCGTGCTCGGGGACGTCCATCCGCGGAAACGCCGGAGGCTGGTTCTTCGCGTGCGGGATGAGGTAGTCGAATCGCTTGGAGTCCGCGCTGATGCGCGGGTCGGTCAAGACTGACGTGACATCCTCGTACCGACTCACGACCCATGCCGTGTTGCCGTTGCCCAGCCTGACCCGCCGGAGCCCTTCGGACTCACGCCAGTCGGTGTACTCGGTGGGGGGATCAAAGGGGCATGGCCGGGAACGCACACCGGGGTAGCCGGGCAGACCCGTTCCGTCAGTGGTGATGCTCATGATGCTCCAGTGGGGGTGTGGAGGTTCTGCATCGCTCGGATCGCGCAGAGGCTGCGACCGCGTCCGTCACCGCCCCTGTCCAGGAGGCGGGAGCCGCACGGAGTGTCCGCCGGCTCCGGAGGAACTCGGGCGGCCTGCCCATCGCAAGCGCACCGCCCCGACGGCGTCCGGGGCGGCGGGTGCCCGGAAGTCGTCCCGGTGACGGATCACCGTCCAGACCTTCTACAGCCAGGCACCCATGTGCACCCGAACTCCACGCTGGTGGTGGAGAGCGCCCAGCAAGGAGGCCCTTCCGCTACCGAGCAGCGAACGAGGATCCGGTTCACGACGTCGTCATCCGGGCGTCGACCGACACGAACACGGCCGGATCTCGCACCGCACCGGCTACTGCATCGTCCTGGCCATGCGTCAGTTTCATGGGCGCCTCCCTGTCGGACTGCGCCGAGACCGACGTGGAGGAATCCGACATCGGCAGCGATGGCCGATGCAGGCGTCACCAACTGGGTCGCTCCGGCGCGACGGGCGTTCACATCCTCCCACAACCAGGAGTCGACTTCCACTTATACTGGAAGTCGACTCCCATTTAATGCGGCGAGCGGCTGCACCAGGGGGACTGGCGCATTGCTAGGCTTCCGCCATGTCCACGGGAGTTCCTGGGGCCGCCAGGCCACTCCGCGCCGACGCCGTCCGCAACGCCGAGAAGCTCGTCCGAGCCGCGCGGGAGGCCTTCACCGAAGAGGGACCTGACGCCCTGCTCGAGGACATCGCCCGCCGCGCCGGCGTGGGTCTTTCCACGCTGTACCGGCACTTCCCCGACAAGACGGCCCTGATCCGGGCTGTCCTCAGCCAGCACTACGCAGAAAACCTGGCTCCGGTCGTCGAACAGGCCCTGGGTGACGAGAACCCCAGGCGCGGCCTGGCCTCGGCGGTGGAGGCCGCGGTGTCCTCGGCGGCCCACGAGTACAACCTGATCGCCGCCGCCAAAGTCTCCAGCGCCGTGACCGTGGAGATGAGCGCACGGTACTTCGATGCGCTGGCACCCCTGATCGAACGCGGCCAGCAAGCCGGTCTCATTCGGGACGACGTGGTCCTGGACGACATACGGCGCATGCTGGTGATGCTTGTCGGAATGCTGTGGACCGTCGACTCGAAAGGGGAGGACTGGCGGCGCTACGTCGTTCTCATGCTTGACGCTCTCTCACCCGAAGGCGCCAGTCCCCTTCCGCCCGCGACTCCCATGGCATTCGACGCGTTCCACGAGCCACGAGTCTGAGACTCCGGACTTTTTCTCCAGACGGTCGGCCGCACGCGCAGGCCCGCCGCGGCCGAGCACCCAACTCCTTGCACCTCACGCCGACAATGCCGACGTGCTCACGCACTGGACCACCCAGGTCCGCGGCGCCGACCTGCCCCACCTGCACGTCTTCACCCGGGGTCTGGAACGAGACCACGACGCCCTAGATGCCGCGCTCACTCTTCCGTACAGCAACGGCCCCACCGAGGGCGTCAACACCAAGACCAAACGGATCGCACGCCAGATGCACGGCCGAGCAGGCTTCACACTGCTCCGCCACCGCATCCCCCTCGGATAGCGGCACCCTCCATCACCACCGAATGCGAGACAGGGCCTTGACAGACCCGCGCAGTTACAACACTCGTTTGACTGTCCCGCGTTCGTGGCTACTGGCCTGGGTCTGGGACCTGGGATGCGGCGTCGAGAGCCCTGGCGGGGCACAGAAATTCCTGCGCAACCCTCTTGTGGCATCGGATCCTGGCGCGGGACAGGCCAGGGTTGGCGGGATACACCACCAGGCCGTGAGCGCGTGGATAGTCTCCGTACGTGATGGACGGTTGAAGGTCGAGTTCGGTCCTGGTGAGAAGGCTGTCACTGAGGCGGAGTCGGTATTCCATCCGTGAGTCGGCTCTTCTGGCAGACGCCTTAGGGGCTTGTGCTCGCTCGACGTCACCGGACTGCAGGTCGCCCCGCCGGACATGCTGACGCCAGGCCAGTAGGCCTGGCGCCAGCAAAATAGGTGAGGCTCTTCCCGAGCCCCTGCGGGGAGCGAGGTCAGACCACGGTGAAGGTGTAGCTACCCGCGAAGACGCGGTACGTCACCGTGGACGCGGTCCGCTCCTGGAGGAACGGTCGCGTGGAGCCGTTGGCAGTGAGGTGGTCCTGCGTGGTCGCGGGCACCCGCACGACTGCCGTGCTGCCGACCGGGACGCTGACCTTCAGGATGAAGCGGCCCTTGCCGTCCTTCTGCCAGGCGCTGGTCACCACCCCGTGCGGAGTGCGGTAGCTGCCGGAGGCGTGGGTGAGGTCACCGACGACGGCGGGGGCGATCTCCAGCTCCCGGTAACCGACCGATCCGGCCGCCTGGTTGATGCCGGCGAGCCCGTTGACGAGCCAGGCGTCCACTTGACCGAGGAAGTGGTGGTTCTGCGAGCCGGAGCCGTCCAGGGACTCGGAGAGGGTGGTGTGACCGCTGGTGACGAGGGAGCCGTAACCGGGTGAGGTGCGGTTCACGACCATGTCGTAGATGACTTCGTCGCGTCCTCCCGCGTGCAGGGACCGGAAAAGCGGGCCGAGCCCCACCGAACCGCTGGTGATGTGGTCGCCCGCCTTACGGACCGAGGCGACCAGCCGGTCGAGGACCTGCTGCTGGTCGGCGACGGGCACCAGGCCCGCGTCCAGCGCCATCGCGTTCGAGGTCTCGCTGTCGCTGCCGTAGTAGACGCCCTCGGCGTCCTCGTGACGGAACCTGGTGGTGAACTCGCCGGCCAGGCCTGAGGCGAGCGCGTCGTACTTCGACTCGTCCGACTCCTTGCCCAGCACTCCCGCGATCTGCGCCATGTCGTGCGCGGCCGTGAAGTAACCCGCGAGGATCGCCAGTTGCATGGGCGTGGTGTTGTCGCCGGCCGACCAGTCGCCCAGGCCCGGGATGTCACCCTTGTTCGCGGCCTTGTTGGCGGCTTCGTAGGCGAGCCACTTGACCATGTTGTCGTAGTACAGCGACATGGTCCGGGTGTCCCCGTAGGTCTTGTAGAGCTGCCAGGGGATGCGGATGACGGCACTGCCCCAGTTGACCTCGTCGAGGAACTCGATCGTCCCCTGCGGATACTGGAGCTTGACGGGGGCGACCCGGTGGAACTCCGGCGCGATGTTCGCGATCAACCCCGGTGACTCGTCGCCGGGTTGGCGCTGTGCGGTGGCCATGTTGCGCACCAGCTGCGGCTCGTAGGAGGACAGGTCGTAGTCGGTGAGCAGGGCGTCGATGTTGTGCAGGTTGTCGCCCGTGTAGGGGCCCTTCTCCCGGTCCGGGCAGTCGGTGAGGACCGACATCATGTTGCTCTGCATCGAACGCAAGGTGATGGCGTGGATCTCGTTGACCAGTTGGCTCGACGAGGTGAAGTCGCCGGCCCGCGGGTTGGAGGCGTGCATCACTTGCATGGTGATGGTGTCGGCCTTCGGCGCGGTGGGCAGTCCGTCGACCTTCAGATAGCGGAAGCCGCTGTAGGTGAAGCGCGGGTGCCAGGTCTCCGTGCCGTGACCGGAGAAGGTGTAGCGGTAGGCGATCTGGTTCGTGGCCGTCGCCCCGGTGGAGGAGATGTCCATGGTCCCGTCCGCGTTGAGCTTCTCCGCCGGGATCATGGAGACGGTGTTCCCGGCGGGTCCGGACACCTTCACGCTGGGCCAGCCGGAGCGGTTGGCGCCGAAGTCGAGGATGTACGACCCCGTGCCGTCCGGGGTGATGGACACCGGCTCGATGGTCCGGGCGACCGTGACCGGGGGCCGTGGGTCGGCCCGCAACGGTGTGGTGTCCCGTGGGGTGGTGGAGGAGGAGAGCTTGACCAGGGACGCGTTCTGCCAGTCAGGTCCGTCCAGACGGGCCGCGGAGGTGGGAGCGGTCGCGGACCGGCGGGCGTCGTACTCCTCGCCGCTCCACCACGAGGAGTAGGTGGTCGGGCCGAGGGCGGTGCGCCAGGAGGTGTCCGTCCCGAAGGTCTCGCGCCGGCCGTCCGTGTAGGTGATCTCCAGCTGGGCGATCGCCTTCGGCTCGCCGTAGACCGTGTACGTCTCCAGGCCGCCGCCGAAGAAGTAGTGCCCGGGCGTCTTGACCCGCTGGTAGGCGCCGCTGCCCGTCGCGATGCCCAAGGTGTTGGTGCCGTCGCGCAGTTGGCGGGTGAGGTCGTAGGTGCGGTAGTCGACCTCGGCGGAGTACGTCGTCTGGCCGGGCTCCAGCACGTTCGTGCTGACGGGTCTGCCGTTGAGCGTGGTGGCGTACATGCCCAGACCGGTCATGTAGAGCCGGGCCTTCGCCACCTTGCCGCGTACCGCGAACGCCTTGCCGAAGACGGGCAGCGGCGAGACCGTGCCGTCGGGGCGGGTGTAGTCGTAGGAGGAGTTCTCGATCCAACGGGCGGACCAGTCCGAGGCGTTGAGCAGGCCCATCTCGAAGGTGGCCGGGGAACTCCACTTCGACACGCGGCCGGCTCTGTCCCATACCCGCACCTGCCAGGCGACCGGCTCCCGGGCCGTGAGTGTGCCGGTGAAGGGGATGTTGTCGGATGCAGCCGACACGACCTTGCCGGTCCGCCAGGCGTCTGCTCGGCCTGTGCGCAGCGCGTCCGCCGAATGGGCCGCCCTGATCTCGTAGGCGGTCTGCTCGGCTCCGGCCGGCCGCCAGGAGAGAAGGGGTGCACGGTCGTCGATGCCGATCGGGTCGACCTTGTTCTCCGTCTTCAGGTCGACGGCGTACGGACGGGTGGTTCCGGACGTCCGCGGCGCGGCCTGGGCCACGCCGGAGACGGTGAGCGCCAGTGCGGCCGCGACCGCGAGCGCAGTGGTGTGGGTGCCTCTCACAGGGGCTTCCCTTCAAGTGCTGTGAATCGTTTCATTCGAGGAGATGGAAAAGCGCCGCGCGGGGTCAGCGCAGGTGGCACTTCAGGCGGTAGGAGCCGGAGGGCAGCAGGTAGGAGGCGACGCCGTCCGCGTGCCCGAGGAACCGCACGCCGTCCACGCGGGCCAGCGGGGTGCACCCCTCGCGGACGGAGTCGGCGGAGTTCGCCGGGAGGCGCAGGGTGGCCTCGCTGTTCGCGGGCACGACCGCCTCGTACGTCAGCGAGGCACCGCCGTCCGTCACCCGCCACTCGCTCCTGATCTCGCCGTACGGCGACTCGTGCGCGCCGGCCACGTGGGTGATCTTCCCGGTGGGGTCGATGTGCGGTTGCAGGACGAAGTGCTTGAAGCCGGGGCTGTCGGGGTCGCGGGCGATGCCGGCCATGTAGGCGTACATCCACTCCATGACCGCGCCGTAGGCGTAGTGGTTGAAGGAGTTCATGCTGACGGGGCCGAACCCGGCGTCCTTGGAGTAGGAGTTCCAGCGCTCCCAGACCGTGGTGGCGCCGCCTCGCACCGAGAACAGCCAGGACGGCAGGGCGTCCTGGTGCAGCAGCTTGTACGCCAGGTCCGCGCGGCCCTCGTCGCTGAGGACGGGGGCGAGGACGTTGACGCCGAGGAAGCCCACGGAGAGCGTGTTCTCGGCGTACCTGACCCGGCTGCTGCTGGGGTGGGCCGCCTTGTAGGCCGCGTCGTTGCCGATGTTGTCCGCCAAGTGGCCGACGAGGGCCCGGCGTTGGGCATCGGTGTCGTAGAAGCCGAGTTTCAGCACCCACAGCAGGGCGGTCTGGCTGTTGTCCTCGGTCTTCTGATGGGGGTCGGAGCCGGGTTCGATCGGGGAGGCGTCGCCGAGGCTGGACCTGACGGTGACCGTGCCGCCCTCGGTGCTGAGGTACTTCGCGATGAACGCCCTCTTGATGTCACTGAAGAGCTGCTCGTAGGCGGCGGCCTCCGTCGGGCGGCCGACGGCTCGGGCCATCTGGCCCATGAGCCGGGCGACATAGCCGTAGTAGACGTCGCTCATGAGCTGGGCGCTGGTCTTCTGCGGGGCGAGCCAGTCGCCGGTGAGGGACCCCTGGCCGGCGTAGGTGTCGCCGGTCTGGCGGCGGATCCAGTCGAGGTAGCGGGTCATGGCGGGCCAGCTGCCCTCGACGACGGCCGGGTCGCCGGTCATCTGCCACAGCGTCCACGGGAGGATGACCCCGCAGTCCGCCCAACCGCTGCCGCCGCCGGGGAAGTTGTAGCGGCCGCTCGGGGCGACCCCGGTGAACTGTGCCTTGTCCTCACCGTAGATGGCCTGGGAGTCGATGACGGTGTTCTGGAAGTGGCCGAGGAAGGGGCCGGCGTCCGCGTTGTACAGGCCGGTGGTGGAGAAGACCTGGGTGTCGCCGGTCCAGCCGAGGCGCTCGTCGCGCTGTGGGCAGTCGGTGGGCACCCAGAGGTAGTTGCCGCGCTGGCCCCAACGGATGTTGCCGATCAGCTGGTTGGTGTCGGGGTCGTTGGTGGTGACGGTGCCGATCTCGTGGGTCGCGGAGGTGGCGACCCTGCCGGTCAGGCCGATGATCGTGACCGCCTCGGTCGCGGTGACGGACGCGTAGCGGAAACCGTAGAAGGTGAGGGAGTCCTGGTGGGTCTCCCCGTGGCGGTCGCCCTTGAGGATGTAGGTGCTGGTGGCCTTGGCGCTGCGCAGGTTGGCCCGGTAGAGGGAGCCCTCGGGGCCGTCGGCGCCGGCGCTGCTGTCGTTGAGCATCTCGCCGAACTGGAAGGTGACCTGGGCACCGGCGGGGCCGCGCAGGCTGTAGCGGGGCACGCCGACCATGTTCTGGCCCAGGTCGAAGATCGCGGTGTCGCCGGCACCGATGGTGACGTGGGCGACGGCAGCCCGGTGCGGGTCGGTCACGGTCCGGCCGGGATCGACGACGACACGGCCCCTGCCGTCGCCGGTCACTCCCGTGTACACGGTGATCGACTGCGGTCGGCGGTCCCAGCGGCTCATCAGCCGGGCCGTCTCGGCCGGGTAGGCGAGGAGTTGGGCGTCCGGGTACCTGGTCTCGTAGGGGACGCGTTCGGTGTCCGACCAGGCGGAGTCGTCGAAGCCGGACGAGGCCCAGCCGGGCAGTTCCCTGCGGGCGTCGTAGGTCTGTCCGTCGTAGATGTCGTCGGCCCGGTAGGGGCCGGCGTCGGTGGCCTTCCAGGAGCCGTCCGCCCGGGTGACGACCGACTGGGTCGTTCCGTCGGTGTGGCGGATCAGCAGCCTGGCCTTCAGGGCGAGTTCGTTGCCGTCCTGGGAGTAGTACGTACTGCCGTCGGAGATACGGCCGTTGTACCAGCCGTTGCCGAGGACGGCGGCCAGGGTGACGGCCGGTTCCCGGGCCACGAGGTGCGTGACGTCGTAGGTGAGGTAGTTGGCTCGCGCGTCGTAGTTCGTCCAGCCGGGGGCGAGCAGTTCGAGGGTGGCGGCGCCGTCCTGCGGGACGGTCACCCGGTGGCCGCTGACGTGTACGTCGTAGACCCCGAGGGCGGAGACGTAAAGCCGCGCCTCGCGGACCCGGCCCCGCAGCGGAGCCTCGGTGCGCAGCATGGGTGCGCCGGGCGAGTCGGGTGTCTTGCCCTGCATGCCGATCCACTGCGCGTCGTCCCAACCGGTGACGCCGTCGGTGCTCATCAGGCCCGTCTCGAACCAGGCCACGGGTCCGCTGCCGAGCCGGCGGCCCTCGGTGTCCCAGACGGTGACGGTCCAGTAGTAGCGGGTCGAGGCGGTGAGGGGCCTGCCCCCGTAGCGGACGGCCACCGACTCGTCGGACGCGACGCGGCCACTGCTCCAGACGTCCGCGCGGCCACCGGTCAGCTTCCCCGGCGATCCGGCCACGAGGATCTCGTACGCTCCCTGGTTCCGCCCGCGTCCGGCGGCCCGCATGCGCCAGCCGAAGCGGGGGTGGGCGGCGTCCACGCCGAGCGGGTCGGTGCGGTGCTCCACCGTCAGTCCGTACACAGCGCCGTCCTCCACGGGGCGATTCGGTGCGGCCTGGGCCGTCGTGCCGCCGGTCAGGCCCGCCACTACCGGCACCGCGCCCGCAGTCGCCGCGAGCACGCTCCGGCGGCGGGGTCCTGTCGTGCGCTGTCTGCCGTCGTCTTCGTTTCCTGTCCTGTCCGGCGGCACGCCGCCCGTGTTCCGCTCGTCATGGCTCACTCCGTAGTCCTTTCGGTCGCCGGCGCCGCTCTCAGGAGCCGGCCTTGTAGTCGGTGTCCATCTCCTTGAGGAGCTTCGAGGGCGTGGACTGCCCGCTGAAGATCTCCTGGAGGCCGCTGAGCATGGTCTGCTGCACCTTGGCGTTGGGCCAGCGCTGGTCCATGAACGGCACGGTGCGGTTCGCCTGGATGAACTTCGACAGTTCGGTGAGAGCGGAGTCGACCTTGAAACCCGTGTCCGGGAGGGAGGGCAGACCGCCCTGCTTCTTGACGAACAGGTTCATGCCCTGCGGCGACATCACGAAGTTCATGAACTTCAGGGCCAGTTGGGGGTTCTTCGCCTTGGCGTTGACGCCGTAGCCGGCGCCCGCCGCGGCCGGGATGAGGGTCTGGGAGGGGTCCTCGGTCGCCGGGACCGGCTTGAGGGTGAACGTGCCCTGCGGGTTCTTCTGCTCGAGCAGGGCGATGACCCAGTTGCCCTGGATGATGCCGAGGGTCTTTCCGGTGGCGGCGAGTTGCTGGCTGGCCTCGTAGTTGGTGCCGAGCGGGTTCTTCTGGAAGCAGCCGGTCTTCTCCATCGTCAGGTACTTGTCCAGGGCCGTGGTCCACGGCGACGTGGCGAAAGTGGCCTGTCCGGCCTGCATCTTCTGGTCGAAGTCGCGGTCCGGCCCGTAGACGGTGGTGGCCACCAGGGCGTACAGGACGAGTTGGGTCACCCAGTTGTCCTGGTTGCCCAGCGCGAAGGCGGGGGTGCCCTTGGCCTTCGCGGCTCGGCAGAAGGCCAGCAGCTTGGTCCAGGTGTCGGGTGGCGTGAGGCCGGCCTTTGCCATGGCCTGCTGGTTGTAGACGGCGCCTATGCCGTTCTGGCCGAAGATCGCGTCGTACGTCTTGCCCTTGTACTGGGCGACCGTCTTGATCGCTTGGGGCATCTTGGCGGCCCAGGGCTGGTCGGAAAGGTCACGCAGATAGCCCGGCTTGGCCAGGACGTAGGTGGCTCCGGGGTTGCCGTTGCCCGGCCAGACCGACATCACGTCGGGTGCGGTGCCCGAGGAGAGCTGGGTGCGGATCTGCTGCTGGTACTGGTCGGCGCCGCTGGTGGTGTAGCGGACCTTGACGCCCGGGTTGGCCTTCTCGAACGCCTTGACGACGTCCTCGACCGAGCCCTGGTCCACCGAGGCCAGCGTCAGCGTCTTGGAACCGCCGCCACCGGAGCCCCCCGCGTTCGTGCCGCCGCTACAGGCGGCCAGCAGAGCGGCGGCCGCCGTCGTGGCCACCACAGCCGTGAGTGTGCGTGTCTGCATGGTGTCTCCCTTGCGGAGCAGAAGGCGGGATGTCATCCCCGAAGCCCTCCGGCAAAGCCGTTGATGATGCTGCGTTGCAGGACGAAGTAGACGAGCAGGACGGGCAGGATGCTGATCACCAGGGCGGCGAAGATGAGGTTCCAGTCGGTGACGTACTGGCCGACGAAACCGGCGATCGCGACCGGCATGGTCTGCTGGGCGCTGCCGCTGAGGTACAGCAGTGGGGTGAAGAAGTCGTTCCAGATCGCGACCACGTTGAGCACGAGTGCCGTGACGGTGATCGGTTTGAGCATGGGCAGGACCACGTACCGGAAGCCCTGCAGCGGGGTGCAGCCGTCGATGAGCGCCGCGTCCTCGAAGTCGCGGGGCAGGGCGCGCAGGAAGCCGACGTAGAGGAAGACGGTGAACGGCACCTGCAGGCCGGAGTAGAAGAGGACCAGGGCCCAGGGGGTGCCGAGCAGGCCGAGGTCGCGCATGGTCTGGTAGAGCGGCAGTGAAGCGAGCTGGAAGGGCAGCACCAGCCCGAGAAGGACGAGGAGGTAGGTCCCCCGTGACCAACTCGCCGTGACGCGGGCCAGCGGATAGGCGGCAAGGGAGGAGACGGCGAGGACGATGACGACGCTGCATGCCGTCACCAGCACGCTGTTGGCCAGTGCCCCGCCGAGCGAGCCCTGTTGCCAGGCGTGGGAAAAGTTCTCCAAGGTCGGCGAACCGGTCGGGCGCAGGGGCGAGGAGGTGTCCGACGCCGGCCGAACGGCCAGGTTGACCAGGACGTACACCGGGAAGCCGACCATCAGGGCAACGGCGATCATCGCCAGCTCCAGCGCGAGCGTGCGGCGACGGTAGCGGTTCATGACGCGGCCCTCTCGCTGCGGGAGAGCACCGCGTACTGGCTTGTGGAGGCAACCGCCACGATGATCGTCAGGACCACCGCCAGGGCGATGCTGTAGCCGAACTCGCCGAGGGTGAAGGCATCTTTGTAGATGAGGGTCGAGAGGGTGTCGGTCGCGTGCCCGGGTCCGCCGCCGGTCAACGCGTAGACCTGGTCGAAGAGTTTGATCCCGCCGATGATCGACAGCATCAGGTTGATGGTGAAGGCCGGGGCCAGCAGCGGGCGGGTCACCGACCAGAAGCGCCGTAGGGGACCGGCGCCGTCGAGGGCCGCTGCCTCGTGGATCTCCTGGGGTACCGACTGCAGGCCGGCCAGGAAGATGACCATCGAGTAGCCCGCGAACTGCCACACGATCACTCCGACCACCGCCCAGAGGGCCACGTTCGGGCTGCCCAGCCAGTCCTGCCGCCAGCCGTCCAGCCCGACCGCGCCCAACAGGCTGTTCACCGCGCCCTCGGGACCGAGCAGATTCCGCCACAGGTACGCGGTCACGATCGGGGTGATCACAGCCGGGGCGAACAGCAGCACCCTCAGCAGATTGCGGGACTTGATGGCCGAATTGACTCCGAGCGCCAGCAGCAGGCCTACCGCGTTCTGCACGACCGTGATCGACACGGCGATCAACAGCGTGTGCCAGATGGCCTGGACCGCGTCCGCGTCATGGAACATGTCGGCGAAGTTGCCCAGGCCCACCAGGGAGTAGTGGGGATCGAGCCCGTCCCAGTCGGTGAACGCGTAGTACACGCCGCGGGCGCTCGGCACCAGGACGACGAAGGCGAACAGCGACAGGGCGGGCAACGCGAACCACCAGGGCGGTGCCGTGCGCGCACGCCGGACACGGGCGACCGAAACGGGACTGGGCGGCCGGTGGTGGTCCGAGAGCCGGCCATGGGGAGCGAGGGTCACAGGCGAACCTTCCTTGAAACGTTTCAGCGCGAGTGCCGACTCAAGGGGGGCAGCCCGACGCAAGGGACTCTCGCATCGTGCCGACTCGGTGTCCGGGGGTGTGTGGCCCGGGCCGCGGTCAGCGGACCCAGGTCTGGATGGGGAACGTTTCTCAAAGCGTGCTGCCAGACCCTAGATAGGCTCCCGGGTGACGTCAAGATGCCGCGCACACTGCGTGCTTGTTACGGCGAGCGGGCCGCGGGCAGACCCGTCGACACCTACTACGACCAGGACTTCGTCCGTACACTTTCCGGGAACGTTTCCCGGGTTGCCGGAAAGGAACCGGATGGAGCCGCCTGCATCGCGCCGCCGCATCACCATCGTCGACGTCGCACGACACGCCCAGGTGTCCACGACCGCCGTGTCCAAGGTGCTCAACAACGCCTACGGGGCCAGCCCCGAGATGCGCGCCAAGGTGCGCCGCGCGATCGACGAACTCGGCTACCGACCCCTCGCCGCCGCCAGGGGGCTGCGCGGCCGGACGTACACCATCGGGGTGATGCTGCCCGACATCCGCAACCCCTTCTTCCCCGAGATCCTCGACGGCGTCACCGGCCGCCTCGAGGACACCGACTACCAGGTCTTTCTGGGGCCGGGCTGCAACGGGGAGAAGGAGGAGGCACGCGTCACCGATGCGATGATCGACCGGCGTATGGACGGCCTGATCCTTGTCGCGCCCGTGTCACCGCGCTCCCGGCTGGAGCGCATCGCCTCCCTCGTACCCACCGTGGTCGTCGGTCGCCATGGACACTCCCGGTCCTACGACACCGTCACGGACGATGACGTGGCCGGAGCCTCCTTGGTCGTCAGCCATCTCGCCGACCTCGGGCACCGCAGGATCGCTCACATCGAGCACCACGAGACCGATCCCACGCGCATCGCGGAGATGCCCAACGCCCAGCGTGCCGAGGGATATCGACGTGCCATGCGGTCCCGTGGCCTCGGCGAGGAGATCGACGTCGTCTCCACCAGTTACACCCAGGAGGGCGGATTCCAAGGTGCCCGAGAACTGCTGGCGCGCTCTCGCCGGCCCACCGCCGTCTTCGCCGGGGCGGACATCGTCGCCATGGGTGTCCTGGAGGCTTTCGGCGACGCGGGCATCTCCGTGCCGAGCGACATCTCCGTGGCCGGCTACGACAACACCACCTTCGCCGCGTTCGGTCCCATCTCACTGACCAGTGTCGACCAGGCCGGCGGCGCGATCGGCGACAACGCCGCCCGCCTCCTGCTCGAGCGGATCGCCGACCGCGACAAACCCACGGTCCAGGTCAAGCTGTCGCCCGCGCTGGTGCCGCGCCGATCCACCGCCGCCCTCCCTGAGTAGCCGACGGCGGCCGCGACTGGCGGTGCGCGTTCGATTGCATCGAGAGCCCGGAGAGGGTGCCGCTGCTGACGTCCGGCAGAGTCAGGTAGCGCACCGTCCTGCCGGCCTGGACGCACGTTCCCCGACTTCGCCCCCTGCCCCTGGGGCCGCCGTGTCTGGGTCCGCACCCTGCTCCAGACGATCATGCTCGCGCGGCCCTTGGCGGAGTACGCCGGGCTCGCGCGGCGCCGGACGGACACAACCGTGTTCCTTGAGGACGGATTCGGCGCGTGATCGCGGCGCGGAGCGACTTCGGACCGGCCGTTGATGACCTTGGACAGGGTGGGGATGGAGACCTGGCCGGGTCCGTGAGCCAGCGGCGCGTCGGGCTCATCGACCTCCTCTGCGGCAACATCAGCCCCCTGGGCGGTGGACATCATCCGCGGTCGCGGAGCAAGTGGCGCTCGGCGCCAAGACACGGCTCGCCGTGTCGGTGCCCCCGACCGAGGCGGCCATCAGCGTCCTCGGGCCGCCGGGCTCCCCCATGCACTCACAGCCCACCCTACACAGTTCATATATGCGATCCAAGATTCGCGGATAAGGACGTTACGCGGAGCGGATGCGGTTGGTAAATCCCTCTCCATCGACGAACTCGCGGCGAACGGCGGGTGCAGCGTGCCCAGGAGTGCGGTGGGGGGACCTGTCATTCCCCTGAACAACTCGGCCCGTCACCAGAAGCTCTCAGGCACCAAGATGGGTACGCCCCGCCCGTACGCTGCTCACGAGCCCCCGCAACCACAGTGCCGTACGGCGCGTGGTGCCGTGCCCGGTCCGGCCCTGCCACCGTGCGCCGAGGCACGCGACAGCGGAAGCCGGACGCCTGGGCCAGAGTGAAACCGGCCAGGGCAACGCAAAGAGCCGGCCCGAAGACAACGGAGCGGAGAGCACTGATGCACCACATTCACCTGCGTGACCTGGATGTTTCCCGGATCGGTCTCGGCGCGATGGGCATGTCCCAGGGGTACACCGGCGCGGGGACCGACGAGGCGGAGTCCATCCGTACCGTGCATCGCGCCCTGGAGCTGGGCGTCACCTTCATCGACACCGCCGAGATCTACGGTCCGTACGCCAACGAGGAACTGCTCGGACGGGCCCTCAAGGGACGCCGCGACCAGGTGGTGCTGGCGACGAAGTTCGGCCTGGTCTCCCACGCGGGCGGCGGGCCGGGGAACCTGGACTCCAGCCCCGCCAACATCCGCACCGCCGTCGAGGGCTCGCTGGGGCGTCTCGGCACGGACCACATCGATCTGTACTACCAGCACCGGGTCGACCCGAACGTGCCCATCGAGGAGACGGCGGGCGCCGTGGGCGAGCTGATCGCCGAGGGCAAGGTCCGCGCGTTCGGGCTGTCCGAGGCCGGACCCGACACCATCCGCCGCGCGAACGCCGTCACACCGGTCACCGCCGTCCAGTCCGAGTACTCCCTCTTCACGCGCGATCCGGAGGCACGGGTGCTGCCGACGCTGCGCGAGCTCGGCATCGGCTTCGTCCCCTTCTCGCCACTGGGCCGTGGCTTCCTCACCGGCGCGATCCGTTCCACCGAAGGCTTCGCCGAGGACGACTTCCGGCGGGACAACCCGCGCTTCACCGGCGAGAACTTCCAGCTCAACCTGCGTCTGGCCGACGAGGTCCAGGCAGTCGCCGCCGAAGCCGACGTGAGCGCGGCCCAGGTCGCCATCGCCTGGCTGCTCGCGCAGGGCGACGACATCGCCCCCATCCCCGGCACCAAGCGCGTCCACCGCCTGGAAGAGAACGCCGGCGCCGACGCCGTCCGGCTCACCGCGGACCAGCTCGACCGCTTGACGAGCCTGCCTCCCGCGGCCGGAGCCACCCATACCGAGGCCCAGCTGAAGATGCTCGAACGCTGATCCTCCCGCACCGAAGGAAAGAACCCATGCAGAACGTCACCCTGAACAACGGCGTAGAGATGCCGATCCTCGGCTTCGGCGTCTTCCAGATCCCGGCCGACGAGACCGAACAGGTGGTCACCGAGGCCCTCGCGGCCGGTTACCGGCTGCTCGACACGGCGGCCTCGTACGGCAACGAGGAGTCCGTCGGCCGTGCGATCAAGAACAGCGGCATCCCGCGCGAGGAACTCTTCATCACCACCAAGCTGTACGTCCAGGACACACCCGGTGAGGAGAACACCAAGCGTGCCTTCGAGGCATCGCTGACCAAGCTCGGGCTCGACTACCTGGACCTGTACCTGATGCACCAGCCCTACGGCGACGTGTACGGCCAGTGGCGGGCCATGGAGGAGCTGAACCGGCAGGGCCGCGCCAAGGCCATCGGCGTCTCCAACTTCTACCCCGACCGCCTCCTGGACCTGATCATCAACAACGAGGTCACGCCCGCCGTCAACCAGATCGAGACCCACCCCTTCTTCCAGCGTGCCGACTACCAGGAGCTGATGCGCGAGCAGGGCGTGCAGCTCCAGGCGTGGGGCGGCTTCGCGGAGGGCAAGAACGATCTGTTCACCAACCCGGTGCTGAGCGAGATCGGCAAGAAGTACGGGAAGTCGGTCGGCCAGGTGGTACTGCGCTGGGCGGTCCAGCGCGGCGTCGCCTCGATCCCGAAGTCGGTACGTCCCGAGCGGATGGCGGAGAACCTCGACGTCTTCGACTTCGCGCTCACCGACACCGAGATGGCGTCCGTCGCCACCCTGGACACCGGAGCCTCGCTGTTCTTCGATCACCACGACCCGGAGATCGTCAAGTGGCTCAGCGCGCGACGTCTGGACAGCTGAACCGAGCGCCCCGGCGAAAGCCGGGGCCTCGGTTTCCAGCGGGCCGTCGCGGGTAATGCGCCGCGACGGCAATGTCACACGTGGACGGTGGGCGCCAAGCCCAACCAGCCGGGGGTGGGCGGGCTGTCGGCCTCGCCGAAGTACCGCACCATCGTCTGCCGCCAACGCTTCACGGCGGCGCGGTCGGCCATGAAGGCGACGAAGTCGGCACTGTGGGCGTTGGGGAGGTCCCAGACGCCGGTGCCGGTCGGGGTGACGTCGGTGCGCGCGCCCCAGCCGTGCTGCCCCGCGCCTTGCCATTCGGGCGTCAGCAGCCAGTTCAGGTACGACTTGGCGGCCGCGGGATGCCGGGCACCCTTGAGCAGTGCGGCTCGCTGCCCCCAGGCAAGGAACGGGTGGTCGTCGTCCGGGGTGCCCCACACGGTGGAGTCCGCGCCACCGGTCTCGGCACCGGCCGGCCCGATCCGCTTGACGCCGGTGTCCACGGCCTCGCCAGGGCTGTTGGTGCCGCGGTGACGACAGGATCTGGCCCTTCCTCTCGGGATCGACCAGGTTCTGCGGGTCGGCCGGACCGTCACCGGGGCCGTCGTGATACTTGCTGTAGTCCACGATCATGTTCAGCTCGATGTCGGGGAAGGCCGCGGTGAACGCGTCGCGGGTGTCATCCTGCTCATGTGCGAGGTCCGGGTCATTCCAGTTCCACCGGTACACCGTCCCGGTGGCCGACGGGACGGTGCGGGGCAGACCTGAGTCGGCGTCCGCTGCTCGGTCAGTCGGCCCCCAGCGTGCTGATGTCGATGACGAACCGGTAGCGGACGTCGCCGGCCGCGAGCCTGTCGAAAGCCGTGTCGATCTGGTCGGCCGGGATGACCTCGACCTCGGCCTCGATGTGGTGCTCGGCGCAGAAGTCGAGCATTTCCTGTGTCTCCTCGATGCCGCCGACCAGCGTGCCCGCCATCGACCGCCGGTTGTGGAAGAGCGAGAAGGCATCGAGGCTGATCGGATTCTTCGGCACGCCGAGGTTGACGAACGTGCCGTCCAGTGCGAGCAGTTGGAGGTAGGCCTCGTAGTCCAGGTTGGCCGGGGCGGTCGAAACGATCAGGTCGAAGGCTCCCGCGAGGTCGGTGAACGTCGTGGGGTCGGTCGTGACCCGGTAGTCGCGGGCTCCCCGCCGCAGTGCGTCGTCACGTCGGTCCGGTGTCAGGTCCAGCACGGTCGGAGGTGCCCCGAGCGCCGCCGCGATCGGCACGCCGACGTGCCCGAGGCCGCCGAATCCGACGATCGCGACCCGCTTGTCCGGTCCGGCCTTCCAGTGCCGCAGCGGGGAGTACATCGTGATACCGGCGCAGAGCAACGGCGCGGCGGTGTGCAGCGGGAGGGAGTCGGGGATGCGGACCGCATAGGCCTCGTCGACAACGATCTTCTCGCTGTATCCGCCGAGGGTGGGCTGCCCGTCGCGGCCGGTGTCGTTGTACGTCCTTACGTGTCCAAAACGGCAGTAGGGCTCCAGGCCGGCCCGGCAGTGGTCGCACTCCCGGCAGGAGTCGACCATGCAGCCGACTCCCACCCGGTCTCCGACCGAGAACCGGGTCACGTCAGGACCCGCGGCCGAGACCACACCGGCGATCTCGTGTCCTGGTACCAGTGGATACGTGGTCGTCCCGAACTCACCGCGCGCGCGGCTGACGTCGGTGTGGCACACCCCGCAGTAGACGATGTCGATGAGGACGTCCGTCGGGCCGACGTCGCGCCGGTCGATGGCGGTCGCTTTGAACGGCTCGCCCGGGCCGGCCGTGGAGCGTGCGTTGACGGTGATCATTGCTCTCCTCGTCCTGGTCAGCCGATGGACTTGTACTCGAGGAACTCCTCGATGCCGTAGCGCCCGAACTCCCGGCCGATGCCGGACAGTTTGAATCCGCCGTGCGGAGCACGCTGGTTGACGGGGGACCCGTTGATACGGATGCGCCCCGCGCGCAGGTTGCGGGCCAGGGCCTTCGCCCGGTCCGGGTCGCCGGCCCAGATCGCGCCGGCGAGGCCGTACTGCGTGTCGTTGGCGATGTGGAAGGCCTCCTCCTCGCTGTCGAAGGGGATGATCACCACGACGGGCCCGAAGATCTCCTCGCGTGCGATCCGCGAGGAGTTGTCGCCGGAGAAGATCGTCGGCCGTACGAAGTAGCCGCGCTCCAGGCCCTCCGGGGCCTCGGGGCCACCGGTGAGCAGGCGGACTCCCTGCTCCAGGCCGGAGCGGATGTAGTCCCGCACGCGCTGCTGCTGGGTGGCGTTGGCCACGGGTCCGAGGGTGGTCGCGGGGTCGTAGGGGTCTCCGAGCACGTAGCTCTCGGCCTTGCGTACGGCCAGTTCCTCCGCCTCGGCGAGCCGGGAGCGCGGCACGAGCATCCTGGAGAGGCCGCCGCAGACCTGTCCCGAGTTGCGGAACGCGTCCTCGATGCCCACGTTCACGGCCCTTTCGAGGTCGGCGTCCTCCAGGATGACGTTGGCCGACTTGCCGCCGAGTTCCAGGGCGACCTTCTTGATGGACTGCGCGGCAAGCTCCATGACGCGGCGTCCGGCGCGGACGGAACCCGTGAGGGAGACCATGTCGACGAGTGGGTGGGTGACCAGGGCCTCGCCGACGTCCGGGCCCGTGCCGGAGACGAGGTTGAAGACTCCGTCGGGCAGGCCGGCCTCGGCGACGATCTCGGCGAAGATGAAGGAGCTCAGTGGTGCCACCTCCGTGCCCTTGAGCACGACCGTGCATCCGGCGGCGATCGCCGCGCCGGCCTTCATGCACACCATGCGCATCGGTCCGTTCCACGGCGTGATCGCACCGACCACACCCGCCGCCTCACGGGCCACCACGGTGGGTCCGACCCGCTCTTCCCAGGTGATGCCGGCCAGGCTCTCGGCGATGCTCCGGAGGTCCTCGACCGCTGCGGCCCCCTGCGATTCCCGCGCGATCTCCAGGGGCTGGCCGATCTCGCTGACAACGGCGCGAGCGATCTCCTCACTGCGCGCGTCGGTCAGCTCGGCCATCTTGTGGAGCATGTCCACGCGCTCGTCGACCGACGTCCGCGACCAGGCGGGGAAGGCGCCCGCCGCGGCCCGGGCGGCCAGGTCCACGTCCTCGGCCGAGCCGGCCGGAATCGTCGCCACTGTCTCCTCGGTGACCGGGCTGGTCACCGAGATGACACCGTCACCGGAGGAAGCCACCCACTTGCCGTTGACGAAGATCTGGTCGCGTTCGATCACCGGACACACTCCTGTCTGTGCGACGCGCGTCTCGACGGCCCGGTCGTGCCGGGTCCGGACATCCGCGGGCTGCACGCGATGAATGACTTACCGCCGGCCATCGGCCGCGGGGCTCCGGACGCCAAGAAGGCAGCTTTCGTCCGGCAGTTGGTGATGCACCGGATGTCGTCCCGACACCCGTTCTGTTTCGTATATGCGAACTGCATGTCGCTATTCCGACCTATGGCAAGCTACGCTCGGCTGCCGACGGTGTCAACGGTGCCAACAGCCGAGAGGAACGCCCGTGACCGATTCAGGCTTCGCCCTGCGCGACCAGATCACGTTCGACGGTGCCCAGGGCATCCGTATCGCCGCCGACCGATGGCAGCCCGATGATCCGCGGGGCACGGTGCTGCTGCTGCACGGGGGCGGCCAGACCCGGCACTCCTGGGCGCGAACGGCACGCCGTCTGGCGACCCGGGGCTGGCGGGCCATCACGCTGGACGCCCGCGGGCACGGCGACAGCGCATGGTCCCCGACGGGCGAGTACACGTTGGACCACATGGTCGGAGATCTGCTGAGGGTGATGGAGGCGCTCGACGGCGAACCGCCCGTCGTGATCGGCGCCTCGATGGGGGGCCGAACCGCTCTGGTCGCCGAGGGCGAACGTCCGGGGACTGTTCTGGGCCTGGTGCTCGTGGACATCGCGCCCCGGCTGGACCCGGCGGGGCAGGCCAGGGTTCGCGCCTTCATGCGCGGGGCGCCGAGCGGTTTCTCCTCACTGGAGGAAGCGGCAGCGGCGGTCGGCGCCTACAACCCGCGCCGTCGCACGGCCTCGGGACTGGAGGGGCTGAAGAAGAACGTTCGGCTGCGCGAGGACGGGCGTTGGTACTGGCACTGGGACCCGGCGTTCCTGCGCTTCACGGCGGACCCCGCGAACACCTCCGCGGAGAGGATGATCAGTGCCGCTCGCCATGTCACCGCACCCACGCTGCTCGTTCGCGGTCGCCATTCGGACATGGTCACCGCCGAAGCGGCCGCAGAACTGCTCACGCTCATCCCGACGGCGCGCCTTACCGAGGTTCCCGCGGGACACATGATCGCGGGCGACGACAATGACGTCTTCACCCGCGAGGTCCACTCCTTCCTGACGGCCGAGGTGGACCGGCGGTCAGATCGGTTCCCGCGCTGAGACGGTCTGCCGTGACCAGGAGTCGACGTGCTTGAGCAGTGCCCTGCGAAGCTTGGCCTCGTGGGACCTCATCGCGGCTGCCTGGCCGACCAGGATGGCCGCGGCGACACTGTCCCCGGCCTGATTGCGCACGACGGCGGCGAGCGCGAGCTGAGCCCCGTGGTGCCGGAGGTTCGTCGAGACGCGGCTCTTCTTGATCTCGGCGAACTCGGCGAGGAAGTCGGAGACGAGCTCGGGGCTCTCCGACTGCTGCCGACGCAGGTAGGCCTCCCGGTCGGCGTCCGGGCGGGCCACCAGCAGGGCCTTGCCGCCCGCCGTCGTGAGCAGCGTGCGCCGGATGTTGCTGCGTGCCGCGAAGCCGGTGAGGGAGTCCGTGCCCGACTCCCCGATGTAGATCAGGTGATCGCCGGCCTCGACTCCCAGGAAGACGGTCAGACCGGTCGCCTTGTGCAGCGCGTCGAGGTCCGTCTGCGTCACCTGCCCGGCGCGGATGTGGCCGCTGGCCAGGGTGAGGCCGTACACGGCGGGGCCGAGGTAGAAACGGCGATCGACCTCGTACAGCCACCCCTTGGCCTGCAAGCCTCGAATGAAGCCGTGTACGGAGCTCTTCGGCGCGCCGAGGGCCCGGGCGATCTCCGCGAAGCCGATGCCCGGGTGGTAGACGACCTCTTCGAGGATCTGGGTCACCCGGTCGACGGTGCGGTGGTTCTTCGGGCCGCTGTCGTCGGAAGCTGAGGACGTGTCCGTCATGCCGCCCAACGTAGCCCATGGCGACCAGGCATTCATAATTACGAACTCGTGAAGCGCGGTCGCCGCTTCTCGACGGAGGCGGCGATCCCTTCGGCGAAGTCCGCCGTGCCCAGCAGGGCCGCCTGGGCGTTCGCCTCGATATCGAGGGCCGCCGAGACCTCGGCCACCGTCGAACGCCGCATAGTGGACCGGATGGCGGGCAGGGACAACGGCGCGGAGGCCGCGATGTCCGAGGCGAAGGCGATCGCCGCGCCGCGCGGATCGTCGGCCACGCGGTCGCACAGGCCCAGCTCAAGCGCTTCGGTTCCACTGACGGACCGTCCTGTGTACAGCAGTTCCAGGGCGCGTTGCTGTCCGACGGCCCTCGGCAGGGTCACGCTCAGCCCGAAGCCGTGGTGGAAGCCGAGACGGGCGAAGTTGGCGGTGAGCCGGGCGTCGGGAGCCACCACCCGGAAGTCCGCGGCCAGGGCAAGACCGAGCCCGCCACCGACGGCGGCGCCGTGCACCGCGGCCACTACGGGCTTGCGCCCGGAGAAGAGCCGGATGGCCTGACGGTAGAAACGGCGGATGCCCGCCGCTCCGATGCCACGGAGGTCGACGCCCGCGCAGAAATGCTTGCCCTGCGCGGCGAGCACGACGCAGGAGATCTCGTCGTCATCGTCGTATGCCAGCAGCGCGTCGGCCAGCTCGGTCAGCGCCTGCTCGTCGACGAAGTTGTGCGGTGGCCTGCGCAGTTCCAGCAGCGCAACACGGTCGGCGACCTGCTTGTGGAAGACGTCGCTCATGCCTGCTCCCCCGCCCTGCCGACGAGTTCGGCTCGCGCCTGTGCCGTCAGCGCCTTTTTGTCGATCTTGCCGGAGTGGTTGGTCGGCAGCGGTTCGTGCTGCAGATGCCATCGGCTCGGGACGGCGAAGGACGCCAGCTTGGGGCGCAGTTCCGCACGCAACCGCTCGGTGGTCACCCCGTGCTCGACGACCACAGCCGCCATCACCTCCTCCCCCAGGTCCGGGTGCGGGACGGCGAACACCGCGGATTCGACCACACCTGCGATGCCCGCGAGGGCCTGCTCGACCGCGGCCGGGGCGATGTTCTCCCCGCCTCTGATGATCATGTCCTTGGCCCGGCCGGTGATCCACAGGTAGCCGGCCTCGTCGACATGCCCGAGGTCACCGGTGTGCAGCCATCCCTCAGCATCGATCGGCGTCTCGTCCGCTCCGAAGTACCCGATCATCTGGGTGGGGCAGCGGACCAGGATCTCGCCGTCATCGGGACCGCTGCCCTCCAGGATCCTCAGTTCGACGCACGGCAGTGGACGGCCGCTGGTGCCGGGGTGCTCGACGGTGTCCCGGCCGGAGGCCGCGGTGGCCTGGCCGCCGTTCTCTGTCAGGCCGTAGCCGGTGGGCACGCGCGGCTCGACGCCGGGCAGTCCGACGCGCAACCGGTCGAGGAACTCGGCGTGCACCGGTGCGCCGCCGACCGTGAGGGAGCGCAGGGAGGTCAGATCGCGGCGGTGGACGTCGGGATGCTCCAGAACCCGGGAGACCATGGTCGGAACGGCGCTCCAGCGGGTGATCCCCCACTCCTCGACGAGCCGCAGCGCCTCTTCCGGGTCGAACCTGCCGGAGGGCATGACGAGGGTGTCGCCGACGGTGATGGCGCGGATGAGGGTCTGGACCCCGCCGATGTGGAACATCGGCCCGGTGTGCAGACCGGCGTCTCCCGTCGACGCATCGATTTGTCGCGGCAGTCGCCGGGTGATGTGCAGCAGCATGTGCAGCCCGGCCAGGAGGGAGCGGTGCGAGAGGACGACCCCCTTCGGCCGGCCCGAGGTTCCGGAGGTGAAGACGATGACCGCCGGGGAGTCCTCGTCCTGCTCGCCGTCGGCGAGGACCGGGTACGGCGGAAGGCCGGCCGCGGTGTCGCACTCCCAGCGGCCGGCCGTCGTGTCGGCGGGAAGGTTCGCCGCGCCCCGGGTATCGGCCAGGACCAGCTTGAGGTCCAGGAGTGCGATGCTGTCGGCGAGTTCGGCCTTGCCCCACCAGGCGTTGGCGAGCACGGGCACCGCGCCGATCGCGACGCAGGCCCAGAAGTTGATGATCCACTCCGGGCTGTTCCAGCCGAGGAGCAGCACCCGGTCTCCGCGCCCGAGACCGGTGGCGGCGAGTTCCGTCGCCTTCGAGGTGACCGCGTTCCGCAACCCCTCGAAGGTCACCACCTTGTCGCCCTGTGCGAGGTGCGGCCGGTCGGCCCATCGGTCCGCAAAGGCCAACAGGCTCGCGACGTTGCGCGGGCGGTCGCTGTAGGTACGGAAGGGGATGCCGCGCACCTCTTCGATGCCGATCTCGTCGCCCCAGACGGCTGTCGTCGTGTTCATGCGTTCCTCCGGCGCGGCAGGGCGACAACAGCCGTGCCGGGCATGACGTTCTGCTCACGCTGGTTCCAGGCCCAGGTCTCCAGACGTACGACCCAGTCGCCGTCCTGGTCGACCTCCTTGGCCACGACCCGCCCGCCGAGGCGGACGACGTCCGAGAGGTAGACGTGCGCGCGGTACTGGCCGTGAACCGCCTTCAGCGTGCCGCCGTCCCCGGCCCAGTGGGTGAGGGAGTGGATCTGCCAGCAGGTGCGCTGAATGCCGACGTCGTAGGCCAGTTGGGCACCCTGCAGCTTGGCCGCGTAGTCGTTGTAGTGCACCGAGTAGACCGGTTCGAGGGCGTTGGTGTTCGGATCACGGAACGCCCAGCGCGGGTGCTTGCGGTACCGGCGCAGGGCCACACCGTGAGCGGCGAGGCGCGGGATGGGGGCCGCGCCGGCGGCGATGTAGGCGATCTCGTCGGTCAGGCCGATCGGTCCCTTGGTGAGGACGTCCATCTCGTCGCCGACCGAGACGTCCTCCCAGTAGCGCGGCTCGGCGCCGCGCGGCGTCTCGGCGAGGATGTCCTCCTCGATCTGTTCCAGCTGCTCACCGGTCCAGGGATGGGGCAGCTCGATCTCGCGCGACGTGCGTCGCGACTGGGCCTCGGTGCGTTCGAACCTGACCCGCGAGCAGATGAAACGCGCCACCAGCTCGTCGTCCTGGTTCCAGTACTCCTGGCGCAGGTAGTCCTTGACGCGGCGCCCCGCGAAGGTGCTGGCGTCAGGGCCGTCGAAGCCGTCGAAGTAGACGCGCGCAGTGATCTTGTCGCCGACGCGGATCGGACGATGAAAGGTCACATCCGTTTCGGCGTGGAAGCCGCCGAGACCGCGCCAGCCCACCTGGACCGATCCCAGGCACGCGAAGATGAAGCTCGGCGGGGCGACGATCTCGCCGAACGGGCCCTTGGCCGCGTAATCCCCGTCCGTCCACAGCGGATTGTCGTCCCCGATGCCCTCGGTGAAGCGGAGGATGGCCAGTCGGGTCGCGTACTCGTTGTTGACGCACGCATCGGTGCGCAGCTCGGTGCCGATGAGGGCGCGCATGCCGTCGAGCATCTCGTCGGTGAACTTGCCGGTCGCCAGTTCCTTGCCGATTCCGGCGTTCTTCTCGGTATCCGTCGTCGTCATCACAGTTCCTCTGAACAGTTTCTCTGAGTCGTGCTCTGGCGTGGTCGGTCGCCTACCAGGCGTTGGTGAGCAGGGCGAGGACATCGATCCGGTCGGGCACCCGGGGGCCGCTGGTGATGGCCCAGTCCTCCAGGGCGTGGTCGGCCGCCTCGGTCAGGTCCTTCTCACGGACTCCGAGATCCCGCAGGCGGGCGGGGACCTCGAACACCTCCAGCAGCCGCTCGATCTTTGCGATCACGGCTTGGGCACCGCGATCGGGGAGGCCGAGGATGTCGGCCAGCATCGCGAGGCGGTGACCGATTACGCCGGCGTTGAAACGCATGGCGTGCGGCAGCAGCAGCGCTTCCACCACGCCGTTGGCGGCGGCGGAACGGGGTCCCACCGCGTGCGAGAGGGCTTGCGCGAGACCGCCCCCGCTGTGGTCGCTGCCCTGGCCGCTCATCAGCGCCGCCAGCATCAGGTGCAGTCGGGGTCGGGCGGACTCCGGGTCCGTGTGCAGGTGCGGAAGCCACGCGATCACCGTGCGCAGGGCGTGGGCCAGTTGTGCGTCGGCCAGGGGATCGATGGGGCGGGACTGCAGGCCTTCGACAGCCATCGCGAAGACGTTGAGTGCGGCCGACCAGGTCAGTCGCGAGGGTGCGGTGAGCGCCATCTCCGGATCGAGCAGGATGCCTTGTGCCCGGGTCTTCGGGTCGTAGAGGGCCAGTCGCTCGCCCGTCTCCGGGTCGCGTACCGCGCTGCCGGCCTTCGCGTAGGCGGTCGTCGGCGTGGACGGTACGACCCACTGCGGCAGTTTCGGAGCCGTGAGTCTCGGACTGACGAGCTTGCCGTCCGCGTCCCTCCGCGTGCACAGCCGCCTCACGTCGCGTCCCTCGGCGAGCAGGATCGAGGCGGCCCGTGCCGTGACCACCGATGATCCGCCGCCGACGGCGATCACGGCGTCCGCGTCGTGATCCGCCAGGAACTGCCGTGCCCGCTCCACCACGGGGAGCGGGCTGTGCTCGGCCACGCCGTCGAACTGCCCCACCAGGTGTTCCCCCAGCGCGTCGTGCACACGGCTCAGCGCGTGCGTGTGCTTGACGATGGAGGGCCCGCACACGACAACCGCTCGCCGAGCGCCGACTCTGGCGAGCTCGCGCGGCAGGGCGGCGAGTGCGTCCTCACCGCAGAAGGTACGAAAGGCCGGGCTCACATGCCGGAACCCCAGGTCAGGTGTGCTGCTCACGGCGCCCCCTCCAGTTCGACGACGGCCCGGCCGCGGACCCGCCCCCCGTGGAGCGTCTCGACCGCCGTGTTCAGCTCGTCCAACGTGAACCGGTCAGTGACCAGGGCGCTCGGGTCGAACCGGCCGTCGCGCGTCCATTCGACGAAGGTCTCGAAGTCGCGGGCCGGATCGCAGCTCCCGCCCACGCAGCCGACGAGGCTCTTCTCACCGTTGAGGAGATCCATGCTGTCCAGCTGGAAGGGAACGCGCGGGATGCCGACCAGCACGTCGGCGCCGCCTCGGATGCCCGAACCGCGGATACCGGGGCGCACGGCGGCGAGACTGACCGGGATGTTCGCGCCTATGCCGGTGCAGTCGAAGGCGTAGTCCACACCCCGCGTGCCGTCGTCGTGTCCGGTCAGTTCCCGGACGGCCGCCACCGGGTCGGTCTTCTTGGCGTTGACCACTTCGGTCGCCCCGAACTGCCGGGCGAGCTTCAGTTTGTCGTCGTCCACGTCCACGGCGACGACCGGAGAGGCCCCGAGGATGGCGGCACCGGCGATGGCGCACAGTCCGACGCCGCCGGCGCCCCAGACCGCGACGCTCTGCCCGGGACGGACCTCGGCGCTGTTCATGACCGCGCCGGCTCCCGTCATGAGTGCGCATCCGATGATCGCGCCCAGGTCCAGGGGGGTGCCCGGCGGCGCCTTGACCACGTACTGCTCGTCCACGACCGCGTGGGTACCCCAGGTGAAGGTGTTGTGGGTCTTGGCCAAGTCACCGTCGGGGAGGGCGACTTGTGAGGGGACCGGGGGGCGGCCGTCGAGCGGGGTGCGCGGAATCCAGGTGATGAACACCTCGTCTCCGGGCGTGACGTAGCGGACGTGATCGCCGACCGCGACGACCGTGCCGATGGACTCGTGCCCGAGCACCATGGACTCGGTCCGTGCGGGGTCGTAGATCCGGTCGAGCTGGCTGTGGCACACGCCGAACGCCTTCTGCCGTACGACGACCTCGTACGGCCCGGGGGCGTCCAGCCTCACTTCCCGGATCTCCAGCTTCTGCGCTCCGGCCGGGAGGACCGCGATGCGTGCGTCGACTGTCATGACTGTTCAGCTCCTTTCCTTCTACGGACGTTCAGATGACGTCGGCATCGCGCAGCTTGGCGATCTCGTCGGGCGACATGCCCAGGTCACCGGCGAGGACCTCGTCCGTGTGCTCCCCCAGGGCTCCGGAGCGGGCCGGCTCGACCATCGGTGAGTCCGAGAGGAACAGCGGGCTGCCCAGGGTGGTGAACATGCCCTGTTCGTCAGCGACTTGGCGCAGGACACCTCGCGCGCGTACATGCGGGTCGTCGAGGAGTTCGGGCAGGGTGACGACCGGTGCGGACGGGATGTTCGCCGTCTTCAGGGTCCGGGCCAGGTCCTCCTTGGACCGGGTGCGCGTCCAGCCGGTCACGAGGGCGTCGACCTCGTCCATGTGCGCACAGCGGCCCTTCATGTCCGCCAGGTGCGCGCCTTCGGCCGCCGGATCCCCCATCAGCTCGCCGAGCCTGCGCCAGTGTGCGTCGGTCGGGCACAGCACGGTGATCCATCCGTCGCTCGCCTCATAGGCGTTGTACGGCGCCACCGCCATGCCGCCGTGCCGGTTGCCGGTCCGCTCGGGACTCGCGCCCTCGCTGTTGATGAGACCGGCGATGTTCGACGTCAGCGACGGGATGATGGCGTCCTGGAGGGAGACCTCGACATGCTGACCTCGCCCGGTGCGGGTGCGCTGGTAGAGCGCGGCCAGGACTCCGGCGACCAGATGGGTGCCCGCCATGAAGTCGACCACTGACGGGCCGGTACGGATCGGCGGCCCCTCCTCGAAGCCGGTCGTGCTCATGATCGCCGTGCGGGCCTGGATCGTCAGGTCCATGGCCGGCTCACCCGCGTACGGGCCGAACGAGCCGAAGCCGGTGCCGGAGGCCATGATCAGGCGTGGGTTGACGGCGCTGAGCTGTTCGTAGCCCAGGCCGAAGCGGTCCATCGCGCCGGGCGAGAGGTTCTGCACGACCACGTCGGCACTCCTGGCCAGGTTGCGCAGCACCTCCTGCCCGGCGGCGTTCTTCAGGTCCAGCCGGATGGTCCGCTTGCCCGAGTTGAGGAAGCGGAACTGGACCGACGTACCGTCCTTGTCGACGGCGGGAAGCCGCCGGTAGGGGTCCCCTTCGGGGGATTCGACCTTGATGACGTCCGCGCCCAGGCGGGCCATCAGCATCGAGCAGTAGGGGGCGAAGTAGAACTGTCCGACACAGATCACTTTCACGCCCTCAAGGGCAGTCATCCACGGCCTCCGTCATCGATCCGGTCACGCACCCTGCGTGTCGTGCGCCCTGTGTGCCGAGGCGGTCATCCGATGGACTGGTACTCAAGGAACTCCTCGATGCCGAAGCGGCCGTTCTCCCGGCCGATGCCGGACAGCTTGAAACCGCCGTGCGGGGCACGGGCGTTGACCGGCGAGCCGTTGAGGCGGACCCGGCCGGTGCGCAGCCGCAGGGCCACCTCCCGGGCTCGCTCGGTCGTGGCGGCCCAGACACCGCCGGCCAGGCCGTACTGCGAGTCGTTGGCGATGGCGATCGCCTCCTCCTCGGAGTCGAAGGGGATGATCGTCACGACCGGTCCGAAGATCTCCTCCCGGGCGACACGGAGCCTGGGCGTGCCCGTGAGGACGGTCGGCTTGACGAAGTAGCCCTTGTCCAGGCCTTCCGGCTGTTCGCCACCGCCCGCGACGAGGCGAGCGCCTTCCTCGGTACCGGCCTGGATCAGCGCGCGCACCCGGTCCCGCTGCGCCCGCGAGACCACCGGTCCCAGCGTGGTGTCCGCGGCGAACGGGTCACCCAGGACGTAGCGTGCCACCCTCGCGGCGGCGATCTCCTCCGACTGCGCCAGGCGCGAGCGGGGCACCAGCATGCGCGTCAGGCCGCCGCACACCTGCCCGCTGTTGCGGAAGGCGTCCTCGATGCCCGCGGTGACCGCGCGCTCCAGGTCCGCCTCCGGGAGGTCCTCGAGGATCAGGTTGGCGGACTTGCCGCCGAGTTCCAGGGCGACGCGCTTGACCGACGCCGAGGCCAGTTCCATGACCCTGCTGCCGGCCCGGGGGGATCCGGTCAGCGAGACCATGTCGACCTTCGGGTGCGACGCGATGGCCTCCCCGATCTCCGGGCCGTTGCCGGACACGAGGTTGAACACGCCCTTCGGCAGGCCCGCTTCCAGCGTCGCCTCGGCGAAGAAGTACGCACTCATGGGTGCGATCTCGGTGCCCTTCAGGACCACGGTGCACCCCGCGGCCACTGCGGCGCCGACCTTCATGGCGATCATCAGCAGCGGTACGTTCCACGGGGTGATGGCTCCGACCACTCCCACCGGAGCCCGGTGAACCAGCGTGTCGCCGACCTCCACGTCCCAGTCGACGTCCTTGAGCGCGTCCGCGGTGTTGCGCAGATGCCGCACCGTGGAGAGGGTCTGATGCCCGGTCGCGATGGACAGCGGCTCGCCGATCTCCGTGACGATGGTCCGGGTGATCTCGTCAGCGCGGTTCTCGACGATGTCGGCCAGGTTCCGCAGCACTTCCGCACGCCGGCCGAGCGAGGACCGCGACCACTCGTCGAAGGCCGACGCGGCGGTCTCGGCCGCCCTGTCGACGTCCCGGACATCCCCACGGGGGACGGTGGCGATGACCTCCTCGGTCACCGGGTTCTCGACCTCGATGACCCCGCCCCCGGCCGACGGCACCCACTGGCCATTGATCAGCACCTCACGGCGTTCGATCACGTCAACCTCCAGGTCGCACGACACGTGCTGTTCGTATTTACGAATCACAGTACGTATTTACAGTCGCGAGACTAGGAAGACCCTCCAGTGATGTCAATGGGTCGCCGACGTTACGGCCACGAAAAGAGCCCTGCGCACGGGCGTTGACACGCCTGGTGCGGAACCTTACCGTCGATCGCACATACGGTCTCTGGTTCCTATATACGAACCACTCTCTGCTCGTAGCGCGGCCGTGTTCCGAACCGGCCCGCCGAGATTCGTTCATCGACGACAAGGGACAGGTACATGAAGGTTGGCTTTGTCGGGCTCGGTGCCATGGGCACCGGGATGGCGCTCAATCTGCGTAAGGCGGGCTACGACCTCGTGGTCCACGACCTCCGCCGGGAGGGAGCGGAGCCGCTGGAGAAGGCAGGCGCCACGTGGGTGGAGACGGTCGCCGAGCTGGGACGGGTCGCGGACGTGGTCTTCACCTCCCTGCCCGGCCCGAAGGAAATGCAGGAAGTCGGCCTGGGCGAACACGGGCTGCTGAGCGCCATGCGCCCCGGCACCGCCTGGTTCGACCTGACCACCAACTCCCCCGGCGTCGTACGGGAAGCGCACCCCGTCTGCCGTGAGAAGGGCGTCGACCTGTTCGACGCCCCCGTCAGTGGCGGGCCCAAGGGGGCACGCTCGGGCAGGCTCGCGATCTACGTCGGCGGTGATCGCGACGCCTTCGACCGGCACGGCAAGGTCCTCCAGGCCATCGGGGACCAGGTCATGTACGTCGGGGAGATCGGCGCCGGCAACACCGCCAAGCTGGTCCACAACTGCGCCAGCCTGACCATCCGAACGGCGATCGCCGAAGTCTTCACTCTGGGAGTGAAGGCCGGCGTCGAGCCCACGGCGCTCTGGCACGCCATGCGCCAGGGAGCGATCGGCCGCTCCCGCACCTTCGACCGCGTCGGTGACCGGTACCTGCAGTCCGCCTACGACCCGCCGTCCTTCGCCCTGGTCCTCGCGGACAAGGACTTCAGGCTCGCCCTGGAACTGGCGGACCAGCTCGAAGTGCCGATGAAGTGCGCCGAAGCGGCCTACAAGGACGTCCAGGAAGCGCTGGCCCGCGGCTGGGGTCAACGCGACTCGCAGTCGCCCATGCACCTGCAGAACGAGCGTGCCGGCGTCACCGTCGAGCTCACCGCCGAGCAGGTCCGGGAAACCCTCGACCGCGACTGACGGAACAAGGCAACCAGAGGCATTCCGTCCAATCCCCGTCCCTACGCAAGGAGATCAGCCTTGGACGCCAGTGAGAGTGGTCGACGCATCCTGAGCGAGCTCATGGGGCCCGACTACGTCGAGAACAAGGACAAGAACCGCAACGCCTTCAACGAAGCCATCCAGCAATACTCGGAAGAAGTCTGCTTCGGCCGCATCTGGGCCCGCGACGGCATCGACCGCAAGCAGCGCAGCATCATCAACATCGCCATACTCACCGCGCTGAACCGCCCGGCACAGCTCAGCCACCACATCGAGGGCGCCCTCACCAACGGCTGCACGGTCGAGGAACTGAAGGAAATCCTCCTCCAGACCGCCATCTACTGCGGACTGCCCGCCGCCGGCGAGGCCTTCCGCATCGCAGAGGAAGTCCTGCGCACCCGCGGACTCCTGGACTGACGCTCGCTCAGAGCATGCGCGGCGCAACGCCGCACCCTGTCGACGGACCGGATTCCCCCGGCTGTCGGCGCCAACGACGCCGCGACGAAGCCGCGTCGCCAACAGGGAGATGCAATGACGCACTCACAGGAACAGACGATCCCACCCCCCGGAGCACCCGGCTCGACCGCCGAAGCGGCGAATCATCCGGGAATGAAACGTGTCGCCAGCGCCAGCTTCATCGGCACCGTGATCGAGTTCTACGACTTCGGCATCTACGGCACAGCCGCCGCTCTCGTCTTCCCCCACGTGTTCTTCCCCGCCCTCGGCGAGGCCGCGGGCACCGTCGCCTCGTTCGCGACCTACGGCGTCGCCTTCGTGGCCCGCCCCTTCGGTAGCCTCCTGTTCGGACACTTCGGAGACCGCCTGGGACGCAAGAAGTCCCTGATCGCCACCATGCTGCTCATGGGCACCGCCACGATCCTCGTCGGCTGCATGCCCACCGCCAACCAGATCGGCGTGGCCGCACCCGTCCTGATCATCGTGCTCCGCATCCTGCAAGGGCTCGCCGCGGGCGGCGAGTTCGCCGGCGCTGTCCTCTTCTCCTCCGAACACGCCCCCAAGGACAAACGCGGCTTCTGGTCGATGATGCCCAACTTCGGCGGAGGCGGCGCCATCACGCTCGCCAACCTCACGTTCTTCCTCACCACGTTGTTCATGAGCGGTGACACGTTCACCAGTTGGGGCTGGCGGATTCCGTTCCTCGCCAGCTTCCTGCTCGTCATCGTCGGCCTCTGGATCCGGCTGCGGATCGACGAAACCCCGGTGTTCAAGAACAACGCCGAGCAAGCCGGCACCTCGCGGATACCGTTCGTCGAGGCGTTCAGGCACCAGCCCCTCCAGGTGCTGCTCGCCGCGGGCACGGTGATGGTCGGCTTCGCGCTGACCTACATCGGCGGAACCTATCTGGTCAGCTATGGCACGGTGGTACTGGAGCTGCCACGCACCTTCGTGCTCGGCATGGCCATGGTGGGTGGCCTGACGATCTCGGCCGGGGTGGTGCTCGGCGCGGTCCTCTCCGACCGCTTCGGACGGCGCTGGGTCATCGTCGGCGCGGCCTCCGTCGCCGTCGTCTGGGCACTGGCCCTGTTCCCCATCCTCGACATCGGCTCCCGCGCGGTCTTCGCGATCGGGGTTCCCGTGACGATGTTCATCTCCGGGGTCGCCACCGGGCCGCAGGGTGCGTTCCTCTCCGAGCTCTTCCACACCCGCTACCGCTACACCGCCGCCGGTCTCAGCTACAGCCTGGCCGGCATGCTCGCCGGTGGTGTTCCGCCCTTGATCGCGGCGTCCGTCATCGACTCCTACGGCGGGTTCGCCTTCGGCTGCATCCTGGCCGGCTACTGCCTCGTCAGTCTGATCTGCGTCCTCATCGTCGGCGAGACACGACAGCTCGACCTCGAACGCACCACTGCTGAAACCACGCACGAACCCGCGGCTGAAGCCACGGCCTGATCACACCACCAAGCGGACGGCAGCAGGACAGTGCGGCTACGAGACACCATGAATCACCCACGGCCCGCACGGCGACTGGTGCTCCTGCGGCACGGGGAGAGCGTCTGGAACGCGCAGGACCTCTTCGCCGGCTGGGTCGACGTCCCGCTGTCCGAACGGGGGCGGGACGAGGCGCGCAGGAGCGGAGAGCTGATGACACGGGCCGGGCTCCTGCCGGACGTCGTGCACACGTCGCTCCTGAGCCGCGCCGTCACCACCGCCGACCTCGCACTCGACGCCGCCGACCGGCACTGGATCGACGTCCACCGCAGTTGGCGCCTCAACGAGCGCCACTACGGGGCCCTACAGGGCAGGAACAGGAAACAGGTCCGCGACGAGTTCGGCGAGGAACAACTCCGTCGGTGGCGGAGGTCGTACGAAGTCCCACCACCCTCCGCCGAACAGGGCGACCCCCTCAGCCAGAGCACCGACGCCCGCTATCGCAGGCTCGGCGTTCGGGTTCCGCCGGCCGAGTCCCTCAATGACGTCCTCGCCCGCCTGCTGCCGTACTGGGAATCGGCCATCGTCCCCGACCTGCACGCGAACAGAACCGTCCTCGTAGTGGCCCACGGAAACACCCTGCGGGCCCTGGTCGGACTCATCGACGACCTCTCCGGCGACGCCATCGCCGGCATGGACATCCCGACCGGCGTCCCTCTGCGCTACGACCTCACCGTCGCGCTCCGGCCCGTCGTTCTCGGCGGTTCCTACCTTTCGGCCCACTGACAGATCAGGAGGTGACCTGCCATGTCGGCAGCACCGATCAAGGAACGTCCACCCTTCGTGCTCCTGCACGGCGGCCGCCACGGGGGCTGGTGCTGGAAACGCGTGGCTTCCGCGCTACGGCAGGAAGGTCACGTGGTGTATACGCCTACACTGACCGGCCTCGGCGAGCGAGCCCACCTTCTCCATCCCGGAATAGGCCTTGACACCCATGTCCAGGACCTCGTCTCGACGTTCGAGTTCGAGGACATCAAGGACGCCGTCCTCGTGGCCCACAGTTACGGGGGCATGGTCGCGTCCGGTGCGATGGAGCGGATCGCCGACCGGGTGCGCGGAATCGTCTTCCTCGACGCGCACCTTCCCCGGACCGGAGAGTCGCACGGGGACATGGTCGGCCCCGTCCGGGCCGCCGGCCACATCGCGATGGCGCAGGACGGCGGCGAAGGCTGGTACATCCCGCCGTCCGACGCCTCCTGGTACGGCGTCACCGATCCGTCGGACGCCGCATGGGTCAACAGCCGTACCACCGCACAGCCGTTGAAGACGTACCAGGACCCGGTGGGCAACACCGACCGCGCCTGGAGCCATCCCGGCATGTTCATCGAATGCGTGCCGTCGACCCTGGAACCGCACGCCCTGGACAGGGTGCGAAAGCGGCATGCCGACGACGACCGGTTCCAGTACCGCGTCCTGGATGCGACTCACGACGCCATGGTCACGGCACCCAAGGAAGTCACGGCACTCCTTCTTGAGGCGGTGGACGTCGGATGAGGTTCACACATGTCCTCGGCCGGGGTGTCCGCCCCGGGCGGCGCCGCTCTATCATCGCCGCCGGCCTGGCCGGGGCGGTGCTGGTGGCCGCCTGCGTCACCGGTGCCGTCGCCGAAGGCTCGCAACCGGGCTCCAACGGCGTGCCCGCAACCGAGGCGAAGACCATCACCGCCCGCCTGTTCGCCCAGGTCGCGCCGCTCGACCCGCCCGGCCCTCTCGGCCACATCACCGCTCTGGAAGGGCCGGCCTTCGGTCCGGACGGCAAGCTGTACATGGTCCACTCGACCGCGCCGACCGGCCAACCCGATGTGATCGCACTCGACCTCCGCACCCGCGGGACAAAGGGCATTCACCAGGCCTCGACGAGCATGTACACCTCGCTGCAGTTCAGCCCGGCCGACGGCAAGGTCTACCTCACCGACCTCAACGGCAAGATCGACCGGATGAACCCCGACGGCACCGGATTCACCACCGTGGTCTCGGGCGACGTACTCGGGCGACCGCTGGCGGCCGACGACATCGCCTTCGACCGGGACGGCGCCCTGTTCGTCACCGACTTCCAGGGCACGCCCTGGAAACCGACCGGCCGGGTCATCAGGTTCGATCCGGACGGCACACACCCCACCCTGCTGATGGACGGCCTGGCCGGGGCGAACGGCATCTCCTTCGATCCGGCGTACTCGGCCCTGTGGGTCAGCGAGTTCCGCGCCGGACGCACCGACTATCTGCCGCTGTCCGCCGACCACAAGAGCGTGGTCGACCCGAGCGTCGGCATGTACGGCGACGAGGGCGTGGGCGGCTTCGACTCGAACGCCGTCGACGCCGACGGCAACATCTACCAGTGCGCCTTCGGCGACGGGAAGATCTACGTCTACAGCCCCCATGGCGCCCTGCTGGCGACCATCGTCGTGCCGCAGACGATGCCGGCTCCGGAACTGCTCACCACCAACCTGGCGATCAAGCCCGGAACCCATGACGGCTACCTGGTGGTCGGCGGCGACAACGGCGGATTCGTCTACACGTTCCGGGCGCTCGGCATCGGACAGGCCCAGCCCAACGGCTAGGGCCCCAGACGCCGGCGCCTGGCCGGTATCGGACTCGGAGCAAGGGGACGTACACACATCATGTCTCGATCGACGACTCTCACTCTCGCCCAGTACGCGGCCTCCACCTCGGTGGAGCGGATTCCCGAGGAGGTACGCGATCGTGCGAAGCAGGTGATCCTGGACGAGATGGCCAGTGCCCATTTCGGCAGGGAACAGCCGGCCGGCACCCTCGCAGCGCGCTACGTCACAGCTCAGGCCGGCCCTCCTGAGGCCCGCGTGCTGGGTACTTCCCTGCGGGTTTCCGCTCCCCTCGCCGCTCTCGCGAACGGAACCGCGGGCCACGCGGACGAGATCGACGGCGCGCATGTCGTCGGCGGCCATCCCGGCGCGACCCTGGTCCACGCGGCCCTCGCCGTGGCCGAGCGGCAGTGCTCGGCCGGCGCGGAACTCCTGAACGCCGTGGTTCTCGGCTATGACATCGGAGTCCGGCTCATCGAGGCATGCGGCGGTCTGTTCGGCGTCAAGGAACGGCGCCATCTCAACGCGGACTTCCTGCACGCGGTCGGCGCCGCGGTGGCGAGCAGTCGACTCATGGGGCTCACACCCGAGCGGTACTGCCACGCGATGGCGCTGGCCACGTTCCAGGCGAACGGGTTGGTCGCTCTGTTCCAGGAGAAGCGGCACATCAGCAAGGCGTTCTGCAACGGCCAGTACGCCATGGCGGGCGTCAGTGCCGCGCTGATGGCGGCCACCGGGTTCGAGGGGTGCGAGGACATCCTGGGCGACCCGCACGGTCTGTTCGACGCCTGGGGAGCGGACGGCGCCGTGGAGACCGTGACGCGTGGCCTGGGCCAGGACTTCGCGGTGATGGGAGCGAACTTCAAGTTCGTACGGGCCGGCTACCCGATCCACGCCCCCGTCGAGGCGGCCCTGTCGCTCGTCGCCCGCCATGCCATCGGCACCGAGACGATCTCCGCGGTGGAGGTGGGGATGCCGGCCCGTGCCCTGCGGGTCGTGGACGACCGGCGGATGCGCAACATCTGCCTTCAGGACATGCTCACTGTCGCGCTGTTGCGCGGTGGACTGAAGCTGAACGAGACGCCCTTCCCCGCTGTGCTCGACGACCTCGCCTTCGCCCCTCTGCGGAGCAGGATCACCCTGGTCGTGAACCCTCTCCTGGAAGCCGAGGCCCCCAACGGCCGCGGAGCCGTCGTCACCATCACGACCCGGGACGGCAGGGCCGTCACCGAAAGAGTCGACCACCCACGCGGCCACAGCGCGCGGGGCGGTGTCACCTGGGACGAGCTCACGGCCAAATGGCAGGAAGCGGCCTCGGCTCAGGACGTGGACTCCTGGACCGTCAGTGCCCGCAAGCTCGACGACCTCGAACACGTGGGACAGCTTTCGGGTCTGTTCGGCGAGCGGCCGTAGTCCTCGTACGCAGTCGCCCGACGCCTGTGTGCCTCGGAGTCGCTCCTCCGAGGCACACAGGCGTCGGCGTCAGCGGGTGCCGAACGTGTCCCGCCGGATGTTCTCCGGGGCGGGTCCGCTGCACAGCCCGGTGTCGAGGGCGTCGATGTCGGACACCTCGTCGGGCGTCAGCGTGACGTCGAAGACGTCGAAGTTCTCGGCGATCACGATGTCCTTGAGCCGCGCGGTCGCGCTCGTGGCGCTCGGCCACACGGCGTACAGGGCCGCCAGGGCAAAGAGCCTGACGTGGTCGAGGGTCCTCTCGCGCACGCGTCATGTGCCAGACCGCGCTGTGCCGGGGAACCGTGTTCCAGGGTGTGACAGGGCCCCCCACGCGCCTACCGAACGGTCGCCCGCGTCCGCACACTCGAAGGCATGACACGTGAGCAGCCCACGAGCGAGGGCACCGAGCTGGGGCGCTTCCTGCGCGACCGCCGAGCTCGGATCAGCCCCGCCGAGGCCGGTTTCACTGTGGGCTCCGGGCCGCGCCGCACGCCCGGATTGCGCCGCGAGGAGTTGGCCACGCTCTCCGGCATCAGCGTCGGCTACTACATCCGCCTGGAACGCGGCAAGGAAACCAGGCCCAGCGCGTCCGTCGTCGACTCCCTGGCCCGGGCGCTGCGCCTGGAGGAGGACGAGCACGAGTACCTGCGCGGTCTGGCCGCCCTCGCCGCCCGTATCGCGCCGGAACCTCCCACGGCACCCAGCAGGACCGTCCGGCCGGGCGTGAAGTTGTTGCTGGAGAGCCTGCGGCCGAACCCGGCGCACGTCGTCAGCCGCACCGGCGACCTGCTCGCCGCCAATCCGAGCGGGCTGCGCCTGCTGACCGGCATCGAGGAATGGCCGGCCAGGCAGCGCAACCTCGCCCGCTACCTCTTCCTCCACCCCACCGCGCGTACCCTCTTCCACGGCTGGGCCGCCCAGGTCCGCGGCTCCGTCGCCCGGCTCCACGCGCTGGCCGGCACCGACCCCGACGCACCCGACCTCACCCGGCTCGCGGGTGAACTCCTGCTCAAGAGCCCGGAGTTCGCCCGCCTCTGGGAGCGCTACGACGTCAAGGTCCACGCCTACGGCCGCAAGACCTTCCACCACCCGGAGGTCGGCGACCTCACTCTCGGCCACCAGACCATGGAGCTGGAGGGCACACCGGGCCACCGGCTCATCACCCACCACGCCGAGCCAGGCACCCCGGACTACGACGCCCTGGTCCTCCTCGACCTGCTCGGCTCCCAGCCGGCACCGCGCGAACCGGCCTCGTCCCGGGACGAGACCACGTCGTCCTCCACCTGAGCCCGCGCTGGGGTTCGTCAGGACTGTGCGCGCTGCTGCTGGTCGGCTGCCTTCGCAGGCGGCTGACCCGCGGGCCGGGACACGGTCATGTCGAGCAGGAGCATGGCGTCGTGGTCGGGGGTGCCGGGGTCGGCGGTGTAGACGCCGAGACGTTGGCCAGGGGTGCCCTCCAGATACATACTCTGACCGCTGAGGGTGAGGGTCCCGACCTGGGGGTGATGGAAGGTCTTCCTGACGTTCTTGCGCCCCACGACGTCGTAGCGCTCCCACAGCTTGACGAACTCGGGGCTCTTGAGCAGGAGTTCACCCACGAGGCTGGTGAGGTCGGGAGCGTCCGGGTCGGTGCCGGCCAGGGCACGGAGCCGGGCGACGCAGCCACGGGCCTGGTGGTCCCAGTCCGGGAAGAGGGTGCGCGCGGTGGGGTGGATGAAGAGGTAGCGGGCGATGTTGCGCTGAGTGGCGGGCCAGTCGTCCAGCCCCGCGTACAGGGCGAGGCCGCCGGGGTTCCAGGCGAGGAGGTCCATGCTGCGGCTGATGACGTAGGCCGGGCTCGGACGCATCGTCTCCAGGACCAGCTTCACGTGCGGGCGCACGGTTCGGCTGGGCGGCGGCGGGGGCTCGGGGGCGTACCGCGCGGCCAGGGCCGCGAGCTCGCGCAGGTGCTGGTGTTCGGCGTCGTCGAGGCGCAGGGCGCGGGCGAGGGCGTCGAGGACCGCGGGACTGGGCCGGGTCTCCTTGCCGCGCTCCAGGCGGACGTAGTAGTCGATGCTGATGCCGGAGAGCGTGGCCAACTCCTCGCGGCGCAGGCCCGGGGTGCGGCGCAGGCCGGTGCTCATGGTGAGACCGACCTGGTCGGGGCTGGTCTGGGTGCGACGCGCGCGCAGGAACCGGCCCAGTTCCACGTCGGCGCTCCTGCTCCTGCTCTGCTCAGCTGCCATGACCTCAGTCTCACACCACACTGACCTGCGCGGCAGGCGTGTGGGGGGCCCTGTCGCACCCCTGAACGGCGCTCCCCGGCACAACCCGGCCTGCCACCGGAGCCGATCAGGCGCGAAGCTCGATCTCCGTAAGCCCCCAGCCTTCAAGCACTCGGCCTTCCCAGTTCAGGAGATCGTCCCTTGTCCACGCCCGCCTCGCCCATATCGCCCCAGGTCGGTGCGGTCTCTCCGCCGCCGCGGACCACGTCCGGCGCACGTCCGGCGCTGGCCGCCGTGCTGCTCGGCTTCTTCACGATCATGGTCGACGCGATGATCGTGAACGTGGCCCTGCCCTCGATCGGACGCGGCTTCGACAGCGGGATGACGGGCCTGCAGTGGGTGGTCGACGGCTACACCCTCGCCTTCGCCGCGTTCCTGTTGTCCGCGGGCGCGGTCAGTGACCGTATCGGGGCCCGGCAGGCGTTCGCCGCCGGCCTGGGCCTGTTCGTGGTGGCGTCCGCAGTCTGCGCCATAGCGCCGAATCTGGGCGTTCTGGTGGCGGCGCGGCTGGTGCAGGGAGCCGGGGCCGCGGTCGTCGTTCCGTCCTCCCTCTCCCTGCTGCGGGAGACGTTCCCCGATCCGGCGGCCCGGGCGAGGGCCATCGCCCTGTGGGGCGTCGGCGGCTCCGTCGGCGCCGCCGCCGGACCCGTGGCCGGAGGGCTGCTCACCCTCGTCGACTGGCGGATGATCTTCTTCGTCAACCTGCCCGTCGGCGCGGTGGCCCTGCTGCTCCTCAGGCGCGCCCAGCCCTCCCCGCGCCAGGAGGTGCCCTTCGACTGGATCGGCCAGGTGGCGGCCGTGGCCACCATGGGCGCGCTGACGTACGCGGTCATCGAAGCCGGTGCCGACGGGTTCGGCACCGGGCGGGTACTGGTCGCCTTCGCCCTGGCGATCGTGGCAGCCGCCGTCTACCTGGTCGCACAGGTCCGTGGACGGCATCCGATGACACCGCTGCCCCTGCTGCGCTCCCGCATCATGTCGCTCTCGGTCGCCATCGGGTTCGCCCTGAACGTCGGCTTCTACGGAATGATCTTCCTGCTGGGGCTGTATCTCCAGCAGGTGCACGGGCTGAGCGCGCTCGCCACCGGCGTGGCCTTCCTTCCGATGACCGTACTCACCGCTTTCATGGGCCCCGTCGCCGCCCGCCTGGCCACCCGGTTCGGTGCGCGGATGCCGGTGATCAGCGGCCAGTCCCTGATCACCGCGGGCCTGCTGGCGATGGTGGCCCTCCCCGCCACCGCACCGGTGTGGCTGACCGTGCTCCTGATGGTGCCCGTCGGCGCGGGCGGTGCGATGGCCGTGACCGCGCTGACGGCGCTCGTGCTGGAGAAGGTGCCGGCCGAGCGGGCCGGCGTCGCGAGCGGTGTGCTGAACGCGGCCCGCCAGCTCGGCGGCGCCCTGGCCGTCGCGGTCTTCGGCGCGCTCGTCGCCGACCGGACCGGGTTCGTCTCCGGTCTGCACACCAGCCTGCTGATCGCCGCGGCGGTCGTGGCCGTGAGCGTCGTAGCCACCGTGCTGCTGCGCACTCGCGCCCCTCACCAGACTCCGGCCGCCTCCACCGACGCGGGCCCGCGCCCGCTCGAAGGCTGACCGCTCACCTTGCCCCAACCCTGTCCAACGCAGAAGGAAAACCCATGCAGACCGTCACCCTCAACAACGGCGTAGAGATGCCGATCCTCGGTTTCGGCGTCTTCCAGATCCCGGCCGACGAGACCGAACAGGCCGTCACCGAGGCCCTCGCGGCCGGCTACCGGTTGCTCGACACGGCCGCCGCGTACCAGAACGAGGAGGCCGTCGGCCGCGCGATCAAGAACAGCGGCGTCCCGCGCGAGGAGCTGTTCGTCACCACCAAGCTGTGGGTCGAGGACGCGCCCGCGCAGGAGAACACCAAGCGCGCCTTCGAGACCTCGCTGAACAAGCTCGGCCTGGACTATCTCGACCTGTACCTGATGCACCAGCCCTACGGCGATGTGTACGGCCAGTGGCGCGCCATGGAGGAGCTCAACCGCGAGGGCCGGACCAAGGCGATCGGCGTCGCCAACTTCTACCCCGACCGGCTCCTCGACCTGATCATCAACAACGAGATCACGCCCGCGGTCAACCAGATCGAGACCCACCCGTTCTTCCAGCGCGTCGCCGACCAGGAGCTCATGCGTGAGCACGGGGTGCAGCTCCAGTCGTGGGGCGGGTTCGCCGAGGGCAAGAACGACATCTTCACCCACCCGCTGCTGAGCGAGATCGGCACGAAGCACGGCAAGTCCGTGGCCCAGGTCGTGCTCCGCTGGCTGACCCAGCGTGACGTCGTCGCGATCCCGAAGTCGGTCCGCCCCGACCGCATGGCGGAGAACTTCGACATCTTCGACTTCGAGCTCACCGACGGCCAGATGTCGGCCATCGCCACCCTGGAGACCGGTGCCTCACTGTTCTTCGACCACCACGACCCGGCCATGGTCCAGTGGCTCAGCTCGCGGCGTCTGGACGGCTGAACCGGCAGGCGGTGACCACCGCCGCAGAACTCCCGCGCGCGGGTGCCCACACCCTCCTGGGGCCGAAGCGCCCGCGCGCGGGGGTCTCCACCGCGCCGCCGCCCTCGCGGCGGCACCCCCTCACGACCAGGGCCTCATCATGTCCCAGAACCAGAAGATCACCGACGTACTCATGGTCGGCGCGACCGGCAGCATCGGGCAGTTCGCGGTGCGCGCCGCACAGCAGCACGGCCTGCGCCCGCGGGCGCTCGTACGCGACGTGCGGCGAGCCGAACAGCGGCTCCCCGACGTCGAGCTGGTCCAGGGAGACCTGGAGGATCCGGCCTCCCTGCGGCGTGCGGTCGGCGGAGCCGACGCGATCGTCCTCACCCACGGATCCGGCGCCGACTCCCGCCCGGACGCCCGTGCGCACGTCGACTACGGCGGCGTACGCAACATCCTGGGAGCCCTCGACGGAGCCCGGCCCCGGGTGGCGCTGATGACCTCCGTCTACTCCACGCGCAGCGACATCCCGGGCAACAGCCCCTGGAAGCGGCGCTCCGAGCGCCTCTTGAGGGCCAGCGGCCTGCCCTACACCATCGTCCGGCCCGGATGGTTCGACCACGCGGGACCCACCCAGCGACGCCTCGTCCTGGAACAGGGCGGTACGGCCGACGGCGGGATCGCCCGCGACCAGATCGCCGAGACGCTGGTACGCAGCCTGCTCACGGTCACCGCGCTGGGCAAGACGTTCGAGCTCATCGCCGCCGAGGGAGTGGAGCCGTCGGACTGGGTGGAGCTCCTCGGAGCTCTCAAGCCCGACGAATCCGGCTCCGTGGATGGTGTGCTGGACCCCGCGGACCTCCCTGTCGAAGGCGAGCCGCGGGCACTGCGCGACGATCTCGACGCCGTCCGTCTCCTTCGCGGGGCCAGCGGATGACGGGGCGCGGACCAGGAGCAGAACTGGGCGCCGGGAAGGACCGGCCCGCCGCGCCGGGGCGGCGGGCGCTCCTTCGCGGCGTACTTCTGGGAGGAGCCACCGTCATGACCGGTGTCCAGATCACGAGCTGTTCCCCGTCGCGGTCGGGCGGACCCGCACCGGAATCCACCGAGCGACCGGCCGCGACGACCTCGCCCGGGACGCGGGTCCTGCTGGCCTACTTCTCCCGAGCGGGCGAGAACTACTACAACGGCGGGCGCAGGAATCTCAGGACCGGTAATACCGAGGTCCTCGCCAAAATGATCGGCGAGCGCGTCGAGTGCGACGTACACCGCATCGAACCCGTCGACCCGTACTCGGACGACTACGACGAGACGGTCGCCCGCAATGTCCGCGAACAGAACGCCGATGCGCGGCCGGCCATCATCGGCCCCCCGTCCTCGATCGACTCCTACGACGTGGTGCTGCTGGCCAGTCCCATCTGGAACGTCAGAGCCCCGATGCTCATGTCGACCTTCGCCGAGAGGTACGACTTCACCGGCAAGACGGTTCATCCGGTCACGACGTACGCGATGAGTGGACTGGGCACCACCGAGCGCGACTACGCCGCGTCGTGCCGGGGCGCGACCATCGCGGAAGGGCTCGCGGTACGCGGCGAGGAAGTCCGGGACGCCGACACCGAAGTGCGGTCGTGGCTGCGGCGTATCGGGGTTCTCCGGGACTGACCCCGCGCCTCGAACGCCCCAGGGGGCGCCTGCCGAAGGACGACGTCACCTGCCGTGCTTGACGTGATCGACGCAGGGACGGGCAGCCGCCGGCCTTCGTCGGCTGCTCGGTCCCCTTAGCCGTCACCGCCGCCACGGCTGTGGCCACCAATGCCGCCTCCAGCAGGAACCAACAGTTGTTCCCGAAGAAGGTTGGCGCCCACGGTTTCGGTGGCCCCCGATGTGCGGGGCCTCCGCCTTCGGCCCCGTTGACCCGAAGGGTGACCTCATCAGACCTGGTCGGCAGAGACTCCTCCGGGACCTCGCCTCCGATGGCCGTGACGGGCGCGCATGGCGTCGCTCGCCGCCGGGCCGGCGGTGAAGGCACAGGCGTCACTGCCGTCGAGGCGGCGGCCGGTCGACGCGTCGACGACGACGGGGTCGACCTCCTCGCCCGTGGCCGTGTCATTGAGGACCATGCTCCGTCCCTCCCGTGCGAGGCGGGAGTTGCCCCACGCCGTCAGCGCCACGATGACCGGCCACAGGGAGCGCCCCAGCGCGGTGAGCACGTACTCGTGACGCACGGGGTTGGTCTGGTAGGGGCGGCGCTCCAGCAGGCCGTCGGACACCAGGGCCTTGAGCCGGTGGTGCGCATTTGAGGAGACGCCCAGGTTCTCCTGGAACTGATCGAAGCGGGTGTAGCCGTCGAAGGCGTCCTGAAGGATCAGCAGAGTCCACCACTCGCAGACGTGCCGCGCCGGCCACACACCGGGGTCACAGGGGATCCTCGTCGAGGCTGCGGAACGTCGCTACCTCATCGCCGGTGACTGCGTCTACCTCTACGACAACTGGCACGGCGACGACGACGCCGACCACATTCCTCCGGGCTACTACACCAATCTCGTCGCCCACGAGGAGAGCCTTCGCAGGATCGAGTCGCTCGACTGCGAGGTGATCCCGAGCCACGACTCACGTGTCGTGGAGCGGAAGATCTTCACTTGACCCACGCCCCGCCGCTTACCTGAGCGTGTCGGAGACCGGGCACAGACGTGGTCGCGGGCACACCCCTATCAGAAACCCGATCCGCGTGGGAGGAAGGTTGGGGGGCCCTGTCATTACCCTGATCAGCGCTCCCTGGCACAACACGGCCTGTCGCACGGTGGGCCCTTCCCGCAGGGTGGTCATGAGCGCGGAGGTCCCGCGCGCTCCTGGTTGGCGCGCCGTCGGTGGCGGGCCCACCACCGGTGCACGGAGAGCGTGAGGCCCATACGGTCGCTCACGACGTGAGCCTCGTCCACCGGAGTTTTCCGGAGCGCCGCACAGAGCGAAGTTCTCACGTTCCCACCCCCGGACGAAGGTCGAGTGAATGCAGACGGTCGAAAGGAGGCGTGTGCCACGAGACGGAGCACCCCGGTTCGTGCTCGCTCTGGCCGCCCTCCTGGTGACCCTGCAGTTCATCGGCATGACGGTACCCACCGTGTCGTCCGCACTCGCCACCTCCAGTTCTGCCTCGGCATCCCAGGAACCGTCAACGCACGTGGCCCTCACCGACGACGCCGACGAGTTCACCACGTGCGGCAAGGACGGGCAGATCGCGAACCGCGCTTCCTGGGCGGCGGGCCGTGACCGGCGCCGCGCCACCGCGACACCCTCCGTCGGTGGTCTCAGAGCGTACGAGTTCAACGCACCGTGTCCAGGCGTGCTTGCCGCGTCGCACGCCGCGTCGGGTTCCTCGGGCAACCCCTCACTCGCGTCACTTCAGGTGTTCCGCTGCTGAGTGGGCCGGCAGGCCATTCCGGCACCGTGCCCCACCCGCGCCGACGCCTCATCGGCGGCGCTCAGCGAGAACCCCCTCATCTGCGGCCATGAGCCGGCCCTGCCCGTGGCAGTCGAGCGCGCGATGACGACCTGATCCGCGTACCCACGGTGCACGACTGAACTCACGTACGCCGCTCCCCCCTTGAACAGAGCCTGTGTGTGAAGCCGAAATACAAAGTGATCGCCCTGATGACAGTTGCCGTGCTGGCCATGGCGGCGCTCGTCCATGTCAACCTGCACAACGTACGGGACACGAACCCGCGAGGATCTGACCGGATATCCGGCTGGGGTATGAACAATGCTTCGTAAGCTGCTGTTCTGGAGCATTACCGTCCTGTTTCCGCTCCCGCTGGTTCTCACCTACGATTCTGTAGCCACCGCACCTGGACCCCTGAATTTCTACATATTCCTCGGACTGGTCTCCTACACCTGGTGGCTGCTGTCCATCCTGCTCAGTGTGAGGCCGTCCTGGCTGGACCGTTTCGTGGGCCTGCCGTCCGTTTACGGCCTGCACGGGATGCTCGGCGTGCTGGCCATCGCCACCGCCTATGTGCACCGCGACTACACCTACTCGCCGAGCCTTCTGGCCCGCGACCTGGGGGATTGGTCGTTCTACGGAGCGCTCGGAGTGCTGTGCTTCTCCGTGTTCTTCATGAGCGGGTGGCTGGTCGACAGGTCGAGACTGCTGCTGAGGGCCAAGGGAATTCTGGAGACCGTTTTCCGACGTCGGCTCTCTGTGTGGATTCATCGGCTCAACCTAGTGACCGTGGGAATGATCTGGCTGCACGCCCACCTCCTGGTGAGAGTGAATCAGTACTTTGCGTTCATGACGCTCTTCGATTTTTACACCGTGACGACGTTGGGCATCTACGCCTGGAAGAAGTGGATCGCGCCCGACACCTATCTGACGGGTACGGTCATCGGCAATGAAACACTCGGCAGGATGACCCGCAGGGTGTCGGTGCACCTCGACAGCAAGGCCGCCACCCTGCGAGCGGGCGATTTCCTCTTCCTCAGTTTCGAGGGATCCTCCGCTGTCAGTAGGGAATGGCATCCCTTCTCCGTGACCGACGACAACCGGGAAACACTGACTTTCACGATCCGTCAGCACGGAGACTTCACCCGCCGCCTCGACAGCGTCGAGACGGGAACCCGCGTGCGTCTGGAGGGGCCGTTCGGCCGCTTCGAGTCGATCGTCCAGAACCAGGACCAGGAAACTCCGCTCGTCTTCGTAGGGATGGGCGCGGGCGTGGCTCCGCTGCTCAGCCTGGTGGCAGCCCACCACACGACGCGGGACATTCATCTGCTGTGGGCAGTTCGCAGCCCTGAAGACACCTATTACCGCGATGTGCTCAAGAAGTACCAGGCAGCACCTGACAGCCGATTGCAGGTCACCGTCAGAGTCGGCCGTTTCCGCCGCGAGGATCTCGCCGGCGCACTGCCGTCAGAGGCGGTCAAGAAGGGCGCGTTCTTCATCGTGGGCCCGAACCCCGCCGTATTGGCGAACCAGCGCCTGCTGTGGCGAACGGGAGTCTCCACGCGGCGAATACACCAAGAACGACTCACCATGTAGAAGGAGTTCACGACATGGCAAGCACGACACGTCGAAATTTCCTTGCACTGGCCGGTGCGACATTGGCAGGTGCCGCTGTCTCGGGCTGCTCGATAATAGAGGGGGCGGCCGAGACATCCAGCGGTTCAGGACCGTCGAAGGTTGACCGTCCCCTGAAGGAGTCACGCACTCTGGTGGCCTATTTTTCGATGCCGGAAACCACCGACCCGAACAACATGACCGAGGACGAGCAGAACAGCACGCACATCGTGGGCGGCGAAGTCCTCGGAAACACCCAGCACGTCGCACAGCTCATCGAAGGGCGCCTCGGGGCCGACGTGTTCCGTATCGAGACGGCGGAAAAGCTACCGCTCGATCACGGAACGCTGGAAGACCTCGCTCTCGAGCAACAAGAGGCAAACGGCAGGCCGAAGCTCAAAGCCCTGGTCCCGAATCTCGAAGAGTACGACACCGTGTTCATCGGTTATCCGATCTGGTGGTACGACCTGCCCATGCCGGTGTACAGCTTCCTTGAGCAGCACGAGTTCACCGGAAAAACCATCGTCCCGTTCAGCGTCCATGGCGGAAGCCGACTTTCGGGAACCGTTGAAAACATCACCGAAACCCTTTCTGGTTCCACCGTGATCAGCAACGCGTTCACGATCTCGCGAGACGACATGGACCGTGCCGAGGCAGAGGTGGGCGACTGGCTCGGCAGCCTCGGTTGAGCAGCCCGCGGACATCTCAAAGAAAGGGCTGCGCAGGGTCGTGGTCGTTGTCCTCACCCTTGTCTTGATCGCCGTGCTCGTACTGCTCGGCGCACTCCACTGGTACGTCTGGCGCCGTCTCGTCCGGGGCACCACGCCACGGGGCTCGCTCCTCCGGCGAGGAGGAAGCGTCGTCTTCGTGGCCGGCCCCCTGCTGTCGATGGGGGCCATGACCGCGGAGGGCGACACCGTGCCCTTCCGCGTGCAGCAGATCCTGGCCTGGCCCGGGTACCTGTGGATGGCGCTCTTCGTCTACCTGCTGCTCGCGTTGCTGGCCGGTGAGGCCGTCCGGCCCGTGCTGCGCCGGTGGTTCGCGCGTCGGGATGCCGCGGCCGATCCGCAGAAGCGGGTTCCGCCGGTGCCGCGATCAGCGGAAGCACAGCCGGGTGACGGCGGCGCGGAGGAAGCCGTTTCGGACGGCCGGCCACGGTCCGAACCGGTGTGTCGCGGCGACTCCGATGCCGCAGGAGCCACCGCCGGGCCCGTCGTCGTACTGGACCGCCCGCAGGCACCGGAGACCACGCCATCGACCGGCAACGCCCCCACCGACCCGTCCCGTCGTCTCTTCGTCTCCCGCATCGTGGGCGGCGCCGCGGCGGCCGTCGCCGTGGGAACCGTGGGCCACGGCACGTACGGTCTCCTCCGGGGGCCGGAGGTCAAGTGCATCACCGTTCCGCTGGCCAGACTCCCCCGTAGTGCGCACGGGTTCCGCATCGCCGTCGTCAGCGACATCCACGTCGGTCCGATTCTGGGCCGCGGCTTCTCCCAGCGGATCGTCGACACCATCAACGCGACCCAACCCGATCTGATCGCGGTCGTCGGCGACCTGGTGGACGGCAGCGTCGAGAACCTCGCCCCGGCCGTCGAACCACTCGCCCGGCTCCGGGCACGGCACGGCGCGTACTTCGTCACCGGCAACCACGAGTACATCTCCGGCGCCGAGCCATGGATCGAGAAGGTACGGGAGCTGGGGCTGCGCCCGCTGGAGAACGCCCGCACGGAACTGCCCGGCTTCGACCTGGCCGGCGTCAACGACGTCCGGGGTGAGGAAGAGGGCCAGGGCCCCGACTTCGACAAGGCACTCGGCGACCGCGACCGTTCCCGGGCCGCCGTACTCCTCGCCCACCAGCCCGTCGTCATAGAAGACGCCGTCCGCCACGGTGTCGACCTCCAGCTCTCCGGTCACACCCACGGCGGCCAGCTATGGCCGGGCAACTTCCTCGCCGAGCTGGCCAACCCCACCGTCGCGGGTCTGGAGCGCTACGGCGACACCCAGCTGTACGTGAGTCGGGGCGCCGGCGCCTGGGGCCCGCCGGTGCGGGTGGGCGCACCGTCCGACATCACCGTCGTCGAACTCGCGTCGACTCGTGCGTAGTCTCCGGCCGACCGCACCGCCTCGCGTCCTGCGGGACCGAGAACGCCTGCGAATCCCAGGGCGTACCCCCTGTTCCAAGCCAGATGAAGGCCGCTTTGGCCGACCGTGGGGGGCCGTGGCATTACCCGGAACAGAGCGCCCTCCCACCCCGACGGAACCTGATGATTGGATCTTCTTCACCGCCCGGCACCGTCGGAGCCTCAGACCGCGTATCGCCGGTCGAGCAGACATCCTCCGAGGCCACGACAGAGATCGAAGCCGCCGGACGACCTGCCCGGGGGCTCGTCCCCGCGATGGTCCAGCTCTGCCGCCACAGACCTGCCCAGGGCAACAGGCTCCCCTGCTTCCTCGCCACCACCAAGACGCACCGATGGTGCTCTCAACGGACAACCAGAGGGATGTAACCCCATGCATGAACAGGACAGCACTGCGAACGGCAACTCGCCCGGCCGCGGCCGTCGCGGTTTCCTGATGGGCGCCGCCGGCCTGGCCGCCACCTCGGTGGTCGCCACAGCGGCGCAGGCACAGGCACATGGCGGACCGTCCGCCGCAGGTACCAGCGGCGCCGCCCGCCGTCGGAACCAAGTGACCGCCGCCGTCACGCAGACCGGCCGCCGCAGGCTCGGGTCGCTGAAGGTCTCCAGCATCGGCCTCGGCACCCAGACGATGCCGGGCAACCTGTACGGCCCCGTCACCAGCCGCAAGGACATGGTCGCCCTCGTCCGGACGGCTGTCGACCAGGGGGTGACGCTCTTCGACACGGCTGAGGCGTACGGGCCGTGGGAGTCGGAGCGGATCGTCGGCGACGCCCTACGGCCCGTCCGCGACAACGTGGTCATCGCGTCGAAGTTCGGCTGGGAGATCGACCCGGACACCGGAGCACTCACCGGTCTCAACAGCCGCCCGGACCACATCCGCCGAGCCGTCGACGGCATGCTCAAGCGCCTGCGAACGGACCACATCGACCTGCTCTACCAGCACCGGGTCGATCCCACCGTCCCGATCGAGGACGTCGCGGACATGGTGAAGGACCTCGTCGCCCAGGGCAAGGTGCTGCACTGGGGTCTCTCCGAGCCGGGTCTGCAGACCGTCCGCCGGGCCCACTCGGTCCTGCCGCTCACCGCGATCCAGAACGAGTACTCCACGCTGTGGCGCGGCCCGGAGGAGAACGTCCTGCCGCTCTGTGAGGAACTCGGGATCGGCTTCGTGTGCTGGGCGCCGCTGGGCATGGGCTTCACCACCGGCACGATGAGCCCGTACACCCGGTTCGTGGCGGAGGACCGCCGGACGGCGATGCCCCGCAACAGCCGGGACAACCTGGCCGCCAACATGCCGCTGGTGCAGCTGCTGGAGGAGTGGGCCGTACGCAAGGGCGCCACGCCCGCCCAGATCGACCTCGCCTGGCTGCTGGCCCAGAAGCCGTGGATCGTACCGATCCCCAGCACCACCAGGCTGTCCCACCTCCTGGAGAACATCGGCGCGGAAGAGGTGAGGTTCAGCCGCGACGAACTCCAGGAGCTGAACGCCGCCGTCGCGCGGATCACCATCAGCGGTGACCGGCTCCCGCCGCCGGCCCTCGCGATGACGGGCGTCGAAGCACCGCCCCGCCGACCGGCCGCGTAGGCGAACCGTCCCAGGCCTTCACCGCACCGTCCCGCCCCGGGTCGCAACTCCCGTACACCGACAGGATGTTGTGACCCGGGGCGGCGGCGGAGTCGTAGACGGTCCTAGTTGGGCACCGCCATGACCAGGGCGAAGCGGGCGGCCGGGTCGGTCCACCAGCGGCGGACGGTGAAGCCGCCCTCCTTGAGTTCCGCGGTGAGGGTGTCGCGCCGGAACTTGCACGACAGTTCGGTGCGCAGGTCCTCGCCCGCGGCGAGGTCGAGGGTGAGGTCGAGGTCGGGGATCTTGACGGTCTGGGCGGTGCGGGAGCGCAGCCTCATCTCGATGCGCTCGAACTCGGGGTTCCACAGGGCGACGTGGTCGAAGAGGTCGGGGGCGAAGTCGGCGCCGAGTTCGCGGTTGAGGACGTGCAGCACGTTCTTGTTGAACTCCGCGGTCACACCGGCCGCGTCGTCGTAGGCGCGGACCAGGATGCCGGGGTCCTTGACCAGGTCGGCGCCGAGCAGGAGGACGTCGTCGCTGCTCAGGGCGAGCGACAGGGTGCGGTAGAAGGCGCCGCGCTGCTCCGCGTCGAAGTTGCCTATGGTGCTGCCGAGGAAGGCCAGCAGGCGCGGTCCGGGCTCGTCGGACAGCGCGAGGCCGGCCTCGAAGTCGGCCGCGGTGGCGTGGACGGTGAGCCCCGGGTAGTCGCGGCTGATCGCACGTCCGGCTTCCTCAAGGGCGGAGGCGCTGACGTCCAGGGGCGCGTAACGGCGCAGTGTGCCGGCGGCGGAGAGGGCGTCGAGGAGCAGCCGTGTCTTGTGGGAGGAGCCGGAGCCGAGCTCGATCAGGGTGGCGGCCCGGGTCAGTGCGGCGATCTCCGGGGCACGGCGGGTGAGGATCTCCTGTTCGGCCCGGGTGGGGTAGTACTCCGGCAACTCGGTGATCTGCTCGAAGAGTTCGCTGCCGCGCTTGTCGTAGAACCACTTGGGCGGCAGGGTGCGTGGCGCGCTGCCCAGGCCCTCGCGCACGTCGGACTGGAGCGTGGTGGTGAAGTAGTCGGCGGGCAGCCGGTCGTCGAGGGTGAAACGGCCGTCGGTCATGGAGTGTTGATCCTCGGGGTGTGGGCGGGGGGTGTGCAGCGGGAGGATCCGTACGCCTGTCGTAGTGGCCAGGAGCAGGGAGCGGTCGGGGACCTCCCGCCATGCACCGGGTGTGCCGTCAGGTTCGGAGGCGACCAGTGCCGTGCCGGGTCCGGTGCGGTACCACAGGGTGTCGCCCCAGGCAGTGGCGGCGATGGTGTGGCCGTCCGTGAGCAGGAGGTTCAGCCGGGCGGTGGGCCGGGCGTCGGCGATCTGACGGACCACCGCGGCCAGGGCGCCCGCGGGCGGTTCACCCTGGCGCAGACGCCGCGCGATCATGGCCCACAGCAGGGCCGAGTCGCTGCGGGCGTCCAGTGCCAGCAGCTCGGCGGGGGTGAGGTCGGTGGGCAGCCGGGTCCAGTCGGGGACAGTCCCGTTGTGGCTGAACAGCCAGCCGCCGTCGCGGAAGGGGGCTGCCGCCGACTCGTCGTGGGTGGTGCCCTCGGTGGCGGAGCGGACGGCGGCCAACACGGCGTGGCTGCGGATCGTCCCGGCCAGCTCGGGGAGGTTCGCGTCGGCCCAGATCGGTACCGCCCGCCGGTAACGGGCTGGCCGGGGGAAACCGGCGTCACCCCCGGAGGTGTCCTGCTCGGCCGGGTACCAGCCGACACCGAACCCGTCGGCGTTGACCGTCCCGTGGCGTTGCCCGGCCGGCTGCCAGGACTGCTCGTACAGGCTGTGCGGGGGCTCGGTGAGCACCCGCGCCAGTGTCACGGGCGGTCCTACATAGGCAAGGTGGCGGCACATCAGCTGTTCCCGTCCTCGGAGGCGTCGCGGGCGGTGCGGAAGCCGGCGAAGATCTGCCGTCGGACCGGGTAGTCCCAGTTGCGGAAGGTGCCCCGGCAGGCCACCGGGTCGACGGAGAAGGCGCCGCCGCGCAGCACCTTGTGGTCGGGGCCGAAGAAGACCTCCGAGTACTCCTTGTAGGGGAAGGCCGTGAAGCGGGGGTAGGGGGTGAAGTCCGAGGACGTCCACTCCCAGACGTCGCCGATCAGCTGCCGGGCGCCGCTGGGTGCGGCCCCGGCCGGATAGCTGCCGGCCGGGGCCGGCTGGAGGTGGCGCTGCCCGAGGTTGGCGTGCTCGGTACCGGGCGCGGCGTCGCCCCAGGGGTAGCGGCGGGAGCGGCCCGTCGCCGGGTCGTGCCGGGCCGCCTTCTCCCACTCGGCCTCGGTCGGCAGCCGTCGGCCGGCCCATCGGGCGTACGCGTCGGCCTCGTACCAGCACACGTGCACGACCGGCTCGTCGGTGGGCACCTCCTCGATGACGCCGAACCGGCGGCGCAGCCACCGCCCGCGTTCCCGGAACCAGAACAACGGCGCCTCGATCCCGGTCTCCTGGACGTGTCGCCATCCCTCGGGCGTCCACCACCGGCGGTCGCGGTAGCCGTCGGCCGCGATGAACTCCTGGTAGGCGGCGTTGGTGACGGGCACCGTGTCCAGCGAGAACGCGGGGACGTCCACCGTGTGGTGAGGGCGCTCGTTGTCCAGTGCCCATGGCTCGGTGCTGGTGCCCATGGTGAACGGGCCGCCGGGGACCAGCGCTTCGCGGGGCAGCCGGTCGGCGTCGGCGGGTGCGGGGGGTGGCGCGGGCGCGTGCAGGACGGGTGCGCCCTCGCGGAGTTGGAGCGTGGCCAGCATCGTCTCGTCGTGCTGCTGTTCGTGCTGGGCGAGCATGCCGAAGACGAAGCCGTCGGCGAGCAGTGGATCGGGGTTGTCGGGTGAGGTGTCCACGCCGTCCAGCACGTCCCAGGTCTCGGTGCGGACCGCGGCCGCGTAGTCACGGGCTGCGGCCGGGTCGAGCAGGGGCAGGGCCGGGCGGTCGGCACGGGGGTGGCGGAAGGCGTCGTAGAGCGGGTCGAGGTCGGGGCGCAGTCCGGGGCGGCGGCCGGCCGTGCGCACCAGCCACAGGTCTTCCTGGTTGGCGATGTGGGCGAGATCCCACACCAGGGGGGACATCAGCCGTGAGTGCTGGGCGGTGAGGTCCTTGTCGGTGAGCTGGTCGGTGAGGCTCAGAGTGCGGCGCCGGGCGTTCTCCAGCGCGGTGCGAGCGGTGGCTGACGGGGGCCCGGCCGGTCGTACGGCTGTCTCCTCGGCGGAGGAAGCGGAGCGTACGGCTGTCTCCTCGGCCGGGGAAGCGGCTGTGTCCGGGGACGGTGCGGCCGCGGGGTCGGGTGTGTCCCCGCCTCGGGCCGTACCGGGGTCGGTGTGGGAGTTCGTCACGGCATGCCTTCTCGGGAGATCAGACGCGGCGGAGCGCGTCCAGTCGGTCATCGGCGGGGCATCGGCCACGTTCCGGGTAGCGCTCGGCGAAGTCGGCCAGGGCCTGCCGCAGGACGACCGGGGTCCCGGGGCGGGCGAGGGCGCTGCCGGCCGCGGCGAAGACGGCGCGGGCCGCCTTGGCGAGGTCGGGGTCGGCCAGGCCGGTGCGGGCCGCCCGCTGCCAGATGTCGTCGGAGGGGACGGGCCGTACGTCCTGGCAGAGCGGCTCGGTCGCCGCGTAGGCGGCGTCGGCGGCAGTGGGGTCGCCGAGCAGGGTCGCGGCCAGCACGGTCGGCACGATCCATTCGTCGCCGTCCTGTGCGTCGGTCATCCGCAGTTCGAGCCAACCGCGTGGTCTGACCGGCGGGAACAGGGTGCTGAGGTGGTAGTCCAGGTCGGCCCGGGTCGGCCGGCGCAGTCCTGGTGCGCCGCGCAGCCAGTCGCGGAAGGTCAGATCCGGGGGCGCTGTCCAGTCGCCGTCGTCGTCGCCCGGTACGCACATCACCTTCGCGTCGAGCGCGTAGCGGGTCCAGGAGACGCGGGGGTCGGCGTGGTGGCGGGGCTGGTGGGTGCGGCCGGCGTCCATCCGGGACCAGACGGCCTGGCGCGTTGACAGCCATCCGCTGGGCCGGCCGTTCCGGATCGGGGAGTTGGCGAAGGCGGCCACGAGGACGGGGCCGATACGGTGGGCGAGTTCCCAGCGGTGGCGGTAGCCGGAGAAGCCGTCGGACTCGTCCCCGGCGTCCAGGTTGATCTGGACGGAGGCGGTACGGCGCATCATGGCGCGGCCCTCGGGGCCCTCGCGGTCGAAGAACGTCTCCATGGCCCGGTAGCGGGGATGATCGAGTATCCGAGGTGGTTCGCGGTACGGGTCGAGACCCTGACCGACCAGTGTCAGGCCGGCCCTCCCGGCGGACTCGCGCAGGACGTTCAGGTCCGCGGCCATCGCCTCGACGCACGCGGTGAGGGACAGGGCCGCAGGTGAGCTCAGCTCCACCTGCCCACCCGGCTCGCGGGTGATCCTGCTGCCCCCGGGTAGGGCGCCCGGGACCTCGACGGGCGCGAGTGCGTCGTTCAACCGGTCGAGGGATATCGGCAGTGCGGGGTCGTGGCGGTCCTGGACCAGCCACTCCGTCTCCACACCGGTGCGCTGGGGCGGGCCGGTCTTGAAGCACACGCCGTGCACATGTGCTTCCGCCGCCTCCTCTGTCAGGTGACTGGTCACGGTCTCTGTTCCTCTCACGAGCGCTGCGGTCGGGGGGCTTTGGGGATACGCGAGGCCGGAGCGGAGTGCCGAGGCGCTCCACTCCGACCCCGTGACAGGGCGTCAGTCGGTGACAGCTTCGGAGACGGTGATCCGCACGTGCTCGGTGTAGAAGGCGACGTGGCCCGCGATCTCCGCCACGGCCTCGAACGGCTCCTCGTAGACCCACACCGCGTCCGGGATCTCCTTCTCGGCGGCGACGAGGCCGTAGTAGGAGGCCTCGCCCTTGTAGGGGCAGTAGGTGTGAGAAGCCGTGCGCACCAGCAGCTCCTGGTCGACGTCGGCCAGCGGAATGTAGTGGACGGGCGGATAGCCGGCTTCGCTCAGCGTGACGGCGGAGGTCGTCTCGGCGACGACCTTGTCTCCGTTCCCGGTGGTCACACGGACGCGGCCGGGGTTCCGGCTGATCTCGATGGGGTGGTCGGGGCCGGGGATCCGGATCTCACGGGGCATCGGGTTTCTCCTTCATGGTGGAGCTGACTGGTAGTCAGCGGTTCTGGTGGTCAGCGGTTCTGGAAACGTCGGACGGCCGCGGCCGCCAGTTCCTTCACACGGGCGGCGGACACCGGAACGCCGGGGTCCTCGAAGAACCAGCGCTCCGCCTCCTCCTGGCTCAGCCCCCAGGGCTGCGGCGCGGCGTACGGCTGGACGTACACCGGGGAGCCGTGCTCCATGCGCCAGCTGTCGGCGAGGGTGCCGATGTCCACCCCGTCGTAGCCGAGGACGTCCATCAGGCGCACGACCCGGTCCTTGGCGGCGGTGTCGTCGCCGGCCAGGGGCAGGGCGCTGCGGTCAGGGGCACCCGAGGGCCTGGCGACACGGGTGGAGAGGTGGCCGCAGGAGGTGTTGTTGAACGCCTTGACCACGGAGGAGTCCGCCAGGTGCCGCTGCACGAGGGCGCTGGATCTCACCTGGCCGGTGGCCAGTTCGGCGATCCGGCCGTCACGGAAGGTGTAGTAGTTCGCCGTGTCGATGACGGTCCTGCCCGCCAGGGCCGCGGCGGGGAGCCGGTCGTAGGCGTGCATCGGGATGGCCGCCACCACCAGATCGCCGGCCCGCGCGGCCTCCTCGGGAGTCGCCGCCCGCGCACGGGCGCCGAGTTCGCCGACGAGGCCGGCGAGGGTTTCGGGACCGCGGGAGTTGCTCAGCACGACATCCAGTCCCGCGGCGACGGCGAGGCGGGCCACCGCGCCGCCGATCATGCCGCTGCCGATGATTCCGAGGGTCTTCGTCATGGTGTCGTGTCTCCGCGTCAAGGGGCGAGAAGGGGCGGTCTGTCACTGCTCGGCACGGGGCCGGATCAGACGGTCTTGATCTGGCCGCCGTCGATGACGTGGTCGGCGCCGACGATGTTCCCGGCGACGTCGGAGAGGAGGAACGTGATCAAGGCCGCGACCTCCTCGGGCTCGGTCATCCGTCCGCTGGTGATGCCGAAGGCCTTCGGCGCCTGCCGGACGAACTCCGCCAGATCGATGCCGGATCCGGCCGCGTACTGGCTGCCGACTTCTCCGGCGTCCTCCCAGACCGCGGTGCGGACCATTCCGGGAGTAACGGTGTTGACGCGCACGCCCTGGGGCCCGAACTCCTCGGCCAGTGACTTACCGAGCGAGCCGAGGGCCGCCTTGGTCGCGCTGTAGGCGACCAGGCCGGCCGCGGGCTGCCGGGAGGCGGCGGACGAGATGTTGACGATCGCGCCCCGCCGTTCGATCAGGCTGGGCAGTGCGGCCCTGCAGGCACGGACGGTGCTGAGCAGGTTGAGGTCGAGGACGCGGGCCCACTGGGTGTCATCGGTGTCGAGGAACCCGGCGACGTCGTCTCCGCCCCCGACGTTGTTCACCAGCAGGTCGATGCCGCCCAGCTCCGCGAGGGCACTGCCGAACAGGGCGGTGACACCCTCGGCCGTGCTCAGGTCCGCCGAGACCGTGAGTGCGCCGGTCTCCTTCAGCTCGGGCGTGATGGTGCGGGCGGCACCCATGACGCGGACGCCTTCGGCGGTCAGCGTACGGACGGTCGCCAGTCCGATACCGCGGCTGGCGCCCGTGACGACCGCCGTCTTGGAGGTGAGGTTCAGATGCACGATGCTCAATCCTGGAATTGTAGGTACAAGATGCGATCAAGAAATACCCCGGCAGCCACGGCTGCCGGGGGTCGGATCAGAGAGCGTCGATCGTCGCCGCGATCACCCGGTCGAGCCGGTCTCGCTCACCGGGGACACGGACCAGGACCCACAGCCCCATCATGGCGTTCAGAAGCATGCTCCCGATGACCGCGGGGTCACGGTCGGGAACGATCTCTCCTGACCGCTGCCCCTCCTCGATCAGCGCCCGGAAGACAGCTTCGACGCGGTCGAAGTCGCGCCGGACCAGCGTGACCGCCGCCTCGTCGACTCCCGCGAGTTCCCCGACGGTGTTGACGACCATGCAGCCCCGGGCGCCCTCGTCGACGATGAACTCCAGCACGCCGCGGAGACGCTCCCGGACCGGGGCGGACTCGTCCAGCAGCTCGAGGAAGCGATCAAGCCGGCGGTCGCAGTAGTGACTCAGAGCCTGCTCGAACAGCCCGTGCTTGCTCCCGAAGGCGTTGTAGAGGCTGCCCTTGCCGATACCGAGCGCGTCCACCAGGTTCTGCGGGGTGGTCGCCGCGTATCCCTTCAGCCAGAACACCTCCATGGCCCGCTCGACGGCGACGTCCGGATCGAACTGCTTGGTCCCTGCCATGAGGGAAACGGTAGCACCATCTTTGACCTATGGGTAAAAGATGACGGTGGCAAGGCTCTCGTTCTCAGGTCCGCTGCCGCGCGTCGGAGTGCGCGGAGTGCGCGGAGCGCGCGGAGTGCGCGGAGTGCGCGGTCAGCTTCCCCAGCAGGGCGATCAGCGTCTCCCGGTCATCCGGCAAGCCGGCCGCGCCCTCCCGGTACTTCGAGCAGCGGCTGAACCACACGGTTCCGCGACTGCCGTCAGCCGCCCTTCGGGCCTACGCGTGACCGGGCTCCGCGTACCGCGACAGGTTGCGCTGGGTGCCAGGCCCCCTGGCTTCCAGACGAGGAGGTCCATGCCGTGGCTGATGACGGAAGTCCGCGACGGCGATGTCGAGTCGTGGCTGCGGCGCATCGGCGTTCTCCGCGGCTGAGCCAGGCAGCACCGCGGCTCGACGGTGGATCACCGGCGCCTGAGATCAACCTCCGAGACCGCTCAGGCGGGCAGGCAGGAGCAGGAGGAGTGGCCGGACTCCGCAGCCAGGAGGTCGAGGAGTTCGGGGGTCGTGCGGCGGGCCTCGGCGCAGGCTCCCCGGTGCCGGGGCAGTGGAGCGGGGCAGAGGCCGGTGCCGCGTCGCGGGGCTGGTCGACGTCGAGGGCGTGGCCCAGGGCGGGTCGACCTGGACGACGCCTGTCACCGACATCCGTCCCTCTGCTGGGACCTCGTCGAGCTCCGTCGCGCGGCAGGGACGGCGTGAACTGGCGGTGACGCGACCCACCGCTCAACTCGGGCCTACGAGCGTTCCGCCAGGGCCCCTCCCCCGGCGGTGGTAGCGATCCAGCATGGCGTCGTCGGCCGCGGGCCCGACGGTGAAGGCGTAGGTGTCGCTGCCGTCGAGGCGGCGGCCGGTCGACGCGTCGACGACGACGGGGTCGACCTCCTCGCCCGTGGCCGTGTCGATGAGGACCATGCTCCGTCCCTCCCGTGCGAGGCGGGAGTTGCCCCACGCCGTCAGCGCCACGATGACCGGCCACAGGGAGCGCCCCAGCGCGGGGGCGGTTTTCCGCCTATCAGGTCCCTCCCGCGGCTAGCAACAGGCGGGGAGACGACATTGGCGGCGATGTTCACCGACAAGGTCGCCACCATCACGATCAGCAGCGCGAACAAGGCACCGACCGTGTTGCTCATCTTCGCACTCAGCGCGATCGGATCCCAGATCGGCGCCCCGTAGACGGCCTGGGAGCCGGACGTGACCCGGGTCCTTGTCCGCAGGCAGGTGTAGTAGGACCCTGGCGGTTGTGGGCGTGTTCCGCGCCGCTGCGCGTCAACAGGCTGTGATGTGCTGTGGGTTGGGCAGGCGGGTGGCCGTGTCCGGCTCGTAGACGTGCGCGAGCGCGATGAACAGGAGGGCCACGCCCAGAGCGCCGGGGTCGGGAACACCGATGGCGCGCTCGCCCACACAGCTGGCGCGACCGCGCCGCGGTGCGAGAGACGCCGTGTTCAAGGCGCCCTGGATGGCGGCTTCGGCGGCAGTGGTGAAAGGGCTGTCGGCCGAGTCGCGGGCGGCCGTGTCCAGCGTGTCCGCGGCAGGCGAGAGCGCGTCCATGAGGGTGCAGTCGCCGACTTCGGCCCCGCCGACGCGGTGGATGGCCGCGAGACTGGAGGCGGCCGCGTCGGCGACGGCCCGTGCGTGCGGCGCGTGGTGGTCCGTCCAGGACACGACCGCGAGCTGTTGGAAGAGGAGCCCGAAGAGGGGGCCGCTGGTGCCGCCCACATCGTTCAGGAACGCCCTGGCCAGAGCAGCCATGCTGTCAGTTCCCGACTCGTTCAGTGTCAGGGCCTGCCGCACGCCGCCGACGAGGTTGTCGCCGAAGTCGCCGTCACCGACGAGCTGGTCGAGCGTGGTGAGGTTGTCACGGGCCTGGGAGACGATCTGCCAGAAGCGGCCGAGGACAGCCCGGCCGGATGGAGTGGGGATGCCAGTCGGCGCCTGACCGGCGGTCGGCTGGACGCCGGCGGATGCCTCGGTGTCCGCCGTCAGGGTGCGGGAGGAAAGCACGAGCGGGGTGTCGGTGGGTGCCGTCCACAGCTCGACCCACTCCGGCTTCATGCGAGTGAGGGTGATCGAGAAGCCGGCCATGTCCAGGGCCGCGGTGAAGGTGCCGGGCACGATGGCCAGGGGCTGGACACCGCGAGTGGTGAGCACGTCGTGCAGGAGTGAGCCGATGGCGTGAAGTTCCAAGCTGGTTGTGGCACCCAGCCCGTTGACGACGGCCAGCACCTGGTCCTGCCCGGCGGGCAGGGCGGCGAGCAGGTCGTCGGTCATCTGCCGTACGAGCTCGTCGACGGGGCGGTGCTCGATGGTGCCGGTGCCACGCTCGCCGTGGATCCCGACGCCGTACTCGAGCGTGCCCGAGCCCAGGGCGAAGGCCGGTTCACCGGTGGCAGGGGAGGTCTGGACTCGGGCGGCGACCGCCAGGCTGCGCGAGTGCGCCGCGATCTGTGCCCCCAGGGTGGTGAGGTCGTCGAGCTTGGCGCCCTGGTCGGCGAAGGCGCCGAGCAGCTTCTCCACGACGACCGTGGCGGCGGTGCCGCGGCGACCGGTCGCGGTGTCTTTGTTGTCGGTGGCCAGGTCGTCGTCGACCAGGACGGTGTCGACGGGAATCCCGTCGTGGCGCAGGCGTTCCGCGGCGATCTGGAAGTTGATCACGTCGCCCGTGTAGTTCTTGACGATGAGCAGGACGCCGTTGCTCTTGGCGGCGGCCGCGCCGGCCTCGTAGATCTGCCGGTTGTGCGGGGAGGCGAAGATCTCGCCGGGGCAGACGGCGTCCAGACCTCCGGGCCCGAGCAGCCCGGTGTGCAGCGGCTCGTGTCCGGAGCCGCCGCCCGAGACCAGGGCGACGGTGCGGCCCGGATTGCTGGAGCGTGCTCGCAGGTAGAGGGGGTCGCGGTGCACCTCGATCAGACCGGGGTGGGCCAGGGCCAGCCCGTGCGCGGCGCTGGCAACAGTGTCGGTGGGCGGGAGGAAGTACGTCATCAGGGGTGCTCCGTGAGGTTGTGCGGTTGGATGGATCGTTGAGGATCACGCACCGAGCAGGCATGGGCGGGATCGGCCAACTCGGTGGGCTCGTCCGGCTTTGGCGGCTCAGGAGAACACGACGTCCACCCAGCGCCGCGCGGTGACAGCGGCGAGGGCGACAGCGTCGCAGGTAGTGCCTCTGACGGCCGTTGGCCAGGGCTTCTTTGACGATGACCGCGCAGCCGGCGGCGTGCGTCTCGGCGCTGGCGCTGGCGCTGGCGCTGGCCGCCGAGCGTTGCAGCAGGTGGTACCTGGCCTGGACGCGGCCGAACAGCGGCGCCCAGGGTGAGCGTCAGCGCTGCGCGGATGGTGTCCGCTTGGCGGGGGCCGCGTCCACCGGCTCGAAGACCCGCTCCTCGAAGTCGTCAGCGGACGGCACGCGGGGATGCGATCCGGAGTGTCACATTCATAGGAGAAACCTTCGTGGCAGTGCGTAGGGGCTCGGGCGCTTCATGCCGCCGCACGCCCGGTGGGTGCCGACAGGAGCGGGGCGCAAGGTCACGGCGGGGATGGCATGCACTGGGTGATGACGAGCTGCCAGACATCCGCGGCCGTGTCGAGACCGAGGGCGGTGTCGGCCACATCGGCGCAAGTGGGCAGGGTCAGACGGCGGACGCGGGCACGTACGTCGTCGAGGGCGGCGGGCGCGACGGACAGGGTGTCGCAGCCGAGGCCGACCAGGAGCGGAACGACGAGGGGATCGGCGGCGGCGTCTCCGCAGACCGACACCCGTCCGCCGTGCCGGTGCGCGGCGGTCACGGCCGCGGCGATCGCGTTCAGGACGGCGGGATGCGCGGCCATCGCCGGGGTGGCGGCGATGTCGGCCTCATCGGGCTCGCCCTGTTCGCGCAACGAGGCTGACAGCGACATGAGATGGCCTGCTACCGCGTCGAAGGAGTCGATGATCTGGCGGACCGGGTCGGTATCCGTCCTTATGGGCAGAGCCCTGGCCACGGGCCGGTCGGTGCGGTGCAGGAGCCCCAAGGCGATGCCGGGGGCTGCCGCTTGGCCGGGAAAGCAGCGGCGATCGGTCACGTCGTGGCCGCCACGTCGGCCAGAGCACGGAAGATCAGGGCCGTCGAGGTGGCACCCGGGTCCTGGTGGCCGACGCTACGGGCTCCGAGGTAGGAGGCTCGGCCTTTACGTGCCTGCAGCGGAGTCGTGGCTCGCATGCCCTCCTCCGCGGCTGCCGCGGCTGCCGCAGCGGCAGCGGCGAAGTCGTCGCCCTGCCGGGAGCGTTCCTCGAAGGCGGCGACGGCGGGCGCGAAGGCGTCGATCATCGTCTTGTCGCCAGGGCTGGCCGTGCCCAGTTTCTGGACGCTCTCCAACGCGGCCGCCAGCGCCGCCGCGAACGCGGCCGGGTCGGCGACGGCGACGTCCAGGTGCTTGCCCAGGGCGCGGAACGCACCGCCGTACAGCGGGCCCGAGGCGCCCCCGATGCTGGAGATCAGGGTGGTGCCGGTCTTGACGAACACGGCTCCGGCCGTGCCCGCGGCGAGGTCGCTCACGGCCGCGGCAGCAGCGGTGAAGCCGCGGTCCAGGTTGGTCCCGTGGTCGGCGTCGCCGATCGCCGAGTCGAGTTGGGTGAGGTGGTCCTTGTTCTGGCCCACAGCGACAGCGATGGCCTGCACCCATGCGCGGGCGCGATCGATATCCATGGGGTTCTCCGTTCGGTGATCGGGTTCGTGCGGCGGCGGTGAGGGGACGAGCCGGAGGCGGGGCGGGGAGGCACAGCCATCTCTTCCCGGGCCGTGTGCTGTGCCCACATCCCGCCTCCGGCCCGGCCCTAGACCCCCCAGCGCAGCGCCGGGGTGTTCACTGGCGCGTCCCACAGGGCGAGCATCTCGGCGTCCGCCCTGCACAGAGTGATGGAGACGCCGGCCATGTCCAGGCTGGTGACATAGTTGCCGACCAGGCTGCGGGCGATGGTGACCTTCTTTCCCGCGAGCACGGCGGCCACCTCGTTGAAGACCACGTACAGCTCGATGAGCGGGGTCGCCCCCAAGCCGTTGACCATGACGATGGTCTCCTCGCCGGCGGCCGGCGGCTGGTCGTCGAGGATGGCGTCCATGCAGTCGGCCACGATGTCCCGGGCGGGGCGCATCTTCTCGCGTCGGCGGCCGGGTTCGCCGTGGATGCCGACGCCGATCTCGATCTCGTCCTCGCCCAGCTCGAAGCCGGGCCTGCCCGCGGCGGGAGTGGTGCACGCGCTCAGCGCCACCGCGAACGACCTGCTCGCCGCGTTCACCCGCTTGGCCATCTCCGCGACGGACGCGAGGTCACCGCCCTGCTCCGCCAGAGCACCGGCGATCTTCTCGACGAAGAGTGTGGCGCCCGTACCGCGCCGCCCCGCAGTCCACGTGGAGTCCTGCACCGCGACATCGTCGTCGACCGTCACGGTCTCCACCGTGATGCCCTCGTCGTCGGCGAGTTCCACTGCCATCTGGAAGTTGAGGCGATCCCCGGTGTAGTTCTTCACGATGAGCAGCACGCCCGCACCGGCGTCGACCGCCTGGGCCGCGGTCAGCATCTGGCCCGGCACAGGCGAGGTGAACACCTCGCCGGGACACGCGGCGTCCAGCATCCCGGGCCCGACGAACCCGCCGTGCAGCGGCTCATGTCCGGAGCCGCCGCCGGAAACGAGAGCCACCTTGCCCGGCCGCGTACCGCCCGCCCGGGTGATCACCCGGTAAGTCGGCGATCGGCTCGATGGCGACGATGCGTCCGGCGGGCCCGACCATGCCGGAGGCCGGCACGGTGAAGTACCCGGTGTGTGCACCCGCGTCCACCATCATCCAAGCAAAACCCCAGCCCGAGAGGAGACCGCAACACCCAAGATCCGGACCATTCCCGGGCCAGCGAGCCTGCCAAAGTCCCGAAGCTCGCCATCTACGTTGGTCAGCGACTCATCGCCTGTGTACCACCAGCAGACCAAGAACCCGCTGGCAGAGCTCTGTTCTACCTGTGCCAGTCACTCACCGCGCCTACGGCAACGCCTGAGATCGACTGGCTTCCCCGTCGCCACTGCCCCGCAGCACGGCCAACTCTGGGGTGAATCTGGGGAGTACGGACGGTGCTGGGGAGCGCGTGGGGAGAATCGACTGCATAACGCGACACGAACCTGAAAGATGCTGAAACAAACACCGGTGCAGGTCAGAGACATCGATGGCCGCATAGGCACAGGTCAGTGCCACCTAGTGGACAACTTCATGACGTACGTCCCGAGATCGTCGCCCTCGACGAGCCCCAGCAGCGAGCCGCCCTCACGCAGCGGCGTGATGGAGCGGGTCACGATGACTTCCTTGAGCATCGCCCCAGGCCACTGGGGTGGTCACGGCCACTGGACGCGACCCGTGGGCGCCCGCGGCGGCGGTGTCCCGAGCAGACCGGCGCGGCTGTCGAACCGCTGTCGATTCGGTCAAGAACTCCTCAGCTCCTGAACAGGGCAGACGGGCGGACCGTACCTCTGTACGGATCACCATCACGTCCGTTGAAGGGAATGTCAGCATGACCAGCGAATCGCTTCACCCCGTTCCGGCCCCGGCCCGCCGCACCGTCGTGGCGGCGGTCGGCACGGCGGGACTCGCCGTCGCGCTGACCGCGTGCGGGTCGGACAACAAGTCCTCCGACTCCACCAGCTCCAACTCCGGCTCCGGCGCGAGCGCGAGCGCGAGCAGCGGGGGTACCGGCGGGGGCGACAACGCCGCGGCGGGCAACGCGGGCGGCACGGTCCTCGCCAAGACCACCGACATCCCGGAGGGCGGCGGCAAGGTCTTCGAGTCCCAGGGCGTCGTCGTCACCCAGCCGACCGCGGGCACCTACAAGGCCTTCTCCTCCAAGTGCACCCACCAGGGCTGTGCGGTGAAGGGCATCGCGGACAACGTGATCACCTGCCCGTGCCACAACAGCCAGTTCTCCGCGACCGACGGCAGCGTGAAGAAGGGGCCCGCGACGCAGCCGCTGGCCGCCGCCAACATCACCGTGGACGGGGACTCGATCAAGCTCGCGTGACACGGCCGGGGCCGCGCCTCAGCGGCGCGGCCTCTCGAAGCAGGCCAGCACGTCATCGGTCGCCGTGATCGTGGCGACCAGGGCGAGCGTGTTGCGGATCAGCGCGGGGGTGTAGTCGGAGGGCACCCCCGCGATCGCGTCCGCGGGCACCACGGCGTTGTAGCCGCGGTTCACGGCGTCGAACACGGTGTTGGGGACGGCCACGTTGGCGGAGACTCCGGTCACGACGAGGGTGCGACAGCCCAGGTTGCGCAGCAGCGCGTCGACGTCGGTGCCCGCGAGCGGGGACAGGCCGTGCAGGCGACGTACGACGAAGTCCTCCTCGGCGACCTCGATCGGCGGCGCGACGCGGACCGCGGTGGTGCCCGACAGTTGTTGCACGGGCAGCCGTTCGGCCGCGCGGAACAGGCGGGCGTTGCGGTTGGCCCCCCGCCCGTCAGGCCGTCGCTCGGCGATCGCGTGGATCACCTGGACGCCGCCGCGGTGGGCACCGGCCACCAGCCGGGCGATGTTCGCGAGCGCCCCCGACGACCGGGCCTCCTTGGCGAGTTCGGGCAGTGCGCTGTCCGGGCCGACGACACCCTGCTGGCATTCCACGGTGAGCAGAACGGTCCCGTCCGGATCGAGGAGTGTGCTGAGCTGTTCACGCGGCGGCATGACTCCCCTTGTCGTCGAGGGTCGGGCGGGCGAGCGTAACGAGCATTGCGCAAGGACGGAAGACGGCCCATGCTTTTCTGACGCACTGTCAGAGGATCTCTGTCGACGCGGAAGATCGACGCATCAGGTCGACATGAAAGAAGAGGTGATCGCATGACCGTCACTCAGCGCAGAGGCCGGAAGATCATGATGACCCCCGGCGAGCTGGACGAGTTCCTCACCACCCAGCGCACCTGCCGTGTCGCCACGGTGTCGAGGGACGGCGCCCCCCACGTGAGCGCGCTCTGGTTCGTCTGGGACGGCACCTCGCTGTGGCTGTACTCCGTGGTACGCAGCAAGCGCTGGACGGAGCTGAGCCGCGACCCACGGGTCGCGGTGGTGATCGACACCGGTGAGGACTACGGGGAACTGCGCGGCGTCGAGCTGTCCGGCGCGGTGGAGTTCGTGGGCGAGGTCCCCCGCACCGGGGAGCTGTGCGCCGAACTCGACGTCCCCGAGACCTTGTTCGCCCGCAAGAACTTCGGCCTGGAGGAAATGCCGCACGACGGCCGCCACGCGTGGGCCCGGCTGACGCCGACAGCCATAGCCTCCTGGGACTTCCGCAAGCTGCCGCCGCTCTAGGACATGGGCGGGCGCGGCCATGCCACCGCGGAGCTCCCCTCAGCCGCCCCGCACCGCGCGAGGCGTCGACAGCGCCCATCGCCGCGGGGCCACAGCGACCGGCCCCGCAGCGCCACGTGTCCAGGCCGCCCCGCCACCACGCAGGTCACCGCCCAGGTCACCGCTCAGCCGATGCTCTCCCCCGCCGCCCGCAGCGCCGCGACCGCCGCTCTGATCGACGGGCGGCGGTCGGCGTCCGCGCGCCAGATCACGTAGACATGCCGCCGGACGGCCTGCCGCAGTGGCACCGTGACGACTCCGTCCGGCATCGGATGGCGCCCGAGCAGCGGCGCGATGCAGACGCCGAGCCCTGCGGCGACCAGGCCGAGCTGGGTGTGCGTCTCGGCGGCGCGATGGCCGATGTGCGGCTCGACGCCCCGGGAGCGCAACGTGAACATCAGCCACTCGTGGCAGAACTCGCCCTCACCCCAGGTGATCCACTCGTCGTCGGCGAAGTCGCCGAGGTCGACCTCCGCGCGGTCCGCGAGCCGGTGGCCGACCGGCATCGCCACGTCGGCCGGGTCGTCGAGGATCGGGGCCTTGACCAGGCCGTCGGGCAGCGGCATCGGCTTGTTGTACCAGTCGAGCACCACCGCCAGATCGAGGTCGCCCCGGATCACTCCGGCAACCCCGGCCTCGGGCTCCAGCTCGCTGGAGCGCACCCGCAGCCCGGGGTGATCGGCGCGCAGCGCGGCGAGCGCGGTGGGGAACAGCCCGCGCGCGGCGGTCGGAAACGCGGAGAGCCGCAGCTCACCGACGACCTGACCGCGCTGGGCCTCCAGGTCGGACTGGGCGAGCTCGACCTGCGACAGGATGCGCGCGGCATGCTCGGCGAGCAGCCGCCCGGCATCCGTGAGACGCACCCCGCGCCCGTTCTTCGCGAGCAGCTGCTGCCCCACCTCGCGCTCCAGCTTGGACATCTGCTGGGACACGGCCGACGTCGTGACGTGCAGTCCCTCGGCCGCACCGCTCACCGAGCCGTGCCGGGCGAGGGCGTCGAGGGTGCGCAGACGCTCCAGATTCAACATGTAAGCAATACTACGAGATATTGCTCGGTAAATCTCGCTTGTGCTACGAGATGGTCTGGTCCATCGTTACGTCCATGAGCGCCGTGACCACTCCCCGAAGCGACACCCCCACCTCCACGACCCCCCGCCGCCGCACCGCCCTCGACTGGCGGATCCGCTTCGGCGCCCTCTCACTGATCTGGGGTTTCAGCTTCCTGCTCATCAAGGTCGGCACGGAGGGCTACGCGCCGTTCCAAGTCACCTTCGGACGGCTGCTGTTCGGGACGGCGGTGCTCGCGGCGGCGATGGCGGTGAAGCGGGAGCGACTGCCGCGCGGGGCCCGCACCTGGGGCCATCTCACGGTCGCGGCCTTCCTGCTCAACGCACTGCCGTTCTCGCTCTTCGCCTACTCCGAGCTGACGATCCCGTCCACGCTCGCGGGCATCTGCAACGCGACCTCGCCCCTGTGGGGCATGGCCCTGTCCCTGGTCGCCCTCTCCGAGGACCGTCCGACCCGGCGCAGGGTCGCCGGTCTCGGCATCGGCTTCCTCGGCGTCCTGACGGTCCTCGGCATCTGGCAGGGCTTCCACGGCCTGGACGCCACGGGCACGCTGATGGCCCTGCTGGCCTCGCTGAGCTATCCGATCGGCTGGATCTACGTCCGCCGCACCCTGGCCGGCACCGGCCACTCGCATCTGTCGATGACCGGCGCCCAACTACTGCTCGCCACTGCCCAACTGGCCCTCGTCACCCCGCTGTTCACCACGCTGCCGAGCCGCTTCCCGGTCGTCCCGCTGCTCGCGATCGCCGCCCTGGGGGCCCTCGGCACGGGCCTGGCCATGCTCGTCCAGTACGGCATCGTCGCCGAGGTCGGCCCGACGACGGCCCAGATGGTCACGTACTTCATCCCGGTGATCGCCACCGCCGCGGGCGTCGCGATCCTCGGCGAGTCGCTGAGCTGGTCCACGCCGGTCGGCGCGGTGATCGTCCTCGCCGGCGCCGCGCTCACCCAGGCCCGGCCGCGCCGCTGACCGAGCCCTCAGGGCGTACGGACCGACTCACACCCAGCCGCGTACGGACCGACTCACACGTAACCGCGTGCGGGCGCCGGTCCGACGGCGGAGGCGACGGCGTCCGCCAGCGGCTCGATGTCGTCCGGCGTCAGAGTCGAGACGGTGATCCGTATCCCGGGCGGCGCGCTCATCCGGAAGCGCGCCCCGGGCGCGACCGCCCAGCCCGCGTGCAGCAACCGCGCGACCGCTCCCGTCTCGTCCGGGACGGGGATCCACACGTTCATCCCGCTGCGCCCGTACGCCTCGATGCCACGCCGCTTCAGGGCGTCGATCAGCGCGTCCCGGCGCCGCCCGTACGCCGCCGTCACGGCCGTGACGTCCACCGCGCCGTTCGCCCACAGGTGCACGACCGCCCGTTGCAGCAGATGGCTCACCCAGCCGGGCCCCAGCCGCTGCCGCCCGTGCACCCGGTCCATGGTGACGGGGTCCCCGGTGAGGACGGCGAGCCGCAGGTCGGGGCCGTAGGCCTTGGCGACGGAGCGTACGAAGGCCCAGTCGCGGGTCACCCCGGCCAGGGGGTGCAGCGGCAGGTCGACGATCCGATGCCCGTGGTCGTCCTCGACGAGCAGGACGTCCGGGTTTTCCTTCAGCACGGAGCGCAGGGCACGCGCGCGTGCGGCACCCACCGCGGCGCCGGTCGGGTTCTGCGCCCGGTCCGTGACGATCAGCGCGCGGGCACCGGCCTCCAGGGCATGGCGTACGTCGTCGGGGACCGGCCCCTCGTCGTCGACGCGCACCGGGACCGTGCGCAGCCCGAGGGCCGGGGCGAGGTCGAACACGCTGCCCCAGCCGGGATCCTCGACGGCGACGGCGTCCCCGGGCTTGAGATGGGCCGCCAGCACGCGCTCGATGGCGTCGAGCGATCCGGAGGTGACGACGACGGGCCCGTCGGGCACGCCGTCCGCGTCGAGATCGGCGCGCGCGAGCCGCTCCAGCTCCGCCTCGACGGCGGCCTCCCCGTACATCACGGGATCCCGGTCCGACCGTCCCGCCGCCGCCGCGAACGCCTCGGCGAGGGCGGGCAGCAGTGCCGGGTCGGGGTTGCCGTCGGCCACGTTCCGCACGCCCTCCGGCACCTCGACCCGGATGTAGTCGCGTCCCGTCGTGGCGGGCTTCGAGCGGATCCGGCTGCCTCGCCGCCCCGCGGTCTCGATCACCCCGCGTTCGCGCAGGGTGCGATAGGCGGCAGCGACGGTGTTGGGATTCACCCCGAGCCGCTCCGCCAACTCCCGCATGGGTGGCAGCAGTTGCCCAGGTTCGAGGTCCCCGCTGCCCACCGCACGCTCGACGCTCGCGGAAATGTCCGCTGCGCGACGCCCTTCGATCCGATACTCTTCTAGCACAAAGAAGATTATGCACTAGTGCAATGGAGAGCGCAATGTCGGAGACGAGCACTCAGCCCGGGACGACGCGGCCCGCCGCCTACACCCCGACCGATCGCACCGTCCCCACCCGTTCCAAGGAGCGCGCCGCGTACGACCACGAACTGGTCCACGCGATACTCGACGAGGGGTACGTCTGCCACCTCGGCTTCGTCCGGGACGGCGCGCCGGTCGTGCTCCCCACCCTCTACGGACGGGTCGGCGAGCGCCTCTACGTACACGGCTCGACGGGTTCACGCCCGCTGCGGATGACCGGTCAGGCCGACCCCGGGCTGCCCGTCTGCCTGACCGTGACCCATGTCGACGGTCTGGTCCTGGCCCGCTCCGCCTTCCACCACTCGATGAACTACCGCTCCGTGGTGGTGCACGGCATCGCCCACCAGGTGACGGACCCGGACGAGAAGCGGGAGGCCCTGGACGCGCTGGTCGACCAGGTCGTCCCGGGCCGTTCGTACGACTCGCGCCCTGCCAACGCCAAGGAGCTCGCCGCCACCGCCGTGATCCGCCTCGACCTGAACGAGGTCTCCGCGAAGCTGCGCACCGGCGGCCCGAACGACGACGCGGAGGACCTCTCCCTCCCCCACTGGACCGGAGTCGTCCCCCTCACCAAGGGTCACGGCACCCCGATCCCCGCCGACGACCTGGCCCCCGGCATCGAGCTCCCCGACTACCTCACGACCCTGTGAGGCCGAGGCGGCCGAGGCACCGGGCGGGGTCCCCCCCCCGGCGCCTCGGCCTCATGCCTCATACCTGCCGCATCCCTCGGACGAGCGCCCGTTCCTCCTCGGGCACCCTCCGGGTGTCGCCGCGGATACCGCGCGTCTCGGCCACCGCGAGCCCCGCGACCGAACCCAGCATCAACAGGGTGCCCACGAGCGTCGTCACGGTCAGTCGTTCGCCGAGCAGACCGACGGCCAGCACGGCCGCGCTCACCGGCTCCAGGAGCATGATCACGGAGACGGTCGCGGACCGGACCACAGCGGCGCCCGCGAAGAACAGGGCGTAGGCCAGCGCCGTGGGGACGGCGGCGATATAGACCACCAGGGCCAGCACGTGGGCCGGTTGGGCGGTGTGCGGGACCAGCCCCTCGGCCAGGCCGAGCGGCAGCAGGCAGACGGTGGTGACGGCGAACGTCCACACCGTCGTACCGGAGCCGTCGGCGCGGCCGTCGCGTCCCCACCACCGGGTGAGCAGCGTCATCGTGGAGTATCCGGCCGCGGACACGACCGCGAGCACGACGCCCCAGGGCCGCACCGTGGCGCCCCCGGCGCCCAGTGCGAGCACCGCGAGCCCGCCGAGCGCTCCGGCGACTGCGGCGCTCCCGCCGCGCTCGAGCCGCTCCCCCAGGGTCAGTCGCGCACCCAGGGCGATGAGCACGGGCCCGGCGCCCAGGGTGACGACCGTCGCCACCGCGAGTCCGGTGGCCTCGACGGCGGCGAAGTAGGCGGTCTGGAAGACGGCGAGCCCAAGGCCGGTGACACCGATCCGCAGGGCCTTGCGGCCCAGCGGCTCCCTGGTGGCCGGCGCGACCCGTCGGCGCCACCGCCGGTGCCGCGGCAGGCGCACGGCGAGCAGCAGCACGAGTCCGCCCGCGCAGCGCCAGAAGGAGAGGGCGATCGGCCCCATGTCACTGGCCCGGTAGACCAGTGACGCGGCCGCGCCCGCGGTGCCCCAGGCGGCACCGGCGACGATCAGATAGAGGAGGCCTCGCCCGAGGGGCAGGCCGGAAGCAGCTTGCGACACGTGTTTCTCTCCGCGGATACGCGCGGCCGCGCACAAGGCAGCCGCGCAGAAGTTCGGGAAGGACCACATCGCAGCCCGTGCCCAGCGGGCAGGGGCGTACGGGAAGGTCCTCGGACTTCTTCTGCGGGCAGCGCCGTGCCACCTGGCACCAGGCCGGGTGGGAACTCCGGAGGGCCCGCCTCAGGCGGCAGGAGGCGGCAGAACGAGCGTCGAAGGCATGGTCAGCACCTTAGACGGCGGTTCCGTGGATCGACAAATCCCTCTCGGCGTCGCTCCCGCCGCTCGCGACCGGCCCGTCCGAGGGCTTCGCGGGCGCCGACGACTGTGCGATGAACGCGCCGATCAGCACCACCGCGCCGCCGAGGATCTGCGGCGCCGAGAGGTGTTCGCCGAGCAGGACCCAGGCGAGCACGGTCGCGATGACCGCCTCCAGGCAGGCCACGACGCCCGCGACCTGCGGGGAGAGCCTGCGCACGGAGAGCACTCCGGTGACGTAGGCGACGACGGTCGCGATCAGCACGATCCAGCCGAGCAGCAGGGAGGCGGCGACGGAGGTGCCGTTCATGTCCGCGCTGCCCCCGAGCAGCGACCAGTCCATGGTCCAGGGACGTGCGACGACCGTCAGCACGAGGGTGCCGACGAGCAGGCCGTACGCGATGACGCCGAGGGGGTCCGGTGCCTCCTCGCCCGCGTCGCTGCCCTGGTCGGACAGGACGAAGTAACCGACCTGGCAGCAGGCGGCGCACAGCGCGAGCAGCAGCCCGACGGCGTCGAAGCTCAGTCCGGACCACACCTGGACGACACAGGCGAGCCCGCCGACCGCGAGGACGACTCCGAGCGCCGCGGCGCGTGTCACGGGCCGGCGCTGCACGAACCGCACCCAGCCGAGCACGAGCGCCGGCGCCAGGTACTCGACGAGCAGGGCGACACCGACGGGGATACGGGAGATCGCGGCGAAGTAGCAGGCCTGGACGCCCGCCACGGCGAGCAGTCCGAACCCGACGAGCAAGGCGGGGCGCCGCCGTACGAGAGCGCGATGGCGCACGGCCAGCGGCAGCATCAACAGGGCGGCGCCCGCCACCCGCAGCCACACCACGTGGAGCGGGTCGAGCCCCGATTCGATCAGCGGCTTCGCCGCTACACCCGATCCGCCGAAGGCGACCGCCGACGCGAGCGCGAGGCCCAGCCCGACGCCCTTCCCACGGTTGTCCTGACTGCCCTGAGAGGTATGCACCGGCACATGATGACAGGCGACGACATGAGCGTCACCCCCGATGACACCTGTCTCAACGATTGGACTGGCAGCCCGGGTCGCCGCCGGCGTACGTCTCGAAGTCGAGGCGGAACTCGCACGCGAACTCGTCCTCGACGTCGAAGGCGTTCTCGATGCGCACGAGCAGCGTCCGGGCGTCCACGCCGGCCCGTCGCAGTACCTCGACGGCCCGCGACTGCGGATCGGTGACGATCGAGGCGAGCAGATCGAGACAGCGGGCCCGTTCGTCGCCCCGCCGTTCGGCGCGCTCGCACGCGCTCTCCATGGCTCCGGCCGCCACCGGCGACCATCCCGCCTCGGCCACGACCCGCGACCAGCCCGCCGCGGCCACGACCGGAACCGCCCCCGAGTCCTCGACGCCGCTCTGCCAGCGCAGTCCGTAGCCGATACTGCGCTGCACGAGATAGCCGAGCAGCCGCGCGACCTGCGGGACGCCGTCGAAGACGGCGCGCACCTGGGGGTCGGCCTCCAGCAGTGAGTGCAGCAGATGGGCGGTGTCGATCTGCCGGTCGCCGTCCCGCAGCGCCCGCCTGCGTGCGCCGGAGACCACCGACGCCAGCTCGGCACTGAGCCTGGTGTCGGGTTCCGTGCGGTGGGAGCCGCTCTCGGCGGCGGGCTGATGGGGGATACGCGGTGGCACAACCCCTACCCCATCAGTCCCGGCGACCCGGGTCATCCTCGGTGGGCAGCATCTTCACGTCCCACACAGGGTGGGCTTCCGCGAGTACGCTCTCCTCCTTACGGATGACTTCGCACCGTTTCTCCCCCAGGGTTCCCCCTCAGGGCGCGCGCCGCCTTGCTTCGCGCCCCGTACGCAACCGCGCCGCTTCTGCTCTCGTCCCTCGGTGGCATGGAGCGCAGGTGCTGGCTGGTCGCCCTCCCCGCGGTCGACGGCAGGCAGTACGTGTACCGGGTGTACGCCCCCGAGGACGCGCCGCTCGCCGACCTGTTCTGGGAAGCGTGGCACTGTCACGACGAGGGACCCTTCCCGCGCGCCTGGGACCTGTTCGACGCGGCGGCGATACGCCAGGTGGGCCGAGTTCACAATTCCTGACGGTTCATCAGTATTGAATGTTCCGAGGGCTGCGGCTACGTTCCGCGACACCGTAGCTGCGCCGGGCGCAGCGCCTGACACGAAGGGGTGGTCGCATGGCCGAAGTCAGCGCGGAAGCACGCATCGAGGCGCCTGCCGAGAAGGTCTGGGCGCAGCTCACGGACTTCTCCTCGTACGGCGAGTGGAACTCGACCCACACCAACTTCCCCAAGGGTGGCCCCTCCTCACTCGAGGTCGGCGGCACCTTCCAGGAGAACATGAAGCTCATGGGGTTCCCGGCCGAGGTCGAGTGGACCATCGAGGAACTGGAGCCCGCCCGCATCCTGGCCATCCGCGGCAAGGGTCCGATGGCGGTGACCGTCGCCACCCGCTACACCCTGACCCCCGACGGCGACGCCACCTCGGTGCGGATCGACGGGGAGTTCACCGGCGCGGCCGTCTCGCTGATGGCGGGCAAGCTCAAGGACTCGGCGACGGCCGCCCTCAACGAATCGCTGCGCAAGCTGGCCGGACTGGTGACCTGAGTCCCGCGCCTGCCCCGGGACGCGCACCCAGCCCCCGTACATCGACAGGCGCCCCGCGGAAACACTTCCACGGGGCGCCGTCAGATACCACAGCATGCCCGTCAGCCCTCGTCGGCGAGGATCAGGTACAGCTTCTTGCGGGCTTCGTTGATGACCGCCAGCGCCTTGTCGCGCTGGTCCTTGCTGCCGGTCTTCCAGACCTGGCCGAAGGCCTCCATGAGGCCGAAGCCGGCCTGCCGGATCTCGTGCAGCGTCTCCCAGTCGACCCCGCGCCCGGCCTCTTCCCACGGCGCCTCGGGGCCCGCCTCGGCCGCTTCGCGGCCTTCGTCGGTGAGCGAGAACAGCTTCTTGCCGCCCTCGGCCGCACTGGTGATGAGGCCCTCGTCCTCCAGCAGCTGGAGGGTCGGGTAGACCGAACCCGGGCTGGGCTTCCATGCCCCGCCGCTGCGCTCGGCGATCTCCTGGATCATCTCGTAGCCGTGCATGGGCCGGTCCTTGAGAAGGGCCAGGATCGACGCGCGTACGTCACCGCGTCGCGCCCTGCCGCCCGGACCGCCCCGGCCGCCACGCCGGCCACCCCAGGGGCCCGGCCCGAAGCCGAACCCGGGGCCGCCGGGGCCACCACCCGGACCACCCGGACCGAAGGGCCCGAAAGCCCCGCGCCGCCCTTCGAAGCGGCCCCGGTCACGCGGACCCGGCCCACCGTGTCGGCCATGTCCACGTTCGAATCCAAATTCCTGTCCTTGGGGACACATCGCCATCACTCCATTCGTTCGTTGATCGGTCGCGATGCGTCAACGATATATCGGAATAGCTCGCCTGCCAAGACCCCAGGATCCGGGCAGGTCAGGGGGCCGGACGGCCACAACCGGTCCAGATCCACGGAATTGGCCTTGTCCCGCGGCCTGCTCGGGCCGCTAGCGTCGGGGCATGCGGATTCGAATCGTCGACGCCTTCACCGACCGTCCCTTCACGGGCAACCCGGCCGGGGTCCTCCTTCTCGACCACGACACCTTCCCCGAGGACAGCCGGCTCCAGAGCGTCGCCCTGGAGGTCAACCACGCGGAGACGGCCTTCGCGCACCGCCTTCCCGAGGGCGGCGACGCCGACTGGGCGCTGCGCTGGTTCACCCCCGTCGCCGAGGTCGCGATGTGCGGGCACGCGACCCTCGCCACCGCACACGTCCTGCGCACCACGGGCGCCCACACGGGACCGGTGCGGTTCGCCACGCTCAGCGGCGTACTCATCGCCACGCCCCACGAGGACGGTTCCCTGACGCTGGACTTCCCCACCGCTCCGCTCACCCCGGTCGAGGCCCCGGACGGCGTCGCCGAGGCCCTGGGCGCCGAACCGCTCACGACCTTCGACACCGGCCCGAACACCGGCGACCTGCTGATCGAGGTCGCCGACGAGAAGACGGTCCGGGGACTCACCCCCGACCACAAGGCCCTGGCCCTGTACTCCGAGCGCGGCATCATCGCGACCGCCCGCGCCGAAGACCCCTCCCAGGGCTACGACTTCGTCTCGCGCTGCTTCTTCCCGAACATCGGCATCGACGAGGACCCGGTCACGGGCAGCGCCCACACCGCCCTCGCTCCCTACTGGTCCGAGCGCCTCGGCCGCCCCGGCCTCACCGGCCTGCAGGCCTCCCCGCGCTCCGGCCTCGTCCGCACCGAGCTGCGCGGCGGCCGTACGCTCCTCACGGGCCAAGCGGTCACGGTCATCGAGGGCGAGCTCCTCGCGTAGCGACGCACGAAAAAGCCGTACAAGAAAGGGGCGTACGAGACTCTCGTACGCCCCTTTCGGACCCGCTCACGCCGTCGGACCCGCTCACACACCGCCGCTCAGGCGGTCGGCAGCCAGCCCACCTTCCCCGCCAGCAGCGCGTATCCCACGAACGCCCCGATGTCGAGCAGCGAGTGCGCCACCACGAGCGGTCCGACCCGGCCCCACCGCCGGTACAGGTAGACGAAGACCACGCCCATCGCCATGTTCCCGATGAAGCCGCCGATGCCCTGATACAGGTGGTACGAGCCGCGCAGCACCGCGCTCGCCACCAGCGCGGTCCCCGGCGTCCAGCCCAGCTGCCCGAGCCGGCGCAACAGGTACCCGACGACGATGACCTCCTCCAGTACGGCGTTCTGCACGGCCGACAGGATCAGGACCGGGTACTTCCACCACACGTCGGGCAGCGCTTCCGGCACCACGGTCAGGTTGGCGCCGAACCCACGGGCCGCCAGGTAGAAGGCGATGCCCGTGCTACCGATCACCGCCGCGATCGCGGCCCCCCGCCCGAGGTCGGGCCAGGGCCGCGTACGGTCGAACCCGATCACACGCAGCCCCTTGCCCTCCCTCATCAGGAAGTGCGCGACCAGGGCGACCGGGACCAGGGCCGACGCGATACCGAACAACTGCCATGCCAGATCCAGCCAGGGGCGACCCGGTGCGGCCGAAGCGTTGAGAGTGGCCGCCTGATCCTTGAGACCCCCCGGTTTGGTGACCGACCCGACAAAGCTGATCAGCGCGGACACTCCGCTCGCCCCGAGCGACAGGCCCAGGACGAGCAGTGTTTCGTCCCGAAATATCCGTCGCGTCAGCCGCTCCTCGGGAAAAGAATCGGCCACCGACCCCGCCTCCACCTGCACTCCCGCCTCCAGTTGAGTAATCCCGCCTCATCCCCATCTTCGCCCCGCTAGGGTCTCGAAAGAAGTTGCGAAGATCGTGCGCGACAGGCCGTCGGGGGGACGGACGCCGTACGGGCGTACCTCCCCCTCGCCTTCTGCCTCACGGCCGTTTCTACGGCTTTCTCGCGACTCCGGCTCATCCAGGGAGGGCACCACCGTCATGGGACGTCACAGCTTGCCCGATGCGTACGGGGCGGGCGCGGCCGACCCCCGTCCACGCGCACGCCGCCGTACGGTGGCCATCGCGACGGTATTGGTGCTCACGGTCGCCGCGGGCACGGCGGTCGCGGTCCGCGGTGGTCTGCTCTCCTTCGGCTCGTCCTGCCGGGACAACGCCGTGCCCCTCAAGATCGCCGCGTCCCCGGACATGGCGCCCGCCCTCAGGGCCGTCGCCGAACACGCCCGCGACCACAACATCACCTCCGACGGCCACTGCATCGCCGTGACCGTGACGGCGCGCGAGTCGTACAAGGTCGCCGACGCCCTGAGGTCGGGCAACAAGTCCGACGTCCAGGCGTGGGTGCCGGACTCCGCCCTGTGGGTGAACCGGGTCAGTGGTGAGAGCAACGCGACCCGGGTGACCGCGGCGGGCAGCGTCGCCTCCTCGCCGGTCGGCGTCGCGATGGTCCCGTCGGCCGCGAAATCGCTGGGGTGGCCCGAGAAGACGTACACCTGGACCCAGTTGGCGGGCGCCGCGCTGCGGGACGACCGGCTGAGGCTCGGTGCGGCCGACCCGGTGCGCAGCGCGGCAGGCCTGCTCGCGCTGACCCAGCTCAATACCGCCGCGGCCACCATCAAGGGAGGTGACACCCAGGCGGCGGCCATGGCGAAGACGCTCTCCCAGCGCACGGCCGCCAGCGACAGCCAGGTCCTGGACACTCTCCCGCGCGACTCCTCCGGCACCGAGCAGGGCAATCCGCAACGCAACCAGGCGCTGATCCTCTCCGAGCAGTCGGCGTTCGCGTACAACTCCTCGGCCGGCGGCGGCGCCGGACTCGACCTCTTCTACCCCAAGGACGGGTCGCCGCGACTCGACTACCCGTTCACCCTGGTCGACGAGTCACGGCTGAACACCGACACGAGCCGTGCCGCCCTTCGGTTCATGGCGCTGCTCGGCGAGCCGGACGGGCAGCGGATCCTGGAGCGGTACGGGTTCCGCACGGACGACGAGAAGGTCTCGCCCGCGCTGGTCGCCAAGGCCGGGGGTCGAGCCCCGCAGCCGTTCGCGCGCGCCGCGCCCGAACCCACCCCGGCGAAGGCGGTCGACGAGGCACTCGGCACGTGGACGATCACGGTGCAGAGCGCCCGGATCACCACGGTCGTCGACGCCTCCGCGTCCATGGCACAGCCGGTGCCGGGCACCGGCCAGTCCCGTATGGACGTCACCAGGGCCTCCCTGCTGCAGGCCCTCGCGACGTTCACCTCGGAGGACGAGATCGGGCTGTGGAAGTTCTCCACCCGCCTGGACGGCAACCGCGACTACCGGGTGCTCGTGCCCACACAACGCCTGGGCGACCGCAAGGGCAACGGCACCCAGCGGGACAGGCTGTCGGCGGCGTTCAGCTCCCTGTCTCCCGTCCCGAACGGCGCGACGGGCCTGTACGACACCACACTCGCCGCGTACAAGGCGGCCACCTCCTCCTATGTCAAGGGGAAGTTCAACGCGCTGGTGCTGCTGACCGACGGCGTCAACCAGGACCCGGGAAGCATCTCGCGCTCCGCCCTCGTCACCCAACTGCAGAAGCTCACCGACCCACAGCGCCCGGTGCCGCTCATCGCCATCGCCGTGGGCCCGGACGCCGACAAGGCGGAGGTCCAGGAGATCGCCAAGGCGACAGGCGGCTCCGGCCAGCAGGTCAACGACCCCACGCAGATCCATTCGGTGATCCTCAGGGCGATCGTGGCGGCGGGCAGCCAGAGCCAAGGCTGACACCCCAAAACAAGCCACCCCCAGGGGCCATCCGCCCCGATCAGCCCAGCGGTACCGGCTCCGGCAGTCCCACCGGCCAGCTGTGCACGGGCTCACCGAGGTGCATCAGCTCGCCGTAGCGCCGGGTGGTCGCGGCCAGCGCGGCATCCCTCGCGAGGCCCTTCTCCAGCGCCTGGTGGAAGGTGGCCGCCTGCCAGGTAGCCCCGTTGGCACGCAGCCGGCACCGGTCCTCGATCACCCCCAGGTAGTAGTCCCGGTCGGCCGGCTCGACGCCCCACGCGTCCAGCCCCGCCGCGGCGAGCGGCAGCAGTTCGTCACGGACCAGGTGCACGGCCTCGACCTGCGCGGTGGTACCCCCGTACCGTCCCCGCCGCGGCCACTCCAGCCGCGCGTCGATGCCATGGCGGCAGGCCGCGTCGAAGTTGGCCGCCGCGGACTCGAACGACAGCCGTGTCCACACGGGCCGCGCCTCCTCGGCGAGCGCACGCACGACCCCGTAGTAGAACGCCGCGTTGGCGACGACATCGGTGACGGTGGGACCGGCGGGCAGCACCCGGTTCTCGACGCGCAGGTGCGGGACTCCGTCGGCGACGTCGTACACGGGCCGGTTCCAGCGGTAGACCGTGCCGTTGTGCAGCACGAGTTCGGCGAGCCTGGGAATGCCTCCGGCGTCGAGGACCGCGAGCGGGTCCTCCCCGTCGCTGATGGGCAGCAGAGGCGGGAAGAAGCGCAGGTTCTCCTCGAAGAGGTCGTACGCCGAGGAGATCCACCGCTCGCCGAACCAGGTGCGCGGACGTACCCCCTGCGCCTGGAGCTCGGGCGGCCGGGTGTCGGTGGACTGCTGGAACAGCGGCGGCCGCGACTCGCGCCACAGCTCACGGCCGAACAGGAAGGGCGAGTTGGCACCGATCGCGACCTGCACGGCGGCAACGGCCTGCGCCGCGTTCCACACGTCCGCGAAGCGCGCCGGGGTGACCTGGAGGTGCAACTGCACGGAGGTGCAGGCGGCCTCGGGCGCGATGGACTTCGACGTACAGACGAGGCGCTCCACCCCGTCGATGTCGAGCACGAAGTCCTCGCCACGGGCGGCCACGATCTGATCGTTGAGCAGCGTGTAGCGATCGACGTCCGACAGGTTCGAGGAGACCAGATCGTCACGGTCGAGCGTCGGCAGAATCCCGATCATCATGATTCCCGCGTCGAGTTCGCCGGCCTTTCGATGGGCATATGCGAGCGAGGTGTGCAGCTCCTCGGCGAGCCGGTCGAATACCCGCCCGTCCAATCGATGTGGGGCTATGTTGACTTCCAGGTTGAACATGGCAAGTTCTGTTTGAAAGTCTCGGCTCGCAATCCTTTCGAGTACTTGCGCATTCATCATCCTGGGCATGCCGTCGGGCCCCGCGAGATTCAGTTCGATCTCCAGACCCATGAGATTCTTCGGGCGATCGAACCGCTTCTCCTCCAGCAGCCGCGCCAGCCCCGTCAGACACTGCCGGAGCTTGCCTCGGTAGTGCTGGCGATCGGACAGGTCGAACGACGCTGCCACGACCTTCTCTCCCATCGAAGCGTCCCTCCTCGAATGGGCAGGCCGATCCTCCGGCCCCTGCCGTCCCGGAGGATGATGCCCAGGCAACACGATCGATAACGCCCTGCACAGCCTCGTCGACCGCTACCCTGGTACCCGTTGTCCGGAGGCACATTCACGGGGCATGAACCAGAGCCCAGTTTCAGCCTGACACGATCTCGTGAAAAACGCCGACGAGAATCGGCCGACCGCTCCGACAAAGCAATCCGAGGTCACCGGCGGGCCCCGACACAGAATCGGGATGAACGTCTCGTTTCGTCGACCGAATATCGCCTTGCTCTTCATATTCAGGACAGCTAGATGAAACACCATCTGAACACGTGTCGTATAAACTCCGCAAACGAGGCGGAGAGTTGGCGCTCGCGGTCCCAGGTCCTGTCGTCGAGGTGACATGCGGCAGGCGACATCCTGTCGGCAGATCCAGACCCCTCGCCCCTCCGACCCCGAGAGCTGACAGCGCCGTCCGCCCCGGCCCTCGCGCCACTGTGCCTGTCGAATGAGAGGCGACCCACCATGCCGCTGCGTGTCCCCCCGGCCCCCTCGCCCGCCCTGCGCACCGTCCTCACGGCACTCGGTTCCCCCACCGCAGTCCGCGAGGCCCGCACCCCGTCCCTACGCATGACCCAGGGCCCCGTCACCCCCGAACTCCCGTTGCCCGTACACGTTCTGGACCGCATCGCACCGGCCGGAGCCTCCACCACCCGGCTCGCCGGATGGCGCTTCCTGATCCGCTGCGGCGAGCGGTCGGTGGCCGCGGCCGACACCATGCTCACTCCCGACGGCTGGGCCTTCTCGCACTTCTTCGAAGGCCCCTACATCGCCTCCACCGAGCGCGCCCTGCGGCACGCCGAGAACATGAGCCAGCCGTACCAGCCGCGGCTGTTGTCCGTTCCCGAGCTCTACATGCTCACCCTCTGGCTGCACGGCGACTGCGCCGCGGACGGCGCCACCGGGCAGCCGGCCGCCACCGATCTCCTGGTGCCACTGGCGCCCGCGCCGCCCGGTATCGCCGCGCATCGCCCGCACCGCGTCGCCGAACTCCTCCCGGTCCTCACACACCGGCTCACTCCCGCCCCACTGCTCAGCTCGCCCGCGTAATCACTCACCCGGAGAAGCACACCAAGCGCATCGCCCCGTGCCCCGCTACCGTTGTCCCGGTCGCGGGGCACGCTGCTGCCCGAACCCGTCCGCTCGTTCGGGCCCCACAGCGCTCGTACGAGGGAGAACGCCCCCTCCACCCCGACCGGACTAGCCCCATCCGGCCACCGCGAACCCCCCGAAGGGACCGTGCAGTTGGACTGAACCGTCCGCACGGGTGACGCGTCTCCAACCTGTGAGGAGCGCTGCTGCGAAATCCCTGCGGATTGACGCCCGTAGGGCAACACTGGGTTCCAAACACACGCCACCGGGGGGCGGCCATGAGCACTTCAAGCCGCGGGAAAGACACCACAGCCACCACTCATCTCTCATCCCAGCGAAAGATCCCATCCATGTGCCAGCACCAGCCACCGTGTCCGACAGCCGAATCAGCCGACCGGGAGTCCGCCCGCCTCGTGGCGCACCACCCGGAGCAGGGATGGAGCCTGCTGTGCAACGGCGTTCTGCTCTTCGAGGACACCGGTGAGCTCCTGCCCGACGGCCAGATCATCGCCCCGCACCGCCCCCAGGGCAGCGAGCACGTGATGACGGCCGCCTGAGCCGCACAACCGGGTGACGGTGACCACCGCCCGGACATGGAGAGGGGCCGGCCCGGAGACGTGATCTCCGAACCGGCCCCGACGCGTATCCGAGGGTGACTACTCTTCGTAAGCGTCCAGCGGCGGGCAGGAACAGACCAGGTTCCGGTCGCCGTACGCCTGGTCGATGCGGCGCACCGGCGGCCAGTACTTGTCCGCGGCCGAGACACCGGCCGGGAAGACGGCCTCCTCGCGGGTGTACTCGTGCTTCCACTCGCCGCCGAGCGCGGCGGCGGTGTGCGGCGCGTTCCGCAGCGGGTTGTCCTCGGCCGCCCAGACGCCCGAGCCGACCTTGTCGATCTCCGCACGAATGGCGATCATCGCGTCGCAGAACCGGTCGAGCTCGATCAGGTCCTCGGACTCGGTGGGCTCGATCATCAGTGTGCCGGCCACCGGGAAGGACATCGTCGGCGCGTGGAAGCCGTAGTCGATGAGCCGCTTGGCGATGTCGTCGACGCTGACGCCGGTCGCCTTGGTCAGCGGACGCAGATCGATGATGCACTCGTGCGCGACGAGCCCGCCGGGACCGGTGTAGAGCACCGGGAAGTGCGGCTCCAGGCGCTTGGCGATGTAGTTCGCGGACAGCACCGCCACCTGCGTGGCCCGCTTGAGGCCCTCGCCGCCCATGAGACGGACGTACGCCCAGGAGATGGGCAGAATGCCCGCCGAGCCCCAGGGAGCGGCGGAGATCGGTCCCACGCCGGTCTCGGGGCCGGCCGCGGGCTGCAGCGGGTGGTTCGGCAGGTACGGCGCCAGGTGCGCGCGTACGCCGACCGGGCCCACGCCCGGACCGCCGCCGCCGTGCGGGATGCAGAACGTCTTGTGCAGGTTCAGGTGGGAGACGTCACCGCCGAAGTGGCCCGGCTTGGCGAGGCCCACCAGCGCGTTGAGGTTGGCGCCGTCGACGTACACCTGCCCGCCCGCCTCGTGCACCTGCGCGCAGATGTCGGCGACGTGCTCCTCGAACACACCGTGCGTCGAGGGGTACGTGATCATCAGCACCGCGAGCTCGTCGCGGTGCTGCTCGATCTTCGCGCGCAGGTCCTCGACGTCGATCTCGCCGTCCTCGGCGGTCTTCACGACGACGACCTTCATGCCGGCCATCACGGCACTCGCGGCGTTCGTGCCGTGCGCGGAGGACGGGATCAGGCAGACCGTGCGCTGGTCATCGCCGTTGGCCCGGTGGTAGCCGCGTACGGCCAGCAGCCCGGCCAGCTCGCCCTGGGAGCCCGCGTTCGGCTGGAGCGACACCTTGTCGTACCCGGTGACCTCGGCGAGCCGCTCCTCCAGCTCCTGGATGAGGGTGAGATAGCCCTGCGCCTGCTCGGCGGGCACGAAGGGGTGCAGCTGGCCGAACTCGGGCCAGGTGACCGGCTCCATCTCGGTGGTCGCGTTGAGCTTCATGGTGCAGGAGCCCAGCGGGATCATGCCGCGGTCGAGCGCGTAGTCGCGGTCGGACAGCTTGCGCAGGTAGCGCAGCATCGCGGTCTCGGAGCGGTACTGGTGGAAGACCGGGTGCGTGAGGTAGTCGTCGGTGCGCAGCAGCGCCGCGGGCAGCGTGTCCTCGGCGACGGCGTCCAGCGCCTCGATGTCACCGTCGACACCGAACGCGGTCCAGACAGCGCCCACCTGCTTGCGGGCGGTGGTCTCGTCGCAGGCGATCGACACGTGGTCGGCGTCGACGAGGTGGAGGTTGACGCCTCCGTCGCGCGCGCCCGCCACGACCTCGGCGGCGCGGCCCGGCACCCGCGCGGTCAGCGTGTCGAAGTAGGCGCCGTGCACGACCTCGACCCCGCCGGCCGTCAGGCCCGCGGCGAGGATCGTGGCGTACCGGCGCGTACGCCGCGCGATGGTCCGCAGACCCTCGGGACCGTGGTAGACGGCGTACATGCCGGCCATCACCGCGAGGAGCACCTGCGCCGTGCAGATGTTGCTGGTCGCCTTCTCGCGGCGGATGTGCTGCTCCCGCGTCTGCAGGGCGAGCCGGTACGCCTTGTGTCCGTCGGCGTCCACGGAGACGCCCACCAGCCGGCCCGGCAGGCTGCGCGCGAACTTCTCACGCACCGCCATGTATCCGGCGTGCGGGCCGCCGAAGCCCATCGGCACGCCGAAGCGCTGGGTCGTACCGATCGCGATGTCGGCGCCGAGCTCACCGGGCGAGGCGAGCAGCGTGAGGGCGAGCAGGTCGGCGGCGACCGTGACGACCGCGCCGAGCTCGTGCGCCTGCTCGATGACGGGCTTCAGGTCGCGTACGGCGCCGGAGGCGCCCGGGTACTGGATCAGCACGCCGTTGATCTCACGCCCGGCGATCTCGGCCGGGATGCCCTCGCCCAGGTCGGCGACGACGATCTCGACGCCGGTCGGCTCCGCGCGGGTCTCGATGACGGCGACGGTCTGCGGCAGGGTGTCCGCGTCGACCAGGAAGAGGCCCTTCTTGTTCTTGCCCATGCGCCGGGACAGCGACATCGCCTCGGCGGCGGCGGTGCCTTCGTCGAGCAGCGAGGCGCCGGAGGTGGGCAGCCCGGTCAGCTCGGCGACGACGGTCTGGAAGTTCAGCAGCGCTTCGAGCCGCCCCTGGGAGATCTCCGGCTGGTACGGCGTGTACGCGGTGTACCAGGCCGGGTTCTCCATGACGTTGCGCAGGATCACCGGCGGCGTGAACGTGCCGTAGTAGCCGAGGCCGATCATCGAGTCGAGCACCTGGTTGCGGTCCGCGAGGGAGCGCAGCTCGGCCAGTACCTCGGCCTCGGTGCGCGCGCCCGGCAGCTCCAGCGCCTCGGCGTTCTTGATGACGTCCGGCACCGCGGCGGCCGTCAGCTCGTCGAGCGAGCCGTACCCGACCTGCGCGAGCATCTTGGCCTGCGCCTCGGGGTCGGGCCCGATGTGGCGCTGCTCGAAGGGGATTCCCTGTTCGAGCTCGGAGAGCGGAATGCGATGGGCGGTCATTGCGGAGGCCTCCTGGTCTGACACGACCTTCGAGGGGCACCACGGCGCGGGTACCCCGACGGCCTCCCCCTCTGTCATCTCAACCTGAGAGCTTCACCGGCCCGCCCGCTCGCTGCGACCCGGCTTTCACCGTCGGTGAGGGCGGAGGCCTTCGACACCCGCCCTGCTTTCCAGAGTGACCTCGTCCGTGCGGTACGTGTGCCTGAGAGATTCCGGGGAGGATTTGCTCCTTCGGCGCCTCCGGTGATGTCTGGAGGACTCTCCCGCACGGGGTCAGCAGCCGCTTGCCAGCCTACCAGCGAGGACGACGCACGAGCTTTCGAGTGGCCACCTTCCCGAATGTGCTCTTTTGTAGTGCTTACGGATGAGCTGCTAGCGAGTGGAGGGACCGTGCAGACCGACATCGATCCGCGCAACCTGATCGGCCGCAAGGCGCTCGACCGCAACGGCGCCAAGATCGGCACGGTCGACGAGGTCTATCTCGACGACGCGACCGGCGTCCCGGAGTGGGCCGCCATACGGACGGGCCTGTTCAGCAGGGACGCCTTCGTCCCCCTGGAGCCCAGCGAAGTCGTCGAGGGCACGCTGCGTGTCCCCTTCGACCGCGCCCTGATCAAAGACGCCCCCGACTTCGGCGTGGGCCGCCACCTCTCCCCCGAACAGGAACTCCAGCTCTACCACCACTACGGCCTGGACGTGACACCCCCGCCCCCACCCCCGGACCGCGACTTCGGCCGCCTGGCAGGCACGGACGAAGGGTGACTTCTCGGTCTGCGCCCCGCTGACGCGCCCCTCCAGGGGCGCGGGGCTCTGACGTCATGCGGCTCCGCCGCGTGGCCGCGACCAGCCACATACCGCCCGCAGCGCCGACCTCACCCCCTACGGCGATCGCACACGGCCCCCCTCACCAACGGCAACGGATCAGCCAACTCCAACGCACCATCATCCGTACGAAACGTCCGCACACGCCCCGGCTCGGAGTAGGGCGTCTCGAACCGCACGGTCACCCTCCCGAGCCCACTCCCCTGCACCCATCCGTGCCCGTACTCCGCATGCCGCACGTCATGCCCCGCAGGCCACCGGCGCTCTGCAGGCGGCGTCTGCTTTGCAGCTACTTCCTCCGCCCCCTCCTCGTCCGGGTGCTCCAGCACCGCCGCCTCCCCCGCGGTGGCCTCCGCCTCCGCTTGCGCCTGGGCCTGGGCCTGGGCGAACAGGTCCTCCTGCGTGTAGTCCGCGAGCCCCGAGACGCCGACCCCCAGCAGCCGCACGCCCCCGGTCGTGTCCACCGCTTCCAGAAGCCGCGCGGCAGCCTCCCGTACGACGCCGGGGTCGTCCGTCGGCCCCCGCAGCGTCTCCGACCGGGTCAGCGTCGAGAAGTCGTACCTCCGCACCTTCAGCACGATGGTCCGCCCGGACAGCCCCGCATCCCGCAACCGCCGCACACACCGGTCGGCGAGCCGCTGCACCTCCAGGCCGACCCGCATCCGGTCGTGGATGTCCACGTCGTACGTGTCCTCCACCGACACGGACTTCGTCTCCCGCTCGGCCACCACGGGCCGCTCGTCGTGCGCCAGCGCCATCGCGTACAGCGCGTGCCCGTGCGCCTTCCCCACCAGCCGTACGAGTTCGTCCTCGCCCGCCTCGGCGATCTCGTCGACCGTGGTGATCCCGGCCCGGCGCAGATGGTCCCCGGTCGCGGGCCCGACGCCCGGCAGCGTCCGCACCGACATCGGCCCCAGCAGCGCGCGTTCCGTCCCAGGTTCTATGACCACGAGACCGTCGGGCTTCGCCTGCTCCGAAGCGATCTTGGCGAGCATCTTGGACGCGGCGAGCCCCACCGAACCCGTCAGCCCCGTGACGGCCCGGATGTCGGCGCGCAGCTTCGCCCCGACCAGCCGCGCGGAAGCCTCGTCCCAGGCCGCCTCTCCCGCCTCCAGATCGACGAACGCCTCGTCCAGGCTCAGCGGCTCCACCAGCGGCGACAACGCCCCCAACAGCCCCATCACCTGCTCGCTGACCTCCCGGTACAGCGTGAAGCGGGGCACGAGATACGCGGCGTTCGGCGCCAGGCGACGTGCCTGGGCCATGGGCATCGCCGAGTGCACCCCGAACACCCGTGCCTCGTAGGAGGCGGTCGAGACGACTCCGCGGGGTCCGAGCCCGCCCACGACGACGGCCTTCCCGCGCAGGCTCGGCTTGGCTGCCTGCTCCGCCGAGGCGAAGAAGGCATCCATGTCGAGATGCAGGATCGTAGGCGCGGTTCTCACATGTCCGATGCTGCCCTACACCACTGACAATGCCTCCGCGGACCTCAGACGGCCCGATTGCGCCGGCGCGCCAGCTCGTCCGTCGGGTTGTGCCCGACGAGTGTCTCGCCCGTGTCCACACGCTCCCCGTGCAACTGCGAGAGCGCGCTCTCGACGTCCCGCCACACCACGCCCACGGCGATCCCGAAGACGCCCTGACCGCCCTGCAACAGGGCGTGGACCTCGTCGGGCGAGGAGCATTCGTAGACGGTCGCGCCGTCGCTCATCAGCGTCATCCGCTCCAGGTCCCGGAAGCCGCGTTCCCTGAGGTGCTGGACCGTGGTGCGGATGTTCTGCAACGACACTCCCGTGTCGAGGAACCGCTTCACGATCTTCAGGACGACGACATCCCGGAAGCTGTAGAGCCGCTGGGTCCCCGACCCGTAGGCGGGCCGCACGCTCGGTTCGACCAGACCAGTCCTGGCCCAGTAGTCCAACTGCCGGTAGGTGATGCCCGCGGCGGCACACGCCGTAGGACCGCGGTAGCCGATCTCCTCGGCAGCCGCCCCACCCTCACCGGACTCACCAGACACCGCTGTCGGCCGCTGCGGAACGTGATCGGCCGCGCTGCCGTGATGGGGGTACCCCCTGCTCGAGCTGAGCCGAGAGCTTGGGGGAGGGTACGGGCCGCTCTCCCCCAGACTTCGTCCGGGGGCACCCCCAGCCGTACCGTCGCCGCTGCTTCTCACGCCGACCTCCGTCCTTGACCTGCCCTCTCGACGGTAGGCAGTCACCGGGGGTGCGTCAACGATCGCCACACTCGGCACGCCGAGTGATAATCACCCTAGGAGTGGTTTCCCGTGTCCCACCGCGGGGAAAGGCTAGCCGAATGCTCTCGGAGCGGGCCGCAGCGCGCCACACGGGCCACGGGCAATTGCCGCACCGGAGTCCTGCGATCCAGCGGCTTGCCAGGGGGTGTGCGCCACTGCCTGCTCCCGAGCCCGGGTGTCCGACCGCCCGCCTTCGGGCGATCGGTCCCTCACTGGCTGTTGGTCCCGAAGTCCTCGGGCGAGATCTGGTCAAGGAACTCGCGGAACTTCTCCACCTCGTCCTCCTGCTCGTCCGGGATCGCGATGCCGGCGTCGTCGAGCACACCGTCACTGCCGTAGATCGGCGTCCCGGTGCGCAGCGCCAGCGCTATGGCGTCGGACGGACGGGCACTGACCTCGACCCCGCTGGCGAACACCAGCTCCGCGTAGAAGACCCCCTCGCGCAGATCAGTGATGCGCACCTCGGTGAGCTCCTGGCCGACGGCTTCCAGCACGTCCTTGAACAGGTCGTGGGTCAGCGGTCGCGCGGGGGCCATGCCCTGCTGGGCGAAGGCGATCGCCGTCGCCTCCCCCGGTCCGATCCAGATGGGGAGGTAGCGGTCGCCTCCCACTTCACGCAGGAGCACGATCGGTTGGTTGGAGGGCATTTCGACCCGGACACCTACGACATCGAGCTCGTTCACACAGCAACCCTAGGCCGTGCCCGGGATGTTTGGGTAGTCGGGCACAGAACGCGGGGCCGATCCGGACGCCCGGCGGCACTTCGGGTCAGGGCAGCCGGACGCCCAGCGCGGTCTGCACCAGCGCCGCGTGCAGCTTCACCGTGAGCCCCGCCAGCTCCTTCGTACGGGCCTCGGCGTGCGCCCTGGTCTGCGGATTACGGTGGCGCCGCAAAGGGGCCACCACCTGGTCCACGAGCCCCGCGTCGCGTTCGGCCGCGGCCTTCATCGCGCGCAGATGGCGCGGCTCGATACCGAACCGCCCGAGCTCGACGACCAGCGCGGCGACCGTCACCGCCTCAGCGTCATATGCCCCGTCCGCGAGTGGGGCAAGGAGTCCATACGACTCCCACTCCTGAAGCTCCTGCTCGCCGATCTCGGCGGCGGCCAGCAGTTCCGCACGGCCCACCCGGGCCGCTGTGGGCGCCTCGGGCTCCCCGAAGAGGTCACCGAGCCCACCGAACGGCTCCCCGTCGCCGGAGTCGCGCTGCCGTCCCACGGACGGCAGCCGCACCGGCTCCCCACGCTCCAGAGCGTCCAGATGCTCGCGGATCACCTTCAACGGCAGATAGTGGTCCCGCTGCATCCGCAGTACATGCCCGAGGCGCTCGACGTCGGCCTGGCTGAACTTGCGATACCCCGAGGGGGTCCGCTGCGGCTCGATGAGCCCCTCCGACTCCAGGAACCGGATCTTGGAGATCGTGACTTCCGGGAATTCGTCGCGCAGCGTGTTCAGCACCGAGCCGATGCTCATCAGCCCACTGTCCGCTGCGGCGGTACCGCTCCCGGCACCGCCGCTCGGTGATCGAAGCATGGACCTTCCTGAGGGTCCCCCCGGACGGAGTCCGGAGGAGGGTCAGATGCCTCGCTGGCTCGCGTAGAAGACCAGCCGGTACTTGCCGATCTGCACCTCGTCACCGTTCGACAGCGGGACCGAGTCGATTCGCTCCCTGTTGACGTACGTACCGTTCAGGCTGCCCACGTCGGCGACCGTGAACGAGCCGTCCGCGGCGCGACGGAACTCCACATGACGACGCGACACGGTCACGTCGTCCAGGAAGATGTCGCTCTGCGGATGACGCCCGGCCGTGGTCAGGTCGCTGTCCAGCAGGAAGCGGCTGCCCGAGTTCGGACCGCGGCGCACCACCAGGAGCGCCGAACCGAGCGGCAGCGCGTCGACGGCCGCCTGCGCCTCCGGAGAGAGCGTCGGCATCTGCGTCTGGCCGGTGACCTCGGCATCGTAGGCCTCGAGGCCCGAGATGGAGATCGTGGACGTGGTCTCGGACGGACGCTCCGGGACCGCACCCGGTCGCAGCGGCGCACCGCAGTTGGAGCAGAAGCGGCTGTTCTCCGCGTTGCGGTTACCGCACCTCGTACACACCAGGGCCGACATGGACGGATCCTCCTGCCGCGGCTGCCCCCCAGGGGCATGGGACGCGTACGGGTCGGAGGCGAACCCTCCACCCGCACTTGAGGCTGACGGTTCCCCGAAACCTATGCGTCCGGACTGGGCAGGGTCAACAGACGGCGCGCCCTGACCACCGGGAATGTCACCGACCTGGTCCCGGAACAGCGGGCGATCGCCGCTCTGGCCCTCCGCGTCTCCATGGCGTGGTGCACGGTGTCGGGCAGTCGCGTTGTCGCTGCCCTCTCCTCGTGCGCTCTTGCCGAACAACTTCGCAAACAACTTCACGGGCGATTCCCCTTGACCGAAACAGACCCGCCCGTGGGGCAGGACGAACACTGATTGAACACACCGGTCGACCCGGACATCCTCACAACGTCCGTATCCACCAGACAGTTTCCACCACGCACCACCCATTCGGTGCGCCGACCCCCCGCAACCTCATGCCCTCGCCGGACGTCGCCCATGCACCCCCGGTTCACTGGGAGGACGACCGAGCGTAGTCAGGCTGCTTCGCAGCCCGCAAGGCGTCCACAATGATCTTCGTCGCACGCTCCACCGTGACGGTGGCCTGCTCCTTCTCGAGAGTCTGCACCACACCTCCGGGGATGTTGAGCGCAGGCTCAAGGTCCTGCGGCTTACCGATGACCTTGAAACGATAGGGCTGGGTGATCTTGTTCCCGTCGACGCTCACGCCCTTGCCGGAGTCGGCCAGATAGGTACTGGCGACGACCCGTACACCGTTCACCTGGATCGCCTCCGCACCGGCGGCGCGCAGCTCCTGGATCGCGTCAAGCAGCATGTCCGCCTTGACCGTCCCCTTCGTGTCGTTGATCGTCAGCGTGATGCCGGGTCCCTGCGCCGCCACCGTGCCCGCCAGAATGCCGAGTTGCTTCTCCTTCTCGGCGGTCTGCTTGCGGGCCTCCGCGGCCTGGTTCGAGCTGTTCTCCAACTCGGTGCGCTGATCTTCGAGACCCTGCTTCTCGTCTTCTAGACGCTGCGTACGGTTGTCGAGTTCATCGAGGATGCGTACGAGATCTTCTTGACGCGCGCCGCGCAGGGCGCTGCCGCTGTCGCTGTTGGAGGCCACCTGGACGGCCAGACCGAAGCCGAGACCGAACAGCAGCACGGCGACGATGAGTTGCGCGCGCGTGACCCGCGGCGGCCACACCCCCTTCACCAGCCGCTGGCGGCCGGTCAGCGACGGCTCGTCCTTCTCGTCACGCTGCTCGGGCCCCGAACTCTCGGGAGCCGCGGCCGGGACCTCTTCGGGAAGCTCCCTGCGCAGCCGGTTCTCGGGTGTCTCGCCTTCGTTGCTCATCGGCCTCACGCCCGGAAGACGTGCCGACGGATCGCCGCGGCGTTGGAGAAGATGCGGATGCCGAGGACGACCACGACGCCGGTGGAGAGCTGGGCGCCCACGCCCAACTTGTCGCCCAGGAAGACGATCAGTGCGGCCACGACCACGTTCGACAGGAAGGAGACCACGAAGACCTTGTCGTCGAAGATGCCGTCGAGCATCGCCCGCAGCCCTCCGAAGACGGCGTCCAGCGCCGCCACGACGGCGATCGGAAGGTAAGGCTCGACGACCGCCGGAACCTCGGGCCGGACCAACAATCCAGCCACGACTCCCACGACGAGGCCCAGTACGGCGATCACGATGTGCCCTTCTCTGTGCTCGGCTGTGCTGTACGTACGATCACACTCGGTGCGGCGGACAACTGGACGTCCTTTTCGACGGAAATGGCGGTCCGGATGCCGTAGTTCTCCTGCAGGGCGTGCAGATACAGGCCGTCGGCACTGTTCTGGAACCTGGTGCTCAGCCGCTCGCCGTCCCCCACCGCCAGCACCGTGTAGGGCGGCACCAGCGGCTTGTTGTCGACCAGTATCGCGTCACCCGCTGCCCTGATCGCCGACAGTGCCGTCAGCCGCTGCCCGTTGATCGAGACGGCCTCCGCGCCGGACTCCCAGAGCCCGTTGACGACTCGCTGCATGTCACGGTCGCGGACGCGCCCGGTGTCGGAGAACCCGCTGGTCTCCCGAGGATTCCCGTCGCCGCCCTCGGTGGCTTCCTTGGCGTCGTCCACGACGAGCTTCACACCGGGCCCGTGGACGGCGACGGCACCCGACAGGACGCCCACCAGATCGGCCTGGCCGCTGCCCCCCTGCTTCTTCAGCGCCTCGTTCTGCCGGGCGCTCACATCGTCGCGCAGGGTGTCGACGCCGCTCTCGAGCTTGTCCGCGGCCGCGGTCTCTCGCTCGACGCGGTCGATGAGCTCCTGGCGCTCCTTGGCGACGACCGGTGCCGCGATCCGCGCGTTCGCCGCGCCCACGGTCACCACCAGGGCCGCAAGGACGAGACCGGCCGCGAGGCCCAGCTTCGCCCTGACCGTTTTCGGCATGCCGCCGGCACCCTCGGTCTGCCTACGGGCGGCGGCCTCGGCATATCCGTCGTCGAGGCTGTGATCCATGACGTTGGTGAGCAGCGACATGGAGGCGTCCGGGCGCGGGGGGCGCGGAGGTGTGCTCCGAATGGGGGGCTGCTGCGGCATGCCGCACATCGTCGCACGTCGTGGGCGCTACCTCCGAATGGCCCCACCGGCGTGCCGGACAGGCCCCTTTGGGGGCACTTGTCCGGCACGCGCGTGTGCTGTCCGTTTCAGCGACCTGCGCTGTCCACGACGGCAGCCCACTCGTCGAGCAGGGCCTCCGCGGACGCGTCGTCGGGCCCCTCCGCCCACAGATGCGTCACCGCCTCGGCGGGGTCGGGAAGCACCATCACCCAGCGCCCGTCCGTCTCCACGACCCGCACGCCGTCGGTCGTGTCCACGAACCGGTCCCCGGCCGCCTCCACGACCCGGCGCATCACCAGGCCCTTGACGGCCCAAGGAGTGGCCAGGTCCCGCTTGAGGACGTGCGCCCGCGGAATCCGCGCGTCGATCTGGCTCAGCGTGAGCTGCGTCCGCGCCACCAGCCCGATCAGTCGTACGAAAGCCGCCGCGCCGTCGAAGACGCTGCTGAACTCCGGAATGATGAATCCGCCGCGCCCGTCACCGCCGAAGATCGTCGACTCCTCGCGTCCGACCCTCGTCAGGTCGTCCGGAGACGTCGTCGTCCACTCCACCTGCGTCCCGTGGTACGCCGCCACCTGCTCGGCGATCCGCGTGGTGGTCACCGGCAGCGCCACCCGCCCGCTGCGCCGCTCCGCGGCCACCAGGTCGAGCATGACCAGCAGGGCCCGGTCGTCCTCGACGATGCGTCCCTTCTCGTCGACGAGCGAGAGCCGCTCGCCCACCGGGTCGAAACGCACCCCGAAAGCGGCCCGCGCGGACGCGACGATCTCGCCCAGCCGCACCAGACCGGCCCGCCGCGTGTCCGTCGTCTCCGTGGGCCTGGATTCGTCGAGACCGGGATTGATGGTCAGGGAGTCCACACCGAGCTTGCCCAACAGACTGGGCAACACCAGCCCCGCACTGCCGTTCGAGGCGTCCACGACCACCTTCAGACCGGATTCGGTGATACCGGTGGTGTCGACATTCCTGAGCAGTGATCCGGTGTACGAGTCGAAGACGCTGGCCGGGAAGTGCAGATCCCCGATCTCCCCCGGGAACGCACGCCGGTACTCCTGCCGCGCGAACACCCGGTCCAGCTTGCGCTGCCCCCCTTGCGACAGGTCGGCACCCTGTCCGTCGAAGAACATGATGTCGACGGAGTCCGGTACCCCCGGCGTCGTACGGATCATGATCCCGCCCGCACTGCCCCTGGCGGTCTGCTGACGAGCCACTGGCAGCGGTACGTTCTCCAGATCGCGTACGTCGATGGCACTGGCCTGCAGCGCCGAGATGACCGCCCGCTTCAGAGCACGGGCGCCTCGGGAGTGGTCGCGGGCCGTGGTGACGGTGGAGCCCTTCTTGAGCGTCGTCGCGTACGCCCCCGCCAGGCGCACGGCGAGCTCCGGAGTGATCTCCACGTTCAGGATTCCGGTGACACCGCGGGCGCCGAAAAGATGCGCCTGACCGCGCGACTCCCAGATCACCGAGGTGTTGACGAAGGCGCCGGCCTCGATGGTCTTGAACGGATAGACGCGCACGTTTCCCTGGATGATCGATTCTTCACCGACGAGGCATTCGTCGCCGATGACAGCGCCGTCCTCGATCCTCGCGGCCCGCATGATGTCGGTGTTCTTCCCGATCACGCAGCCCCGCAAATTGCTGTGCTGGCCGATGTACACGTTGTCGTGGACCACGGCCCTGTGCAGAAAGGCCCCGCTCTTGACGACGACGTTGGAGCCGACGACGGTGTGCTCACGGATTTCGGCGTCCGCTTCGACCTTGGCGTAGTCGCCGATGTAGAGCGGGCCGCGCAGTACGGCGTCGGGGTGCACTTCGGCGCCTTCGGCGACCCATACGCCCGGGGAGATCTCGAAACCGTCGATCTCGACGTCGACCTTGCCCTCGAGGACGTCGGCCTGCGCCTTCACATAGCTCTCGTGGGTGCCGACGTCCTCCCAGTAGCCCTCGGCGATATAGCCGAAGACCGGCTTGCCCTCCTTCATCAGCTGAGGGAAGACATCGCCGGACCAGTCGACCGAAACATCGGCCTCGACGTAGTCGAAGACTTCGGGCTCCATCACGTAGATACCCGTGTTGACGGTGTCGGAGAATACCTGGCCCCAGGTGGGTTTCTCCAGGAAGCGCTCGACCTTGCCCTCTTCGTCCACGATGGTGATGCCGAATTCAAGGGGGTTCGGCACACGCGTCAGACAGACGGTGACCATCGCACCCTTTTCCTTGTGGAAATTGATGAGGTCGGTGAGATCGAAGTCGGTCAGGGCGTCACCGGAGATCACCAGGAAGGTGTCGTCCTTCAACGCCTCCTCGGCGTTCTTGACGCTCCCGGCAGTACCGAGTGGCTTCTCCTCATTGGCATAGGTGAGCTCCATACCGAGCTCCTCGCCGTCACCGAAGTAGTTCTTGACCAGCGAGGCCAAGAACTGGACAGTAACGACGGTCTCGTTGAGCCCATGCCTTTTGAGCAGCCGCAGCACGTGCTCCATGATCGGGCGGTTCACCACCGGCAGGAGCGGCTTGGGCATGCTTGAGGTCATGGGACGAAGGCGTGTGCCTTCGCCTCCGGCCATCACGACGGCCTTCATGTCGGAAGCGTCCTCCTTGAAGAGACGACGGTCTGGCCGACTTCACCCGTCCTGATTGTCCCGCAGTTTTCGAGTGCGGGCCATCCGGGAGCTTCAACTGCCCCATCGGGCCGAGCTCAATCGGCCATGGCGTCCGCCCCGAGAAGCCGGCGGACCTGGACCACGTAGAGGACTCCTGCCCACCAATAGAGGGTTGTACCCCACCCGGCGAACGCCCATCCGAAAATCGCGGCGACTGACGCGAGCCATCCGCTTCCGTCGCTGAGCAGCAACAGAGGGAAGGCGTACATCAGGTTGAAGGTGGCCGCCTTCCCGAGGAAGTTCACCTGCAGCGGCGGATAGCCGTGACGCCGGAGGACTGCCACGACCACCAGCAGAACCAGCTCACGCGCCAGCAGCACAGCCGTCAACCACAGCGGCAGAATCTCGCGCCAGGTGAGCCCCACAAGAGTGGACAGAATGTAGAGCCGGTCCGCCGCGGGATCGAGCAGCCGGCCGAGGCTGCTGATTTGATTCCAGCGCCGCGCGAGCTTCCCGTCGAGATAGTCGCTGACGCCGCTCAACATGAGCACGAGCAGCGCCCAGCCGTCACTCTTGGGACCGCCGAACTCGGGCCGGAGGATCAGCCACAGGAAGACGGGTACGCCGACGAGGCGCGCCATGCTGAGGATGTTCGGGATGGTGAGGACCCGGTCCGTCTGGACGCGGGTCTCCTGGACCTCCACCCGGGGGCCTCCTGTGGGAAACGAGCCAACGATGCCCCCTGACCTTACCCGCAGCGCTCGCGTCGAGGTGCGGAGGGGTGGCGGAGCCACCGCAAAACAGACCTGGCCCTGAACGCAGAAAACCCCCGTACCGATTTCCCGGTACGGGGGTTTTCCCTACAATTAGTTCGGCGGCGTCCTACTCTCCCACAGGGTCCCCCCTGCAGTACCATCGGCGCTGTGAGGCTTAGCTTCCGGGTTCGGAATGT
>NZ_JBIWFN010000024.1:0-88603 GCF_044763085.1 Streptomyces sp. NPDC096311
CGGGTCCGTCGACGACGGCAAGTCCACCCTGGTCGGACGACTGCTGCACGACTCCAAGTCGGTCCTGACGGACCAGCTGGAGGCCGTCGAGCGCGTCTCGGCGAGCCGGGGCCAGGACGCTCCCGACCTCGCCCTCCTCACCGACGGCCTGCGCGCCGAGCGCGAACAGGGCATCACCATCGACGTCGCCTACCGCTACTTCGCGACGGCGCGCCGCCGGTTCATCCTCGCCGACACCCCCGGGCATGTGCAGTACACCCGGAACATGGTCACCGGCGCCTCGACCGCCGACCTGGCCGTCGTCCTCGTCGACGCCCGCAACGGCGTCATCGAGCAGACCCGCCGGCACGCCGCGGTCGCCGCACTGCTGCGCGTCCCGCACGTGGTCCTCGCCGTCAACAAGATGGACCTCGTCGAGTACAAGGAGTCCGTCTTCGCCGCGATCGCCGAGGAGTTCACGGCGTACGCCTCCGAGCTGGGCGTTCCCGAGATCACCGCGATCCCGATCTCGGCGCTCGCCGGTGACAACGTGGTGGACGCCTCCGCGAACATGGACTGGTACGGCGGCCCGACGGTTCTGGAGCACCTGGAGACGGTCCCGGTCAGCCACGACCTGGGGCACTGCCACGCCCGTCTGCCCGTGCAGTACGTGATCCGCCCGCAGACCGCCGAACACCCCGACTACCGGGGGTACGCCGGTCAGATAGCCGCCGGTAGCTTCCGGGTCGGCGAGAGCGTGACCGTGCTGCCCTCCGGGCGCACCACGAAGGTCGCCGGGATCGATCTGCTGGGCAAGCCCGTCGACGTGGCGTGGACCCCGCAGTCGGTGACCCTCCTGCTGGAGGACGACATCGACGTCTCGCGCGGCGACCTGATCGTGCCGAGCAAGGACGCGCCCCCGACCACGCAGGACGTCGAGGCGACCGTCTGCCACGTGGCCGACCAGCCGCTCACCGTCGGCCACCGGGTGCTGCTCAAGCACGGCACCCGCACGGTGAAGGCGATCGTCAAGGACATCCCGTCCCGGCTGACGCTCGACGACCTGTCGCTGCACCCGCACCCGGGTCAGCTGGTCGCCAACGACATCGGCCGTGTCAAGATCCGTGCCGCCGAGCCGCTTCCGCTCGACTCGTACGCCGATTCCCGGCGCACCGGCGCGTTCATCCTGATCGACCCGGCGGACGGCACCACGCTGACCGCGGGCATGGTCGGCGAGTCGTTCGCCGCGCCGCAGCCGGTCAAGGACGAGGGCGACGACGACGGGTGGGACTTCTGACATGAAGTCCACCGACTTCTACTCCACGTTCGCCAAGGAGGGCGGCCGCGTCGGCAGCGGCGCCCTCGGCAGCGGGCAGGGCGGAGTGGCGCGATGTGCGTAATGACGTACGCGCACTGCCTGCGCGCCCCGTCCCCCCACCCGACGTCCCGGATGCGACGACGAAGACCTGCCGACCTCCCGGCCACGACCTGAGATCGTGACCGCCGGGCCAACGAGAGGAACCCCTCCCGTGCCTGCCATCCGCTCGACCCTTGTACGCCGCGGCATAGTCGCCGCCGTCGCACTGCCCCTGCTCGCGCTCGCCGCCTGCAGCTACGGCTCCGAGAAGAAGGCCGACTCCTCCTCGAAGGAGAACGTCGCCGCCGGGTCCTCGAAGATCGAGGGTCTGGACACCGTGAAGATCGGCTACTTCGGCAACCTCACGCATGCGACCGCGCTGGTGGGCCGCCAGGAAGGCCTCTTCCAGAAGGCACTGGGCGGCACGAAGGCGGAGTACTCCATCTTCAACGCGGGCCCCTCCGAGATCGAGGCGCTGAACTCGGGCTCGATCGACATCGGCTGGATCGGCCCCTCGCCCGCGATCAACGGCTTCACCAAGTCCCAGAGCAAGAGCCTGCGCATCATCGGCGGTTCGGCGTCCGGTGGCGTGAAGCTCGTGGTGAACCCGAAGAAGATCACGTCCCTGAAGGACGTCAAGGGCAAGAAGATCGCGACCCCGCAGCTCGGCAACACGCAGGACGTGGCGTTCCTCAACTGGATCGCGGAGCAGGGCTGGAAGGTCGACGCACAGAGCGGCAAGGGCGACGTCTCGGTCGTCCGCACGGACAACAAGATCACCCCGGACGCCTACAAGTCCGGCTCCATCGACGGCGCCTGGGTGCCGGAGCCGACCGCGTCCAAGCTGGTCGCCGAGGGCGGCAAGGTACTGCTCGACGAGGCCTCCCTGTGGCCCGACAAGAAGTTCGTGATCACGAACATCATCGTGTCGCAGAAGTTCCTCAAGGAGCACCCGAAGGTCGTCGAGGCCGTGCTGAAGGGCTCGGTCGACACCAACAAGTGGATCAACGCCAACTCCGACCAGGCGAAGTCCGCGGCCAACGCCCAGCTGAAGGTCGACTCCGGCAAGGAGCTCCCGGCGAACGTGCTCGACCCGGCCTGGAAGTCCATCCAGATCACCAATGACCCGCTGGCCTCCACCCTCAACACCGAGGCGGAGCACGCGGTCAAGGCGGGCCTGCTGGAGAAGCCCGACCTGAACGGGATCTACGACCTCACGCTCCTGAACAAGGTCCTGGGGGCCGCGGGCGAGAGCACGGTCGACGACGCCGGTCTCGGCGTCAAGTAAGGACCCACACCGATGAGTTCCCAGGAGGTGACGACCATGGCCACAACCCTCGCCAAGGCCGCCGACGGCGCCGAAGTGACGGAGCACGCCGCCCGGATCGAGCATGTCTCGAAGTCCTTCGCCGGACCGGCGGGGCCCCAGCTCGTCCTCGACGACATCACCCTCGATGTCGCGCCGGGCGAGTTCGTCACCCTCCTGGGGGCCTCGGGGTGTGGAAAGTCGACGCTGCTCAACCTGGTCGCGGGCCTCGACGCCCCGACCGCGGGCAACATCACGACCAACGGGCGTCCGGCCCTGATGTTCCAGGAGCACGCCCTCTTCCCGTGGCTGACCGCGGGCAAGAACATCGAGCTCGCGCTGCGGCTGCGCGGCGTCGCGAAGTCCGACCGCCGCGACCGGGCGGAGGAGCTGCTCGAACTCGTCCGGCTGAAGGGCGCGTACGGGAAGCGGGTGCACGAGCTGTCCGGCGGTATGCGCCAGCGCGTCGCGATGGCCCGCGCGCTCGCCCAGGACAGCCAGATCCTGCTGATGGACGAGCCGTTCGCGGCGCTGGACGCCATCACGCGGGACGTCCTGCACGACGAACTGACCCGGATCTGGCGCGAGACCCAGCTGTCCGTCCTCTTCGTCACCCACAACGTGCGTGAGGCGGTGCGGCTGGCCGAGCGGGTCGTCCTGCTGTCCTCGCGCCCCGGCCGGGTGGCCCACGAGTGGCGGGTCGACATCCCGCAGCCGCGTCGTATCGAGGACGCGGCCGTGGCGGAGCTGTCCGTCGAGATCACCGAACAACTGCGTGGGGAGATCCGCCGCCATGGCCAGCACTGAGACGAAGGCCGACGCGGCCGGCCGGCCCGTCAAGGACAGCCCCGGCAACGACATGGCGGGCCTGGAAGCGGGCCTCGACGCCCTGGAGACGACCGCGCATTCGGGCCGGCCGGCCTTCCGCCAGACCTTCGTCGAGAAGATCCTGCCGCCACTCGTCGCCATCGCCCTGGTGCTGGTGGTGTGGCAGGCGCTGATCTCGTTCAAGGTCGTCACCGACCCGAGCAAGCTGCCCTCCCCGTCCGACGTCTGGGGCGAGGTCAAGGACGCCTGGCTGCAGGGCACGCTGCTCGACTACATCTGGACGAGTGTCTCGCGCGGTCTGCTCGGGTTCCTCTTCGCCCTGGCGATCGGTACCCCGCTGGGTCTGCTGGTGGCCCGGGTGAAGTTCGTCCGCGCCGCGATCGGCCCCATCCTCTCCGGGCTCCAGTCGCTGCCCTCCGTGGCCTGGGTGCCGCCGGCCGTCATCTGGCTGGGCCTGAACAACTCGATGATGTTCGCGGTGATCCTGCTCGGCGCCGTCCCCTCCATCGCCAACGGCCTGGTGTCGGGCGTGGACCAGGTGCCGCCGCTGTTCCTGCGGGCGGGCCGCACGATGGGGGCGACGGGCCTGCGCGGGACCTGGCACATCGTGATGCCGGCCGCGCTGCCCGGCTATCTGGCCGGTCTGAAGCAGGGCTGGGCGTTCTCCTGGCGCTCCCTGATGGCGGCGGAGATCATCGCCTCCTCCCCCGACCTGGGCATCGGCCTCGGTCAGCTGCTGGAGAACGGCCGCACCGCCAGTTCCATGTCGATGGTCTTCCTCGCCATCTTCCTCATCCTGTTCGTCGGTATCGCCATCGACCTGCTGATCTTCAGCCCGCTGGAGCGGTGGGTGCTGCGCAGCCGCGGTCTCCTGGTGAAGAGCTGAGCCCGTCATGACGAGTCGTCCGGTCCTCCTGGTCATCGCCCACGGCAGCCGCGATCCGCGTCATGCCGCGACGGTGCACGCCCTCGTACGGCGTGTGCGGGCCCGGCGTCCGGGCCTGCGCGTGGAGACCGGCTTCCTCGACTTCAACATCCCCTCGGTGCCGGCGGTGCTGGAGTCCCTGGCGACGGAGGGCGTACGCGATGTGGTCGCCCTCCCTCTCCTGCTCACCCGCGCCTTCCACGCGAAGGCGGACATCCCGGCGGTCCTGCGGGAGGCCCCGGCGCGGCTGCGCATCCGCCAGGCGCAGGTGCTCGGCCCCTCCCCCCTGCTGACGGCGGCGCTCGAACGCCGGCTGTACGAGGCGGGGCTGACCCCCGCCGACAAGTCCTCGACGGGGGTCGTGCTGGCCTCCGCGGGGTCCACCGACCCGGAGGCGATCGCGGTGATCGCAGAAATCGCGCGGGAGTGGCGGCACACCGGTTGGTGCGCCGTGCGGCCCGCGTTCGCCTCCGCATCCCTTCCGCGTACCGAGGACGCGGTGCGTGAACTGCGCGCCCTCGGCTGCGCCCGTGTCGCCGTCGCCCCCTACGTCCTGGCCCCCGGCTTCCTCCCCGACCGCATCGCCCGCGGCGCCGCCGAGGCGGACGTACTGGCCGACGTACTGGGCCCGGCGCCGGAGGTGGCACGGGTCCTGCTGGACCGGTACGACGAGGCACGCGTCCCCGTGCCGGTGGCGCTCGGCGCCTGAACGGTCATGCCTTGGTGCTGGCCGTCACGGTGGCCGCCGGTCCCGTGCCCGCCGCCGTCACCGTCGCGATCGTGACGGTGTACGAGGTGCCCGGCCTGAGGCCGCCGATCACCCGGAACATGCCCTTCGCCGAGGGCTGGCCGACCAGCACGTCCCGGCCCGTGACGTCGATCGGTGCGCGGCCGTCGGAGACGGTGACGCGGTAGCCGACGACCTTGGCGTCGCCCGTCGCCGTCGGCGGGGTCCAGGCCACGGTGGCCGCGGTGGACGCCGTACGCAGCTTGGGGCCGGTCGGTGCACCCGGCAGCCCGGTCACGGCGGTCGGGGTCAGCGGGAGCGAGGCGAGCGACGGGGCACTGGCGCCGTGGGCGTTGTTCGCGGTGACGGTGGCCGTGAGCGGGCCGGCCGACGCGGGCAGTCCACCGATCCGTACGACCGCCGTGCGCTTGAACTCGGCCGCGCCGACGGCCTGTTCGCCCACCTGGCGCCCGGACGCGTCGTACGCCCGCGCCGTGTAGCCGGTCACCGGTGAACCGCCGTCCACGAAGCTCGGGTTGAAGGTGACGTACAGGGCGTCGACGCCCGCCGTGCTCGTACCGACGCGGGAGGGTGCCTCCGGGGTGGAGACGGCGCCGACGCGGCGGTTCAGCAGTCCGCGGTGGGCGGGTTCGAGTCCCGCGTTGCCGATGATCTGCGACGGTACGTCGGACGGGGCCGCCATGATCTTGTTGCCGGTCGTCACCAGGCCCTTGTTGTCGCCGTCGGCGGTTCCCTCCTCCCACCAGTTGTCCTTGACGAGGGTCGGGTCGTTGTTGCCGAGGGTGTCGCGGTAGTCGGTGTGACGGGAGGCGACGTTGGCGTAGGAGGCGTTGTAGAGGACGTTGCCCTCGACCGTCTCGTAGGTGCAGCCGTTGTCGGTGTAGACGTTCTTGCCCAGGCCCCACTGGTCGTGGATGACGTTGCCGGTGACCTTCTCGCCGTCGGCCAGGGAGGTGCCCGTCAGTCCCTGGGTGTAGATGCCGCCGCCGTCGTCGAGCATCTGCATGTAGTCGAAGATCAGGTTGTCGCGGACCGTGTTGTCGTGGCTGGGGTTGGGGGTCGCCGGGTCGCCAATCTTGTCGGGCCAGCCGCCCCAGCCGAGCGAGACGGCGCTGTAGCCGACGTGGTCGATCTGGTTGTGGGCGATCGTGGTGCTCTGGGTCCAGCCGTTGAGAATCGCCACGCCGCCGTGGAACTCGCGGGGCAGCCCGTAGAGGTGATTGTCCGTCACCTGGACTCCGGAGGCGGGGGTTTGCCCGTCCACTCCGCCGATCTCCAGTCCGTTGCCGGAGATGTCGGTGAAGACGCTGCCGCTGACCGTGGAGTCCTTCGAGCCGGTGCCCAGGTCGAGGCCGGACGCGCCGAGATGGGCGAAGACGTCGTCGCTGAACGCGATGCGCTGCCCGTGGGCGAAGGAGACGTTGCCCGGCATCTTGGTCCAGGACGCGAAGGGGCAGGTGCCGCCCTCGACGTACTGGCACAGGCCCTGGGTCGCCCAGCCCTTCTCGCCGGTGATGGTGTAGCCCGCCTGGATCTCGGAGAAACCCTCGGGCCCCGAGGGGGTGAGCCAGGTGGCGTAGCTGAACTGCAGGCCGCGGAAGGCGAGGTCGTGGACGGGCGCGGCGGCCGTGCCCCGTCCGTCGATCAGTTTCTCGGCCTGTGCCGCCTCGACGTCGGCGCGCGCGAGGTTCTCGCCCTTGCGGGGCAGGTAGTAGACCCGGTGCGCGCTGCGGTCGAGGTACCACTCGCCGGGCTGGTCCAGGAGTTCGTAGGCGTTCTCGACGTACGTCGCCTTGCCGCTGTTGGTGAGGTGGCCTGGCCCGACCATGCTGACCGTGCGGCCGGGGATGTCCGGGAACTCGACGCGCTTGTTGGAGTTGTCCCAGCACGGCTGGACCATCGTGATCGTGGTGCCCTCGGCGGCGGCGATGCGGCAGCGCGGCTCGGTCCACTGGCCCAGGCCGTTGCGCTCGACGTTCCACAGGGACTCGCCGCTGGTGTAGACGAACTCGGCGTCGGAGGGGTGCTTCCAGTGCGCGAGGGCGTCGGAGGACGCCGTGTACCCGGTGGCGGTCTGGGTGAGGGTCACCGGCACGGCTCCGCGGGCGCGCTGGGCGCGCACCCCGTCGACGTACAACTGCCGGGTGTCGGTGAGGCCTTGGGGAGCGGGCGCGGACCACAGGCCCGCCCTCCCGGTGACCGGGCGCCAGCCCTGGACCTGCCGGCCACCGCTGATGACGGTGTTCCCGGTACCCTGCCAGATCACCTGGTGGCCGCCGGTGCCCGAGTCCCGGGCGTCGAGGGTGAGGGGTGCGGTCTGCCGGTACGTACCCGACGCGAGGTGGACCGTCAGGTCGCCCTTCATCCCCGCGACCCGCTTGCGCACCAGGTCGCGGGCGTGTTCCAGGGTGCGTACGGGGTGGCGGGCGGTGCCGTTCGCGTGGTCGCTCCCGCTCGGGGAGACGTAGAGGTCGAAGGACGCGGGCTGGGCGGAGGACACGGCACCCGGAATTCCGAGGGCCAGGACCGTGGAGATCAGGGTGACTAGGGCGGCTCTTCGGCGCATGGGCATGTTCCCCTCCCGTGGGATCAGCCGGTACCCAACGCCGAGAAAGGTAGGATCTATGACGCGCCACCGTCAATGAATGCGACAGAGAACGGCCCAACTCCCTCCCCATGGACACCCATTCATCCGAGCAGTGTTCATATTCCAGACCGCTGTTCAGTCGAAAGACAGTCCTCCCGTCCGCGTCCGCTTGAGCTCGAAGAAGTCCGGGTGGGCGGCGAGAACACGGAAGCTGTCGAAGAGCTCGGCCGCGCGCTCGCCCCGCGGAACGGCCCGCAGGACGGGGCCGAACCACACCGTTCCGTCGACATGGAGGGTGGGCGTGCCCACATAGCCGTCCGAGCCGGACTCCCGGCCCGCCTCGTGACTGCGGCGTACCGCCTCGTCGTACGCGGAGTCGTGGGCCGCGGCGGCCAACGCGGCCGGGAGCCCCAGTTCGGCGAGGGAGTCGGCGACCACGGCGTCGAAGTCCTCGACCCCCCGGTCGTGGATGCGGGTGCCGAAGGCGGTGTAGAGGTCGCGCAGCACCTTCTCGCCGTGCTGTGCGGCGGCGGCCACCGCGACCCGCACGGGACCGACGGACTTGTCGACCAACTCCCGGTACCAGTCGGGGAGTTCATTGCCCAGGTTGTGCAGGTGAAGGCTCATCACGCGGAAGCGGAGGTCGAGCGGGCGGGCACGCTCGACCTCCAGCATCCAGCGTGAGGTGATCCAGGCGAAGGGGCAGGCCGGGTCGAAGTAGAAGTCGACGCGGGTGGGCGAGTCGTCCGTCCTCGGGTTCGTCATACCGTCGAGGCTAGCCAGTCAATGGCACAGAATCGCGATCCAATCCGAGGGTGATTCACTGGCCCAATCCCCCGACTCCTTGTGCGACGAGCCCTACCGCAGGGCCAGGCGTGGATCCCGGCCGCTGTGGGCGAGGGCGCGCTCGAAAGCGGGCGCGTCGTCGGGCACGGGTACCGGATCGGCGAAGCCGTCGTACTGGCGGTACAGCTCGGCGTGCGTGTCGACGACGTCCAGGACGAACCGGGCCGCGCCGTCCGAGATCCGGAACTCCTGGCCGGTGGCCGTCGCGACGTCCCAGCCGTGCACCGCCATTTCCTTGACGATCATCGAGGCGATGTCGGCGGCGGGCATCTTCGCCATCCCGAGGTCGACCTCGCCCTCCCACACCGCGGGGTCGTCCCAGGCGGTCACGGCACGGTCGAGCTGTTCGGCGTATGCCCGCGCCCAGCCGGGATCCGCCGTGAAGTCGCGGCCGGTCAGCTCCTCGGAGAGCTGCCGCCGCAGCGCACGGTGCTCCAGGCCGTGCGAGGTGTAGAGGACCCAGTGGTTCACCAGGGCGCGCAGGTCCCAGTCCGGGCAGTGCGTGGGACCGGGCTCCGCCAGCTGCGCCGCCGTGACACCGCCGGCCACCCGGGCGGCCTCGGCGGCGCATTCCACCATGTACGGGTGCACGTTCTTGTACGGATTGCTCATGCGCTCCACGCTAGGGACGCGGCGCGCGCTCCTCTTGAACAAACGCGACAGCCTCGTCGGCCATGCGTACGAGCTCCGCGACCGGCAGCGACCCCGCCGCCCTGCGCTCGCGCGCGAAGGTGTTCGCGAGCCGCTGCAGCAGCTCGTTGAGCGGGGTCGGCACACCGTGCAGCCGGCCAAGGAGGACGATCTCGCCGTTGAGGTAGTCGGCCTCGATGGTGCCGGTGCCGCGGTCGAGGGACTGCCAGGAGGAGCCGCCGCCGCGTTCGGAGCCGTCGAAGGGCTCGAACCGGATCTTGTTGTCGCGGACCTTCTTCTGCTCCTCCTCGCCGGTGTACGCGAGGTCGGCGGCGGCCAGCACCGCCTCGCCCTCCGCGCGCACCCGCGCGTAGAGCGCCAGGCCCTCCTCGCTGGTCAGGACGCCGCTGACCGCCTCGATCGCGTTGGCGAGATTGCCGAGCAGCTTGGCGTACTGCCAGCGCGCCACGTCCGGCACGACCGGTGCCTCGAAGTGGGCCTTCTCCAGGTCGGCTGCGATGCGGCGGGCCGTGTCGTCCGTGCCGTGCGGATGGCGGCCCAGGTGCAGGATTCCGGTGAGCGGGGCGCCCGCCGCCGACACCGCACCCGGCTCGACGAGGGTCGCGGGCAGCCAGACGCAGACCCCGTACACCCGACGAAAGCGGCGCAGCGCGATCCGGGGGCTCTCCACCCCGTTCTGCGCGCAGACCAGCGGCAGCCGTTCGGCGGCCGTGCCACCGCCCACCACGGGGGCCGGGCCCCACGCCTCCAGGGCCGCCTCGCTGTCCTGCGTCTTCACCGCCAGGACCAGTACGTCGTCGGCGCGCAGCTCTCCGAGCGCCGCGGGCCCGTCGACCGTGAGCAGCCGGTGCGTACGTGTCCCCTCCGAGGTCATGAGCCGCAGCCCGCGTGTGCGCAGCGCCTCGTAGTGCGCTCCCCGCGCGACCAGTGCCACCTCGTGGCCCGCCTCCGCCAGCCGACCGCCGATGGCCCCGCCGACCGCTCCCGCTCCGATGATGATGTAGCGCATGGGGACGAGCCTCGCACAGTCGTGTGTACCCTCCATGAAATGGTTTCGGAAAGCTTCGCCCTCGGCGGTCTGCCGCCGGTGCGGCGGCTCGGCTACGGCACCGCCCAGTTGACCGGTCCCGGCTACTGGGGGCCGCGCGGGAACGTCCGGGACGCGGTGGCCGTGCTGCGGCGGGCCGTCGAGCTCGGGGTCACCCTCGTCGACACCGCCGACAACTACGGTCCCTCGATCACCGAGGAGCTGGTCGCCGAGGCGCTGCACCCGTACACCGAGAGCCTGTTGATTGCGACCAAGGGCGGCGTCGTGCGCACCAGTGACCGTGCCTGGCACGTCGCCGGGCGGCCCGAGCAGTTGCGGGCGATGTGCGAGGCGAGCCTGCGGCGGCTGCGGCTCGAGGCGATCGGCCTGTACCAGTTGCACCGGCTCGATCCGGCCGTGCCGATGGCCGAACAGCTGGGCGCGCTCGACGAGTTGCGCGCGGAGGGCAAGATCCGGCACATCGGGCTCGACACCGTCACCGCCGAACAGCTGGCAGAGGCACTGGAGTCGACCGACATCGCCTCGGTCCAGAACCGATTCAACCTGCTCGACCGCGACTCGGAACCGCTGCTGAAGCTGTGCGAGGCGCGCGGCATCGCCTTCCTGCCCTGGTTCCCGCTGGGCAACGGCTCCCTCACCGCCGCCCCTGAGTGCGCCCGGATCGCCGCCGCGCACGGGGCGACACCGGGACAGATCGCCCTGGCCTGGCTGCTGCACCGCTCCCCGGTGCTCTGCCCGACCCCGGGCACGGGATCCCTCGTCCATCTGGAGGAGAACCTCGACGCGGGCGCGGTACGGCTCACCGCCGAGGACATGGCGGCGCTGGGTTGACCCTGCCCCTGGGGCAAGGACGAGGGTTCCGGGCATGGACCAGTACCTGAAGCAGACGCCTTGCAGCGATCCGGGCGACGCCCTGGACCTCGGCGGACTGCCCCGCGATCCTGGTGAACTCGCCCGCGTCGTGCGAGATCTGATCATCCATCGGGGCGAGGGCCCGCGCTTCGACTATGCCATCCCCGAGGAACGGGTGCACCAGGACGCGGAGTCGCGTGACGCGACGGAGGTGCTGCGGATCCTCACCGAGCGCCGGGACGCGCCGCTCACCGAACGGCGGGCGCCCGCGGAGCGGTTCGTGGGAACGTGCCGGGACTTCGCGCTGCTGCACTGCTCCCTGCTGCGGGCCACGGGGACGGCGGCCCGGCTCCGTTGTGGTTTCGCCCGGTACTTCGACGCGTACTACGCCGACCACTGGGTCACCGAGTACCGGCTGCCTGACGGCGGTTGGCGGCTGGCCGACCCACAGGTCCACCACGAGTACGACATCGACTTCGACCCGATGGACGTGCCCCGCGACCAGTTCCTGGTGGCCACGGACGCCTGGCGGGCGTGCCGCGAGGCAGGAGCCGACCCCCGGAGGTTCGGCGTGTTCGACCTCAACGGCATCGAGGGTCTGTCGCATCACGGCCTGTGGTGCGTCCGCGCCGACGTCCTGCGCGACCTGGCCGCTCTCAACGGCGTCGAGCTACTGCCCTGGGACGCCTGGGGCCCGGAGATCCTCGACGACGCCGCGCTCGACGCGGACGAGCTCGCCCTGATCGACTCCGTCGCCGCGGCCGGCAGCGAGGACGAGCTGCGACGCCTGTACCGGGACCCGAGGCTGACGGTCCCGGACGAGATCGTCTCGTACACCACCTATGGCGGCGTACGAAAGATCACTCTGGGCCGGACCTGAACGGTGTGCCCTGGTGGAAGTACAGGCGCCAGCCTTCCTCCGTCCGCCGCCACAGCGAACTGCGGTGCACCCGGCGGCCGTTGTCCTCCTCCGTGTCGAAGGTGAGGTGGACCAGGTCCGGTGCGAGCTGGACGCCCTTCATCCGTGAGGCGGTGAGGGGCCGCGACCCGGGCGCGGCGTCGCCGGTCAGTTCGGCGAGGACGGAGGCGCGGTCCCACAGCCGCCCGGAGCTGCCGAACTCGTAGAAGTCGGGGTGGAGCAGTGCTCCGAGCCGCTCCGGCGAGCGGCGGACCTCCGCGTCGAGCAGCCGCAGTTCGCCCATGATGGCGGCCTCCACGGCGGGGTTGTGCTCAGGCACCGGTCAGCTCCTCGAGTTTGACGACCGTGTTCCAGTTGCGGCTGGTGGCGGTGACGCCCTTGATGAGCCGCGGCTTCGACAGGGCCTCGGCGAGCTTGGAGCGTCCCAGGCCGTCGGGTGCGTACAGATAGAGCGCCCGGTCGCCGATGCGGAACTCCTCCGGCAGGAACACCGCCGGGTCCACGGAGGCGAAGCGTTCGGGGTCGACGGGGCCCGAGAAGTAGGTGACGTGCAGCTGCTTGCCCTCGAGTTCGGCGGCCGGGAACGGACACGCCTCCCGGACGGCCCTCAGATAGGTGTGGTCGCGGACCAGTACGCCGACGCCGAAGCCGAAGTGCTTCTCTATGGCCTCGGCCAACTCGGCTGCCAGGGAGTCCTCGTCCCCGCGGTCGGTGGAGAAGACGGCGTTGCCGCTCTGGAGATACGTCTGTACGTCGTCGTGGCCGAGTTCCTCGATCAGTGTGCGGAGCTCGGCCATCGGCACCTTCTTGTTGCCGCCCACGTTGATCCCGCGCAGCAGTGCGGCGTACGTCGTCGTCATCCGCACACCATAGGACGGCCGTCGGGCCCCTGTGGATCAACACCCGCACCCCGGTCCCGATCGGCGGCCGCACCCTGATCCGGATCCCCGAGAGGCCCGGATAGGTGTAAGGGGCCCCTGTCCTCCCCAGTGCGGAGGCGACGGGGTCCGCGGGGAGGAGCCGGAGGTCCCGGGGTTCACCGGGCAGCACGAGGAGAGGTTCTTATCCGGCCCCTACCTTCATAAGCAGAGGTGACGGCAGGGGGCTGTCACCGTGCACAAGGGGGCTGGCCCGTCATGGGGAACGGAGACATACGGGTGCGGGGCATCGCCGCGCGGGCAGGCGGCTGGAGCGCCCGGCACCGATGGGCCGCCGTGGGAATCTGGGTGCTGTTCGTCGTCCTGGCGATGGGGCTCGGCTCCGCGGCGGGCCGCGTCGACGTCAAGGAGAGCGATCAGCTCAAGGGCGAGACACACACCGCCGCGAAGATCATCGAGGACTCGGGGATCAAGGCCCCGGCCGGTGAGAGCGTCCTGATCCAGGGGAAGGACGCGAGCGTCAAGGCGACGGACGCCGACTTCCGCGCCGCCGTCACGGCCCTCGTCAAGGCCGTCGAGGGGACCGGCAAGGTCACGGACGTGACCTCCCCGTACGACACGAAGACGATCTCCAGGGACGGGCGCAGCGCGCTCGTGCAGTTCGACATGCGGGGCGACGCGGAGACCGCGGGTGACCGCGTCGAGCCGGTGCTGAACGCCGTCAAGGGCGTCCAGAAGGACCACGCGGGGCTGCGGATCGAGGAGATCGGCGGCGCCAGCATGCAGAAGACCTTCTCCGACGCGTTCGGTGACGACTTCAAGAAGGCCGAGTACTCCGCGGTGCCGGTGGCCCTCGGCATTCTGCTGATCGCCTTCGGCGCCCTGGTGGCGGCGCTGCTCCCGGTGGCGCTCGCGCTCACCGCGATCATGGCGACGATGGGTCTGATGGGCATCGTCAGCCACCTCCAGCCGATGAGCGACACCGCCAACTCCGTGATGCTCCTGGTGGGTCTGGCCGTCGGCGTCGACTACTGCCTGTTCTATCTGCGCCGTGAGCGCGAGGAGCGCGAGGCCGGCCGGGACGCCGGTGCCGCGCTGCGGATCGCCGCCGCCACCAGTGGCCGCGCCATCGTCGTCTCCGGTGTCACGGTGTGCGTGGCGATGGCCGGCATGCTCTTCACCGGGCTCGCCGAGTTCGAGGCGATGGGACTGGCCTCGCTGATGGTCGTCGCGGTCGCCATGGTCGGCTCGGTCACCGTGCTGCCCGCGCTGCTCTCGCTGCTCGGCGAGCGGGTCGAGAAGGGCCGCCTGCCGTTCCTGCACCCGGACAAGCGGCGGGCCAGGGGCAAGCGCGTCCGGTCCGCCGAGGAGGGCAGCCGGTTCTGGAGCGCGGTACTGCGGGTCGTACTCGCCAAGCCCGCCGTCTCGCTGGTCGTCGCGGCCGGTGCGCTGCTGGCCATCGCCGCTCCCGCCCTCGGCATGAAGACGCAACAGCTGACGCTGGACAAGGAGTTCGGCGACTCGCTGCCGATCGTGGGGACGTACAACCGGGTCAACGACGCCTTCCCGGGCGGCTCCGAACCGGCCGAGGTGGTCGTCAAGGCGCACGACATCAACGCCGCCGACGTGAAGTCCGCGCTCGCCGACTTCCGTACCCAGGCCATCAGTTCGGGCGCCTCGCGCGGCCCGGTCGACATCAAGGTGCACGCCGCGCAGAACGTCGCCTTCGTGTACGTGCCCCTCGTGGGCGGCTCCGACCAGGACAAGGCGGAGAAGAGCCTTCAGCTGCTGCGCGACACGGTGCGGCCCGACACGCTCGGCAAGGTCGACGGCGTCCAGGCGCCGATCACCGGACAGGTCGCCGGATCGCACGACTTCAGCGACCAGTTGCTGGGCTCGGTGGCCCCGGTCTTCGCGTTCGTGGTCGTCTTCGCCTTCCTGCTGATGCTGCTCTCGTTCCGCTCGCTGACGATCGCGATCACCTCGATCGTGCTCAACCTCCTGTCGGTCGCGGCGGCCTACGGCATCCTGGTCGCCGTCTTCCAGCACGGCTGGGGCGCCTCGCTGGTCGGCGCGCAGGGCGTGGGCGCCATCATCACCTGGCTGCCGCTGTTCCTCTTCGTGATCCTCTTCGGGCTCTCGATGGACTACCACGTGTTCGTGGTCTCGCGGATCCGTGAGGCGCGGCTGCGGGGCCGGGACACCAAGGACGCGATCCGGCACGGGGTGGTCACGACGGCCGGTGTCGTCACCAGCGCCGCCGTCATCATGGTCGCCGTCTTCGCGATCTTCGGGACGCTGTCCATGCAGTCCATGAAGCAGATGGGTGTGGGCCTGGCGGCCGCGGTGCTCATCGACGCGACGATCATTCGCGGGGTGCTGCTGCCGGCCGTGATGGCGCTGCTCGGCGAGCGCAACTGGTATCTGCCGAAGTGGCTGAACCGGCTGCCGGACTTCACCCACGACGAGTCGCCGGAGGCCGCGTCCGGACCGCCGGCGGTCGAGGGCGAGAAGGTGAGCGTCTGATCTCCGCACGGTGAGGTCGTACGTGGCCGGGGCGCGCATGCCTCGGCCACGTCGCCGTGCGTCGGGGCTACGCCTGACGCAGGCGCAGTTCCGCCTCGATGAGGTCGGCCGCCCGTCCGGTGCCGCCCTCTCCCGCCGAGCGCTCCTGGATCTCCCGTAGTCGACGCGCCACCTCTGGATCCTCGACCACGGCGAGGACCGCCTCCCGCAGGGTCTCGGCCGTGGCCTCCGTCATCGGCAGGTGGCGGGCCACGCCCAGCGCCTGGAGCAGGTCGGCGTTGCCGAACTGGTCGACGGCCTGCGGTACGGCGACCATCGGGGTGCCGGTGGCCAGCCCCTCCTGGCTGCCGCCCGCTCCGGCGTGTGTGATGAAGGCGTCGGCCTGGCGGAGGATGGCCAGCTGGGGCACCCACGGGTGGACCTCCACGTTGCCGGGCACCTCCCCCAGCTCCGCGGGGTCGACGAAGCGGCCGATCTGCAGCACGACATGCCAGCCCGGCAGCCCGCCGAAGGCCTCGACGCACCTGCGGTAGAAGGCGGGCTGCTTGGTGAAGGTGGAGCCCAGCGACACGAGCAGCACCTTCTCGGCGTCCGCGGGCCGCCGCCAGTCCCCCTGCGCGGCGCGGTCGCCCTGGCACGCGCCGACGAAGGTGTACCGCTTCTCGTCGACGCGGTCGGCGTTCGGCTGGAGTGCCTCGGGGATGAGGACCAGGCACCGGTCGGGGCGGCCCATGAAGTCCTCGACGCTCAGGTCCATGTCGTTCTCCGCGATCCAGCGCGCGAAGGTGTCGTAGAACGCCTTGCCGCGCGGGGTCCGCTTGAGCGGCTCGAACAGCGGCTTGCCAACCTCCTCGTCGTACCCCTCCCAGGCGACGAGGTTCGGGGAGAGCTGCACGACGGGGACGCCCCAGCGGTGGGCGAGCACCCGGGCCGGGTACGCGGTGATGTCGTAGAGCACCAGGTCCGGTTCGTCACCCTCGTAGGCCGCCGCGAGTTGCGGCTCGGCCTGCAGGGCGTCCGTCAGGAACGGCTCGATGTTGTCGATCAGCTCGGTCCCCCATGCCTCCGGTTCGTCGTCCGTGGGCAGGGTCGAGTGCCACAGCTTCGGCTCAGCCCCCGTCTCGGCGACCTTCTCGGCGAAGGCGGGCGGAATCGCGTACGTCACACGGTGACCGCGCGCCACGAGCTCGCGGATCACCTCGATGCTCGGGTTCACGTGCCCGTGGGCGGCGATGGAGAACATGGCGATGTGGGCGGGGCGGGTGGTCATGCGACGACCTTAGACAAGACGAGACGTCTCGTCCAACCTGTTTTCGCTCGTGTCGACGGCCACCGCCGCCACGAGGCCGGTCCTGCCCTCTCACCTCGGGCGCCGACCACTCACCTCTGGCCCTGCCCTCTCACCTCTGATAGCGGGCCAGTACCAGGTTCCCGTCCCTCACCAGCCGCTTTCTCAGTTCGGCGAGCCCGATCGCCCCGCTGTAGTACTCCTGGAACGCGGGGGTCGCCACCTTGTCCTTCCACTCCGGATAGCCGCGCACGGACTGGGCGGGGGCCGGGCGGAGATGGGAAGCGAGGGCGGCGCCGGTCGCCCAGCCGTCCTTGGCGGTGTGCAGGGCGGGGTCCTTGAGCGCCTCGGTCCCCGTGGGCAGCATCCAGTCGCCGAGGGCCAGGCGGACCATGTTCTCGGGCCGGAGCAGGAAGTCGATGAACGCGGCGGCCTCCTTCTTGTGCGGGCTGTCGGCGGCGATGGACAGGGTCTGCGGGCTGACGCCCTGGGTGAGCCCGTCCGCGCCGGCCGGGGCGGGCAGCACCTGCCAGTCGAAACCCTTCGGCGCCTGCTGCGCGATCTGCTGGCGGTAGGAGAACCCGAGCGGCACCATCGCGTACTTCCCGCCGAAGAAGCCGGGCAGTGTGTCGGAGCCGCCCATGCCGAGCGTGGCGCTGGAGGCGCTGCGGTCCGTGTTCACCTCGTCGTGCACGGTCCTCGGCACCACGGCGTCGGCCGTGTCGAAGCGGACGGTCACCTTGCCGTCGGCGCCCCGGTGGAACAGCTGTCCGCCGGTGGAGAGGGAGAGGTTGAGCGTCGCCGAGACGGGTTCCCTGAGCGGCCAGGCGACGCCGTACCTGCCCTTGCCGCTCAGCCGCTTCGCGATCGCACGGAACTCGCCCCAGGTCCAGGGCCGTTCGGGCGTCGGAATGCGGACGCCGGACGCCTTCAGCCATCCGGCGTTGACGATCAGGACACGTGGCTCCTGGAGGAAGGGCACGCCGTAGACCCCGTCCCCGAAGGTCGCGCTGTCCCAACTGTGCTGCGGTATGCCGGACTTGAGCCGCGCGGGCAGCAGCGTCCGCAGGTCGGCGAGATAGCCGCCGTAGGCGAAGTCCGCGAGGTCGTCCGAGGCGTCGTGGATGATGTCCGGCGCCTCGCCGCCCTCGAAGGAGGTGAGCAGCTGGTCGTGGACGCTGTCCCAACTGCCCTGGACGTACTCGACCTTGACGTCCGGATGGGTGGCGTTCCACTCCTTCACCAGCGCCTTGTTCGCGGCGACGGACTCCTGCTGCCAGGCCAGGGACTGGAAGCGCAGGGTGATCCGGCCGCCCTGCGATCCGCTGCCGCCACCGGAGCAGCCCGTGCCCAGCAGGAGCAGCAGCCCCATGACCAGCGCGACCCATCCCCTCGCGCGCACCGGCTTCCCACGCATCGGCTTCCTGCGGATCAGCTTCCCGCGCATCAGCTCTTCACCGCCCCGGCGAGCATGCCGCCCGTGATCCGCTTCTGGATGATCGCGAAGACGACCAGGGACGGCAGCGTCGCGAGGGTCGCCGCCGCGGCGAGCGGGCCGAGGTCCGCGACCCCCTCCGCCCCGATGAAGTGCGTGAGGACGACCGGGAGGGTCTGTTTCTCCGGGGTCTTGAGCAGCACGAGCGCGAAGAAGAACTCGTTCCACGCGCTGATGAACGCGAACAGCGCCGTCGCCACGATGCCGGGTGCGAGCAGCGGAACGGTGACGGAGACGAGCGTTCGCACCCTTCCCGCCCCGTCGACCGCCGCCGCCTCCTCCAGCTCGGCGGGCACCGCCCGTACGTACCCCACCAGCATCCACAGCGCGAACGGCAGCGCCCACACCACGTACATCATGATCAGCCCTAGTAGGGAGTCGATCAGCCGCAGGTTCTTCAGGACCAGGAACAGCGGGATGATCACGAGCACGAACGGGAACGCCTGGCTGACCACGACCCACCCCGTGGCGGCCTTCGCGAGCGGGGTGCGGTGGCGCGCCATGACGTAGGCCATGGGGGTCGCGATCAGTACGGCGACGACCGCGGCGCCGAGGGCCGCGAGCAGCGAGTTGAGCGCGGCGTGCAGCAGCGGCTGCTCGTCGAAGGCCTGGCGGAAGTTGGCGAGGGTGGGGCTCCGGGGGATCCAGGTGGGGTGGAGACTGGCCAGCTCGCGAGCCGGTTTGAACGCGGTGGAGATCAGCCAGAGGAAAGGGAAGGCCAGGAAGACGAGATAGGCGAGCAGGGCGAGGTACTGGCCCGCGCGGGCCCCTTTGCGGGTCTTCACGCGTCCTCGTCTCCCTTCAGCCGGCCTGCCAGCCGAATCGCGAGCAGCACCGAGATCACCGCGACCATCACGCAGCCCATGGCCGCCGCGTAGCCGAACTGCCCGTAGCGGAAGGCCTCTTCGTAGGCGAAGAGCATGGGGAGCCGGGTCCGGCCGCCGGGTCCGCCGTTGGTCAGCACATAGACCAGGGCGAAGGAATTGAAGTTCCAGATGAAGTTCAGCGCCGTGATGGCGAGGGCGATCGGTCTCAGGGCGGGCCAGGTGACGGTCAGGAAGCGGCGCCAGGCTCCCGCGCCGTCCATCGCGGCCGCCTCGTGGAGTTCGCGCGGGGTGTTCTGCAGCCCGGCCAGCAGCGCGACCGTGGTCTGCGGCATGCCCGCCCAGACGCCGACGACGATCACCGCGGGCAGGGCGGTGCCGAGACCGCTCAGCCAGTCGTGGCCGTCGCCGAGGCCGAGGTCGCGGAGGGTCTCGTTGAGGATCCCCGCGTCGGGGTTGTAGACGAGCCGCCACATGATGCCGACGACGACCTCGGGCATGGCCCAGGGGATGATCGCGAGGGCGCGGGAGAGCGGACGGAGGCGGAGGTCCTGGTCGAGGAGAAGCGCGAGGCCCAGGGCGAGGAGGAACTGCGGCACGCTCACCCCGACCGCCCACAGCAGTCCGATCCGGAACGAGTCCCAGAACAGGGTGTCGTGCAGCAGGTCCTGGAAGTTGAGTGCCCCGATCCACCGTGTGGGCGCCGTGCGGCCCGACTGCGCGTCGGTGAACGCCAGCGCGATCCCGTAGAGCAGCGGTCCCACGCTGAACACCAGGATCGGGATCAGCGCGGGCAGCACCAGGAACCAGGCTCCGTGGTCGACGGGGCGCCGCCTCCCGCCCGCATCGGGGGTGCGCGTCGCCGGCCGCCTGGTCGCGCTCGCCAATGTCATGGAATCGGCCCCTTTGCGCGACTCGTGGCGTTCTGGCCGTCCCGGCGGCCCTCGTCATGGTCCTGACGGAGACGGAGGCCGTCAAGACTCCTCGCACGCGGTCCGACCTGTGCGAATGCGACACTGGCCGACGGATGGCGGGAACGCGACGCCTTACCCGAAGGTCGTACACAAGGGTCGTGCACGGGCTGTGCGCGAGGACACGGAGGCGAAGGATGGACGAGGCACGGGCGCGGGACGTACTGGCCGCGGCCGAGGTGCTGCCCGGGCCGGCGCGGGACGCGACGCTCCTCGCCCTGGGCGAGAACGCGGTGTTCGCCGCCGGTGACCTGGTGGTCAAGGTGGGACGCGATGCCGAACTCCTCGACCGCGCCCGGCGGGAACTGGACATCGCCGCATGGCTCGCCGAGGCGGGCGTTCCCGCGGTGCGGGCGGCCGAGACCGCGGCTCTGCTGGTGGACGGTCACCCGGTGACGGTGTGGCACCGGCTGCCCGATCCCGTACGTCCCGCCGAGCCGCGGGATTTGGCCGAACTGCTACGGGTGGTGCACGCCCTGCCCTCCCCCTCCTTCCCCCTGCCGCCCCGCGAGCTGCTGGGCGGGGTGGAGCGCTGGCTGCGGCTCGCGGGTGAGGCGATCGACCCCGCGGACGCGGCATATCTGCGGGCCCGGCGCGACGGCTTCGCGGACGCCGCGGGCGCGCTCACCCCGCATCTCGCGCCGGGCCCGATCCATGGCGACGCACTGCCCCGCAATGTGCACGTGGGTCCCGACGGCCCGGTCCTGGTCGACCTGGAGACCTTCTCCGCCGATCTGCGCGAGCACGACCTGGTGGTCATGGCGCTCTCCCGCGACCGCTACGGGCTGCCCGCCGAGGCGTACGACTCCTTCACCGAGGCCTACGGCTGGGATGTGCGCGCGTGGGAGGGCTGCTCCGTACTCCGAGGCGCCCGCGAGACCGCCAGCTGCGCCTGGGTGGCCCAGCATGCGCCGAGCAACCCGAAGGCCCTGGCCGAGTTCGAGCGACGGGTGGCATCGCTGCGGGACGGGGACGAGACCGTGCGCTGGTACCCGTTCTGACGCTTCCCGGCTGACCTTTCCGGGCTCCCCGGGCAGTGCGGGCCGTCCAGCTGGGCCCGGTCCGGCGCGGGTCCGGTCCGGCGCGGGTCCGGTCAGACCTTCTGGTCCGCCACGTCCCGCATCGGCCATGTCCCGTCGACCACCGCGTCCGTCTCCCCCTTGCGGCGCAGGAAGCTCTGGAAGTCGGCCGCCCACTCGGCGTACCACTCGATCTGGCGGCGGTGCAGCTCCGCCGGGCCGAGGGCCGCGACCTTCGGGTGGCGGTCGGCTATCGCACGGGCGAGCCGGGCCGCGGCGAGGGCGTCGGCCGAGGCGTCGTGGGCTGAGTCCAGCGACACGCCGTACTCCGTGCAGACCGCTTCGAGGTTGCGCTTGCCTCGGCGGTAGCGGTCGACGGAGCGGTCGATCGTGTATGGGTCGACGACCGGCGCGGGGTCGGTCCCGCCGAGCCGCTCGCGCAACGACGGCAGCCCGTACCTGCGCAGTTCGGCGGAGAGCAGGGTCAGGTCGAAGGCCTTATCCACGCACGACCGTGTCTCACGTTCTCCGTCGTCGTTGATCGGCCAGGGGGTGCGATCAGATGGAGATCTTCTTCACCGACCCGGGAGCGCTGGAAGCGGCCGGGGTCACCGATGCGCAGAGGACACTGGAAAGGCATGGGTTGCATGCCGGGGCGCCGTTCATCCTCAGCGATGACGGCAGCTACGACGTACATCTGAACCGCTTCCTGTGGTCCTTGCCGACCCTCGGGGTGAGGTCGGCGAACTCGTGGCGGGCGTACGCTCTCGATCTGCTGACGTGGGGACGGTTCCTCCACGAACATCGCGGCAAGACCGTCTGGCAAGCCGACCGTGACGACGTGACGGCCTTCCACCGGGCCCGGCGGGTCTCTCCCGACCCGACACAGGTTGTCTCAGCCTCGACCTGGAACCGGGGCGTCGCCGCCTTGGACAAGTTCTACACATGGGCCGTGGACGAGGCCCTGATCGAGCGGACGCCGTTCAAGTACTACGAGAGCTCACGGCACACCGGCTCCGGACAGCAGGTGCGAGTCCGCAACAACCGTGCAGCAGAGAAGGCGGCCAAGCGCGGAAACGTGAAGTTCCTGTCCGTCGCCCGTTACGCGGCCTTCCGCGATGTCGGATTGCGCGGTCAACTGCCGACCAACGCCGCCGATTTGTCCTTCCATGGCCGTAACTCGGAGCGGAACGTCGTCATGGCGGAGCTGCTGGTCACCACAGGCTTGCGTATCGAGGAGGCCGCGTCGCTCTGCTGGCCGGAACTCCCCACTCTGGACATCCAGAGGGGTATGAAGAGTGTGCCGTTCGACCTGGCGCCGCCGACCGCCAAACGGGACAAGGGACGCAGGGTCCTGCTGCCGAACCGTGTCCTCCGTGCGGTGGCCGACTACGTAGAGATCGAGCGTTCCCTGATGCTCGACCGCTGGCGCGCCCGAGGCTGCCCACTGCCGGCCGGTGCGGTGCTCGGAAGTCAAGCCGACCGGCGGGGTGTGCGGATGCCCTCGAAGGACGGCCGGCTCCGAAAAGTTCCCTGGTCACGTGTGCCGCCAGCGGTCCGCTCCCGGCTCTACCTCGTTGACGAGCAGGGCCATCCCGTCGGGCCGGCGTGCGTATGGCTGGGCCAGGAAGCTCGGCCTGTGTCCCTGTCGGCCTGGGAGTCCGTCTTCGTGCGGGCCTCGGAGAGATGCCGTACGTACGAGATCGACGTCGCCGCCACACCCCATGTGCTCAGGCACACCTTCGCCGTGCATCTACTGTCTGCGCTGATCCATGAACAGATCGGCTCGGTTGAGAGGCATGAGGTGGCCGACGGCGTGTACCGCCGGATCATTGGCGACCCGCTCGATCACTTGCGCCGCCTGCTGGGGCACTCCTCGATCACCACGACGTACATCTACCTCGACTGTACCGACCAGGCTCAGGCATTGATCGATGGTGCGGTGGACTCCTGGACGTCCGAGGTCGCGGACACGGCGACTCAGTTGTCGCAGACACAGGGAGCGAGCGCGTGGTAACCCGGGGACAACGTCGGGCTCGGTTGAACGCACCCGTGCTCCAGACCGTTGACCAGACTCCAACCACGCTCGGACTCCTGAAGATCGAGGTCACGTTCCCGGACGACCGGATGGCTGTCGTGGACTGGACCCACGAGCCGCAGCAGCGGTTGCTGCGCGCGCTGGGTGCCGAGCTGGCGGTGTCATGCACCGTAGGCCAGGGGACTGGATCCCCACATACTCTCCGGAATCGCGCACGCTCTTGCCTGGAATGGGCACGCTGGCTGGACTCCACGGAAGGCGTGGAACTGCGAGTGAATGCCCTCCTCCCGCGTCACCTCGACGGGTTCGAGAGCCACCTTCGAGAGAGGCATCCGGAGTCTTCCAGGACGCCGTACTCACGTATCGCCGACATCGTTTGGATCTTGCGCCGCCTCAGCGACAAGGAATCCGGCTTGTCTGCAGCCATGCTCCGGCGGCTCTCTCATACCTCTGCCGGTCCGGTGGGCTCGTACACACCTCGTGACGCCTATTCACCGCACATCGTCGAGCAGTTGCGCACTGCTGCACGTTGCGATGTCGACGATGCAGTTCGGCGCCTGACGCTTGACGGGCCGGCACTCCTGGCGCAGGGACAGGATCCACGGATGGCGGGTTGGAACTCCGACGCCAATGTGCTGTGGGAGATCTACCGGAGCCAAGGAACATTCACCCGGCAGCAGCTGGCCCAACTAGTCGGCACGGCGCTGGCTGATGCGCATACTCCCGGCCGTCTCGCACCGTTGGTGTATCCGACCAGCCGCGACCTGTTCGCCCTGCTCCTTCTGTTCTGCCTCGAAAGCGGCATGGAGGTGGAAGCGGCCAGAGAGTTGGCCTCCGACTGCTTGAAGAATCCCAACCGGGGCTACGTACAGGTCGAATACCTCAAGCGGCGTCGGCACGGCCAGGAGTGGAACACGATGCGCGTGCGGGACGGCTCGCCCAACTCGCCCGGCGGGCTGCTGCGCTTGGCCCTGCGGATCACTGCCCCTGTCAGAGAGGCCACGGGCTCGTCGGCGCTGTGGCAGTTCCGGACGAAGGACGGGATTCTGTCTGCCGGCTTCAGCGCTGGATCTGCGTCGAGCGTGGCGCGGAGCTTCGTGTCGACACACCGGCTCACTGACGGGGGGAAGCCCGTCGACTTGCGCCTTTCCCGGCTTCGCAAGACGTACAAGGCAGCTGTCTACAAGGTAACCGGCGGAAGGATGTCGGCGTTCGTGCAGGGGCATTCACCGGACATCGCCGCAGCGCACTACGCAGACATCCCCTCATTGCGCAATCTGCACGAACAGGCCGTGGCAGACGGCCTGCAGGACGCACTCGATGACGCCCAGACTCCCGTGGTGCTAACGCCAGATGAGGAAGAGAGGCTTACGCAAAATCCTGTGGACGCATGGGAGTCACTCGGCGTTTCCGCCGAGGAGCTGCCGCCACTTCTGTCCGGCGAATCCGACCTGTGGTTGTCGTCCTGTCGCAGCTTCTTCGACTCGCCTTTCGGCATCAAGGGCAAGGCATGTCCCGTCTCCTTCTTCTCTTGTCTGGGGTGCAGCAACGCCGTGATCACCCGAAGGAAGCTCCCAGCCATCCTGGCCTTCCTCAACCACATTGAGGCAGAACGGGCCAAGACGCCCGCAGCGGAGTGGGCAGCGCGCTTTGGCAAGGTTCACCATCAGATTCTGCAACTGATCGTCCCGCGGTTCAGCAAGGGCGACGTGCTCAGCGCCAAGGCAATCGCCGAGTCTTCCGAGCCTCTGCTGTTCCTGCCCCACAACCTACTGGGAGGCCACTGATGCCCGCCCAGCCACTACCACTTGGCCATGGTGCCAAGCGCCCTGCCGACACGACACCGGTTCTGTCCGGACGACCTCTCGCCGCCGATCCATCCCTCATGCCGCAATTCGGGGACCGTTTCTGGGATCTCGCGGTCGCCGGGCACGCGGGGAACCGCTACGCCAGCGAGTTCTTCATCGACTTCGAGTCACTCGGTGATGCCACCCGGCGCGAGGCCGCGCGCGAGTTTCTCTTCTGGAGACTCACCACACACCCGGTTCGTGGTGCGCTTCCTTCCATCTCGACAGTGGCGGCGGAGTGGTGGAATCTGCGATGTTTCTTCCGGTTTCTCGACACCGAACACGCTGGGATTCGCCTGGACACCGTGACACAGCCGGTTCTCGATTCCTATCTGCTTCACTGCCACGGCGAAGAACTGATGCCGAGCAGTCTGCGCCATCGCCTCCAGGTCATCCCACGCCTCCACCTCGCGGCAGAGGGCATGCCATCGGACGCGTTGGAGATCAATCCGTGGAACGGCCGCCCCCTCTCCCGCTTCATCGGCGGCCCGGCGGTGAGCAGACACGAAAACCAGACTCCCCGGATCCCGCCCAAGGTCATCGCCCCGCTGGTACAGGCCGCCCTGTTCTACGTACGTACCGCAGCACCGGACATCATCAGTGCGCGCGCCGAATTGACGGAACTGCAGGCCTCTGTCAGCGAGATCCACGGGCTGTCTCTCGCACGGCTGAACCGCTATCTCGACAGTCTTGCGGCAGGTGGGCGCGGGGTCCCGGTTCTGGACGGCACCGGTCTCCAACCGCACCTGGCCGGTTCACCCGCCTACACGTACATCATGCGCAAGTCGGGGGCGGGGCGGGATATAGCCGGCGGCTCCTACGATGACCACATCGTCAGGGCACTGGAGCGGCTCGGACCTGAGCCTGGCGGCATGGACACAACCATCACTCCGCATCCGCAGACCGGGCGCCCCTGGCGGGACAGGTTCAGTCCTCCCGCAGTCCCCCATGAGGAACGGCTCCTGCGAGCCGCCTGCTACATCCTCATCGCCTATCTGTCCGGAATGCGCGACTCCGAGGTCAAGGAACTCCGAGACGGCTGTCACTTCACCGAACGGAGTACGGACGGCGTCGTCGTCAGGCACAAAGTGCGATCGCAACTCGTCAAGGGCGGGCGAGGGGCGCCGGAGAGCTGGGTGGTCATCGAGCCTGTCGCGCAGGCCATCGAAGTCCTGGAATGCCTGCCCCACCGTGACCTGCTGTTCTGCCGACCGGTCGCTGGTCGCCCGTACTCAACGATCTCCGCCAACCGGATGAATGAGAACCTCAACGCGTTCCGGGCACACTGCGCGGACATCGGCTTTCCAGTACCCGATGTCGACGGAGAGCCGTGGAATCTCACAACGCGCCAGTTCCGCAGAACCGTGGCATGGCACATCGCTCACCGTCCGTACGGAACCGTCGCGGGGATGGTCCAGTACAAGCACCTCTCCGTAGCCATGTTCGAGGGTTACGCAGGGACTTCGCCCTCCGGTTTCCGCGCGGAAGTCGCCGCCGAAGAGGCCCTGGCCCGCTTGGCCGACATCGTGGAACGCTACGACGACTTCAAGGCCGGGGTGCGCTCGACCGCTCCAGGGGGCGCACGGACCGACAACGAGTTTGCCCGCGTACAGGAGGAATTGCAGGACTTTCCCGGCAGAGTGGTCGATGAGCGGCGCCTCCACGCCATGCTCAAGACCTCGGCGCACACTCTGCACGTCGGGACTCTGAACGACTGCTACTACCAACCCGAAACCGCGTTGTGCGAACTCGACCATCACGACCCGTCATCGCCCAGCGTGGGAAGCGGCACGCAGCGACACCGAGCGTGCGTTGACCTTCGTCGGGCTCTCGGATCTCCAGCGCACGGCTCTGCGAGGGCACACGAGCGACATCATCAGAGTGATCGAGGGAATCGACCGTGCCCACAGCTGAACCCATCGAAGCAGCCCTCAAGGCAGCGTCCGAGCGTCTGCTCCGCGGAGAACCCACCCGTAGTGACGGTTCCCTCACCGTCGCCTCACTCGCCGTTGAAGCCGACGTCAGCAGAGCCAGCGCCTACCGCTACCCCCGTGTTCTGGCGGAGTTCCGAAACCTCGTAGCCGAACGAGAAGACGCAGCCGCACCCTCAGCATCCCTCCGGCAGGAGGTCCAGTCTCTGAAAGCAGCCGAGCGTGGGCTTCGCCAGGAGCACGCGCGCGAGGTGCGGGAGCTCCGGTCCTCCATCAACGTCCTCGCACAGCGGGTTCAGTTCCTCACGCTCGAGAACCAGCGCCTCTCTCAAGCCTCAAGCCACCATGACCGGGTTACCCGCATCGACCGACGTTGAGCTGGCTCAGAACCATCTACAGCACATGTTGTAAAGGAATCTTTCTAAAGATACCTTTACAACATGTCGAACAGTCAGAAGGACGAGCCACCGGGAGCCCCTGCTCGCACGACCCAGCTCACCAACCCTCACGCTCTGCGCGCCTACGCCCATCCCACCCGCATGCGCCTCGTCGGCCTGCTCCGTACCGAAGGCCCCTTCACCGCGACCCGCGCGGCCGAGCTCACTGGCGAATCCGTCGCCAGTTGCTCGTACCACCTGCGGATGCTCGCAAAGTACGGGCTGGTCGAGGTCGCACCGGGTGGCCAGGGACGCGAGAAACCCTGGCGGGCCACTGCACGCTTCACTCAGTGGCCCAACTACTCCGAGGACCCTGCCGTCGCAGAGGCCAGCAGGGCACTGGAAACTGCGGTCGCCGAACGCTACTTCGAGCTGATCACCCGCGCCATCGAAGAGCGCCACGATCTACCGCGCGAGTGGCAGGAAGCCGAGCACATCGGCGACCAAGTGCTCTACCTGACGGCAGAGGAGCTCGCCGACCTCGGCGAAAGACTCGACCGTCTACTGCGCCCCTACGAGGACCGGCAGGGCGACCCGGCCGCCCGCCCCCAGGGCGTACGGCTCGTCCAGATCGTCCGGGCCGCCTTTCCCTTGCCGCAACGGCCCGCAGGCAACGAGGAGACTTCCATCGCTCCGGACAGCACGGGCGGCCCGCGATGACGGCCTCGGGCCGCTTATCCGCGGCCGTCCCCGACCTCCTGCGCAAGCGCTCCTTCCGCCGTTACTGGACCGGCCAGAGCATCTCCCTGGTCGGCGACCAGATATCCCAGATCGCCCTCCCTCTCGTCGCCGTCCTCGCCCTCCACGCCGACGCCGCCCAGATGGGCTGGCTCGCCACGGCCCAGCTCATGCCCGCCCTGCTGCTCTCTCTTCCCGCGGGCGCCTGGGCCGACAGCAGAGCGCACCGCCGCCGCGTCATGATCGCCACAGACCTCGCGCGGGCCCTGCTCATCGCGTCGGTTCCCATCGCGTACGCCCTGGACGCCCTCGCCTTCACGCAGCTCTACGCGGTCGCCTTGGGGATCGGCGCGTTGACCGTCCTCTTCGACGTCTGCAACACCATCCTGTTCGTCTCGCTCATCCCCGCCGAGCGCTATATCGAGGGCAACTCCCTCGTCAACGGAAGCCGGGCCATGTCCTTCGTCGCGGGTCCCAGCGCCGGCGGTCTCCTCGTCCAGTTGTTCACCGCGCCGCTCGCGCTCCTCGCTGACGCGGTGACCTATCTGGCCTCCGCCTGCTGTCTGGCACGTATGACCCCCGTCGAACCGTCGGCCGTGCCACCCTCGAAAGGACACTTCACCGCAGGCCTGCGGTGGATCCTCCGCTCGCGCGTCATGCGCGCCACGTTCGCCGGATCCGCCACGGTTCAGTTCTTCAATTTCATTTTTCACACGCTCTTCGTGCTCTACGCCACCACCGAACTCGGCCTGAGCGCAGGCGTGCTGGGGTCGGTCCTCGGAGTCGGTGCGATCGGCGGGCTGGTCGGTGCCGCCCTCACTGGCCGTCTCGTGCGCCGCGTCGGCATCGGGCCCGCCGTCGTCGTCGGCTTCGCGGCCTTCCCAGTCCCGCTGCTGCTCGTACCCCTCGCGGACGGCCCGGACACGCTCGTCCTCGGCCTCCTCTTCCTCGCCGAATTTGGTTCGTGCGTGGGCGCGATGATCGTCGACATCTCGCTGGGCTCACTTCAAACGGCCCTCATTCCCCACGCCCTGCGCGCCCGCGTCAACGGGGCCTACCGCACCCTCACCCACGGCATGCGCCCGCTGGGCGCGCTCGCGGGAGGGGCACTCGGCACGGCTATCGGGCTACGCCCGACACTGTGGATCGCAACGGCCGGAGCCGTGATGTGCCTGGTCTGGGTGCTGCCTTCGCCGGTCCCACGTATCCGCAAATTGCCCGACACTCCGCCAGAGCCAGCACCCGGCGCACCATCGGCATCGGCGTCCGCATCCTCGCCATCGTCCGGCTAGCCTCGCGTCAGAGGACCCATTTCTTCCTCGCGACTGAACGGGATCACCGGCCATGCCGACTCGACGTAGGCGGTCGCATCCGACGTACGACGCAGATACCTCTGGAACGAGGCAGCCTGCTCGGCCGCCGCACGGACTTGAAGATCATGCAGATCCGCGAGAGACAGCGATCCTATGGACGAGTACTTCTCACCCACTCTGCGTGCCGTCCGAGCGGCAGCCACTGCGTCCGCTCCCGCGTTATGCGCATCATCCAGTGGCACCCCGTAGTGGGCGCAGAGCGCCTGAAGATTGCGCCGCCCCTTCCGATACTGGTCTGCGTGCTTGTCCAGCACCAAGGGATCGATGACTGGAGAAGGCGTCGCTTCCAGCCGCTCTGTGAGCGGAGTGACGTTGTGCCGTCGGCATTCACGATCCAGAAGGGAGAGGTCGTACCGCGCGTTCATGACCACCAACGCCGTGCCGGAGTTGAGAACTTCGGTGATGGCCTGCGTGATCTCTGTGATCACGGAAGCAGTCGGGGCTCCGTGCGTGCGGGCATGCTCAGTCGTGATGCCGTGAATCGCTATGGCTTGCGCAGGGATCAAAATTCCCGGGTCGACCAGCCACGTCCGCTCCTTTGTTGGGTTCCCGTCCGGACCCAGCCTTACGAGTGCTGCGGTGACGATGCGGTCCGTCTCAATGTCGGTACCCGTCGTCTCCAGATCGAAAGCCACCATCGATTCGCTGATCCAGCTCATCACAGCACTCCGGCGGGGCAGCTGGGCGCCAGCGCGTGGCCGTTCGGTCCAAGGCGCAGCAGATCCCTACCACGCCCTGCGAGACGAGACACTTGAGACGCGTGTGGAGTGCGTGGATAAAAGGCCGCGTTGTACGCCACGACCGGGACGCCGCTCTTCCAGTACCCGGTGAGGACGCCGGCGATCGCGTCGGCGACCTGGTCGGCGGGCCTGCCCTCCGTGGCCGCCCGCTCGTTCGAAATCCCGTGCACCGCCACCGCGTCCGCCGGAATCTCCACGCCCGGATCGGCCAGCCACTCACGGCGCCCTATCGGCTCTCCGTCCTTGACCTCGATCACGGCACCCGTGACGATGCGCGCCTCGCGCGGATCGGTCCCGGTCGTCTCCAGGTCGAAGCCGATCAGCAGCTCCCGGTGCCAGCCCATGGGCGGCCCCCCTTCTTCGTGGTGCTTTCCCCCAGTGGTCTCCACGATCGCACGAGCCACTGACAGTCCGAGGACCGCGTTCCGCTTCCCGCGCCGGACACCACGTCACGACCCGGGTCGGGGCGACGTTTCAGGACACCGGGCGCGAATCCGCCCAGGCCACCTCGAACTCCTCGCGATATGTCGGGAAGAGACCCTCTTCACCGATCTCGTCCGGTTTGACCACCCGGCCGCCGCCGCGCAGCACCAGCACCGGCGCCTCCATGCCGCGGGCGCGGCGCAGATACGACTGCACGATCGCGATGCCGTCGGAGCCGTCCCCGTCGACGAGGTACGCCGTGAAGCGCGGCGTCTCGTCGTACACCTGGATCTCGAACGCGCCGGGGTCGCGCAGCCGGGCCCGCACCCGCCGCATGTGCAGGATGTTCATCTCCACGGCCCGGCTCAACTCGCCTCGTTTGAGGCCGAGTTCACGCTCACGCCGCTTGACCGCGCTGGATGCCGGGTTCAGGAAGAGCAGCCGCACCCGGCAGCCCGTCTCGGCGAGGCGCACGAGCCGCCGCCCGGAGAAGTTCTGCACCAGCAGGTTCAGGCCGATGCCGATGGCGTCGAGGCGGCGGGCGCCGCCGAAGAGGTCCTCGGCGGGGAACTGGCGCAGCAGCCGCACCCGGTCGGAGTGCACGCCGACCACGTCCGCGTACCGGTCGCCGACCAGGTCCTCGACGGCGTCGACAGGCAGCCGGCGCGCGGAGGGCACGTCGCTGCCGGCGCCGAGGATCTCCAGGAGCTTGGCCGCGGCACGCTCGGCCTGTCCCAGGACCGCCTCGGACAGGGCCCGGTTGCGGGAGACCACGTTCCGGGTGACTTCCAGCTCGTCCAGCGCGAGTTCGACGTCCCGGCGCTCGTCGAAGTAGGGCTCGAAGCACGGCCAGTGCTGCACCATCAGCTCGCGCAGCTGCGGCAGGGTGAGGAAACTGAGCACGTTGTCGTCGGCCGGGTCGAGCAGGTAGCCCTTGCGGCGGCTGACTTCGCGTACGGCGACCGCGCGCTGCACCCACTCCTGCCCGGCGGGTCCCGCGGCGGCGACCACCCAGTCGTCGCCGTGGACGGGCTCGTAGATGGGACGCAGAACAGCGGCCACGACCGCGCGCAGCCGCTGTTCGACCAGGTTCAGCCAGATGTAGGCACGGCCGGCTCGCTGGGCGCGCGTACGCACCTCACGCCAGGCGTCGGCGCCCCAGTCCAGTTCCGGTCCAATGGATCCCATCTCCATCGGCCGTGCCAGGGACACCGCGCCGGGTGGGACATCTGTGGAGTTCCCCTCGTGACCCTCGTCACCAGGAGGCAACTCCAGCCCTCCCGAGCCCACCCGCGCACCGCCTTCCGCTCCCCCGAGCTCTTCCGTGGGTCAGCCCCACTCAACGATCAAGGAAGGGTACTCCGGGAGCGGCGGGCGGTGCAGCCCGATGGACAGGTCATTTCTCAACTACCGTTTTCCACATGCCCGTTCTGGTTGGCGAGCTCGGGCGGAGTGAGCGGATTCATAGCGGTGACGTCGCGCGGAGCGAGGGAGAAGCCCTGCCAGTGGACCGGCATGGGCTGCTGGTCCTCGTCGCGCGCTATGTGGTGGAAGCCCACGTTGACCCACACGATGGGGTGGGTGAGCGTCTGCCCGTTGACGTACTTGTCGACGGACTTTCCCGCTCCGGCACCGCAGTTGAGCAGGTTGTTGGTGGCGAACTGCTCGCACTTCTTGTACTCGGTGAAGTACACGTCGTGCTGGGTGAAGGGGCGGCCGAGGTACTTGGTGGTGGCGCCCGGGACGATCTCGTAACTGCGGGCGTGGTCGTCCTTGTTCTTGCCGGTGGCGCTGACCACGCGCCACCATCGCTGATTCTTGGCGTCGCCCGCGAGTTCCTTGGTGACCTTGGTGCGGGTGGTCTTGTTGGTCGGGCCCTCGTTGCCGTTGCGGGGCGGGCTCACCACGGAGTCGTACTGCTCGACCTTGTTCTTGGAGGAGCCGTCGAGACCGAAGTCCAGCCGCCAGAAGACGTTGTGGCTGTGGCTGGTGGCGTAGGCCTTGGCGCCCTTGCCGATGGGCCAGCCGCGGCCGTCGCCCGCGTCGTAGTCACCGGGCGAGAGGCTGCCGGTGGCGCCGATGTTCATGTTGATGGCGCCGTCGTCCTGGAAGCGCCACTCGGTGATGTACTCGTACCAGCCGACCTTGTTGACGGTGTAGATCAGCAGGTCCTTGCCCTGGGTCTGGTAGACCTTGTTGCCCGTGTCGGCCTCCATCCGGTAGGCGTGGCCGCGCGAACGGGTGGTGGTGCACAGGCCGTTGACGTTCGGGTGCTGCGGGTCCCAGGCGTTGGGGATCTTCACGGTCTTGATGGTGCCGCCGGGACACTCGCCGGGCGCCATCTTCATCAGGCCCTGGCCGAAGCCGGCGCCCGTGAGGTCGTCGTACTCGGCCTTGCCGTCGTCGTAGGGGACGTGGATCTGGCCGAGCTTGGCGCTGGTGAGGACCTTGATCGGCTGGGCCTCACCCTTGGGCTGGTACGAGATGTTCTCCAGGACGAGCCCGGCCTCGCTCTCGTAGTGCCAGCACATGCGCCAGGTGGTGCCGGTGGAGAGCTTCTGCTCGATCTTGTACGCCGTGCTGCAGCTGGGGGCCGCCGCGGGCGCGGCCTTGGGCTGGGCGACGGCCGGACCCGCGGCCGTCGTCGCGCCGACGGCGAGTGCGGCCACCGAGAGACCGACCGCCGCCCGGCTGCGGGCACGACTGATTCTGTTCACGCGCATGACGAAGAGACTCCTTGCGAAAGCATGCGAAAGAAGGAGGTGAGTGGGAAAAGTGAACGGAGGCGGCTCAGCCGCCGGGAGCGCGTCGGTCGCGGCTCAGCCGAGCTTGCCGACCTTGCGAGCGCTCAGATCGATGACCAGTTGACGGGCATCGATCCAGGACCCGTTCCTGACCTTCGGGAACAGCCTCACGCAGCGGTGCTCGCCGCACTTCGCGAGAAGAGCGGGCTGGGCGCCCGGGGTCGCCCGGTAGACCATGCTGTTCAGCGTCAGCTGGTCGGGCGAGGTGAGTTCCTTGCCGGTGGCGTCCTTGTAGTCGGCCCGCAGGCCCGCGCCGAGCGGGTCGGCGATCAGCAGTTTCGCGGCCTCGGTCATCTCGTCGAGACTGATGGGCGGCTGGACACCGTGCTGGGTGTCCGTCCGCTCGACCTTCCCGCTGCCGAGGTCGACCGTCTTGGTGACGAGCGTGTCGTCCTTGTAGTCGTAGAACGTGACGTCCGCGCGGCGCCGCGCGTTCGGGTCGTCGAGTTCGTTCTCCTCCGGGTCGGCGAGGTCGACACCGATGCGCTGCGGGCCGCGCTGCCCCTCGACGTTCTCGCCGGAGGTCGACAACTGCCGGTTCAGCGCGATCTGTTCGACCCGCTTGGTCTCGTCGTCGGTCAGCGGGTCACGGCCGGTGCCCTTGTCGCCCTCGGCCGGGGCCCGCTCGACGACACCGGGCTCGACGGCCGTCTGCCCCTGTCCCTGTCCCGCCTGCTGTGCGGCCTGGTTGCCGCCGCGCAGGCCGCCCGAGCTCTCATCGGCCCCCGCCGAGCCCGGAAGGGTGATCCCGACCATCACGGCCGTCCCGGCCACCGCGACGGCGGCACCCGCCACCACCTTTCCCAGATGGCGGTGCACTATCTTGCGCACATTTCCCCCTACTCCTCTGTTTCTGCAGGAGTGATCTGAGCCCCACTGGTTCGGCATACGACGTATGCCTGGTCAGCGGGTAAGAGGGACATAAGTCATAGGAGGTTCCCTCAGTTTCGGGGAGACTCGACTCCGAGTTGCCCCCAGGGGCGCGGCACTACTGGAAGAGTCATATCCATGCAGGTCTGGCCTGGAGAGGCATATCCACTCGGTGCCACGTACGACGGCGCCGGTACCAATTTCGCGGTCTTCTCGGAGGCCGCCGACCGCATCGAGCTGTGTCTGCTGCAGGACGACGGCTCGGAGACGGCGGTGGAACTGCGCGAGAGCGACGCGTTCGTACGGCACGCGTATCTGCCGGGGATCATGCCCGGGCAGCGGTACGGGTTCCGGGTGCACGGACGGTACGCGCCTGAGCGCGGGCAGCGCGTCAACTCCGCGAAGCTACTACTGGATCCGTACGCACGTGCGATGAGCGGCTCGATCAAGTGGGGCGAGGAGGTGTACGGCTATCCGTTCGGGGCGCCCGACAAGCGCAACGACCTGGACTCGGCGCCGCACACCATGACCTCGGTCGTGGTCAACCCGTACTTCGACTGGGGCGACGACCGGCGCCCGCGCACCGAATACCACCACACGGTGATCTACGAGGCTCACGTGAAGGGCCTGACCATGCAGCATCCGGCGCTGCCCGAGGAACTGCGCGGCACCTACGCGGCACTCGCCCACCCGGCGATCATCGAACACCTGACGAAGCTGGGTGTCACGGCGCTGGAGCTGATGCCCGTACACCAGTTCGTGAACGACCACCGGCTGGTGGAGATGGGCCTCAACAACTACTGGGGCTACAACACGATCGGCTTCTTCGCCCCGCACAACACCTACGCGTCCTGGGGCGACCGCGGCCAGCAGGTCCTGGAGTTCAAGTCGGCGGTCCGGGCACTGCACGAGGCCGGGATCGAGGTCATCCTGGACGTGGTCTACAACCACACCGCCGAAGGCAACCATCTGGGCCCGACGCTGTCCTTCAGAGGCCTCGACAACGCCTCGTACTACCGCCTCGCAGACGACCCCCGCTACTACATGGACACCACGGGGACCGGCAACTCGCTCCTCATGCGCTCCCCGCACGTGCTCCAGCTGATCATGGACTCGCTGCGCTACTGGGTCACCGAGATGCACGTCGACGGCTTCCGCTTCGACCTCGCGGCCACGCTGGCCCGCCAGTTCCACGAGGTGGACCGGCTGTCGTCGTTCTTCGATCTGGTCCAGCAGGATCCGGTGGTCTCCCAGGTGAAGCTGATCGCCGAGCCCTGGGACGTCGGCGAGGGCGGCTACCAGGTGGGAAACTTCCCGCCGCTGTGGACCGAGTGGAACGGCAAGTACCGCGACACCGTACGGGACCTGTGGCGCGGCGAGCCGCGCACGCTGGCGGAGTTCGCCTCCCGGCTGACCGGCTCCTCCGACCTCTACCAGGACGACGGCCGCCGTCCGCTCGCCTCCATCAACTTCGTCACCTGCCACGACGGATTCACGCTCAACGACCTCGTCTCCTACAACAACAAGCACAACCAGGCCAACGGCGAGGACAACCGCGACGGCGAGAGCCACAACCGGTCCTGGAACTGCGGCGCCGAGGGCGACACCGACGACGCGACCGTACTCGCGCTGCGGGCCCGTCAGAAGCGCAACTTCATCGCGACGCTGATGCTCTCCCAGGGCGTGCCGATGCTCAGCCACGGCGACGAGTTCACGCGCACCCAGAACGGCAACAACAACGCCTACTGCCAGGACAGCGAGCTGGCCTGGGTGCCGTGGCCCGAGGACGACGGCGAGCTGCTGGACTTCACGCGCGCGATGGTGTGGCTGCGCCGCGACCACCCGGTCTTCCGGCGGCGCCGGTTCTTCCACGGCCGGCCCGTCCAGGGCACCCACGACGAGCTGTCCGACATCGCGTGGTTCACCCCGGCGGGCACCGAGATGACCCAGCGCGACTGGGGGTCCACGCAGGCGCAGGCGCTGTCGGTCTTCCTCAACGGCAACGCGATCTCCGAGCCGGGCCCGCGCGGTGAGCACATCGCCGACGACTCCTTCCTGCTGATGTTCAACGCCTCGCCCAAGCCCCTGGAGTTCGAGGTTCCGGTCAACCACGGGCGGCAGTGGCAGGTGGTCGTCGACACGGCCCTCCCGGACGGGGTGACGGCGGGCACGGGCGCGAAGGTCCAGGCCGGCGACCGGCTGACCCTGCTCGACCGGAGCCTGACCGTGCTGCAACGGCCCGCGTAGCCGGTCATTCGGACGTACGTCGATGACACGAAAGAGGGCGCGGCGGGTACGTAGGTTTCCATGACACCTGAGCGTCCCGAACGGGAGATCCCGGCCCCGGTGGTACCCGCCGCACCCACCGCCACCTACCGGCTGCAGCTGCAGCCGGAGTTCCCCTTCGGGGCCGCCGCGGCCGCCGTGCCGTACCTGGCCTCGCTCGGCGTCTCCCATCTGCACCTGTCCCCCGTCCTGGAGTCGGTCCCCGGCTCGACGCACGGCTACGACGTGGTGGACCACGCGCGTGTGCGCGGTGAACTGGGTGGCGAGGAGGGACTGCGCGCCCTCGCCCGCACGGCACGGGAACACGGACTCGGCCTGGTCGTGGACATCGTGCCGAACCACATGGCGATGGCCCCCCGCCACAACCACGCCCTGTGGCAGGTACTGCGCGAAGGCCCCGAGTCGCCGTACGCGCGCTGGTTCGACATCGACTGGGACGCCGGGGACGGCCGACTGCTGCTGCCCGTGCTCGGGGGCCGGCTCGGCGCGGAAATCGGCCACCTGAAGGTGGACGGCGACGTACTGCGCTACTACGACCACGTGTTCCCGCTGCGCGAGGGCACCGCGGGGCTGCCGCTGCCGGAGCTCCTCGACGCCCAGTGGTACCGCCTGGCCTGGTGGCGGCTGGCCCGCACCGACCTCAACTACCGCCGCTTCTTCAGCATTTCGGAGCTCATCGGAGTGCGCGTCGAGGACCCGGAGGTGTTCACGGCGACCCACGCGAAGATCCTGGAGCTGCTGGACGAGGGTGTGGTCGAGGGACTGCGCATCGACCATCCGGACGGCCTGGCGGACCCGGACGCCTATCTGCGCCGCCTTCACGAGGCGACCGGCGGGCGCTGGACGGTGGTCGAGAAGATCCTCGCGGACGGCGAGCCGCTGCCCGCCGCCTGGCCCGTCGCGGGCACCACGGGCTACGACGCCCTGCGGCACGTCGACGGCCTCTTCACGAACCCGGCGGGCGCGGGGGAACTCCTCGGCCAGTACCGGCGGTTCGTGGCCCCCCAGGCCGATCGGGGCGGCCGCTGGGAGGCGACGGTGCGCCGGGCGGCGTACAAGGTGATCACGCACGAGCTGGCCACGGAGTTCGACCGCCTCGCGCGCGTGGCGAGCCGGCTGTGCGCCGCCTCCCCCGACCCGAAACCGCGCGACCACGCCCCGTGGGCCCTGGCCACCGCGCTGCGCGAGCTCCTGGTGCGCGTCGAGGTGTACCGGCCGTATCCGTCCACCGACGCCTCCCTGGTCGTGACGGAGGAGGCCGCCGGAGAGGCCCGGGCGGTCTTCACGGTGCCGGAGGAGGCGCATGCCGTGGACGTCGTGCGGGACCTGCTGCTCGGGCGGGCCGGTGACGGGCCCGAGTACGCGGAGTTCCGGGCCCGGTTCGCGCAGACCTCGTCCGCGCTGCGGGCGAAGTCCGTGGAGGACACCGCGTTCTACCGCTATGTGCCCCTGCTGTCGGCCAACGAGGTGGGCGGCAACCCGGGCGCTCCGGCCGTGTCCCCGGAGGACTTCCACGCCTACTGCGCGCGCGTGCAGCGCGACTGGCCCGCCACCGGCACCGCCCTGTCCACCCACGACACCAAACGCAGCGCCGATGTCCGCGCCGCCCTCTCGGTGCTCACCCAGTGCCCCGAGCGGTGGGCGGACGTACTGGCCGAGGTGACCCGCGAGGCAACGACGGGCGTACCCGACCCCCAGCCGGCGTGGGCCGCGTGGCAGACGGTGTTCGGACTGGGTCCGGCCGACGCGGAACGCGTCCAGGGGGCACTGCTCAAGCACGTCCGGGAAGCGGGACTGCACACCTCCTGGACCGAGCAGAACCCCCCCTACGAGGAGTCGGTGGCGTCCTTCGTCGCGACGGGCCCCTGCGGGCCGCCCGGACGGCGCGTGACGGACCTCCGGGCCTCGCTCGCCCCGCACATCCGGGCGAACGTCCTGGGGGCCGCTCTGGTCCAGCTGACGATGCCCGGTGTGCCCGACGTCTACCAGGGCACCGAGGGCGAGTACCTGGCGCTGGTGGACCCGGACAACCGTGAGCCGTTCGCGCCCTTGGAGCAGGCTTCGGCGAAGGCCGCGCTCACCACGGCCGCGCTGCGGCTGCGCCGGCGGCGCCCCGAGGTCTTCGGCGACGCGGCGACGTACGTGCCGCTGGCGGCGGAGGGGCCGGGCGCCGCGCACTGCACGGCGTTCGTCCGCTCCGGGGAGGTGATCTCCGCCGTCACCCGGCTTTCGCTGCGTCTGGCGGAGGCGGGCGGCTGGCGCGACACCCGGCTCGCGCTCCCGGAAGGGCGATGGGCGGACGTGCTCGCCCCGGAGCGGGAGTTCACGGGGCACACACGTGTGGCGGAGCTCTTCGAGCCGTTGCCGGTGGTCCTTCTGGAGCGGGTCAGCGCAGACGGACCAGCAGGCTCCGGGGAGAGCGGCTGATCAGGCCGTCCGCGACGGGGTGGAAGCCCGGGGACCTGCGCAGCTCCGGGAGGGCGGCGAACAGGGCGTGCAGGCCGTGTTCCGCGGTGAGCCGGGCGAGCAGCGCGCCCGGGCAGAAGTGCCGTCCGGAGCCGTACGCGAGCTGCCCGGGGTCGGGCCGGAAGACGTCGTAGCGGTCCGGGTCGACGAACCGGGCCGGGTCACGGCCCGCGGCGCCCAGCAGACACGCCACGGTGGCGCCCGCGGGTACCGCGCCGACCGGCTCGACGGCCCGGCGCAGCACGATGTGCAGTGGGGGATCGCGGCGCAGCGACTCGGCCCAGGCCCCGGCCGTCAGCTCGGGGCGGGCGCGGACCAGCGCCAGCTGGCCGGGGTGATCGAGAAGGTTGGCGAGGAACGACGCCAGCGCGTGCGCGGTCGCCTCGCCGCCCGCGCCGAGGAGCGTCCCGGCGATCCCCGCCACCACCTCGTCGGACAGCGGGCGCCCGTCCGCCCGTGCCGTGCACAGCGCGGAAAGCAGATCGTCGCCCGGGTGGGCGCGCCGACGGGCGATGTACGGGAGCAGGAAGGCGTCGAGCTCGGGGTGGTGGCCGCCGAGGTGGTCGAGGCCGGTGCGGCACCAGGCGTGCACGCGCGCGGTGTCCTCGTACGGCAGCCCGAGTGCGGCGACCGCCGCCGCAGTGGGCAGCCAGTGGCAGAACTCGGCGACGAGGTCGGCCTCCTGACGGTCGGTGAGGCGGCGGGCGAGGACGTACGCCGTCCGTTCGACCCCGGCGGTCAGCGCGGTCAGGGCGTGTCCGCGGAACGCCGGTGAGACGAGCGCCCGGTGCGCGCTGTGCGTGCCGCCCTCCAGGTGGGCCAGGGTGCGTCCGGGCGGCGCGGCGACGAGCCGGGGGTCGGCGAGGGCGGCGCGTACATCGGCGTACCGGCTGACCAGCCACGCGCCGAACGGCCGGTCGTACACGAGCGGGAACTTCTGGCGCAGGATGCGGTACAGGGGGTACGGGTCGCGTTCGATGCCGGGGGTGAGCAGGCTCGGGGGGTCGGGCAGCCGTCGCACGACGGGCGGTCGTGTCGAGGTCGCGCGCGGTGTGACGGGGGCGACGGGGGCGGTGGGCGCGATCGTAGCGGTGGGCGCGATCGAAGCGCCTTCTGTGGGAAGGCCATGAGGACACAACACCGCGGGCCTCCCACCTCGGGTCTGCGCGCCGAGGAGCGGCACGTGGTTGTCCCAGCGGACCACCGTGGCCCCCGGACCGCAGTCCTCGTACGCCCGTACGGGTGACACCGGGGCTCGCCCCTGAGACCGGCTCGCGACCGCGCACGCTCCCAGGGCTCGCACCGGACGGACGGTGTGCGGGGTGGGCCACGACGAGCGGGCCGCGCCGGGACTCCCGAGGTCGGCCCCGGCTCTCGGACCTGCACGAGCGGCGCCGCGTGCGCCCCTTCCGGCGCCGCCCGCCCGTCCTGGCGGAGATCAACGCCACCTGGCACCCCGGGGCGGCGCCCCGCCTTCTCCTTGACAGTTCCCCCAGACCGTGGAGTACTGCGGAAAGCGACGCAGGGCGGACAAGTCGGGGGTGAGTCTCCTGCCGGAGTTGCGCTACCCCAGTGTGACCGAAATCGTCTCGTCCGCCAGGACGTTGGCGGCTCACCGTCCCGGGCTGTGCGCCCTCAGACAGATCGGCGTCTCACGCGCGGGCAGACCCCTCCATCTGCTGTCCGTCGGTCACGCCGAGCGCGCGGTCCTCGTCGTGGCGGGCGCCCACGCGAACGAGCCGACCGGCGGCTCGACGCTCCAGGCCCTGGCCGAACGTGTACTGCACGAGCGGGAGTTGCGGGCCGACACCTCCTGGCACTTCCTCCTCTGCGCGGACCCGGACGGCGCGAGCCTCCATGTGACACCGGCCCCGCGCACGCTGTTCGACTACCACCTCGGGTTCTTCCGTCCGGCCGGCCCCGAGCAGCCCGAGTGGTCGCCCTCCGTCCTGCCGCCCGACCGGCTGCCCCCGGAGACCCGCGCCCTCACCCGGGTCATCGACGAGCTGCGGCCCTACCTCCAGGTGACCCTGCACGGCACCGATCTCGGCGGCAGCTGGGTGCAGCTGACCAAGGACATCCCGGGCCTCGCCGAACCCTTCGCCAAGTCCGCGGCGGAACTGCACATCCCCGTGGAGACGGGCGCCTCCGACGCCGCCGGCTGGCCCGCTTCCGGACCCGGGGTGCATGTGATGCCGGCGCCGGGCTCGGACGCGGCGTACCCGAGCATGCCCGACGACGCCCGGCACAGCACCTGGTACCACACCCACCGGTACGGCGGTCTGACCGCGGTCGTCGAGGTGCCGATGTGGGCCAGCGACCTCGTGGACGACCCGGCGCCGCATCCCGCACCGGATGCGGCGATGCGACGCCTGGCACACCGGCTGCTGCGCGATGCGCTCCAGGTGCAGACGGTGCTCACGGAGGTGCTGCCGAGGCTCCCCGGCCCCGACGGGCCCCTCCTGCGCGCCGCGAAGTGGGCACTGGAGCTGGTGCCGGGCCTGGCCCACGACTGGGTGCGGACGCCGCCTCCCGATCCGACGATGGCCTACGTCGGCAGTGTCGACGCGTTCGGACGCCGGCTCCCTTTGCGAGCCGCCGCGATGCTGCTGCGGGTCCTCCAGGAGGCCGACGACCGGGCGGCACCACGCCTCGAGCGCCTGGTCGCCGCGTGGAGCGACGCCTTCGCCGAACGCTTCCGGGCCCGCTGGGTTCCCCTGGAGCACCAGGTCGAGCACCAGTCCCGCACCGTGGTCGCGGCGGCGCGGCATGCGCGGGACGGTGCGGCTTGACGTCTGACAGATGACGGATATCGGATATCGGATGACAGATATCGCCATCTGTCATCCGATGCCACCTCAACCCGACAACGCAAACACCGCCCCCGTCTCAGCCCCCATCACACACGAGTTCGAGAACGTGTGCGCGTACGTCACCTGCCGCCCCTCCCACTCCCCGCGCGCGGAGGCGGTGACCGGGGCGTAGATCATCGAGCAGATGGTGTCGGGCTTGGGCGGGATCCGGGAGATGTCTCCCCCGGCGGTGGCGAGTTCGGCGCAGGCCTCGGCCGCGCGGGCGTGGCCCTGGGGCGGGTCGCAGAGCAGGAGCGTGCCGCGGGTGCTGCTGGAGTGGGCGTCGCCGGTGGTGAGGGTGAGGTAGAGCCAGTTGCCGGGGAACGCCTGGGGGGACGTCGCCTGGGCCGGGGTCGCGCCCAGGGTGAGCAGGGCGACGGCCGCGAGGAGAGCGTTGCGTACCGTGTGGATGTTTCTCGTCATTCCCGGTGCATCGGCAGCGCGGCCTGCGCACCCCACCCCGCCTCACCCGAATGGGAGCGCGCGGGAGCGTACCGCCCGGCGAGTTCGAACGCGGCGATCACCACGCGCGCCTGGTACTCGACCTGGCGGGCGACCGGGATCCAGCGCGCCCCGCAGCCCTCGCGGTAGTCGGCGCACCATGCGTCGATCAGCCGGTCGAGCTCCGGCATCGCCCCGCTCGGGTCGCGCCCGGAGCCGGTCACGAGCTGGTGCAGCAACCCGGCCGTGCGCAGGGCGACCCGGCGTCCGGCGAGGCGCAGGGCGGTCAGGCGGGCCGTGTCGAGCGGTGGCAGAGGGCGCGCCCCGGCGTCGTGCACGTCGGGGTCCCAGGAGTCGGCGAGGCCGGGGCCGACGAGTAAATAGTCGTCGACGGGCGCGAGGAGGCAGGCCGCGTCCGGGGAGGTGTCGAGGCCGGGGCGGATCCGGCCGAGGATGCCTTCCAGGAGCCGTGTGTCGTGGCGCAGCGTGTGGCTGACGGAGCGCAGCACGGCGTCGGCGTCGGCGGGCCGGGTGGCGTCCTCCACGGCCGCCACGCCCCACATGGGGGCCTCGACGACGGCGGTGACGGTGCCGTAACGGTGCGGATGGAACCAGGTGGACTCGACGGCGGCCTCGGTGATGGCGGCGGCCAGGTCGCCGGGGTGCGGCGGCGGGATGCGGTAGACGGCGGGGCCGAGCCTCGGCCAGTACAGGGTGTCGTAGGGGCCGAGTTCGCGCGGGATGCCGAGGCGGGCCGCGGTGTGGGCGACGCGCTGGGCGAGCCCGGGCAGCTCGCGGGTCAGTTCGACGAAGGCGCCGCCGACGTCGACGCCGTGCAGGGAGCACTGGAAGACCGGCCGCAGTTCGTCCTGGAGGTCGAGGAGGGCGCGGGTCTCGGGGAGGGTGGCACCGGCCGCGCCCTCGGGCAGCCACTCGGGCTGTTCGAGGAAGCCGGGGCGAAAGAAGTTCCGGAAGTAGTGGCCGAGGGTGTACGGGCCGGACAGCCAGGCCTCGTTGCGGCGGGCGCCGTCGGGGTCGAGGCAGAGCAGCAGGTTCCAGGTGGCGTCGGCGCCCTCGCGGAGCCGGGGGTCGGCGAGCACCCGTTCGGCCAGGCGCAGGGCCGTGGCACCGCCCACCGGCTCGTTGGCGTGGGGTCCCGCGACGACGAGGGCCTGGCGGCGGCCGTGTCCGACGGACAGCAGCCACAGCGGCGTGCCCGCCCGTGACGTGCCCACGCGGCGCAGTCGGGCGTCGCGCGGCCGGCGGGCGACGAGCGCGGCCGCACGGGCGCCCAGCTCGTCCACGGTCGGGTAGCGGAGGAGTGGCGGCAGGGCACACCTCCACAAATGTGGTGCCGTCGATTCACCTGATGTACATGGTGTACGCACAGTCAGTCACGGCTGTGGAGGTACGTCAACACCGTCGAACGTAAGGGAATTTAAGGAAATCGCTGAGTGAACCCGAGGCCAAGGCTCATGCGGGTGCGGGTCGGTCGCTCAGGAGGACGAGAGGCGGAAGGACATGCGTCCGAAGCTGATCTGGTCGCCCTCTTTGACGACGGCGGCGCTGATCACCCGCCGTCCGTTGACGGTCGTCCCGTTGGTCGAGCCGAGGTCGCGCAGCACCCACAGGCCGCCCTGGCGGCTCAGTTCGGCGTGGACACGGGAGACCGTCTCGTGGTTGAGGCGCAGTCCGCTCGCGGGGTCGCGGCCGATCCGCAGGGGATAGTTGTTGCCGGGGTGGGGCAGCAGCAGTTTGGGGAGCCGCTCGGCCTGCCAGGCCCTGCGCAGCCGTACGGTGAAGCCGGAGAGCGCCTCGACGGTGCCGAACACCAGTTTCGACCAGCGTCCCTCGGTGGGCAGGTCGGCGATGAGTACGGCGAGTTCGTCGGAGCGTCGGGCGGCGAGCGCCAGTTCCATCCGGCGGACGAACGTGTCGTGCGAGAGGCGCCCGAGGGCGACGCCGTCACTGAGCGCCTTCAGCGCCCGGTCGCGCTCCGCGTCGGACAGCCGCGCGGGGTACGTGTGGAACTCGAAGGACGACGTCACGGAGGTGATTGTCGGTCAGTAGGAGCGGGGTGTCCAGAAGACCCGGAAGAGGCCACTGGCGCCGACAGGTGGGCTCCACGCGTCCATCACGTGGCAAACACGCGGCAAAAGGGTGGATTCGAAAGCGAATTGATCTCGTGTGAAGCACCATGAACGTGCTACGTCACGACATGTTGCGTCACTCACGTCGCGCTCTGTCACGAAGAGCGGACACGGACAACAGGCAACAGGCAACGGAGAGCGGACAAGGGGGAACCGTCTGTGCGGTTCGAGGTGTGGGCACCGCAGGCCGACCGGATGACGCTCCACTGCGCGGGCGCCACGCGCGCGCTGGAGCGCGATCCGGAGCGCGCCGGATGGTGGACGGGCGACGCGGACGCGCAGGACGGCTCGCGGTACGGGTTCGCGGTGGACGACGGCCCCGTGCTGCCCGATCCCCGCTCGCGGCGGCAGCCGGACGGCCCGGACGGGCTGAGCGCGGTGGTCGACCAGGCTCAGTACGCGTGGCGCGCCGAATGGGCGGGGCGACCGCTGCCGGGCGCGGTCCTGTACGAGCTGCACGTGGGGACGTACACCCCTGAAGGAACGCTGGACGCGGCGGCCGAGCGGCTCGAACACCTCGCGGAACTGGGCGTCACGCACGTCGAGTTGATGCCGCTGTGCCCGTTCCCCGGGCGGCACGGCTGGGGGTACGAGGGGGTCTGTCTGTGGGCCGTGCACGAGCCGTACGGGGGCCCGGAGGCGCTGAAGCGCTTTGTCGACCGGGCGCACGAGCTCGGCCTGGGGGTGGTCCTCGACGTCGTGCACAACCACCTCGGCCCGTCCGGCAACCATCTGCCCGCGTTCGGGCCGTACTTCACGGACACCCACCAGACGCCCTGGGGCTCGGCCGTGAACCTGGACGCACCGGGTTCGGACGAGGTGCGCGCGTATCTCGTGGGCAGCGCGCTGGCCTGGCTGCGTGACTACCGGCTGGACGGGCTGCGGCTGGACGCGGTGCACGCGTTGCGGGACACGCGCGCGACGCACTTCCTGGAGGAGCTGTCGACGGCCGTGGACGCCCTCGCCGACGATCTGGGCCGGCCGCTGTTCCTGATCGCGGAGTCGGATCTGAACGACCCGCGGCTCGTCACCGCGCGCGAGGAGGGCGGTCTCGGACTGCACGCGCAGTGGAACGACGACTTCCACCACGCGCTGCACACCGCGCTGACCGGTGAGAAGCAGGCCTACTACGCGGACTTCGCGCAGGCCCCGTTCGCGGCGCTCGCGAAGACGCTGACGTCCGGCTTCTTCCACGACGATACGTACTCGACCTTCCGCGGCCGCCGCCACGGCCGCCCCCTGGAGCGCACGCGCGTCTCGGCGCACCGGCTGCTCGGCTACTCCCAGACCCACGACCAGATCGGCAACCGTGCCCAGGGGGACCGGCTGTCGGCGTCCCTCTCCCCCGGCCTGCTGGCCTGCGCGGCCGCGCTGACGCTCACCGGGCCCTTCACCCCGATGCTGTTCATGGGCGAGGAGTGGGCGGCGGGCACCCCTTGGCAGTTCTTCACCGACCACACCGATCCCGAGCTCGCTGAGGCCGTACGGCGGGGCAGGCGGCGGGAGTTCGCGGCCCACGGCTGGGCGGAGGAGGACGTCCCCGACCCGCAGGACCCGGCGACCCGCAATCGCTCCCGCCTGGACTGGTCGGAACCCGAAAAGGCACCCCACGCGCGTGTGCTGGCCTGGTACCGCGACCTGATCGCCCTGCGCCGACGTCAACCCGACCTCGCGGACCCCGATCTGGCCGCCGTCAAGGTCGCCTACGACGACCAGGCCCGCTGGCTGGCCCTGCGGCGCGGGGACGTACGGGTGGCGGTGAACCTCGGCAAGGAGGCCGCCGCGATCCCGCTGGGGCTGCGCCACGCGCGCGTGCTGGCCGCGTGGGAACCGGTCGAGACGCCGGACGCGCACGGGGTGTTGAGCGTGCCCGGCGAGTCGTGTGTGGTGCTGACGCAGGCGTGAGCGCCTGGCGGCTTCGCGCGGCCGGGCTCAGCTGTCGCCCGGCAGTTCCGTGACCCGTTCGAGGAGGATCGGCTCCCAGGCGCGACCCAGTTGGGTCCGCAGCAGCGGGAGCGGGCCTTCGCCGCGGCCCCGCAGGTGCTCGGCGAGGCGGATCACCGTGTCGCAGCGGGACAGCCACAGGCCGCGCAGGCAGGGGCGGGCCCCGTAGTCGGCGAGGGTGGCGGCGCGTACGGCGGCGGGGGCGCCGACGGCGATCGCGAGCCCGGCGATGTCCTCGGCGGGGTCCCCGAGGACCGCGCCGGCCCAGCCGAGGACGCCGCGCACCCGCCCGTCGGCACTCACCACCAGGTGGTCGCCCCTGAGGTCGTGGTGGACGAGGACGGCGGCCGCGGTCTGCGCGGCCAGCTGGCCGGCGGCGGGCTGGGTGAGCTGGGCGAGGCGTCCGGGGTCGAACTCGTCAGCGGCGGCCAGCCCCTCGGCGGCCCGCTCCGCGGCCGTCCGCAGCTCCTCCAGGGAGCGGGGCGCGACCCGTGGCACCCCGAGCGCCTCGGCCTGCCGTACGGGCACCTCACGCAGCCCCGTGAGCAGTCCCGCGAGGTCCGCCTCCCCCACCGCGGAGACGTCCTGTGCCTCGCCCGAGCGGCCGGGAAGCCGGGTGTCCAGGGTGTAGGGCAGGCCGCCCGCCCAGTCGCCGTGGGCGACGCTGGTCGGCACCGCGACCCCGACGAGCGGGCGGACGAGGTCGCGCAGCCGCAGCTCGCGGCGCCGGCGCACGGCGGTCTCGCGGTCCGGAGCGAGCCGCAGCACATGGCGGGTGCCGACCCACCAGGTGGAGTGCTCACCGCCCTCGGTGACGGGCCGGACGTCGGGTCCCGCGCCTGCCGTCTCGCTGTCGGCGAGCAGCGAACGGACCAGTCGGCGGACGGTCTGCGCGGTCGGTGTCGGTGCCTGGGTCATGGTCGCGCCGTTGCCGTCGGGGGCCTTGGACAGCCGGGAGGCCCTGGGGAGTACTCCTGGTGGCCGGTCAGTCGACGATCGCCATCTCGCGGGACGTGGTGTTGAGGCGCCATCCGCCCTCCTCGGTCACCGTCACGATGTCCTCGATGCGTACCCCGAAGCGGCCGGGCAGGTAGATGCCGGGCTCCACGGAGAAGCACATCCCGGGCACGAGGGGCAGTTCCTCGCCCTCGATCATGTACGGCGGTTCGTGGGTGGTGACGCCGATGCCGTGCCCGGTGCGGTGGATGAAGTACTCGCCGTATCCCGCCTCGGTGATGACGGCGCGGGCCGCCCGGTCGACGTCCTGGCACGCGGCCCCCGGCCGGACCGCCGCGACGCCCGCCTCCTGGGCCGCGCGCACGACGTCGTGCACCCGGCGCTCCTCGAGGTCCGGCTCGCCGACGTGGACCGTGCGGGAGGTGTCGGAGCCGTAGCCGTGCTTGAGACCGCCGAAGTCGAGGACGACCATGTCGCCGCGCTCGATGACGCGCTCGCCCGCCTCGTGGTGCGGGTTGGCGCCGTTCGGGCCCGAGGCGACGATGGTGAAGTCGACCTGGGAGTGCCCGAAATGCCGCAGCAGCCCGGCGAGGTCGGCGGCGACGTCGGCCTCCCCGCGTCCCGCGAAGGGCACCTTCCGGATCTCCTCGTACGCGGCGTCCGCGGCCGCCCCGGCCTCCGCCAATCGCGCCACCTCCGCCGCGTCCTTGACCGCCCGCAGCATCGGCAGGGCTTCGGTGAGTGCCACGTACCGCGTGTCCGGCAGCCGCCGCTGGAGGCCGAGGAGATGCAGGGCCCAGGAGTTGTCGCTGACGCCGAAGCGGCCGTCGCTCCCGACCAGGGACGCGGCCGCCGCGTACGGGTCCTTGCCGTCGGTCCAGTCGCGCAGGGTCAGCATGGGGGCCGCCGCTGCCGCGTCCGGGGCCTCCAGGGTCGGCACGACCAGCACGGGGTCCTGCCCGGCCCTCAGCACCAGCAGGGTGAGGCGTTCGGTCTCCACGGGCCGGTAGCCGGTCAGCCACACCAGATCGGGCCCGGGGGCGATCAGGACGCCGTCGAGTCCCGCGTCCGCGGCGGCCTCGGCCGCGCGCCGCATACGGGCCTCGTAGTCACCGGTGGTGAAGGGCGCGGGGTCACCGGCGGTGAAGCGCGCGGGCGTGCCGGTCATCCATGCCTCCGTCTGTCCGGAGTTTCCCCAGGGGCTACGGGCAGCATCCTGCCCGTTCGCCGATGCGGACGCGAGCCGGTTGCGGCCATGGCGTCGGTCAGGGAGCTCAAACTAATGACTGATCGCTGCCAGTCCATTAGCGTCCATGAGCGCTCATGGTTGGATGCGGATGCTCCATTATTTCCAGGGGGAGGTCTCAGTCCCCGCGCGTACTGGCACACATCCTGCGTACGAGGAGGCGGCGCGCCTGTTCGGGCCACGTGACGGGGAGCCGCTTCGCGTTTCATGTCACGATGCCCGGGGTCGTGGACAGTTCCTGGTGGTTGCCGTTCGCGTGGCGCACGTCGAGTGTGACCGTCGTCCCGGGGTCCGCGGTCGAGACCGCCCGTGCGAGGTCGCCGGCCGAGCCGAGCCGTGTCCCGCCGAAGGCGGTCAGGGTGTCACCGCGGACCAGGCCCGCGGTGTAGCCGGGGCCGGGGATGTGCACACCGACGACGAGCGCGCCCCCGCCGTGGGGGGCGTCGACCGCCTCGATGCCGAGCGTGGCCTTCCCGGGCGCGGGCTCCGGTGCCGTCGAAGCGACCGGACTCCCGTCGCCGGGCGCCGACTTGGTACCACCGGCCTGCGACGCGCCGGAGGCCTGCCCGGGCCGGGACGGCCGGCCGGACGGCCCCTGCGCCGCCTCCGCCCGCTTCTGGAAGTCCGCCAGCCTGCTCATACCGATCACCGTGGCGCCTACGGTTCCGAGTCCGACGCCCGACAGGACCAGCACGGTCGCGACGAGGAGACCGAAGAGCAGGGACATCAGCCGCCTGCCACGCCGTCGCGCGGCGTGCGGGCGCTTGGTGGTGCCGGTCGGACTCCCGGCACCGCCCGGATCCTGACCGGGCATCGGTTTGGGACGCAGTGCGGCCTGTTCCATGGATCGCCTCCGGCAGATGCTCTACGGACCGCCCCCGGCTGTTGCTCTACCCTGCGCTCCGGCGCACGACGATTCACGAACGAGTGAGACTGTCAAACACGTTCGAGAAGTGTGTCCACCACGGCCGCGGCGGCTCCGCGCGGCGACCCGCTGTGCACCAGTTCCGTCCGGTGCACCAGGCGCGGCGCCACGAGCGGGACGGCCACCGCCCCGGGGACGCCGGTGGCCGCAGCCCGCGGCAGCAGCGCGAGGCCGTGCCCGGCGGCGGCCAGGGCGGCGAGGGTGCGCACGTCGGTGCCCTCGTAACGCAGGGCCGGGCGGAAGCCCCCGCTGCCGTTCGCCCGGCGGAGGTGGGCCAGGGGCAGTCCCGCGTCGGGGGCGTCCAGCCAGCGGGCGTCGACGAGATCGGCGAGGCGCAGCCCGTCGCGCCGGGCGAGCGGATGGGTCTCGGGCAGCAGCACGCAGACGGGTTCCTCGCCGACGCCGTACGTGGTCAGCGGGGCCACGTCGGGATGGTGCAAGGGGTCGTTGGGCGCCGTGAGTCCGTCCACCAGACCCAGCTCCGCCGCGCCCTGCGCGACGGCGGCGGGGATCTCCTCGCGGGCCAGCACCCGCAGGGTCACCCCGGCGGCGGGCAGCGCCGCGAGCGTGCGCGAACCGAGCGCCGTCGGTGTCGCCGCGAGCGTCAGCCCGTGCTCGGGCGCGCCCACCATCCGTACGACGTCCGCGCGGGCCGCGTCCAGGCGCAGCAGCAGCGGCCCGGCGTGTTCGAGAAGCCGTTCGCCCGCCGCCGTCGGTGCCACGGGGCGCCGGGTCAGCAGGGGCGCGCCGAGGTCCTGCTCCAGCGCGGCGATGTGCTGGGACACCGCGGACTGGGTGTAGCCGAGTTCCCGTGCGGCCTCCGAGAAGGAGGCGACGCGGGCCACGGTGACGTATGTGCGCAGAAGATGCGGATCCATGCGCTCCAGGATCCCGTACGGAACCTGTACCTCACCAGCATTCCCATCAGCGTTGCTTATCGAAGGTGCAGTAATCATCGTTGGACGTGAACGAGCGGGCGCGCCGAGGATGAGGGCATGACGAACATCGCGGCGCAGACCGCTCGCCTCGCCCTCGTGGGCGACCGCTCCCCGAACGTCCTCGCCCACACCCGTGTCCCCCTTCTCCTGGACGCCCTGGCCACCCGCGACCGCCTCGTCCTCGACGCCTACTGGGTGCCGTCCGAGGACGCCGAGGACCCGGCCGCGGTGCGCGGCTTCGACGCGGTGTGGGTGCTGCCCGGCAGCCCGTACCGCAGCGAGGCGGGGACCCTCACCGCGATCCGCACCGCGCGCGAGGAGGGCATCCCGTTCCTGGGCACATGCGGCGGATTCCAGCACGCGCTCCTGGAGTTCGCGCGCGACGTCTGCGGGCTCACCCGTGTCGCGCACGCCGAGCAGGACCCCGACGCCGATGACCTTCTGATCGAACCGCTCACCTGTTCCCTCCTGGGCCACCAGGCCGCCGTCACCATCGAACCGGGTTCGCTCGCCCAGTCCGTCATGGGCGCCGAGCGGACGATCGAGCGCTATTTCTGCGCGTACGGCCCCACCCGCCATCTCGACACCCTGCGCGCCCACGGCCTGCGCTTCAGCGGCCACGACGAGGACGGAAACGTACGGATCGTCGAACTCCCGGGCCACCCCTTCTTCCTGGGCACCCTCTTCCAGCCGGAGCAGTACGGGGACGGCTCACGCCCGCACCCGATCGTGCGGGCGCTGGCGCGAGCCGCCGTGGCCCACGCGGCCGTCGGGGAACTCAGGGAACCCGGCGGGGCCGACGAGGTCGGCGTGGTCGGCGGACGGCGTCAGCCGGTGTGACGGAGCCGTTGTCGGTGCCGGCTGTTACGTTCGACGGCATGAGCGATCACGCCCTGCGGCTGCTCCGGGAGCAGCCTCACCTGGCCGAACTGGCCGCGTTCCCCTTCAACTTCGACCTGGCCCGGGCCGACCACGGCGAGGACGTCCGGCTCGCCTCGGGCGGTCCGCTGGAGGCGGTGGCGGGGGACGACACGGGCGGCACGTATTTCGTGTGCGGGGACGGCTCCGTGCTGTACGCGGACTCGGAGGGCTCCGCCGGAGTCATCGGCAACAGCGTCGACGAGGCGTTGGAGGTGCTGGTCGGGCTGCCCGGCTGGCACGACCACCTGGGGCTCGCGCCGGCCGACGGCGAGGAGAAGATCCGCGCGGCGGTCGCCGAGACGGAGGAGGAGATCCGGGAGTACCACGGGATCGACGACGAGCGGACCGAGCTGCGGGCCGGTCTCGGCCTGCCCGAGCGCTCGCCCGTCGAGCTCGTCGGCCTGCTGCACGCGGCCCTGCTGCGCACCGAGCCCGACTTCCTCCTCCTGAACGCGGAGGAGGGCGGCGCGCACGACCTCCTCGACCGCCACCCCCGTCCCCCGCTGTGGGAGGCGGTCCTCGCGCGGGGCCGTACCGACCTCGCGCTGCTGCGCGAGGGCTCGGCGTGGGACGAGGTGGCCGGGGACCGGGCACGCCGGGCGCTCGCGCTGCGCGCCGCCCAGTTCGACCGGCGCGAGGGCGATCTGCCGCTGCTGCGGCATCTGCTGAGGCACGAGGCCGAGGCATCGATGACCGACGAACTGCGGCTCGCCGCCGTCCTGGTGGGCCTGCACGGCCAGGCGGAGGATCTGCCGCTGCTGCACGAGGCCCGCGAGACGGACTTCGACACCTGGTGCGGGCTCGGCGGGATGCCCGAGCCGGGCGCCGATCCGGCCGAGCTGCGGAGGTGGGCGCGCGACCTGGACGACTCGCTCTTCGGCACCGACCCCGCCGACGAGCCGCTGTTCACCTGGACCGAACTCGCCCGTGAACAGGGTCTGGTCGAGCTCGCCCGCGCCGCGCTGATCCGGCGGCTGGACGACATCGACTTCCGGGCGTACTGCGACGCGCGGGACGGCAAGGCCATGGAGCGCCGCCACGCATGCCAACTGAGCACACTCGTGTACGAGTTCGAGCAGTTGGGCGACACCTTTCAGGCGCTGCGCGCCCATCGGCTGGACGTGCCGCTGCAGACCAAAGCCTGGGACCGCGTCTCGGCCCTCCTCAGGCTCGCCCGGCTGGAGCGGGAGGAGGGCCGGTTCGGTGCGGCGATACGCTCGTTGGCCTCGCTGCGGGACACCCTCCCCGAGCCGGACGGCGGCGTCGGCGACAGCGACGGCTCGCTGGAGCACTGGTGGCGCACCAACCTGGGCGCGTACATCGTCGAGGAGCACTACGCGCTCGCCCGGACCGCGGCCACCGACTCGGCGCTCACCGACGAGGTCCGCGCCGTCACCGTGGCCGCCGGGGAGCTCCTGGCGAGACTCTCCGGGACGGCCAGGGCGAACGTGGAGCGGAGCCTCGCCAGGACGACGGACATCCATACGGACACCGGTGCGAACGCCGGTGCCGACGTCAGTGCGGAGCGGACGTCGCCCCGGCCTTCGACAGGCTGAACTCCGCGGCGGCTCCCCTCCCCTTCGGCAGGGTGAACGACGGGGTGGCGCCTGCTGCGATCCGGGGAGTGAGGTCCGGCGGGGCTTCCGTCTCCGCCATGCCATGCGGACTGGGCACCGGCTCCGGTACCGGTACCGGTACCGGTACGGTCCCGGCCCCCGCCGCGGGGAACGGGACCGCGGGGGCCCGGTCCGGCAGGAAGCCGTGGGCGCGGCGGGCCAGGTCCTCGGCACCGTAACGGTGGCAGTCCTGGTGCCACTTCAGGATTCCGGACAGCCAGTTCTCGAGTTGCACCACATAGCCGTCCATGATCCCGCGCACCTCCTGGGAGAGCTTGAAGTCCTCGTACAGGAGCGGCAGTTCACAGGTGGCGACGTGCTGGAACTGCTGCATGCGCTGGGTCATCAGGTCGTGGACGATGCCGAGGCCGGTCGGGTAGTCGCAGCCGAAGAAGTTCTGCACGACGAGGATGGCGTTGTGGACCTCGCCCTCGTACTCGATCTCCTTCTGGTACGAGAAGACGTCGTTGATCAGCATCGCGTAGTCGATGGCGGCGTTCTCCAACGACCGGACGGGACCGCTCCGGTACACCTCGGGCGGGACCTTGGGGCCGCGGCCGAGGCGGCACAGGTTCAGGGTGAGGTCGGAGCCGAACGTGGCGCGGCGCATCTCCAGGTAGTCGACCGGGTCGGGGATACGGTGCTGGAGCTGGTTCGACAGCTCCCACACCCAGCTCTCCGTCATCTTGTCCACGTCACCGCGCAGCTTGCGCCGCTCGTCCGGCGTCATCGTCGCCGTCGTGCGCTCCCACAGGTCGAGGAGGCCGTGCTCCATGGCGTTGGCCGGGACCGGGGTCGGCTCGCCGTCGATGGGCATGCAGGCCGAGAGGCGTTCGGTGGTCGTCCTGGCCGCCGCCAGGTCGCGGCGGTGTCCGAAGACCAGCGGGTAGTAGTCGTCGCCGTACGTCCCCCAGGCCAGCCACTGCGAGCCGAGGTCGAGGGCCTCCTCGGTCGCGTCCGGGTAGATGCCCGCGGCGCACAGCGGAAGGTCGTACGCGTCCAGCTTGTCCTCGTCCCAGACGCCCTCCTGGAGCATGCCCTTGTCGTACATCCAGCCGGTGAGGCGGTCGCGGGCGCCGTCGAGGTGGGGGCTGAGGGCGAGCTCGAAGGGCATGTAGAAGTCGGGGAGCAGGGACGGGCCGACCTTCTGGTACGGGACGTGGGTGTACCTGCGCAGCCGCTGCGCCCCGGCCGCGGAGAGCAGGGCGCCGATGTCGACGGCCGAGGTGCCGAACCCGGCGCTGCCGAGCGGCCACCTGCCCTCCACCGCCCCCTCGTTCATGTAGCGGCTGGAGCGCAGGTGCCACTCGTGGCCGCCCGACTGCCAGTCCTGGAGCCCCTGGGTGTACGCGGCGACGGCGGCGACCTGGTCCGGGGTGAGTCCCTTCTCCGCGGCGAGTGCGGGCACTTCGGTGAGGGCCGTGTGCTCGAACTGGTGCAGACGTGAGGTGAGGATGTCGTTGACGGTCTCGGCGGCCTCCTGGGTGGTGCAGCCGAAGAAGGTCTCCAGGACGAGGATGCCGTTGCTGAGCTCGCCCTCCTCCTCGACCTCGCGCTGGTAGGAGAACAGGTCGTTGCGCAGATGGACCCCGTCGGAGAACGTCTCCTTCAGCACCCGCAGCGGACGCGTCCCGGCGACGGAGGCGGGCACCTCGGCCGTCGCGTACTCCACGAGCCCCGCCGACCAGGGGGCGCCGCCCACCTTGCGGCGCATCTCGATGTACTCGACGGGGTTGGCGATCCGTCCCTCGTTGATGTTGGAGAGCTCCCACATCGACTCGTTGAGCAGGTGCTCCGTGGACACCGCGAACCGCTTGCGCCAGTCCACCGACATCGCCGGCACCGTGCGCGCCCAGAGGTCGGCGAGCCCCGCCTCGACCGGATTCTCCGGCTCCGGTACGGGGGTCGAGAGGTCCAGCGGCATGAAGAGGGGCAGCCGGTCCAGGTAGGCCTTGCCGCCGTCGCGGTCCTGGGTGCGTTTGAAGGTCTCCAGGAAGTGGTCGTCGAAGAAGAAGACCCACACGTACCAGTCGGTGATGAGCGAGAGGGCCGGGCCGTCGCAGTCGGGGTGGGTGTACGCACAGAGCAGTCCGTAGTCGTGCGCGTCGAGGTCGGACTGTTCCCAGATGCCGGAGCCCTCCAACATGCCCATCCCACGGGCCCATTCGGCCGTGTGGGCGCGCGCCTCGTCGAGGTGCGGGTTCAGCCGCGCGGTATACGGCATGTAGAAGTGCGGGAGTTCGAACGGCTGCGTCATGGCCGGGCCCTACCCAGGGCCCTCCGGGGGCATCCGCCGGGCGGGACATGATCACACCATCGCGTGAATTTACCCCTTTTCGAGGCAAGTTTCGAGGCAAGTGAAGTGCACGGCGGCGCCCACAAGGTGATCGCGGTGCACGGCTGGTGTCCGCTTGGCCCTCAGGCCCGCACCTGGCCCTCAGGCCCGCACCTGGATCAGGGCGTGTGTGCCGCTCGTGCGCCAGCGTCCGCCCTCGGCCGCGTCGAGGGCGGCCTCTGTGCGGGCGTCCAGGCCCACGATCACATCGGACTTGAGGGTGCGCAGGGCGGCGACCGGGCCCGGGAAGTACGCGGTGGGTTCCGCGAAGGGGGTGGTGGCGGGGTAGCGCCGGTCGCCGACCAGGCGGCGGTAGTTCAGGTCGCCCTTCACGACGGTCACATCGGCTTCGGCGAACTCACGGCGCAGGTCGTCGGGCATGTCGGCGTAGGGCAGCGGGGCACAGGAGAAGGGGTGGGCCCGGACGGTGAGGCGACCGTCGGTCAGGGCCGCCCACAGCCGGTGGCCGGACTCGGCCGCCACGCCCTTCGCGCCGGTGAGGTGGCGCAGGGCGTCGACCACGTCGGCGGTCGTGGCGTCCGAGACGTAGTACGGGTACGGCTTCACGTGCAGGAGCGCCCGCCCGACGCGGCGCTGGTGGAGCAGGTGGTCGATCAGGAGCAGATCGGGGATGAGTTCCCGGCCGGAGTTGTCCGCGACCAGGCAGAGGGTGCCGCCCGCGAACAGGGACCGCAGCGACTCGCCGTCGTCGGCGACCAGTTGGGCGTCGACGACCGGGCCCCCGTCCGCGGCGGCGAGACGGAAGCCGAGGTCCGCCCGGTTGCCCCACAGCGAGCCGTGCAGCAGAGCCTCCTCCCGCTCCTCGACCGGACGCTCGGCCAGCGGGTCGAGAGCGGCGAGCTCCTCGTCGGCCTCCGGGGTGTCGAGTTCCGCGAGCTTGAAGGGGCGGAAGGGGTCGATGCCCTTCCAGGCGCCTGGGGTGAAGTAGCCGACGGCTTCGAGGAGTTGGCGGTAGAAGTAGCTCTCGGACCAGAGGAAGGGGACGTCGAACCAGGAGCGGCCGGTGTACTCCTCGGCGCCCCACCGCTCCCACTGCTCGCGGTCCGCCGCCCGCTCGCCGAGCGGTTCGATGACGCCCTCGGCGGCGTTCTTCAGCAGGGCGTCGAGCGCGCGGTGCTGCTCGGGGCCGTAGGGGAAGGCGTCCCGGACCTTCCGGATGAGGGCCGGATGCCGCTCGGCCAGCACGCTCCAGGGGAACGAGCCCGGCTCGTCGCTGAGGATCACGGGCGCGTCGGCGGGTTCAGACATGTGGCTCACGGTACCGGCCGAGCGGAAAGGGGCGGCCCACGCCGCGCGTGGGCCGCCCCTCCCCCCGTGGGCCGCGCTCGGAGGGTCGGTTTCCAGCTGTTGAGCTTGCCGGTGTCCGAGGCGGCCACGTCCTGGACGCGGAGTCTCCACGTGCCGTTCGCGGTCTCACTGGACGCGTCGACCGTGTAGGTGGTGTTGACGTTGTCCGCGGAGTCCGAGGTGCTGGAGGGCGGAGGGCGGAGGGCGCGTTGCCGGTGCGGCCGCCTACAGCGATCGAGGACTCGACTGCCGACGCCCGGTTTCACCCGGCTCGCGCATCTGAACGCACGGCCCCGTGCCCCCGTACTTCACGGTGCGGCCACGCCTGCGCGCGATGCCGTACGGCCGCACCCGCCGCCCCCACCCCGCGAGGAGACCCACCGGATGACCGCACACCGCACCGCCACCGCGGCCGCTGTCGCCGTGGCGGCCCCGCTGCTTCTCCTGACGTGGGCCGCCGGTCCGGCCCAGGCGCACGGCGCGCCGACGGATCCGGTCAGCCGGGTGGTGGCCTGTTCGCCTGAAGGCGGCAGCAACACCGGTACGGCGGCCTGCAAGGCGGCGATCGCGGCGAACGGCGCCCCCTTCACCGCCTGGGACAACCTCCGGGTCGCCGGTGTGGACGGCAGGGACCGTCAGGTGATCCCGGACGGGCAGCTGTGCAGCGGGGGTCTGCCCGCCTACAAGGGGCTGGACCTGGCCCGCGCCGACTGGCCCTCCACGCGGATGACGCCGGGTGCGACCTTCACGCTCTCCTACAGTTCGACGATTCCGCACACGGGGACCTTCAAGCTGTATCTGTCCAAGCCCGGGTACGACCCGGCCAAGCCCCTCAAGTGGTCCGATCTGCCGACGAAACCGTTCGCCACCGCGACCGACCCGGCGCTGGTGAACGGCGCCTACCGGATCAAGGCCACGCTGCCCTCCGACCGGACCGGCCGGCAGATGCTGTACACGATCTGGCAGAACACGAGCACGAGCGACACGTACTACTCGTGCTCGGACGTGGTCTTCCCGGCCGCGAGCGGCGGCGGGGCCGCCGCGCCGACGACCTCGTCTCCCGCGCGTACGACACCGACGGCGAAGGGGACGGCTCAGCGCAGCCAGGAGCCGACCGCGACCACCCCCACCGACCGGTCACCGTCGCCCGCCCCGGAGACCACCGCGGCGACGACGGAGGTGACCGCGCCCGACCATCTCGCGCCGGCCGCGGACAGCTCGTCCGGCGGCAGCAACACGCTCCCCCTCGTCGCCGGGGCGGGGGGAGCGGTCGCGTTCCTGCTCACCGCGGGTGTCGCCATCACGCTGCGACGCCGTCGGTGACCGGTCGTCCGGGGTGGGTCGGTTCCGGCTCGGGTCAGTTGACGGTGACCGCCGGGCTGCCCGACTGGGTGGTGTCGGAGACGGGCGCGTACTTCGCGGTGAAGTAGCCGCTGCTGAAGCAGAGCGAGGAGCCCGAGGACTTCGCGAACGCCTGGTTGGTGAAGGTGATGCTGTTGTCGGTGTTGCTCGCCGTGCCGGTCAGGCTGGGCGCCTGGTAGACGCAGTTGATGCTGCCCAGCAGGGTGCGCAGGACGACGGTGGTCTGGATGGTGGAGCCGGCGGCCGGGGTCACGGTGACCGTGCCGTCGGAGGCGACCGTGGTGGTGTACGGGAGGTTGTTGACCGTGACGCTGGTGACGCCGAGCACGCCGATGACATTGCTGGTGCAACTGCCGAAGGTGTGGGCGCTGAGGGACTCGGTGGCCGCGCCGGGGGCCGTCGGGTTGTCGGTGACGGAGGCGGTGAAGGCCGACGCGGCACAGGAGACACCGCTCGTGCCGGTCGCGCTGGAGTAGAGCGTGGCGGCGGTGCCGCTCGCCAGTGAGGCGGTGAGGACGTCACCGGTGGCGACGGCGGCTCCGCCGGCGGTGAGCACGGGGGTGTCGTCCGCGGAGGCGGGGGCGATCGCGGAGACCGAGAGCGCGGCGGCGGTACCGAGGAGGGCGAGCAGGGATCGAGTGCGCATGGGGGTGCCTCTTTCTCAGACGGGGGTGCGGGTGGGTACGAGGTCGTCGCGGGCATGCCGTCACCGGCGGACCGCTGCCGGTCCGTGACGCCTTCTCCTTACGTCACGGACCGGCAGCGGAAGCCGGGCGACCGGACACGGCTCAGGGGGGAAAGTGCCGTGCCGGTGCCGCGGGGGGAGGTGGTTTCGGCGTTGGAGCGCACCGCACGTTCAGACATGCCACGGCCGCCCCGCGAGGAGCGGGGGGTCCAGGAGGTGGCGTACGTGCCGCGCATCGGATCCGGCGCCACGGATCCAAGGGAAACCATGCAGAGTTCTAGACCTGATGAATGGTCAACGTCAAGGCGTAGAAAGGAAGTTGAAGGTCAACGCGGCCTCAGGAACGAGACGGTGGCCGACCCGGCCACGAGCGCATCGCGGCACCGAGACCGAGGTCAGCACGGCCAGGCCTCCACAGTTGGCACACAATCAACATCCCTTTGCCACAAGTCTCTTGACCCACGAATGTAACCCCCGGTAACTTCCACGTCGGCTACTGCTGCGTAACGAGAAAGCCCTTGCGACCGCCGGGAGTTGTGAGGAGGCGTGCGCGGCAGCCGCTGTCCGCGCCAGGACAACGTGCCCGTTGAAGCCCCACCTGCATGACTATGTCCAGGGAGCAGAACATGGCCTCGTCCTCGGACGCCACGGCGTCCACCGATCCGACCCCCGAGAACGAAAGCGGTTCCGGCAGACGCGGGCGGGTCCGCCTGCGCCGCGCCGCGGTGATGGCGGTGCCTGCCACCGCGGTCGCCGCGGGACTGATGATCCTCACCGCCCAGGGCGCTCTGGGGGTGCAGTTCGCCATCTCCGGCATGCCGTTCACCGTCACGGCCACCGAGCTCAACGGCACCGGCTTCGAGCAGTTCGGCAACCTCGACAACATGGCCGACGGCAGCCCGAACGCCGGCGACACCGGCGGCCAGGTCCTCGTCATCACCTCCGCGATCAAGAACGCGACGCTCACCAAGCTGTGCCAGAGCGTCGACCTGGGCGGTACGAACCTGGTCATCACCGCGGGCGGCGGCACGGACAAGGTCCAGGCGACCAATCTGACGACCGACTCGACCGAGCTGTCGGGCGACGCGGCCTTCAACAACATCGAGATCGGCAACGACGCGAGCACGCTCGACAAGGCCGGGGTCCAGGGGAACAAGGGCGTCTTCAGCCAGCAGGCCGACACCGTCCACATCGGGAACCTGCGGCAGACCAACTACGCCACCACGGCGGCCGTGTTCAAGCTTCCCGGTCTCAAGCTCCGCTTCAGCGACTCGGGCTGCTGATGTCGACCGTCCAGGATCTGCGGTCCGGCTTCCGGCAGTGGCGTGCGGACCGCCCCTTCTGGGGTGGGCTGCTGCTCACCCTGGGCGGGGCGGAGATCCTCCTCACCGAGAAGGCGTCCCTGAAGGTCGTCATGCACATCGGGATGCAGGGCATGGCGGGCTATCTGCTGCCGACGGTCATGATCCTGTGCGGTCTGCTGATCCTCTTCAACCCGACGCAGCGCCTCTTCTACTCCCTGCTCGGCATCCTCCTGTCCCTCGGCACCTGGCTCACCTCCAACCTCGGCGGCTTCTTCATCGGCCTCCTCCTCGGAGCGACCGGCAGTTGCCTGGCCTTCGGCTGGCTTCCCCAGCAGGAGCCGCGCAAGCGGCGTCTGCTGCGCAGGCGCCGCCGGCAGCAGATGGCGACCGAGGCGTAGGGAAGGCGAAACGGAAGGGGTCCGCCCCGGCCGAGCTCAGGGCAATGGGCGGCCGGGGCGGGAGCTGTGCCGGTACGGCTCCAGGAGACGGACTGTCCTCCAACTTGCTTGTACGCGCAGGGAATTTGCCCTCGCACGCAGTGGATACCGGACGGTCGCGTCGGGGGGCGCCACCCTCGCGTAGCGTGACGCGCCGTACCGACATCCGAGCGCCAGGGAGGCTTCCGATGGGAATCCCGAGTCCCTTGACGGGCCACCCGAGCCCCTTGGTGGTGGACGCGACGGGCCGTGACATCCACGCGGAAGCGGCCCGCATCCGCGCGCGCGGACCGGCGACCCGTGTCGCCCTGCCCGATGGGGTCGAGGCCTGGGCGGTCAGCAGCCCCGAGCTGCTCAAACGGCTGCTCCTGGACCCAAGGGTGTCCAAGGACCCGCGCCGGCACTGGCCCGCCTGGATCAACGGGGAGATCTCCCCCGAGTGGCCGCTGTTCACCTGGGTCGCGGTGCAGAACATGTTCACCGCGTACGGCGGCGACCACAGGCGGCTGCGGACCCTCGTCTCCACGGCGTTCACGGCCCGCCGCACGGCCGCGCTGCAACCCAGGATCGAGGAGATCACCTCCGGCCTCCTCGACCGCATCGCCGAGGCCGGCAAGCACGGCGAAGTCGTCGATCTGCGCGAGGAGTTCTGCTATCCGATCCCCATCCAGGTGATCAGCGAACTCTTCGGACTCCCCGAGGACAAGCGGGCGGACCTCAGGGACCTGGTGGACAGCATCTTCCACACCTCCGCGCAGCCCGAGGAGGTGACGGGCAACTACGCCAGGCTGTACGCCGTACTGGGTGAACTGGTCGCCGAGAAGCGGGAGTCGCCCGGCGACGACCTGACCTCCGGCCTCATCGCGTCCCGCGACGAGGGCGACGGCCGGCTGAGCGAGCAGGAGCTGCTCGACACACTGGTCCTGATGGTCAGCGCCGGTCACGAGACCACGGTCAACCTCATCGACAACGCCGTGCACGCCCTGCTCACCCACCCCGAGCAGCTCGCCCACCTCCGCGCCGGACGCGCCACCTGGGACGACCTGATCGAGGAGACCCTGCGGGTCGAGGCGCCCGTCGCGAGCCTGCCGCTGCGCTACGCCGTGGAGGACCTCGACCTCGCCGAACTGGGCGGTCCTGACGGCACGGTGATCGGCCGGGGCGAGGCGATCCTCGCCGCGTACGCCGCCGCCGGACGCGATCCCGAGCGCCACGGCAAGGACGCCGACCTCTTCGACGTCACCCGGGCGGACAAGGAGCACCTCGCCTTCGGACACGGTGTCCACCGCTGCCTCGGCGCCCCGCTGGGCCGCCTGGAGGCCCGCATCGCCCTCCCCGCCCTCTTCGACCGCTTCCCCGACCTCCGGCTCGCCGTACCGGCATCGGATCTGGAGCCGGTGGACTCCTTCATCTCCAACGGCCACCGCACCCTGCCCGCCCGGATCCGCTAGCGGCCGGCGCTCACTCGCCGCGCCACCAGGACAGGAGTCGGGTCCAGCCGCTGCGCGGGCGGTCGGGCTCCGGAGCGGGAGGCTCGGTCACCAGGGCCGGGAGAGGGCTCGCGTACGACTGCCGCTCGCCTTCGGGCCGTTGGAGCGTCGTGGTGGGCGGGAAACGTACGGGCAGCGCCGCCAGCGCGCGGTGGAACGGGCCGGGCCGCCAGGACAACTCTCCCACCGGCAGACCCAGTTCGACATCCGGGAGGCGGTCGAGGAGCTTCTCCACTGCGGCCGTCGCGATCAGCCGGGCCGGGCTCTGCGCCGGGCAGTTGTGGGGTCCGGCGCTCCACGCCAAGTGGGCCCGGTTGCCCGCCCGTTGATCGGCCGTCAGGGCGGGATCGGTGTTGGCCGCGGCGAGACTGACGACCAGCGGATCGCCGGCGCGCAGCACCGCTCCCTCGTACACGACGTCGTGCAGCGGATAGTGCACGGCGTAGTTGGCGATCGGCGGATCGGTCCACAGCACCTCGTCGAGGGCGTCCTCCACCGGGAGGCTGCCGCCGGACAGATCGCCCGCGAACCGTTCGTCGGACAGCAGCAGCCGCAGGCTGTTCGCGATCAGGTTCTGCTGGGGCTCGGTGCCGGCGCCCATCAGCACCACGAGGGTGTGGATCATCTCCTCGTCGGTGAGGTCCGCGGGGTGCGCCATCAGCCAGGACGTCATGTCCTGACCGGGGTTGCCCCGCTTCAAGGCGACCAGGTCGAGCAGGGTGCTGGTCAGCAGTTCGTCGGCCCTCTCCGCGTCCACCCCGTCGAAGATCCCGGACATGCCCTCGACCAGCCGGACCCCGTACTCGGCCGGGCAGCCGAAGAGGTGGTTGAAGACCAGCAGCGGCAGGACCTGCGCGTACTCGCCGAGCAGGTCCGCGGCGCCGAGCGGCGCGAAGCGGTCGATGAGGGTGTCGGCGCTGCGCTCCACATAGCCGCGCAGGGTGTTCGGATCGACGAGCGCGAGGCTGTCGGTGATCGCGCCGCGCAGCCTCTCGTGCTGCTCGCCGTCGGTGAACAGCGCGTTGGGCCGGTACATCATCATCGGCACGACCGGGCTGTCCGGCGGGACGGTCCCGTCGGCGAGGTCGCGCCAGCGGCGTGGGTCCTTGGAGAAGGTCTCCGGAGTGCGCAGGACGTGCAGGGCGGCGTCGTAGGAGGTGATGAGGGTGGCTCTGACGCCGGGTGCGAGCTCGACGGGCGCGGTCGGTCCCGCCGTGCGCAGCCGCCGGTAGACAGCGGCGGGGTCGGCCGCGAACCCGGGCCCGTACAGGGGCTCGTGCGCCGGGCAGCCAGGCGGCGGCCCGGACGGTGGCGACGGGGACGGTGGCGGTCCGGGCCGTGGTGGTTCGGAGGTCACACGGGCTCCAGTTCGCCGCTGCGGGTCATCAGGTACTCGACGAGGGCGATCAGCGCCTCGGTGGACGAGACCCGGTCGCGGGCGTCGCAGCGCACGAGCGGGGTCGAGGGAAGCAGGTCGAGGGCCTCGCGCACCTCGTCCAGGTCGTGCGCCGCGGAGGCGGCGTCGAAGTCGTTGAGGGCGACGGCGTACGGCAGGCCCAGCTCCTCCAGTACGCCCATGACGTCGAAGGACTCGGACAGCCGCCGGGTGTCGGCCAGCACCAGCGCGCCGAGCGCTCCGCTGGTCATGTCCTTCCAGACTTCGGTGAAGCGGTGCTGTCCGGGCGTGCCGAAGAGGTAGAGCACCAGGGCGTCGCTGAGGGTGAGGCGGCCGAAGTCGAGGGCGACGGTGGTGGTCGTCTTCTCCCTCGAACCGGCGAGGTCGTCGAGGCGTGCGCCCGCCTCGGTCATCACCTCCTCGGTGCGCAGCGGCCGGATCTCGGAGAGCGCGCCGACGAACGTGGTCTTGCCGACCGCGAAATGGCCCACGATCAGGAGTTTGACAGCGGTTCGCACACCCGGGCCGAGGTAGACGTCGTCAGAGGCGGGCGCGGAGCCCATCCAGTACCTCCTGGAGGATGCGGGCGTCGGAGAGACGGGCGGCCGGTACCGGCGCCCGGGTGACGAGGTGACCGCTGTCCATGAGGTCGGCGATCAATACTTTGGTGACGCTGACCGGGAGTTCCAGATGACCGGCCACCTCGGCGACCGACAGCGCTCCGGGCCGGCACAGCTCCATCAGCCGGCGCTTCTCCGGGTTCAGCCCCGTCAGCGGCAGGTCGTCGGCGGCGATCAGCAGGGTGACGAGGTCAAGGGTGTTCCGGGAGGGGTGGGCGCGGCCGTCCGTGACGACGTACGACCGCACCAGCCTCCCGCCCGGCCGGCGCCCGGGCGTCATGCCGGGCTGCCGGTGTCCTGCCGGGCCGGGCTGGTCAGCTCCTTGCCGAGCCGGTCGACCAACTTGTGCATGCGGTAGGTGACCGCCTCCATGTCCACGTTCTCGCCGGTGGACACCGCGAGGTGGGCGCCCTGCCCGGCGGCGACGAGGAAGACGTATCCGTGCGCGAACTCGATCAGGGTCTGCCGCCACGGCGCGGTCGCGCTGCCGCAGAACTCGGCGGTGCTGCGGCTGATCGACTGCACCCCGGACAGGCCCGCGGCCAGCCGCTCCGCGTCGTCGCGGCCGATGTCCGCGGAGTGGGCCCGGAGCATGCCGTCGGCGGACAGCAGGATGGCGTGCCGCGCCTCCGGCACCTTCAGGACCTCGTCGAGCATCCACCCCAGCTCGTTGGTCATGGGCGCGATCATCCCTGTGTGTTCCCTTCGGATTCGTGGGGGGCTTCGATGTCGTGGGGGGTTCCGGCCGCGGTACGTGAGGAGGGCGCGGTGTCCTGCTCGGCCCGCGCGGACTCGGTGTCCTGCTCGGCCCGCGCGGAGCGGGTGCCGCGCGCGAACGCGCCCATGCGCCGGGCGTTCTCCTCCGCGGAGCGGCCCACGCTCTCCTCGGCCGGTGCGGCCGGCGCGGCTGGTTCGCCCGGTGCCGCCGGGGGCTGTGCGGCGGCGGGCGGGGATACGGGTGCGCGGCGGCGCCGCTTGGGCAGTCCACCGGCGGTCGTCGCCTCCGCAGGCCCGCTCGTCCGGGCCGTACGACGGGGCGTGCGCGCCGGTTCCCTCGGCGGTGGGGGCTCCTGGACCGGGTCGGCATGGGTGAGCAGCGCGGCCGGTACGAAGACCACGGCGCGGACGCCGCCGTACGGGGAGCGGGTGTCCACGGAGACACTGAACCCGTAGCGGGTGGCGAGGACGCCGATGACGGCGAAGCCGAACTGGGGCGGGTCGTCGAGGCGGGTGACGTCCACCGCGCGGCGGCCGGTCAGCAGCGCGGCGGCGTGCTCGGACCCGCGGCTGTCCATGCCGACGCCCGCGTCGTCGATGACCACGACGGCGCCGTTGTGCACCGTCTGGACGCCGACCTCGACCGTGGTGTTGGGCTGCGAGTGGCGCGCGGCGTTGTCCAGGAGTTCGGCGACGGCGAGGACGACCGGTTCGACGGCCCGGCTCTCGACGGCGATGTCGGCCTGTCCGTTGATGCGGATGCGCCGGTAGTCGCGGATGCGGGAGGTCGCGCCGCGGACCACCTCGATGAGCGGTGAGGTGGCCCGTTGGCGTCCTGGCCAGGATCCGCACAGTACGGCGATGGCCTGTGCGCGACGGCCGAACTGGGCGTTGGTGTGGTCGATCTCGAGCAGGTCGCGCAGCACGTCGGGGTGGTCGTGGCGGTCCTGCATCTCCGAGATGGACACCTGCTGCTCGTTGGCGAGAGCCTGGATGGAGCGCATCGACGCCTTGAGTGCGGCCTTCGCGGACTGGTCGGCGCGGGCCTGTGCGTGCCGCACGGCGTCGGAGAACCGCTCCAGGAGGCCGTCGAGACACTTCGCGAAGTCGGTGTCGGCCAGCCGCGCGTCGAGGAGGCCCACGGCGGGGCGAGCCGGTGCGGGCAGGGACGAACCGGCCGCGGGCAGGGGCTGACCTGGCGCGGAGAGAGGCTGACCCGTCACGGCGAGGTGGTGCCCCGTCGCGGAGGCGGGCTGGTGCGGGGCGCTCTCGAGCGCGGGCAGGCGGACCGCGACCAGGTGGCGCAGCTCCTCGTCCCGGGCCCGCAGCGCGTCCGCGAGCTCGGCGCTCCGGCCGCGCTGCCGTCCCGTGATCCCGCGCTGGCGCACCAGCAGCACGATGACGGCGAGCAGCCCGACGGCCAGGCACCAGAACGCCGCCTCCGGCATCCGTTCGGTCATGAAGTCCTCAATGGCATATGCAAGTTGACGGGTCGCACGACCCTAGCCCCCCGCCCGTACAAGCGCTTGCCGTCGCGCGCAAGGAAGTTGCCGTGGGGCGCACGGACTGTGTGCACTAGGCTGACATGGAGTAACTGCCGCTCGCTGCACGGGAGTTGAGGGTGTCTTTGCCCGCGGAAAGCTACATCGTGGAAACACGGACGACCGCGGAGGTGGATCCGCGCGAGCGGGCCGACTTCTGGAGCGAGCACGTAGGGTCCTACCAGTCCAGAATGGGCTACTGGTACGCGCGCACCGACGACTTCCGTGGCGCCACGGTCCGCCAACGCACCGAGCGCTATCAGCTCGTCAAGTTCTGGTCGGACGAGGTCGCGTACAGCAGGACCGCCCGCCAGATCCGTCAGGACCCCGACGAGGACTACCGATTACTGCTGCCGCTCAGCGGGGAGATCGTGCTGCGGCAGGACGGCCAGGAGGCCCGGCTGACACCGGGCACCGGCACCCTCGTCAGCTTCGGGGCGCCCTTCGAGTGCCTCCAGGACGCCTCGACGCACGCGTTCGTCCTCACCATCCCCGCGCGCGAGATGGACGGCCCGCTGAACCGCAAGTCGCCGCTGGCCACCGGGATCGATCTGAGCAGGGGGCTCGGCCGGGTGGTGAGCTCCATGATCGGCGACCTGCACGCGGAGCGGGAGCACCTCACCGACCCGCACTTCAACGCCGTCTCCGACCGCGTCGTCGAGCTGCTGTGCATGCTCACCCTCGGCGACGACCGCCCCGACGGGGCGGGCCAACTCACCGACGTGGAGACGATGGTCCGCCGCTACGTCCGTGAACACGCCGCCGACCCGGGTCTCACCGGTACGTCCATGGCGCACGCGCTCGGCTGGTCCCTGCGTCAGATCCAGCTGGCCCTGCAGCGCGCGGGCACCACTCCGCGCGAGCTCATCCGCGAGGAGCGGCTGCGGCTGGTGCGTGAGCGGCTCCAGTGCGGCGACTGCGAGCACCTGACCATCACCGATCTGGCCTTCGCCTCGGGGTTCTCCTCGGCGAGTGCGCTGAGTACGGCGTTTCGGCAGCGGTACGGGGTGAGTCCGCGGGAGATGCGGTCCGGGGGGCGGCGGCCGTGACGCCGTGGTGCGGCCGGCGCCCCGGGCCGCGCCCCTGAAAGCGGGACGCCCGCCCCACCGGGGCCGAACACGGCCACCCCCCGATCGGAGACATCGCCGTGGTCGCCAGGGTCGCCGACGGGCGGCCCACGGGCCGACGGAAGGAGGCCGTGACGCCGGAGGACCCTCCACGGCCGCTGAGCGACCCTTCCTGGACCGGATTCCGGCCCACTCCGGGTTGATGTGGCTGCCGGATCACATCATCCTTGTACATATGGTGAAAATCCCGGGCGATGCTGGGCGGGCAACCACGGCCGGTGACGCCATGGTGGTGGTCGACGCGCACGGAGTCGTGGCCGGCTGGAGCGAGGGCGCGCAGCTGCTGACCGGGTACGCCGCGGCGGAGGTCACCGGCCGCCCGGTGTCGGACCTGCTGGACGGCGACCCGGGCGAGGCCTGGCGGGCGCTGCGGGCGAACGGCGGCCACGGTGTGGTGGCCGTACGCCGTGCGGACGGGCGGCGGACCGAGCTGGCCCTGCGCGCGTACCCGCTCCAGGGCCTGGAGGGGGCGCCGGCCGGATACGTGATCACCGCGGCGCCGGACGGGCGGGGCCGCGACCTGGGAGAGCTGGCGTTCAAGCAGGCCTCGGTGTCGATGTCGGTCTTCGACACCGAACAGCGCTATCTGCGGATGAACGACACCGCCTGCCGGATCATGGGCGTCCAGGAGGCCGAGGTCCTCTACCGTTACTTTCCGGACACCGTCGAGAACGCGGAGCACAGTCGCGGCTTCTTCAACCATCTGCGCCAGGTGGTCGAGACCGGCCGTCCCGTCCACTACGAGAGCTGGACCCGGGCCCCCTCCGGACTGCATATGCACGCCTGGAACATCGAGATGTGGCCGCTGCGGGCCCCCTCCGGACAGTTGCTCGGCGTCTCGCTGGCCGGTTACGACAGCACCGAGCAGTACCGGGCCCGGCAGCGGCTCGCCCTGCTGAGCAAGTCCGCCGCCGCCATCGGTACAACGCTGGACGTGATCCACACCGCCCGTGAGCTGGCCCAGCTGGCGGTGCCCGGGCTGGCCGACTTCGTGAGCGTGGACCTGCTGGACTCGGTGGTCGAGGGCGAGGAGCCCACCGGCGGCCCGGTGGAAGCCGATGTGGAGCTGCGCCGGGTCGCGCACCACTCCCGTACCGCCGGGGTGCAGGAAGCGGCGATCGACCTGGGCGCGGCGGACGTCTACCCGTCCTCCTCCCCACCGGTCCGCGCCCTGGTCACCGGGCACGCGGTGCTCACCAGGACCGGCGACCCGGACCTCGACGGATGGCTCAGCCGACGCGGCGCCCAGGCCGCCAAGCCGCACCAGGCGGACCGCCGGGACTTCTCACTGATGGCGGTACCGCTGGTGGCGCGCGGTACGACGCTGGGGGTGGCGGTCTTCGTGCGGCTGCTCACCGCCGAGAGTCCGGACCCCTTCGACCAGGACGACGTGTCGCTGGCCCAGGAGCTGGCCAGCCGCACGGCCGTCTGCGTGGACAACGCCCGCCGGTATGCCAAGGAGCGCACGACCGCCCTGGCCCTCCAGCGCAGTCTGCTGCCCCAGGCGATGGCGGGACAGGCGGCGGTCGAGTTCGCCTCCCGCTACCTTCCGGCGCTGTCGCGGGCGGGCGTCGGCGGCGACTGGTTCGATGTGATCCCGCTGTCCGGGACCCGGGTGGCGCTCGTCGTCGGCGATGTCGTCGGGCACGGCATCCACGCCTCCGTCACGATGGGCCGGCTCCGTACGGCGGTGTGGACGCTGGCCGACGTCGACCTGCCCCCGGAGGAGCTGCTCACCCACCTCGACGACCTGGTCGGGCACCTGGCGGCCGACGAGAGCCCGACGGGCGCGGAGATCGGCGCCACCTGTCTGTACGCGGTGTACGACCCGGTCTCCGGGCACTGCGCCGTCGCCACGGCCGGGCACCCGCCGCCCGCCGTGCTGTTCCCGGACGGCACCGTGAAGGTCGTCGAGGTGAGCGCGGGACCGATGCTCGGCGTGGGCGGGCTCCCCTTCGAGGCCACCGAGCTGCACCTGCCGGAAGGCACCGTCCTCGCCCTCTACACCGACGGTCTCTTCGAGGCCCGCCACCTCGACGCGGACGCGGGCACGGCCGTGCTGTGCAGCGCGCTGACGGTCCCCGCCGGAAATCTGGACGAGGCCTGCGACAACGTGCTCCAGGTGCTGCTGCCGCAGCATCCCAAGGACGACGTGGCCCTGCTGCTGGCCCGCACCCGCACCCTGGACAGCGACGAGGTGGCGGTGTGGGACCTGCCCGCCGATCCGGCGGAGGTCGCCACCGCCCGGCAGTACGCGACCGAGCAGCTGGCCCGCTGGGGGCTCGAGGAGGTCGCGTTCGTCACCGAGCTCGTCGTCAGTGAACTGGTCACCAACGCCATCCGCTACGGCGGCGCGCCCATCCAGCTCCGGCTCATCCGCGACCGCACTCTCATCTGCGAGGTCTCCGACGCCAGCAGCACCTCACCCCACCTGCGCCGGGCCCGCACCTTCGACGAGGGCGGCCGCGGGCTGCTCCTCGTCGCCCAGCTCACCGACCGCTGGGGCACCCGCACCACCGGCACCGGAAAGACGATCTGGGCCGAACAGGCACTGCCGTTCGAGTGATCGCGGCCCAGAGCCTGTCGGGCGCTACTGGAAGTCGCAGCCGGGGTTGGGCGCGTCCTCCGAGAACGGCGAGCCGTGGGGCAGGACGTACAGCACGTCCAGGACGACGGGGACCGAGCCCTCGTTGCGGCCGATGTGCACATGGTCGGGACCCGGGGGCTCGGTGATCGCATGGCCGGCCGGGTAGCTGCCGTCCTGCGCGCAGGTGGCGTCGAAGTGGCTCAGGGTGCCCTTCTTCACGAGGCCGTACAGGGGACCGTCGTGATAGTGCCAGCCGGTGCTCTGGCCGGGCGGGATGGTGATCTCCCGGAGCGTGTAGTCCGTGTTCCCCACGGTGGTCCGGTAGAGCACCGTCGCGGTGACACCGGGGCCGGACGGAGTCGCGTACGCGGTCCCGGCGACCAGCGACATGGCCGACAGGCCGACGACCGCGGCACCTGTCACTCCCGTACGCAGCACGGCCCGGACAGCGGAAACCTCACGCGTCATCTCGTCCTCCCCCGTGTGAACGCAACGGCCCGCCAACGGCAGGCCCGCGCACCATCATTGAACATTCGTGCCCCGTGCGGAAGGTGCGATACCACCCAACTCACTCGCCACGCGTCCAACTAGTGACGATGCGGCGGCGACACCCCCGCCCCGGCCATCTCCGGCATATGCCCGCTCACTTGACGGCCGAGTGTGACACACGATTGGCTCCGGCCCAACGAAAGTACGACAGTCGGTGCACAACATCCCGACATCGCACCGATCTCACTCTCCCCGACCCGCCGCTGGGCCGCACAGCGAGGTGCCGCACCCATGAACACGTCCCCCACACCTCACCACTTCACCGGATCCCCGCACCGCGCAGCCCTCGTCGCCGCCGTCGCCGCGGCCTGTCTGCTCGCCGTCGGCTGCTCCGGCTCCGGCGGCTCGAACGACACGAGCGACGCCTCGGCGGGCAAGGCGGGCACCGGCCGGATCAAGATCGCCCTGATCACCCACGGAGCCCGCGGAGACGCGTTCTGGGAACTGGTGCGCAAGGGCGCACAGGCGGCGGCGGCCAAGGACAACATCGACCTGACGTACGCGAGCAACTCCGAGGCCGCCGCCCAGGCCAGCCTGGTGCGGGACGCGATCCGCGACCGGGTGGACGGCATCGCGCTGACGCTGGCCAAGCCGGAGGCGATGCAGAGCGCGGTCAGCGCGGCCAAGGCGGCGGGGATACCCGTGGTCGGTCTCAACTCCGGGATCGACGCCTGGAAGTCCGAGGGCCTGCTGGAGTACTTCGGCCAGGACGAGAGCGTCGCGGGCCGGGCCACCGGCGACAAACTGGACGAGCTCAAGGCCAAGCACGCCCTGTGTGTCATCCACGAACAGGGCAACATCGCCCTGGAGGCCCGCTGCGCCGGAGTGAAGAAGGCGTTCGGCGGCGAGACCGACATGCTCTATGTGAACGGCACCGACATGGACGCGGTGGGCACCGCCGTCACGGCCAGACTGCGCCAGGACCCGAGCGTCGACGAAGTCGTCATGATGGGCGCGCAGTTCGCGCTCGCCGCGGTGAAGTCGGTGAAGACGGCGGGCAGCAAGGCCCAGGTCGCCACCTTCGACCTCAACAGCACCGTGGTGAAGTCCGTGCAGAGCGGGGACGTCCAGTTCGCGGTGGATCAACAGCCCTATCTCCAGGGCTATCTGGCCGTGGACTCGCTCTGGCTCTACCACTCCAACGGCAACTTCAGCGGCGGCGGAACCGCTCCCGTGCTCACCGGACCCGCGTTCGTCACGAAGGAGAACGTGTCCTCGGTCGCGAAGTTCGCGGCGAACGGTACCCGCTGACCGGCCGCCGCCCGTACAGGCGGCACCAAGGTTTTCCGTCCCTCACGGTGCGTACGGTCACTTGTACGGATAGCATCCTGCGCACCCCCTCATCGCTGATCGCTCTAGGACGACGATGTCTCCACGGACCGGTGCCCGGCGCCGTCTCGGCTCCATACGTCTCTCCCTGATCCTGCTGGCGCTGGTCCCCAGCGTCACCCTCGCCGCCATGTGGGGTGTGACGACGACGCAGATCTTCTCGGAGGGGCTGCGACTGCGCGAACAGACGGGGCTGAGCCGGTCGACGGGTGCCATGGGCACCGAGGCGACGCTCGCGCTGCAACAGGAGCGCAGCCTGTCGGCCGCCTGGATGGCCTCGCCGCACGGTTCCCGGGCCGCCCTGGACCGGCAGCGCAGGCGCACGGACGTCGCGGTCGCGAAACTGGTCCGCCGGTCCGAGGACTTCCGACACGCACCCGCCCGGATCGGCGACCGGATGTACTCGGTCATCGCCTCGGTGGGAAGCCTGGAGTACTACCGGGGGCAGGTGGACCACCCCACCGACATCACCGCCCAGCAGGCCCTGGACCAGTACACCTCGATCATCGGCGACCAGATCCACGCCTTCCAGGAACTCTCCCAGGTCGACGACGGCGACCTCACCTCGCAGGCGGGGCCCCTGATCACGGTGGGGAACGCGGCGGAGCTGGTCGCCCAGGAGGACGCCGAGCTGGCGCTGGCCTGGCCCTCGGGAAAGCTCGACCAGGAGTCGTGGCAGCAGTTCGCCCAGCGGGTCGACGTGCGCCGCTGGGTCTTCCAGAGCCAGGTCCTCAACTCGCTGCACGGTACCGTGAAGGACCAGGTCGAACGGGTTCTCCAGAGCCAGGACTGGAAGACCCTGGAGACCGTCGAGGACCAGATCATCGCGGCCCGGACGGCCCACGGCCGGGTGGCCAGTACGGTCGACCTGCCCGACGCGCACGCCCGCTGGAACACCGCGCTCGGCAGGATCTCCGACCAGTACACGAACCTGATCCAGCAGCAGACCACGCAACTGCTCGACCGCAGCGCCGACAACGCGCACAGCCTGCTGATCAAGGCGGCCGCGCTGAGCGCCGGCGGACTCGTCGCCCTGCTGGTGTGCGTCGTGATGTCCTGGCGCATCACCCGCTCCCTCTCCCGGCGGCTGCGCGGTCTCAGGATGGCCACGCTCAGCCTCGCCGAGGAACGGCTGCCCGACGTGGTCACCCGGCTGAACCGGGGCGAGAAGGTCGACGTGGAGTCCGCCACCCCGCCCCTGGACTACGGCGAGGACGAACTCGGCCAGGTGGCCAAGGCGTTCAACACCGCCCAGCGCACGGCGGTGTACACCGCGGTGGAACTCGCCGACACCCGACGCGGCTTCCAGAAGGTGATCCTCGGCATCGCCCGGCAGAGCCAGAACCTGGTCAACCTTCAGCTCAGCAAGCTCGACGCGCTGGAACGCGAGCACCAGGACCCGGGGATCCTCAAGGGCCTGTACGAACTCGACTCCACCGCCAGCCAGCTCCGCCGCTACGAGGAGAACCTCGTCATCATCAGCGGCGAGCAGCCCCGGCGCAGCTGGACCGAACCGGTCGCGCTGATCGACATCCTGCGCAGCGCCGTCGGTGAGGTCGCCCAGTACCAGCGGGTGGACGTGCACACCGACGACGAGGTGTACCTGAGCCCGCCCGCGGTGGCCGACGTCATCCATCTGCTGGCCGAGCTCATCGACAACGCGACCACCTACTCCCCCGCGCCCAGCCCGGTGGGGGTGCGGGCCGCGATGGTGGCCAAGGGACTGGCCGTCGAGATCGAGGACCGGGGCCTGGGCCTGTCCGAGGAGGAATACGCCGCGTTCAACGCCCAGTTGGCGGTGGCCCCGCAGTTCGACGTGGTGGCACTCGCCGACGACCTGCGGCTCGGCATGTTCGTGATCGCGCGGCTCGCCACCCGGCACGGCGTCGCCGTCACCCTGCGCTCCTCGCCGTACGGCGGGACCACCGCGATCGTGCTGATCCCGCACGACATCGTGGTCCGCGAGACCCCCGACTCCCCCGCCACCGACGGGGAGGTCGCGGTACCGGCGGGGGTCATGGCGGCGAAGGGCTCCGCCGACGACGCGGTCCCGGAGCGCCGGCCCCATGAACGTGCGCAGGAGGCACCCCCCTCCGCCCGGGCCCGCACGACCGACTCCGCCGCGCCCCGCTCCAGCCCCGCTCAGGGCGCCGCCCGCCGCGACGGACTCGCTCCGCTGCCGCGCCGGGTGCCGCAGACCAGCCTGGCCACGGAGTTGCGGGAGGAGGCGGCGCCGTCCGAGGCCGACTACGCCGACTACGCCGACGACAAGGACGCCACCGACCTCGCCGACTTCACCGCGGAACGCGCCGCCTCCTCACTCGCGGGCTTCCAGCGCGGGACGCTCCGGGCCCGCGACGACGAGGAGATGTCGTACGACCAGGGGGGCGAGGAACCGTCGTACGACCACGGGGAGGACCCGGCCCCGACCCAGCCCGCAGACCGCTCGTGGACTCCGCCCGCCGATCGCTCGTGAAGGACAGAGAAATGACACGCCCCAGCACCGCCACACACAGCCAGCTCGACCAGCTGCTCACCGGACTGGTGGAACGGGTCGCCGATGTGAACCACGCCGTCGTGCTCTCCGAGGACGGACTCGTCGTCAGCAAGTCCACGGCGTTCGTCCGCGACGACGCCGAACGGCTGGCGGCGACGGCGTCCGGCCTGATGAGCCTCAGTAAGGGCGTCAGCATGGACTTCCGCGGCGGTCCGGTGCGCCAGGCGCTGATCGAGATGCGCGACAGCTATCTGATCCTCACCGCCGCGGGCCCCGGCGCCCATCTCGCCGTGCTCACCAACCAGGGCGCGGACGTCGGCGTGGTGGCGTACCAGATGAACATGCTGGTGAAGAAGATCGGCGAGCACCTCAGGGCAGCACCTCGTGCGGGCATCGCCGCCGCGGCCGACAACGGCGAGTGAGGTGAGCGAAGGCGACGCGGCCGGCCGGCTGGTACGGCCGTTCACGCTGACCGGAGGCCGCACCCGGCCCAGCCGCGCCGACTTCACCCTCATCACGTCGGTGACCGCGGTGGGTCCGCCGCCCGAGGGCGCCACCCGGCCGCAGCCCGAGCACGCCCGGATCCTGCGGCTGTGCGCGAAGCCCATCGTGGTGGCGGAACTCGCCGCCGAACTCGACCTGCCGGTGAGCGTGGTCGTGATCCTGCTCTGCGATCTGCTGGAGGCGGGCAGGATCACCGTCCAGGCTCCGCGTCTCGTCTCCCGTACCCCGGACCTGGACCTGCTGCAGAAAGTGAGGGACGGCCTTGGCCGGCTCTGACCCCGCCGTGCGCGGGACTTCGGCACCCGACGCACCTCCCGCTCCCGACGCGGTCAAGATCCTGATCGCCGGAGGGTTCGGCGTCGGCAAGACGACCATGGTCGGGGCGGTCAGCGAGATCGTCCCGCTGCGCACCGAGGAGCCCCTCACCTCCGCCGGTCTGAACGTCGACGACCTCGACGGCATCGAGGAGAAACGGGCCACCACCGTGGCGCTGGACTTCGGGCGGATCACCCTCAGCCCCGAACTGGTCCTGTACCTCTTCGGCACCCCGGGCCAGCAGCGGTTCTGGTTCATGTGGAACGACCTCGCGATCGGCGCCCTGGGCGCCGTGGTCCTCATCGACGTCCGCAGGCCGGAGTCCAGCTTCGCCGCCCTCGACTTCTTCGAGCGGCGCGGCATCCCCTTCGTCGTCGGCGTCAACGGCTTCCACGGGCAGCACCCGTACACCCCCGAGGAGATCCGCGACGCCCTGGCCCTGCCGAAACGGACCCCCGTGCTGCTCTGTGACGCCCGTGAGCGCGGGTCGTGCCGGGACGTACTGATCACTCTGATCGACGAGTTGATCGCTTCGTCCAGCCACAACTGACATAGGGAAAGGGGCTGTTCACCGGTGTTCCTGTGACCCGCCAGGGCCCGGCTGTGCGGAAGCTGTGAGTTCCCTGATTCTCATCCTTCCCTCAGCGCGGGCTCAGCGACGGCCCAGATCCGGCCCGGATCGTCGGGGCCATGAACGAAACGAACGCGGGAGGCGTCCGGCAGCGGTCGGTCGAGATCGTGGTGCCGGTCCACAACGAGGCACACGTCCTCGGCGACAGCATCAGCCGCCTCCACGCCTACCTCGAAGCCTCTTTCCCGTTCCCGTTCCGGATCACCGTCGCGGACAACGCGAGTACGGACGCCACCTGGCAGGCGGCGACCGGCCTGTCGGCCCGTCTTCCCCACGTCCACGCCGTCCACCTGGAGGCCAAGGGCCGGGGCCGCGCGCTGAAGTACGTGTGGAGCCGGTCCGAGGCGGACGTGGTCGCCTACATGGACGTCGACCTGTCGACCGGACTCGACGGCTTCCTCCCGCTGGTCGCGCCCCTGCTGTCCGGTCACAGTGACCTGGCCATCGGCAGCCGGCTGCACCCCCAGGCGGCGGTGGTGCGCGGACCGAAGCGCGAGTTCATCTCCCGCTCCTACAACCTGCTCCTGAAGCTGGGACTCGCGGCCCGCTTCTCGGACGCGCAGTGCGGCTTCAAGGCGGTACGCACCGAGGTCTTCCGGGCGCTCGCCCCGCACATCGAGGACAACACCTGGTTCTTCGACACCGAGTTGCTGGTGCTGGCCGAGCGCAACCGGCTGCGTATCCACGAGGTGCCGGTGGACTGGGTCGACGACCCCGACAGCCGGGTCGACATCGTCGCCACCGCCGTCGACGACCTCAAGGGCATGGGCCGGATGCAACGCCGGATCCTGACCGGCCGCACCCGCGTCGCGCTACCGCCCCGGGCCGGTACGGCGCACCTGACGGCCGCCACCCACGGGGCCGCCTCCGTGGAGCCCGGCCCCGGTGGGGGCGGGGCTCGCGCGGACGCCGCGCGTACGTCGCCCGCCGCGGGAGCCGAGCGTACGCCGCCGCCCGCGGGAGCCGCCGCCCCGCCCGCCCGGGCGAGAGCCGCGTGAGCGGGCCGCACGGCCCTGATCACCACGGTCCTGATCACCGCTGCCGACGCCCACCTCGGCGCCTACGCACCCGCTTCGCCCTGATGCGGCTCCGGGCCCTGCGCCCGCGTCGCACTCCCTCTCCTCGCTTGGAGCCCGCGTCATGACGACTCTCGCCCCACCACCCACGTCCTCACCGAGCAGCGGACACAGGGCGGCACCGCCCACAGAAGACCCCCGCTGGACGCGCCCCGCGCTGTGGGCGATCCTGCTCGCGGCGACGGCCCTGTACGCCTGGAACATCACCTCCATCAGCGGCAACAGCTTCTACAACGCGGCCGTCTACAGCGGCACCAAGAGCTGGAAGGCGTTCTTCTTCGGCGCGCTGGACTCCGGCAGCTTCATCACGGTCGACAAACCGCCGCTCGCCCTGTGGGTGATGGGGCTGTCCGCCCGCGCCTTCGGCTTCGGCACCTGGCAGTTGGCGCTGCCGATGGTCGCGGTGGGCACCGGCTCCGTGGCCCTGCTCCACCGCATGGTCAAGCGCGACTTCGGCCCGGTGGCGGCGACCGTCGCCGCGCTGGCACTGGCGCTGACCCCGATCACCGTCGCCATCAACCGGGACACCAACCCGGATCCGATCCTGGTCTTCCTGATGCTGCTCGGCGCGGCGGGTCTGTTCAAGGCCGTCCGCACCGGCCGACTGATGCCGCTCGTCTGGTCCGCCGTCGCGATCGGCTTCGCGTTCAACACCAAGATGATGCAGGCGTACGTCGTCCTGCCGGCCTTCTTCCTGGTCCACCTGTGGGCCGCGCGCGGCTCCCTGGGCCGCCGGATCCGCCACCTCGCCGTCGCCACCGTGGCCCTGGTCGTCTCCAGCGCCTGGTGGATGGTGGTCGTCGACCTGATCCCCGCCTCCTCCCGTCCCTACATCGGCGGTTCGACCGACAACACGGTCTGGGACCTGGTCATCGGCTACAACGGCTTCGGCCGTATCTTCGGCGCCGGTTCCTCGGCCGGCTCGGCGGGCAACGGTGCGAGCTTCGGCGGCAGCGCGGGCGTCTACCGGCTGTTCAACGAGATCATGGGCGGCCAGATCTCCTGGCTCATCCCCTTCGCGGCCATCGCCCTGATCGCGGGTCTGGTCCTGCGCGGCCGGGCCCCGCGCACCGACGCCGAGCGGGCGGCGCTCATGCTCTGGGGCGGCTGGTTCGTCCTGCACTACCTGACCTTCGCCCTGGCGGAGGGCACCTTCCACCCGTACTACGTCACCGCCATGGCCCCCGGCATCGCGGCCCTGGCCGGTGCGGGCGGCGTGACCCTGTACCGGGCCTTCCGTGAGGGCTCGGCGGCGAGGGGGGCGCCCCCCGCTCGAGCGGGGTCGAGAGCTTGGGGGAAGGTCTGGGTGCTGCCTGCCGCCGTCGCGGCCAGTGCGGCCTGGGCGATCGTGCTGCTCCAGCGGGTCTCGGGCTCCGGCACGCTGTACACCGTCGCGGAGATCACCGTCGGCGTCGCGGGCACGGTCGCGGTGCTCGGCCTGCTCGCCGGACGCTTCACGCGACGCGACCGGCTCATGGGCTTCGCCGCGCTGGCCGCGGTCGTCGCCCTGCTGGCCGGCCCCGCCGCCTACTCGGTCTCGGCGGCCACCTCCGCCACGAACGGCACCAACCCCACGGCCGGCCCCGGCACCGGTGACGGCATGGGTGGCATGGGAGGGGGTCCGGGCGGCGCGAGCGGTTCGAGTCGTACGAGTGGTACCGGCGGCCGGTCCATGGGTGAGCCCCCGTCGGGCGGCGGTTCCGCGCCTTCGGGCTCCGGCACCCGGCCGAGCGGCAGCGAGACGGGCGGTGACCGGACAGGCGGAGGCCAGATGGGCGGAGGCGGCACGCAGGTGTCGTCCGCGATGATCACGTACCTGAAGAAGCATCAGGACGGGGCCACCTGGCTGCTGGCCGTGGCCACCGACCAGACCGCGTCCTCGATCATCCTGGAGTCCGGGCAGCCCGTCATCTCCATGGGCGGCTGGTCCGGCAGTGACAACGCCATGACCTTCGCCAAGCTCAAGAGCCTGGTGACGTCCGGCAAGCTGCACTACATCATCGTCAGCAGCGACGGCGGGCAGGGCACGAACTCCGAGATCGCCACCTGGGTCAAGGCACACGGCACGGCCGTCAAGTCCTCGGCGTACGACTCCGGTTCGTCCTCGACCACCTCTTCTTCCACGTCTTCCACGTCTTCTACGTCTTCTACGTCTTCTACGTCTTCTACGTCCTCCACGTCCTCCACGTCCTCCACGTCGAGCACCGGCGGCCTGTACCGCCTGGACGCCTCCGACGTCGGCTGACCCAGCCGTCCACCCCGGCAGGGGCGGGCCACCGGACATCCCCCACCGGTGGCACGCCCCGCCTTTCCGTTCTCTTCCGTCGCTCAGTCCCGGGCGAGGGTGGCCCGCGCTTCGCCCGCCAGGCGCCGTACGGCCGCGTCGGTCAGCTCCTTCACCCGGTCGGCGGGCACCGGGACGCCCGGGGTCTCGAAGAACCAGCGCTGTGCCTCCTCCTGGCTCAGCCCCTCGGGCTGCGCCGCGAGGTAGGGCCGCACGTAGACCGGGGTGCCCGGCTCGCTGCGCCAGCTGTCGGCGAGCGTGCCGATGTCCACCGCGTCGTACCCGAGAACGTCCAGCAGCTCCGCCACCCGCGCCCTGGCGGCCGCGTCGTCACCGGCGAGGGGCAGGGCGCTGCGGTCGGCGGCGCCGGAGGGCCGGGCGGAGAGGAACAGGCGCCGGAAGTCGATGTTGTTGAACGCCTTGACCACCCGGGAGTCGGCCAGGTGACGCTGGACCAGGGCGCTGGACGTCGGCCCGCCCGCGTCCAGCTCGGCGATGCGGCCGTCGCGGTCCGGGTAGTAGTTCATGGTGTCGATCACGACCTTGCCCGCGAGAGCCGCCGCGGGCAGCCGGTCGTAGGCCTTCAGCGGCACGGTCGCCACCACCAGGTCAGCGGCGCGGGCGGCCTCCTCTGGGGTGGCCGCGCGCGCGTGCCCGCCGAGTTCGGCGACGAGGCCGGAGAGTGTCTCCGGTCCGCGCGAGTTGCTGACTACGACGTCCACTCCGGCCGCCACGGCGAGGCGGGCCAGCCCGCCGCCGATCATGCCGCTGCCGATGAGTCCAAGGGTCTTCGTCACGGTGGGTTCTCCCGCTGATGTGATGTGAAGCAGATCGATCAAGAGTGAAGCTATATGTCAATCATGAAACTCAGTGTCACACTAGCGTCCGTGACTCACTATGGCGAGCGGGGAGCTGGTGAGCGGTACGATCCCGAGGTGGACGGAGCAGCGCGTACGAGCACGAGGGACATCGCACGGGCCGCCATCCGGGCCGAGTTGGCCCAGGTGGCCTTCGAGCTGTTCCGACGCGAGGGCTTCGAGAACGTCACCGTCAACGACCTGGCCGCGGCGGCCGGGGTGTCCCGCAGCACCTTCCTGCGTTACTTCGGCACCAAGGAGGACGCCGTCCTCGACGCGGTGGACGCCCAGGGCGGGCGGATCGCCGACGCGCTGCGCGCCCGCCCGGCCGGCGAGGACGACTGGACGGCGCTGCGGCACGCCCTGGGCACGGTCGTCGAGCACCACCGGCAGGACCCGGCCGGCGCGCTCGCGCTGTCCCGTCTGATCATGAAGACCCCCGCACTGTGCGCGCGCAGCATGGAGAAGCAGAACGGCTGGCGCCCGGTCATCGCCGAGGCCCTCGCCGAGCGCGCGGCCCCCTCGCGGCCCTCAACCCTGGGCCCGTTGGTGCGGGCCGCCGCCGCGGTCGACTGTCTGGACATCGCCGTCAACCACTGGACCGCCTCCGACGGCACCCTCGACCTCGACGATCTGATCGACGAGGCCTTCGCCGCACTCGCACCGCGGTAGCTCCACTGCCCGGGGGCATGCCGGGCCCGTTGACGACGGACCGCGGCCACGCCGTCGAACGGGCCGTGCGCGCGAGCGGGCAGGGCGCGTCGACCGCCGATGGCCGCCGATCGGGGCGGCTCAGTCCCCGACGGCCGCCGCGAAGATCACGTCCGCCGTGTCGACGGTGCCCCCGCGCCGCCCGGGTGCGCTCTCCCACTTCCAGTAGAGGTTGGTGTGCGCGATCACCTGCTCCGGCGACGGCGCCCCGTACGCGCTGAGGTCCTCCGTCGTGTGCGCGTCACCGACCAACGTCACGTCGTACCCGCGTACGAAGGCCCCGTGCAGGGTGGCGCGGACGCACGCGTCGGTCTGCGCGCCCGTGACGACCAGTCGGCCCACCCCGCGCTCGGCGAGCAGCGCCTCGAGGTCGGTGTCCTCGAACGAGTCGCCGTAGTTCTTGTGGACGAGGGGCTCGGCGTCGCGGCGGATCAGTTCCGGCACGTACCGCCAGCTCTCGCTGTCGCGCTTGAGCCGGTCGTCCGAGTGCTGCACCCACACCACCGGCACGTCCTCCGCGCGAGCCTTGCCGACCAGGGTGTCGATGTTCGCGACCACCTCGTCGCGCCGGTGCGCGCCCGCCACCACCCCGTTCTGGACGTCGATGACGAGCAGCGCGGTGTTCGGCCGATCGGGCAGAGTCGTCATGAGGGGCCTCCATTGTCTCGTCCGTCTCGTCCGTCCCGTCCATCGCGCTCGGCAGGTGCGTTCCGAGTGCGCCCCCTCTTTCTACCTTTCGACGACGGGAGCGCCAACCGCCCTGCCCCACAGGACGACGAGCCCGGCCGTGTCGCCCAGCCGCTGGTGCCCCTTCCCCTCCCGGACACCGCGCCGTCACACCGAGCGGGAACGTTCCCCTCGTCCCCCTCCGCTCAAGCCTCTTCTTGTGTCCGTCCGCCGGTACCGCGGGCGTGACGTGGAAGGACGATGTGCGCCGTGTCCCCGCTCCCGCTCGACGATCTCCCCGTAGCGCGCCCCGCCCCCGTCCGGTCCCCCGCCGCCGCGCGCCTGACCCATCTCACCCGACTCACCCGTCTGACGCTGACCCTGCTGCCGCTCCTGGCGATCGGGACGTGGGCGGCGGTCGACTGGCGGGCGGTGAGCGAGGGCGCCGCCCGGCTGGCCGCCGCCGATCCCCGGTGGCTGCTGGCCGGGGTCTTCTTCACCTGCCTGGGCTGGGTGACCGCCGCGTGCGTGCGGCAAGGCGCCCTGCCCGAACGGCTGCCGCCCGGGCCGCTGCTCGCCTCGCAGTTCGCCGCGGGCGCCGCCAACCACATCCTTCCGGCGAGCATCGGCGCCCACGCCGTCACCCTGCGCTTCCTCCAGCGCAACGGCGTACCCCTGGCCCGGGCCACCGCCTCGCTCGCCCTGTACTCACTGGTCAAGCCGCTGGCGAAGACGGTGGTGCTCGTCGTCTTCCTCGTGGCCTTCCCGGACGCGCTACGACTCGGCGACCTCACCCCGGACACCTGGACCCTGCTCATGGCCGCCGGGGCCGCGGTGCTCGGTCTCGCCACCGCCGCCCTGCTCCTGACGGTCGTACGCCCGCTGCGCCGCCCGGCGCTCGGCTTCGTACGCACCGCCCTGACCGAGGCGCGGACCCTGCACACCCGGCCCAGCCGCGTCCTCGCCCTGTGGGGCGGGTCGGCCGTCGCCCCGGTGCTTCAGGGGAGCGTGATCGCCTCGGTCGGGTTCTCGCTCGGGCTGCCGCTGTCCTGGGCCCAGGTGGTCCTCGCGCTGCTGCTCGCCAGTACCGCCGTCGGCGCGGTGCCCGCCCCGGGCGGCATCGGCCCGGTCGACGCGGCCATGGTCCTCACCATGGCCGCGTACGGCGCCCCCGTGTCCCTGGCCACGGCAACCGTCATCGGCTACCGCGTCCTGACGGTCTGGATCCCCCTGCTCCCGGGCGCCCTCGTCCTCTCGGCCCTCGTCCATCGCAAGGTGCTGTGAACCTCAGCCACGCCGACGTCGGATGCCCCTGAGCCCGGCAGGTCAGCCCAGCTTGTCGACCGCCTCGTAGTACGTCCAGGCGGTCGCGTCGCACGTCGCCTTATGGTCCGGACCGCAACGGCCCGTCTCACGCCCGGAGGTAGGCCAGCACCGCCAGGACGCGGCGATGGGTCTCGTCCGCCGGGGGCAGGTCCAGCTTCGTGAGGATGCTGCCGATGTGCTTGCCGACGGCCGCCTCGGACACCGTCAGCGCCTTGGCGATCGCCCCGTTCGACTTGCCCTCCGCGATCAGCGCCAGCACCTCCCGCTCGCGCGGGGTGAGCCGCTCCAGCGGATCACGGCGCCTGCGCAGCAACTGCCGTACGACTTCGGGGTCGACGACCGTGCCGCCGGCCGCGACCTCGCTCAGCGCGTCCACGAACTGCTCGACCTGGCCGACGCGGTCCTTGAGCAGGTAGCCGACGCCCGATCCGTCGCCGGAGTCCAGGAGTTCGGAGGCGTAGGTCCGCTGCACGTACTGGCTCAGGACCAGCACCGGCAGAGTGGGCTGCTCCTCCCGCAGCCGGACGGCCGCGTGCAGGCCCTCGTCCTGGAAGCCGGGCGGCATCCGTACGTCCGTCACCACGATGTCGGGCCGGTGTTCGGCCACGGCGGCGAGCAGCGCCTCCGCGTCACCGACGGCCGCCGCCACCTCGTGTCCGCAGCGGGTGAGCAGGCCGATGAGGCCCTCCCGCAGCAGCACGCTGTCCTCCGCCAGGACTACGCGGAGCGGTCGGTCGGCTCGCAAGGATCGCAAGGAATCTCCACACGCAGCAGGGTCGGTCCGCCCTGCGGACTGGACAGGGAGAGTCTGCCATCCAGGACCGAGACCCGGTCCGCGAGTCCGGTCAGCCCGGTGCCGCCGCCGGCGGCCGCGCCGCCACGTCCGTCGTCGCGCACCTCCAGCGAGAGCCGTCCGTCGGCGTGCCCGCCGGCGACCCGGGCGCGGTCGGCCCCGCTGTGCTTGGCGACGTTGGCGAGGGCCTCGCAGACCACGAAGTAGGCGGCGGCCTCCACGGCTTGGGGCAACCGGCCGGGCAGCTCCAGGTCGACGTCGACGGGGACCGCGCTGCGGTCGGCGGCGTCAGCGACGGCGGCTTCCAGGCCGTAGTCGGCGAGCACCTTGGGGTGGATGCCGTGGATGAGTTCGCGCAGTTCCGCGAGGGCCTTGCCCGCTTCCTCGTGTGCCTCGGCGAGTTGGTCGGCGAGCGGGCCGGGCGGCGCATCCAGGCGGGCCAGGCCGAGTGTCATCGTCAGGGCGACCAGGCGCTGTTGGGCGCCATCGTGCAGATCGCGCTCGATCCGGCGCCGCTCCGTCTCGAACGCGTCGACCAATCGGACGCGGGACCGCGTCAGTTCGATGACCTTCGCACCCAGCTCCGCGTCACGCGGGGCGATGAGGAGCCGGGTCAGCTCGGCTCTGGCGCCGGCCGCGACCCCGAGGACGTACGCGCCGAGGGCCAGCAGTACCACCCCGAGCACGGCGACGCCGAAGGCGGTCGGCCAGCTGGTGACCGTCCACTGCTTGAGCACCTTCGCCTCCCGGCCGTCGCCCACCGTGGCCATCAGCAGCGGGGTGAACGTCATCGACAGCGGGAACGCCAGCGCCACGGTGACCACGAGGGCCTCGGCCGGCCACAACAGGCCCGCGAACAGCAGCGCGTAGCCGAGTTCCCGCCAGGTGAGCTGCTCCCTCAGCCGGGTGGTGAACCAGCTCCACGGTCCCGGCTCGGCGGGCTCGCGATGGGCGCCGGGTGCCGGATCACCGTCGATCAGCCGCAGTCTGCGCCGCTCGGCCGAGGCCACGGGCACCCCGACGAGAGCCGTGACGGCGAGCAACGGCAGGCCGACCAGGACAATCGCGAGGACGCCGCCGACCGCCGCCAGGGTCACGATCGCCACCAGCACGGCGATGCCGGCCACCACGCCCGACAGCAGATACGCGACGGCACGCCACGGCCACGGGGACAGCAGGAAGCCCGGCCGGGACATGGCCTGCCATACGTTCCGGGGATGCATGCGATCACCGTAGGCGGCGCGTCATGGACGGTGCCATCGGTCCAGGTGGCGTATCGGGGGTAGGGCCGGCCATACCCCCTGCGGTCACGGCGGATGGTCACGGGCCGCCGGATGCACGGTCTTGCCATCGCAGCCTGCTGCCAGGCATAAGGCTCAATTCCGGCCTTGAGTGGCGCAAACAATGGCCGTCAAGGACTCCGACGCGGTGCTCGCCCAGTTGCTGCACGCGCTGTTGCGCCGCCCTGGAGATGGCGGGCATCGACGCGGTCGGCGAACCCCGGTACCGCTTCCACGCGTTGCAGCGCCTGGTGGCCGTCGGCTGCCGGGACCGGGAGTCGGACCGGTCGCTCGCCCGGGCGGGGTGACCGGGCGCCGGGGCGGACAGCCAGGCCGAGGCCCCGGGGTAGGTCTGGCCCTACCCCAAGTGTCGCTTCTGCCGCACTGCGCCGGGGTGTCGTCGCGCGGTTTCGTGGAGTCACCACAGTTGCGAGAGAGGCGGCGCCCGGATGTTGGCTCGGCTGGCGGAGCGTGTGCCGGCGTACGGAAGCGTCGGCGTTCTGACCGCGGTACTGCTGCTGCCCGCCCTCGAAGCCGCCCGGTCCGGCGCCCCGGCCGCCTCGACAATTGCCTGGCCGGCGCCTTTCTCCGGCTTTCTCCCGCGGACCGAGACCGCTGAACCCCGATTCCGTCCCGCCCTGGTGCGCGGGAGGACCGACACCGAACAAGTAGGGATTTAGGGACAGATGACCAACTATGCGATCCAACTGCGTTCCGTGACGAGGCAGTACGGGGCGGGCAGCGGCAGTGTGACCGCGCTCGACCAGGTCTCGCTCGCCTTCCCTCGGGGCACCTTCACCGCCGTAATGGGCCCCTCCGGCTCCGGGAAGTCGACCCTGCTGCAGTGCGCGGCCGGGCTTGACCGGCCCACCGCGGGGTCGGTCACCGTCGGCGACACCGAGCTGACGAAGCTGAGCGAGACGAAGCTGACGCTGCTGCGCCGCGAGCGCATCGGGTTCGTGTTCCAAGCGTTCAACCTGCTGCCGTCGCTGACCGCCGAGCAGAACGTGGCCCTGCCGCTGCGACTGGCCGGCCGGCGCCCCCCGAAGGCCCGGGTCCGTGAGGTGCTGCGCCAGGTCGGCCTCGGCGACCGGGCCGGGCACCGCCCCTCGGAGATGTCCGGCGGCCAGCAGCAGCGCGTCGCCCTGGCCCGCGCCCTGATCACCCGCCCGGAGGTGCTGTTCGGCGACGAGCCGACCGGCGCGCTCGACTCACAGACCAGCCGCGAGGTGCTGTCCCTGCTGCGCGGCATGGTCGACACGGAGGGCCAGACGATCATCATGGTCACCCACGACCCGGTGGCCGCCTCCTACGCCGACCGTGTCGTCTTCCTGGTCGACGGGCGCGTCAACGGCGAGCTGGTGGGCGCCTCGGCCGGCGACATCGCCACCCGGATGACGAAGCTGGAGGCCGTGCCGTGCTGAGTGTCGCCCTGCGCACCCTGCGCACCCGTTGGGTCACCTTCGTGGGCAGCTTCGTCGCGCTCTCGCTCGGCGTCGCGCTGATCGCCGTCATGGGTCTGGCGCTGGCCTCGTCCCTGAACGCCCCCGAGCGCCGGCCGGAGCGGTTCGCCGCCGCCCCGGTCGTGGTGAAGGGCCAGGACACGCTGCGGGTGCCCACCCCGATCGGCGACCGGACCCAGGAGCTGACGCAGCCGAACGCCCTACCGGCGAAGACCCTCGCCGCGTTGAGGCGACTCGGCACCGTCATCGAGGACCGCTCCTTCGCCGTACGGGCGAAGAACGCGCCCGGGGACCTGGTGGGCCACCCGTGGTCGACCGCCGCGGGCGCGCCGTACGAGCTCGACGCGGGCCGTGCCCCCGAGGCGGCCGGTGAAGTCGTGGTCAGCGGCGACTGGGCCGCCGTGGGCCGGCAGGTGCGCACCGATCTCGGCACCGTGACGGTGGTCGGGACCGTGCGCGGGCTCGGCTTCGAGGACGCCGTGTTCTACACGGACGCGCAGGCGGCCCGCCTCGCCCCGGTGAGCACCCAGTCGGTCGTGGACGCCGACCCCGACCGGGACAGCGAGGCCCTGACCGCGATGAACGCCATGTTCGGCACGGCCGGCGGGGTCAGCGGCTTCGTCTCAGTGTTCGTGGTGGCGTCCACCTTCGCCTTCGCGGTCGCCCAGCGGCGCCGGGAGTTCGGGCTGCTGCGCACCGCGGGCGCCACCCCGGGGCAGATCCGCCGGATGGTCTTCGCCGAGGCCCTGGTCGTCGGCGTGCTCGCCTCGGCCGCGGGCTGTGTGCTGGGCGCGTACGCGGCGCCGTATCCGGCCCGGTGGGTGGTCGACGGCGGTCTCGCCCCGAGCTGGTTCACCATCGGCGACCACACCTGGCCGTACCACACGGCCTTCTGGACAGGGCTGTTGGTGGCGCTGTGCGGAGTGGTCGCCGCGTCCTGGCGGGCCGGGAAGACCGGTCCCGCGCAGGCGCTGCGCGAGGCGTCCGTGGACAGCAGGACCATGACGTGGGGCCGCTGGCTGTTCGGCGGAGGCCTGCTGGTCACCGCCGCCGTGACGCTGGTCCTGGCGCTGGTCTCCGGACCGGGCGACCTGCTGCACCGCAAGACGTACGCCAGCCGGCCGATGCTGCTGATCACCACGGTCGCGCTGCTGTCGCCGGTACTGGTGCGCCCGCTGACCCGGCTGATCGCCTGGCTGCCGGCCCAACTCCCGGGCGCCGACGGCATGCTGGTGCGGGAGAACGCCGCCGCCGGTGTCCGCCGTACCGCCGCCATCGCCGCTCCCGTCCTGGTCACGGTCGCTCTCGCGGGCTCGCTGCTCGGCGCGACCGCGACCCTGAACGAAGCAAAGGCCACCGAGACCCGCACACAGACCCGCGCAGACTTCGTCGTCTCGCCGGCCGGCGCCACGGGCTTCGACACGGCGACCGTCGAGCGGCTGCGGGCGGTGCCCGGCGCGGAGGTCTCGGCCATCTCGTCGAGCGCCGTCTACGTCCTGGAGGACGGCGTGGCACTCATCAAGTCCGAGGCGCGCGCGGCCGATCCAAAGCGGCTCGCCGACACCGTACGGCTGCCGGTCGTGGCCGGCCGGGTCACCGATCTCGACGACGACTCGATCATCGTCAACGAGGAGTGGGCGCGGCACACCGTCGGACAGCGGGTGAGCGTGTGGCTCGGCGACGGCACGAAGAAGTCCCTGCGGATCGCCGCCGTCATGTCCATCGGCACCGGCAACAACGGCGTGTACGTCACCCCGGCCAACGCACAGCGCGCCCCCGTCGACCGGATCGACGTCAAGGTCGCGGACGCCGACACGGCGGCCGTGGCGGCGGGGCTGCGCACGGCGCTCAGCTCCTCCGGGGGGCAGGTGTTCACCAAGTACCAGTGGGTGCAGGCCAGTTACCCCGAGACCAACGACACCACCCGGATCGGGTTCATGCTGGTCCTCGGCATCGCCCTCCTCTACACCGGCATCTCCCTCGCCAACACCCTGGTCATGGCGACCTCCGACCGGGTGCGGGACCTGGCGGTGCTGCGGCTGGCCGGGGCCACCACCTGGCAGGTGCTGCGGCTGGTCGCCGCCGAGGCGCTGATGGTCGTGGTGGTCGGCGGAGTGCTGGGACTGCTGGTGGCGGGACTCAACCTGCTGGGGATGTGGAGCGCCCTGGGCCTGCTGTCGGTGTGGAGCCCGATCGAGATCCCATGGACGGCGATCGGCTCGGCGGTGGGCGCGTGCGCGGTCCTCGCCGTGGTCTCCGCCGTGGCACCGGCCGGGCTGTCGCTGCGGCGCCCGGCCGTGGAACTGGCCGGCGTACGGGAGTGACCCGTTGACCCCGCGCCGGGCGGTACCGCCCCCGTCCCGTCCGGCGCGGTCCACCGAAAAGGCCGGCCGGCGGGGGGGGGGGGGGGGGGGCGGGGGGGGGCGGGGGGGGGCGCGCGGGGGGGGGGGGGGGGGGGGGGGGGGGGGGGGCCCGGCGCCGCC
>NZ_JBIWFN010000024.1:88613-182713 GCF_044763085.1 Streptomyces sp. NPDC096311
TTGTCGGTCCGGGGTGTCCCGCTGTGCGCTCTGCTGTGGGCTCGGCGCGGTGTCCGCCCGGGGGCCCCCGGGGGGGCGGGGGCGCCGCCCCCCCCCCCCCCCCCCCCCGGGCCTTCGTGGCGAAGTGGGCCGGACGGCTCAGGCGGAGACGAGCGAACGCGAGGGCTCGGCCATCGCCACCGCGATCTTCCGGGGTCCGGTGAAGGGTTCCCGGCCATGCGCGGCCAGCATGTTGTCGACGACGAGCACGTCGTCGCCGGCCGAAGGCCGCGAAGCCGAAGGGCAGCCGCCTGGCCGCCGAGTACAGCAGCACGCCCCCGGCTGGCCGAGCAGTCCGGCGGCCCGGCCGCGCGCCTCGTTCTGGGCGAGGGCGGTGGGCAGATGCGCCGGGTGGACGAGGTTGCGTACCGCGCCACGCTCGGCAAGCCGTTTAAGCGCACCGCTTTCCCTGGGAGGGGTGCCGTGAATCGCCGTGGAGCCTGCTGAGCTGCGGCGTTCCACACCACAAGCGCGTTCCAAAACCGCCGGACCGCGCTATCACTTCCCCCGCGGCCCGTCGCTCGCCCCTGACCACAGCGGGCGACACCTGTGATGGTGGTGCAGCATGATGCCAGCGCGCTCAACAGCGAGGTCGGCCCTGATCGGACGTCGGCCGCAGCGAGATGCCGTTCACCCCGGGGTGTACGCACATGCCGTGCGGGACCAGCGGCGGGTGCGCCCTGAACGCGCTCGTGTCGTCACGCTGTTCCGCGGGCCGCAGACGCGAATCGCCGAGATCACTCATCGAACCCGCCGCCGCCCGACACGGCTCCGGGCGCCGCCCCTGCGGCTTCCGTGTGGTGCAGGGGCCCCGCCCAGGCCATAGGCCCGGGTCAGAGCCCAGGAGACGGACGATTCGGGGTACGCCGGGGTCAAGTTTCCTGACGCCCAGCGCCTCCGGCACGCCGCCATTCCCGGCGAACCCGGCGGTCAGTCCTCGTCGGATGCCAACCGCAGCGAGATGCTGTTGATGCAGTACCGCTGGTCGGTCGGCGTCGGGTAGCCCTCGCCCTCGAAGACATGGCCGAGGTGCGATCCGCAGCGGGCGCACCGCACCTCCGTGCGGACCATCCCGTGGGAGCGGTCCGCGATCAGCTCGACCGCGTCGGATTCCTTCGGGTCGTAGAAGGACGGCCAGCCGCAGTGGGACTCGAACTTCTCGTTCGAGGTGAAAAGTTCGGCGCCGCACGCGCGGCAGGAGTAGACACCCTTGGCCTTGGTGTCGGTGTACTCGCCCGTGAAGGCCGGCTCGGTGCCCGCCTTCCGCAGGACGGTGTACTCGGCCGGGGTCAGCTCCGCGCGCCACTGCTCGTCCGGCTTTTCGATGTCGTACGACATGAAGCTCAACCCCTCACAAACGTCACGGCTACTTCGACAGGCGGGTCAGGATCTCGGGACCGAGGTCCGTCACGTCTCCCGCGCCCATGGTGAGAACGAGATCACCGGGCTTCGCCATTCCCGCGACGACCGAGGGCACCTGCGCCTTGTCGTGGACCGGTGTCACGTCCGCGCCCGCAGCCCGCGCCGCCTCGATGATCAGCTCGCTGGTGACGCCCGGGATCGGGTCCTCGCGGGCCGGGTAGATGTCGAGCACGATCGAGGCGTCGGCCAGAGCCAGGGACTCGCCCATCTCCTTGGCCAGCTCCTGGGTGCGGGAGAACAGGTGAGGCTGGAAGACCACCAGGATGCGGCCCTCGGCACCCGCGCGCATGGCCTCCAGGTCGGCCGTCATCTCGGTCGGGTGGTGCGCGTACGAGTCGACGACCTGGACGCCCGCCTCCTCGCCCTTCAGCTGCAGACGCCGCTTCACGCCCGTGTAGGAGGCGATCGCGGGGGCCAGCTCCGCGGCCGGAACGCCCAGCGCCGCGCCCGCCGCCAGCGCGGCCACCGCGTTGTGCGCGTAGTGGCGGCCGGGGACGGAGACGGCGAAGGTCAGCTCCTTGCCGTCGAGGAGCACCGTCACCTCGCTCTTCAGGCCTTGGGGGAGCACGGACAGGACCCGTACGTCCGCGTCGGGCGCGTCGCCGTACGTCACCACCCGTACGTCCGCCGGCAGGCGCCGGGTCAGTTCGCGCGCGCCCTCGTGGTCCGCGGAGATCACCAGCGTGCCGCCCGGCACGATCTTGGCCGCGAAGGTCTCGAAGGACTCGTAGATCTCGTCGATGGAGGCGTAGTTGGCGTGGTGGTCGAGCTCGACGTTGAGGACGATCGCGACCTCGGGGGCGTACTTGTGGAAGCTGCGGTCCGATTCGTCGGCCTCGGCGACGAAGATCTCGCCGTCGCCGTGCAGGGCGTTCGAGCCGGGGGCGTCCAGGTCGCCGCCGATCGCGTACGAGGGGTTCAGTCCCAGCGCCGAGAGGGACACCGCGAGCATCGACGTGGTCGTGGTCTTGCCGTGCGTGCCCGCGACCGCGATCGGGCGCAGGCCGTCCATCAGCCGGGCGAGGGCGTCCGAGCGGTGGACCACCGGGATGCCGAGCTCGGCCGCGCGGGCCAGCTCCGGGTTGTCCGCGCGGATCGCCGAGGACACCACGACACAGGTGGCGTCGGGGGCCAGGTGGTCCGCCGCGTGGCCGATGTGCACGGTCGCGCCCAGCGCCCGCAGGGCCTCGGCGGTGGCGGACTCCTTCGCGTCGCTGCCCGCCACCTTCGCCCCGCGCTGCGCCAGGATCTTGGCGATGCCCGACATCCCGGCGCCGCCGATGCCGATGAAGTGCGGTCGGTCCATGGCGGTAGGAAGGCCGGGTGCCATGCGTGTATCTCCCAAGATCCGGTACGACGGTGAGCGCGCTCCCACAGACAGGAACCCGCCCCAGCCTATTCCGTGCGGCCCCCCGCAACCTCCCAGGGGCGCGGGGCCGTGACATGTGCGGCTCCGCCGCGTGGGCGCGACCAGCCACGTGCCGGCCGCACCCGACCGATCCCAGCAGCCCCCACGGCCCCCACGGCCACGCCGCCGGGAGCCCTAGACCTTGCTGTGCGAGAACAGTTTCAGCACCGGCACGCCGACCTTGTGGCGGGCCCGCGAGGCCCAGTCGCGATGGAAGAACTCCTCCACGTAGTGCGGGTCGGTCAGCACGATGACCTCGTCCGCGTCGATCTCGTCGACCAGCTCCTTGAGCGCGTCGAGCGGGTGGTTCTCGATGAGCCGCCCCTCGGCCTCGCTGCCGGCCGAGCGCAGCGCCACCAGCGACACGTCGAGGGCCTGCTGCCCCTGACCGGCCGCGTCCGCGCCCTCGGGCGTCTCACGCTCGTGGGCCGCTTCGTCCAGCTCTCCGAGCGCGACGTCGTCGATGGCCCGCAGCAGCCGGTCCGCCTGGTCGCCCCGCGGCTGGAGCAGCACATGGAAGGCGACCGCCTCGTCACCGTGCAAGGTGGTGACGAACTCCACGTCGGCGGACGTCAGGGCCTTCTCGATCATCAATACGCTTGTGAACACGACAGGCGCCCTTCTCCTCCGTGGGCCTCCTTGGCCCCCTGCGGAAACCATCCTGCCCCGTGATCGCACGGGGACTGCGATTTTCAGTGTGCCCAGCGGAAGATAAACGGAACGATCCACTCCGCTACCTTGCCCTGGCCGACGGTCTTGCCCTGTCCGACGGTCTTGCCCTGGCCGACGGTCTTGCCCTGGCCGACGGTCTTGCCCTGTCCGACGCCGGGACCGACGCCAGGGCCACCGGTCAGGGGCGACGGTATCGGGCGAAGAGGAATCCGGCCTCCTCCAGGAGGGACGCCAGTTCGAACCGCTCGGGAACCGCCATCGCGGGCCCCCCGGCGATCCGCTGCGCGTCTCCCGCGGTGAGCGTCGGGGAAAGAGTCAGGCACAGTTCGTCGAGGACACCCGCCGCGACCATCTGGCCCAACAGCCGCGGGCCGCCCTCCGTCAGCAGCCGGGTCATGCCGCGCTCGGCGAGGGCACGCACGGCCCGTACCGGGTCCACGCCCATCCCGTCCCCGGCGATCACCACCTCGGCGCCCGCCTTCTCGGCCGCCGCCACCCGGTCGGGGGCCGCCGCGGCGCCCGTCAGGACGAGCGTGGGCACCAGGGGCGAGGTGAACAGGGGCAGCGAGAAGTCCAGGTCGAGGCTCGCGGTGACGACGGCGATCACGGGCGCCGGGCCCTGTCCGGCCGCCTCCCGGGACCCCGCGAACTCCGCACGTGCGCGCGCCGGACGGTAACCCTCCTGGCGTACCGTTTCCGCGCCGACGACCACGGCGTCCGCGAGAGCCCGCAGCACCCCGAAGATCCGCATGTCGGCGGCGCTGGAGATGCCCTGGGACTTTCCGTCGTGCTGGGCGGCGCCGTCGAGCGTGGAGACCATGTTGGCCCGCAGCCAGGGCTCCCGGACACCGGCGGGGCGGAGCTCGGGGTAGGCGTACGCCGCCGCCAGCTCCAGCAGTTCCCACTCACGGTCCGTCGCATCCGTCACATCCGCCACACCCGCACCAGGGGCATCGGGGGCCCCGGCGGTGGCCTGGGCTGCTGTTTCGTAGGTCACAGGGAACAGGCGTCGCATGTCGTGCAGTGTGGCACGGCCCTTAGAGTGGGGAACCGTGTCGTCCTCCACCGCCGCTTCCGGGATCGAACCGATACCCGAAGCAGCCCCCACGTCCCTGTGCGCCCGCGAGCCGCACGTCCCCGCGGACCGGCTAGTCGCCGAGATGGTGCCGCCGCCGCGCTTCGACTCCGTGCGCTTCGAAACGTACATTCCGGACCCGAACCAGCCGAGCCAGACCGAGGCCGTACAGGTCCTCGCCGGCTTCGCGGCCGGTCTCGGCGGGGCGCACGCGCTCGGCGGCGGCAAACGGGGCTTCTTCGGCTTCGGCAAGGCCAAGGCACAGAAGACCCCGGCCGGCCCCCGGGGCGTCTACCTGGACGGCGGCTACGGCGTCGGCAAGACCCATCTGCTCGCCTCCCTGTGGCACGCCACCCCGGCCGAGCCCGCGCTCAAGGCCTTCGGCACCTTCGTGGAGCTGACGAACCTGGTCGGCGCGCTCGGCTTCCAGAAGACCGTGCAGACGCTCTCCGGGCACCGTCTCCTGTGCATCGACGAATTCGAACTCGACGACCCGGGCGACACCGTCCTCGTCTCCACCCTGCTCGGCAAGCTGGTCGACGCGGGGGTCGCGCTCGCGGCCACCTCGAACACCCTGCCGGGCAAGCTCGGCGAGGGCCGGTTCGCGGCCGCCGACTTCCTGCGCGAGATCCAGGGGCTGTCCGCGCACTTCCGGCCGCTGCGCATCGACGGCGAGGACTACCGTCACCGCGGGCTGCCCGAGGCCCCGGCGCCGTTCACCGACGAGCAGGTCACGAAGGCCGCGTACGCCACGGCCGGGGCCTCCCTCGACGACTTCCCGCATCTGCTCGACCACCTCGCGCGCGTGCACCCCAGCCGCTACGGGGCCCTGACCGACGACCTGAAGGCCGTCTGCCTCACCGACGTCCAGCCGGTGCCCGACCAGTCGACGGCGCTGCGGCTCGTGGTGCTCGCCGACCGGCTGTACGACCGCGAGGTGCCCGTCCTCGCCTCCGGGATGCCCTTCGATCAGCTCTTCAGCGAGGAGATGCTGAACGGCGGCTACCGGAAGAAGTACTTCCGCGCGATATCCCGGCTCACCGCGCTGGCCCGCGACGCCAAGGGGCTCGTCGAGGCGTAGTTTTTCGGCCCCTCCACAGCGTTTTCGGCCCACTTCACTGTGAAACGTCGAGTTAACCCTGCAAACAACTTGCCGCGTTAACCTATGTATTGACATGGAGGACGAGACGCTGGGAGGGGGCGCATGTTACGAGGTACGACGGCCCGACCCCTGTACGTGCTCCTCGCCGCCGTCCTGATCAGCCTCCAGCTCTTCGCTCCCACCGAGGCGTTCGCGTCCGCGCACAGGGGCGAAGTCGTCTCCTGCGCCGAAGCGGAGCATCCGCACAAGGTGGCACCCCCTCTGGGCGCCCGTCAGCGGACCCGCGACGAGGATCTCGTCCCCGACACGCCCCCGCGCGCGCTGCTCGCGAGCGACCCCGCGGCCTCGTACGCGCCGCTCGCGCCCGCCCCGGCGCACCCGCGCACGTCGAGATCCCAGGCCTCCCACTCCCCCGCCGCACTTCAGGTCTTCCGCTGCTGAGCGGAGCGCGTCCCCCCACGCTCCGTCTTGTAAGCCGACGCGCCCTCAGGGCGCGCCAGGAGGAACTGACATGCAGCCCCTCATCGACCATGCCCGCTCCTTCGGCCGGCGGCCCGAGGAGTTCGCCTCGCTCGCCGACGGCCAGTCCCCGCAGGTCCTGTTCATCACCTGCTCCGACTCCCGGGTCGTTCCGGCCCTGATCACCGGCGCCCGCCCGGGCGAGCTCTTCGAGCTGCGCACCGCGGGCAACATCGTCCCGCCGTACGTCCTCGGCCGGCCGACCTCCGAGGCGGCCACCGTCGAGTACGCGGTGGACGTGCTCGGCGTGTCCGAGATCGTGGTCTGCGGCCATTCGCACTGCGGTGCCGTCGGCGCACTGGTGCGCGGCGAGGACCTGACGGCCGTACCCGCCGTGCGCGACTGGCTCGCGCAGGCGCAGCGCCCGTCCGACGCACCGGGCGACGACCCCACCGTCGCCGACGCGGTGCAGAACCATGTCCTCGCACAACTGCTCAGGCTCCGCGGATACCCCTGTGTGGAAAGGGCCCTGACGACGGGCCGGCTGCGTCTGCACGGCTGGTACTACGAGGTCCACACCGGGGCCGTGCGCGAACACCGTGCGCACACCGACACCTTCGAGGCCCTGTGAGCCGCGCGATGAACACTTCGAGCCCGCTGAGCAAACTCCCCCACCTGCGGCAGGACTTCGCCGCATCGATCGTCGTGTTCCTGGTCGCCCTGCCGCTGTGCGTGGGCGTCGCCGTCGCCTCCGGTGTCCCGGCGGAACTCGGCCTGGTCACCGGCATCGTGGGTGGTCTCGTCACCGGCCTGATGCGCGGCAGCAGCCTTCAGGTGTCGGGGCCTGCGGCCGGACTGACCGTGCTGGTCTTCGAGGCCGTACGGGAGTACGACCTCGCCGTCCTCGGAGTCGTCGTGCTCGCCACGGGTGTGCTCCAACTCCTCATGGGCGCCTTGAAGCTCGGGCGCTACTTCCGGGCCATCTCGGTGGCCGTCGTCGAGGGCATGCTCGCCGGGATCGGCCTCGTGCTGATCGCGGGCCAGCTCTACTCGATGGCCGGGCTCAAGGCCCCCGCCTCCGGACTCGACAAGCTCGCCGGACTGCCGGAGGCCGTCGTCGACGCGGCCCGCAGCACCGAGGCGCTGGCCTCGGTCGGACTCGGGGCGGGCACGATCGCCGTGCTCGTCCTGTGGCGGCGCCTGCCGCGCCGGGTGCGTACGGTGCCGGGGGCCCTCGGCGCGGTCGTGCTGGCCACCCTGGTGGCCTCGGGGTTCGGGCTGCCGGTGGCCAAGGTCGAGGTGCGGGGGCTGGTCGGCTCGATCCAGCTGCCGAGCCTGGAGGCCTTCGGGGAGCTCGCGAGCGTGGGCGTGCTCGGCACGGTGCTCGCCTTCACGCTGATCGCCTCCGCCGAGTCGCTGTTCAGCGCGGCGGCCGTGGACCGGCTGCACGACGGTCCCCGGACCGAGTACGACAGGGAACTGATGGCGCAGGGCGCGGGCAACACGGTCTGCGGACTGCTCGGCGCGCTCCCGATGACGGCGGTGATCGTGCGCAGCGCGGCGAACGTCCAGGCGGGCGCGCGGACGAAGGCGTCCCGCGTGCTGCACGGCGTCTGGCTGCTGCTGTTCGCGGCGCTGCTGCCCGCCGCGCTCGGCGTCATCCCGCTGCCCGCCCTCGCCGGCATCCTGGTGCACGCGGGCTGGAAGCTGGTCCCGCTGCGCGAGGTCGTCTCGCTGTGGCGCGAGCACCGGGGCGAGGCGCTGATCCTCGTCGTCACGGCGGTGTCGATCGTCGCCGTCAGCATGTTCGAGGGGGTGCTCATCGGGCTCGCCCTGGCGATCGCCAAGACGGCATGGGAGGCCTCGCACGTCCGCCTGGAGGTCATAGACAAGGGTGCGGGCCCCGTCCAGGCGTATCTGTCGGGCAACGCGACCTTCCTGAGGCTGCCGAAGATCCTCGACAGCCTCGAGGCGCTGCCCCAGGACCGCCCGGTCGAACTGGACCTCTCCGGCCTGCACCACCTCGATCACGCCTGCCGCACCGCGCTGGAGAACTGGTCGGCGCGGCACAGTGAGGCGGGGACGGAACCGGTGAAGATGACCATCGGCTGACCCCCGGGGCTCGCGGTCGGGGGGATCCTCGACCGCGAGCCCGCGTGAGGCATATCGTGGGATTAGTGGTGGTATACGGCGGCTCGAAAGGGGGTCGTCATGCTCGAAGAGCTCTTGGCCACGGCCGCGGTGGCCGGTACCGCGGGGCTGGTGTACGTCGCCGCGGCGGCCCGGGTCGTCAAGCAGTACGAGCGGGGCGTGGTGCTGCGGCTCGGCCGGCTCCGGGGTGGCATCAGGCCGCCCGGGTTCACCATGATCATCCCCGGTGTGGACCGGCTGCGTAAGGTCAACATGCAGATCGTGACGATGCCCGTCCCCGCGCAGGACGGCATCACGCGGGACAACGTCACGGTCCGGGTCGACGCGGTCATCTACTTCAAGGTGGTCGACGCGGCCGACGCGGTCATCCAGGTCGAGGACTACCGCTTCGCGGTCTCGCAGATGGCGCAGACCTCACTGCGCTCGATCATCGGCAAGAGCGACCTGGACGATCTGCTCTCCAACCGGGAGAAGCTCAACCAGGGCCTGGAGCTGATGATCGACAGTCCCGCCATGGGCTGGGGTGTGCAGATCGACCGGGTCGAGATCAAGGACGTGTCGCTGCCGGAGACGATGAAACGGTCGATGGCCCGGCAGGCCGAGGCCGACCGTGAACGGCGGGCCCGCATCATCAACGCGGACGCCGAGCTCCAGGCGTCGAAGAAGCTGGCGGAGGCCGCCGGGGTGATGTCCGAACAGCCCGCAGCGCTCCAACTGCGGCTGCTGCAGACCGTGGTGGCGGTCGCCGCCGAGAAGAACTCCACCCTGGTGCTTCCCTTCCCGGTGGAACTGCTGCGGTTCCTGGAACGGGCACAGGCTCAGCCGGGGGCGCCGACGGTGGAGCAGATACCGACGCGTCCGCGGCCCGACGAGCACAGGGACGACGAGTTCGTGCTCGATGAACCCAAGGGTGACAAGTTCAGGCGCGGCGAGGCGGAGGACGACGAGTTCCCGCTCGACAACCCCGGCACAAGCCCTCTCCCAGGCCCCGACTGATCGCCCCCACGGATCGCCTCCACTGATCGCCCCCACTCATTGCCGCGACCGCCCGCCGACCGCCTGCTAGCGGTCCCCTCCCATGAAGCGTGCCACCGTGAAGACGACGACGCCGGAGAGTGTCCCGGCGCGCTGACTGCTGACGAGTCCGAAGCCCCGGGGCGAGTGCCCCGGGGCTTCGCCGTGTGGTCACTCGCCCCTCGAGAAGCGAGGAGACCACCATGATCTCATCGAGGCGGACGGCGGCGCCTTCCCGCCCTGGCTCGCCCCGACCAGCCGGTGGCCCTGCCCGTCTCCGACGCACCGACCGAGGTCGAACAGGCGGCCGATCTCGGCTACTGGAGGACAGCTGACCTGCGGCCTCGGGCTGCCCGCCCCGGTCCGCGGGGTCCGGCGCGGGCAGCTGCCCGTCCCAAGCCTCTACGGCGACCGAGGCGGTGTGCGTGTGGCCGGCGCCGTGTGGCAGCCGAGTTGGGCGTCGATCTGGGCGGCGGTCCTCGGGCCGTCGTCGGTCCAGTACTGACCGGGCTTCAGTTGCGCGGCGGCGACCGTACGCAGGCTCACGACGTAGTCGAGCCCCTCACCCGAGGGGTCCAGGTATGCCACATCGAGGGTGCGCGGCACGGGGGCGGGCTCGGCCGCATGACGGTCGAACCCCTCGGCGGACCAGAGCCTGACGACGCCCCTCTTCGCCGAGGCCGTCCGCGGACCGGAGGCCCACCAGACGATCGGCGGGTTCGCGTCCTCGGCCTTGTCCCAGTCCGTGACGTCCACCCGCCGCAGTACGTCGGAGGGACAGAGCGGGATCTTGACGACGATCGTCTCCCCTTCGACCCTGGCCCCGGCCACCGCCGTGTCCGCCGGATCCGAGGGCCCCAGGAAGCACCCGCTCGCCAGCAGGGCGATCGCGGTGAAGAGGAGGACCGGTGAAGCAGCGCGTCGCCGGTTCGGCACCGGTACCCATCCCGTCTCGCGTCGGTCCTGCCGTTCGGATCGGTCGCGACAGGGGTTCGATCCTGCACGCGGACACGGGAAAAGGGAACCGGCGTACGAGACCGGCGCATGAGACCGACTCACGACACGGCCAGAGAGAGGGCGTGCGTTGCGCCGGGTCCAGCCGGGTGACTTCCGCGCCCCGGCCGCCGGGCACGTGCGAACAATGGGCGAATAGTAAGCATTGCCCACATATCTTTATCGGGTGATCATTCCAGTACGACGATTCGCCGCGACCTGCGCCCTCGGCGCACTCGGGGTCGCGCTCGCCGCCTGCGGGACCCCAGGAACCCCGCACGCCGCCCGCCCAGGGCAACCCGCGTCGGCCTCGGGCAGCGCAACCGCCCAGCCCTCGCGACCCCCCACACTCGCCCCCGGCTCCAGCGGTATCACCCCCGTCTTCACCAACGGTCCGCGCACGCAGGACAAGACCGTCGCGCTGACCTTCGACGCGGACATGACCGCCGACGAGGGGCCACGGGCCGCGGCCGGCGAGCACTTCGACAATCCCGAACTGATCGCCACGCTGCGCGCGTTCAAGGTGCCGGCGACCCTGTTCATGACCGGACGCTGGGCCGACGAGTACCCCAAGGAGGCCAGGGACATCGGGCAGGACCCGCTGTTCGAGGTCGCCAACCACTCGTACAGCCACTACGCCTTCACCGACAACTGCTATGGCCTGCCCACCGTGCCCCAGGAGCGGATGCGGGCCGAGGTGGAGGAGACCTACACCGCCCTCAAGAGGGCGGGCGTGCCGCACGCGATGCCCTACTTCCGGTTCCCCGGCGGGTGCTACGACCAGCAGGCCCTGCGCACACTGAGCGCCGTGGGCGTGACCGCCGTGCAGTGGGACGTCGTCAGCGGGGACGCCTTCGCGACCGACGCCGACGCCGTGGCCCGGCAGGTGCTGGAGGGTGTGAAGCCCGGATCCGTCGTCGTCATGCACTGCACGCGCAGCGCGGCTCCGGTGACCGAACAGGCCCTGCGGACGATCGTCCCCGAGCTGCGCAAGCAGGGTTTCCGCTTCGTGAAGGTCTCCGAGATGATCGGCTCGGCGACGCGGAGCGAGCGACACGGCACCACGTAGGCGTGCTCCGGTCCCGGCCTACGCTGGGACCATGAGCGACGACTACTGCGCCACCCCGGCGGCCCCCGTCCCGGCACCGGACCCGACCGACGCCGGGCCGCCGTTCGCCGAGTGCGTGCTGTGCCGGAAGCCGACCGAGTACCCGGAGTCGTACAAGGGGATCACGCTGTGCCCCGTCTGCGAGTGGCAGGAGGCACAGCGGACCGCCTGTTCCGGGTGAGGGTGACGGTGCCGGTGCCGGCGGCATGACCGCTCGCCGAAGAACCGATCTTCCGCCTGGCACACTGGAGGGCGTGAGCAGCGACCCGACCGTAGCCGACGCACCCGGCCGACCCGACGTACCCGGCTCGGCCGAGGACAGCCCCTTCCGATCCGAGCGCACCGCGCGCGACGAGGCCCCGCAGTTCGTGCTGCCGCTGGTCGTGCGCATCGAGAAGGCCGCTCCCCCGGCACGCACGGACGCGCTGGAGACCGCGGCCCGCGCCGTGCTGACGATCCTCGGCGATGAGCGGGCCCTCGGGGACGGTGACTGGGCGCAGGCGGTGCGGGACTGGCAGGACGCCCGGATCCGCAAGGTCGTACGACGGGCGCGCGGCGCCGAGTGGCGGCGGGCCGAGGCTCTGCCCGGCATCACGGTGACCGGGAAGTCCGCCGAGGTGCGCGTCTTCCCGCCGGTCCCCCTGGACGGCTGGCCGAAGGACCTGGTCAAACTCCAGGTGTCCGGCACCGACCTCGACGACCCACAGCCCCCGCTCGACGCGGACCCGACGGCGCCCGTGCTGTGGCTCAACCCCGACCTCGACATGTCGGCCGGCAAGACGATGGCGCAGGCCGGGCACGGCGCTCAGCTGGCCTGGTGGGAGCTGTCGGACGAGGAGCGGGCGGCCTGGCGCGACGCCGGTTTCCCCCTCGCCGTCCGTACCGCCGACCCGGCCCGCTGGAGCGGACTCACCACCTCCGGGCTGCCGTTGGTGCGCGACGCCGGGTTCACGGAGATCGCACCGGGGTCGTGCACGGTGGTGGCCGACCACCCGGCGCTGCGCTCCTGACCGATCCCGACCGACCCTGAGTGACCTACGGACCCGAGGAGGCGCGATGGCCGGGACCCGGCTGGACGGCAGGGTCGAACGCGGCAACCGCACACGGCAGTTGGTGCTCCGCCGCACGGTCGACATCGCCTCGGTCGAAGGACTGGAAGCACTGTCCGTGGGCCGTCTCGCCACCGAGCTCCAGCTCAGCAAGAGCGGGGTCTTCGCGCTCTTCGGCTCCAAGCAGGAGCTGCAACTGGCCACCGTGCGGGAAGCGGCGCGCATCTACGTCGAGCAGGTGACCCGGCCCGCGTCCGAGACCCCCGCCGGTGTCGCCCGGACCTGGCGGCTGTGCGAACTCTGGCTGGACTACTCCCAGGGCCGGGTCTTCCCCGGCGGCTGTTTCTTCTACGAGGTCATCGCCGAGTTCGACGCCCGGTCGGGGCCCGTGCACGACGCCGTCGCGGAGGCCCAGCGGGACTGGGCGGCCCATGTGGAGCACACCGTCACCGAGGCCCGGGACCTGGGTGAGCTGCGCTCCGACACGGATGCCGCGCAACTCGCCTTCGAGCTCATCGCGTTGATGGAGACGGCGAACGCGGTGTCGGTGCTGCGCGACGAGACGGACGTCTATCGCATGGCCCGCGTCGCCATCCTTTCCCGGCTGCGCGCGGCGGCGACCGACCCGTCCCTCGTACCCGAGCCTTCCTGACCTGCCGAGGTCTCCTGACCTGCCGAGGTCTCCCGAGCTGCCGAGCCTTCGCCGCGGGAAACCGCACGGCCGAAAACAAGTAGCACGATCGTTCGCTCAGTTTTATGCTCGGTGTATGACATCGACCGGAGTGGACATCGTCGAGCTCGACCGGATCGCCGTGTACGAGTCGCTGCGGCTCGTCGGACTGGCGCGGGGCACGGACTGGGAGCGGGACACACCGTGTGCGGGGTGGACGCTGCGCCGGCTGGTTGCGCACATGGCCGCGCAGCACCACGGGTTCGCGGCCGCCGCCCGGGGAGCGGGGCACGAGACGGCGTACTGGCGGGAGCCGCAGGACATGAGCGACCCGGAGCGGACCTACCGGGGAGCGGCGACGGCGGTGCTGGCCGCGTTCGCCGAACCGGGCGTGACGGAGGGGGAGTTCGTGCTGCCGGAGATCAGGGACGGGGGCGGGTTCCCCGGCGGGATGGCTCTCGGCTTCCACTTCGTCGACTACGTGGTGCACGCGTGGGACGTCGCCGCCGCGCTCGGCGCCGGGCTCGAACTGCCGGACCACGTCCGCGGGGCGGCCCTGGCCGTCGCCCGCCTCGTACCGACGGATCCGGCCGGTCGCGGGCCGGGGTTCGCGTTCGCGCCACCGGTCGACGCGCCCCCGGGCACGGATCCGCTGGACGAGGCGCTGCGGCTGCTCGGACGTACACCGGAGAAGTGGCCGCTGTCGGCCGACGGCGCGGATTCAGAGCCGATTTGACCTGAACCAAGGGTTCGCTTTAATCGCGCTTGAACATTCCCGGTGTCCCGCACGTATCTCACGTCGCTGGCCAAGTGCAGGTTTCCAACGACCAGTTGGTTTCCCCGGGAGGCTCATTTTGCGGCGTATCAATGGTTCTGCCTTCGTCATCGCGACGCTCGCCGCCACTGTCGGCGCGCTCGCGTTCCCGGTGTGGTCGTACGCCGACCGCGCCGGCACGGGGCAGGCGAATCTCGCGGCGGGGACGGTGAACACACAGTGGGGACCCCTGTCCGCCGCCGACCGCGATCTGATCGTGCGCGTGCGGCTGGCCGGACTCTGGGAACTGCCGGCGGGACAGCAGGCGATCGAGCGGGCTCCCAACAAGGCGATCGAGGAGGTGGGCGATCACCTGGTCGTCGGCCACGCCGACCTCGACAAGCGGGTGCGGGTCATCGCGGCCCAGCTCAATGTCGAGCTGCCGAACCAGCCGAACGCGCAGCAGCAGGGCTGGCTGCAGGAGATGACCGCGGCGACGGGCACGGAATACGAACGGAAGTTCGTGAACCTGCTGCGGGCCGCGCACGGCAAGATCTTCCCGGCGATCGGCGCAGTCCGTAACTCCACCCGCAACACGCTGGTCCGGCAGCTGGCCACGGACGCCAACCAGACCGTGCTCGACCACATCACCATCCTGGAGAAGACCGGGAGCGTCGACTTCGACGCCATCGCCAACGACACGGCCGCCCTGTCGACGGCGAGCCCGAGCGGTCCCCCGGCGCCGGCCGCCGGCGTCACGGCGCCCTCCGCGCCGCCGGTGCAGCCGGCCGACGGCGTCGTCGCCACGTCGAGTCCGTCGCCCGCGCCGCCGGGACAGGTCAACACCGCCCGGCCGGAGCCCTCGGATCCGGACAACGTGCTGCGGTAGCCGGTGCGGCCGCCGGCGCCTCGGGGCGCCGGCGGAACCTCAAATGTTGCTCTGAACGTCCGGCGTCATGGGTTCGGCCCCGCTTCCCGGGGCCATGACTCCGTCACGCCGGAACACGGGTCCGTCGTGAGGAGACAGCGGCCAGGGTTGCAGCAGCCGGGGTTCGAGCGGTGACGGAGGAGGCGACATGACACAGCCGAAGCGGCTGGGGACGGGAATCGGGTGGCGGCCGGAGATCGCCGAGGCCGTGGAGCGCATGCCCGGCATCGACTGGGTCGAGGCCGTGGCGGAGAACCTGTGCCCCGGGCATCTTCCCGAGTCGCTGCTGCGGCTGCGTGAGCGGGGTGTCACGGTGGTGCCGCACGGGGTCTCGCTCGGCCTCGGCGGCGCGGACCGGCCCGAGGAGTCCCGGCTCGCCGCCCTCTCGGAGCGGGCCGAGGCGCTGGGCTCACCCCTCGTCACGGAACACATCGCGTTCGTACGGGCCGGGGGCGCGCTCACCGCGTCGCCCTCGCTGGAGGCCGGGCACCTGCTGCCGGTCCCCCGCACCCGGGACGCCCTCGACGTGCTGTGCGAGAACGTCCGTATCGCGCAGGAGGCCCTTCCCGTCCCGCTCGCGGTCGAGAACATCGCCGCGCTGATCTCCTGGCCCGGGGAGGAGATGACCGAGGGGCAGTTCCTGTACGACCTGGTGGACCGCACCGGCGTACGCCTGCTCATCGACGTGGCCAACCTCCACACGAACCACGTCAACCGGGGCGAGGACCCTTCGAAGGCCCTCGGCGAACTCCCCGTCGAGGCCATCGCCTACGTCCACGTCGCCGGCGGCTTCGAACGGGACGGCGTCTGGCACGACAGCCACGCCCACCCCGTCCCCCGGCAGGTCCTCGACATCCTGGCCGACCTCGCCTCCCGCGTGACGCCACCGGGGGTCCTCCTGGAACGCGACGAGAACTTCCCGGACCCGGGCGAACTGGAGAGGGAGCTCGGGGCGATCAGAGTCACCCTGACGAAGGCACGGGCACGGGTCGTGACGCCGTCCGAAACCCCGGCAGGCCCGTATTCGGGTGAGGCCGCCGCCACCGCGAGCGGCACCCCCGGGGCAGCGGGGAACCACGCGGCCGACGTGGCCGTGGGTACGCGGCAGCGGCTCGCGCTCGGGCAGGCCGCGCTGCTGTCCGCGCTCGTCGCGGGTACCCCCGTACCCGAAGGGTTCGACCGGGGGCGGCTGGGTGTGCAGGCGCGGGCGCTCGCGACCAAGCGGGCGGACGTCGTCGCGAAGGTGGCGGTGGAGCTGCCGGAGATCCTCGGGGACGCGTACCGGCCGGCGTTCCTCGCGTACGCGGGAGGGCATCCGATGAGCGGTGGGTACCGCCGCGACGCGTTGGACTTCACCGAGTACATGCTGCTCGCGGGGCACCCCGAGGACGCGGAGACGCGGCGGCGGCTGCGTGCGTGGTGGCTGGAGCGATCCGGCCCGACCCCGCCGTCGCAGCGGCCCACGGCCCGGCTGGCCCGCGCGACCCGACGGGTACTGCTGCGCCGCTGACCCCGCCCGCGTCACAGGAGCCGACGCGCACTCCTACGCGCGCCGTAGTGCCTCGCTCCGGCAGAGTGTGCCGGGGTTAACACCGGTCCCCGTCCGGCCGGATCCCACGTCCGTTTTCCTGGGTTTCCTGATGGTCTGGGCTGCGGTCGAACTACCCCATTCGGCGCCTTCTTCCCACCCGGCAACCCTTTCTCCTCGTACGGCAGTTGGCGTAGCGCCCGAAGTAATATGCCAACCCGCACCCGTAGCGCACTAGCGTGCGGTGCCGCAACAGGAGGCACCATGCGATCCATCAACCGCACCGGATTGGTCAGTGGGACAGGACTCATCGTCGCGGCCCTCACCGCGACCCTCGCCGCCCTGATCTTTCCGATCTGGTCGTACGCGGACCGCGCCGGCACCGGCCTGGACACCCTGAACGCCCAGTCCGTGTCGACACAGTTCGGTCCGCTGTCCGCACTGGACCGGGAGTTCATCACCAAGGTCCGGCTCGCCGGGCTGTGGGAACTGCCCGCCGGCCAGCAGGCCGAGGAGCGGGGCACCACCCAGGCCGTGAAGACGGCGGGCGCGCACCTCGTCGAGGGCCACACGTTCCTCGACGCGCGCGTCCGGAACGTCGCCGCACGGCTCGGACTCGAACTCCCGAACCAGCCCAACGCCCAGCAGCGCGGCTGGCTGGCCACGCTCGACGCCGCGCACGGCACGGACTACGACCAGAAATTCGCGAACATCCTGCGCAGGGCGCACGGCAAGGTCTTCTCCGTCGTCGCCCAGGTCCGCGCGAACACTCGCAACTCCCTCGTACGGGACCTCGCCGACGACGCGAACACCACCGTGCTCGACCACATCAAGGTCCTCGAAGCCACCGGGTACGTCGACTTCGACGCCCTCGCCCAGGACGCCGCGACCGCGAGCCCGCCCCCGCTGACGGCTTCCCCGGCCCCGCCCGGTCCCACCGAGTCCCCGGACAGCCCCGTCCCCGTCACCCCGTCCGGAACCTATCCACTGCCCCCGGCCGCGTCCCGCCCCAAGAGCTAGCACCGCGGCGCCCCTTGGGGAGCGCCCCGGCGGGCACCGGAACGTCACAGAGCCACAACGCTCCGTCCATATCGTGGGCATACCGTGGCGCCGACCTGGACTCCTCGCGTAGAAAAACGCCATGTTCTGGGTCCTTCTCCTGCTCCTGGCCTGGGCCGCGGCCGGTATCTCCTGCACTCGGCTGTGCCTGGCCGCCGTGCGCGCGGCGGCGGTCGACGCCGACGCGGCGCGCGGACACCACCTCACGCTGTACGAGGCGGCGTTCCTGTCCGGCGGCCCCGCCCGGGTCGCCGATCTGACCCTGGTGTCGATGGCCCGTCAGCGGCGGCTGCTGCTCGCGCACACGGGCTGGGCGACCGTCGTGGACCCGCGCGGTCGCGACGAGATGGAGCGCTCGGTGATCGGGGCGATCGGTCCGCAGGGGCAGTCCCGGATAGCTCCCGTACGGGCGAGCACGGCCGCTGCGGACTCCGTAGGCCGCCTCGCCGACCGTCTCGTCGCCGCGGGCCTCGCCGTGCCCGACGGCGCCCGCACCACCGTCGCGAGCGCCATCCGCCAGGTCCAGGCCGCCGCAGCGGCCGTCCTCGCGCTCGGCGCCGTCGCCGTGCTGATGCCCTCCCAGTCCCGGGTGAGCGAGAACGACGTGCCGATCGCCGTGTGGTTCTCGCTGCCGCTCATCCTCACCGTGAGCTGTCTCGCCATCGCCCGCATCGAGGTCCACCCGTACACGCGCTGGGCCTCCCCGGCCGGACAGCGGCTGCTCGGCACCCTCGCCCGGCACCCCGACGCCACCGGCGACGACCGTACGTACCTCACCTCGGTCGCCGTACGCGGCGTCCGCGCGGTCGGCGGGCCGGAGCTGCGCGCGGCCTTCGCGCACCGCGACCGAAGCCCCGAGCGGCAGCGCTGACGGCGCCCGAGGGGGCGCATAGGGGTCATTGGGGCCGACACCGGCACCAGGTGCTTTACTTCATCAACTGACGAACCAAACATCCCTTTTGTCGCTGCCGTGCGCCGAAGGGGATACGCGATGAGAGCTGCCGTCCTGTACGGAACCACCGGGTCCTTGCTTCTGAGCGGCCTCGTCGCCGCCCCCGCGGGCGGTACGGCGGCCTGGCCGGACCCCGCGGCCGCCCTCGAGGCGCGCGGCACCGTCGTCGCCGCCGCCCGCGCCGCGACGGCCGGCATCCCCTGGGGCGCGTGCCCCAAGGGGGACCACTTCCCGGTCGAGATGCGCTGCGGCACGGTCACCGTGCCGCTGGACTACGCGCGACCCGACGGCAAGAAGATCAAACTGACCGTCAGCCGCGCCGGCGCCACCGGCAAGGACCTGCGCAACTCCAAGCACAAGGTGCCGCGTCAGGGCTCCCTCGTCTACAACCCGGGCGGCCCGGGCGCGTCCGGTATGTACTTCCCGCTGATCGGCTTCCTCCCCGAGTGGAAACGCATCGCGGCCGCGTACGACCTCGTGGGCTACGCCCCGCGCGGCGTGGACCGCTCGGCCCCGCTGTCCTGCGAGGACCCGAAGCGCTTTCTGAAGGGGCCCGCGCAGTCGCCGACGAACCCTTCGGAGACGTACAAGAAGGAGCGCATCGCGGAGGCACAGGCGTACGCCCGCGGATGCCTCAAGCGCTCCGGGCAGGGCATCCGGCACTACACCTCGCTCAACAACGCCCGCGACCTCGATGTGCTGCGCGCCGCGCTGGGCGAGCGGAAGCTGACGTTCATGGGGGCCTCGTACGGCACGTACTTCGGCGCCCTGTACGCGACACTCTTCCCCTCGCACGTACGCCGGATGGTGTTCGACTCGGCGGTGAACCCCGACCCCCGGCAGATCTGGTACCGGAACAACCTCGACCAGTCGGCCGCGTTCGAGGCCCGTTGGGCGGACTTCCGCGCGTGGATCGCCAGGCACGACAAGGAGTACGCGCTCGGCACCACGGCCCAAGCGGTGCTGGACAACTACGAGAAGGCGCGGGCTCGGCTCGCCGCGGCGCCCGCGGGCGGCAAGGTGGGGCCGCGTCAGTTGCAGGGCGCGTTCCTGGAGGCGGGGTACTTCGACGACTACTGGCCGAAGCGCGCCCTGGCGCTGTCCGCCTATCTGAAGGGCGACCCGAAGCCGCTGATCCAGCAGGCCGGGCCGCATCCGGAGGCGTCGGCCGAGGCGGAGAACGGCAACGCGGTGTACACGGCCGTGGAGTGCAACGACGCGTCCTGGCCGACGGACTGGCGTACCTGGGACCGGGACAACACGCGGCTCGCGCGCGTGGCACCGTTCGAGACCTGGGACAACGTGTGGATGAATCTGCCGTGCGCGTACTGGCCGGTGCCGCGGCAGAAGCCCCTCGATGTGCGGACGCTGCCCGGGGCGCTGGCGCCGGTCCTGATCCTGGCAGCCGAGCGGGACGCGGCGACGCCCTACGAGGGGGCGGTCGAGCTCCAGCAGCGGCTGTCCGGCTCGGTCCTGGTGACCGAGAACGGCGCCGGGACCCACGGCATCGCGGGCGGGCCCAACCACTGCGTCAACGGCTACCTGGACGCGTACCTGCTGGAGGGCCGCCTCCCGGAGCGGCGCGCGGCGTGCGCCCCGCACGCGGAGCCTGAGCCGGCGGCGCCGGGCGGTGACAAGACCACCCGGCACGACGCCCAGGCCCGTGAGGACGCGAAGACGACCCGCCAGGCTCCCTGATCAGGCGAGCCCGGCGACCAGCTCGGCCACGGACTTACGGCGGCCGGTGTAGAACGGGACCTCCTCGCGGACGTGCATGCGGGCCTCGGAGGCGCGCAGGTGGCGCATGAGGTCGACGATGCGGTACAGCTCGTCGGCCTCGAACGCGAGCATCCACTCGTAGTCGCCGAGGGAGAACGAGGCGACCGTGTTGGCGCGCACGTCCGGGTAGCCGCGGGCCATCTTGCCGTGGTCGGCGAGCATGCGGCGGCGGTCCTCGTCGGGCAGCAGGTACCAGTCGTAGGAGCGCACGAAGGGGTAGACGCTCACATAGTTGCGCGGCGTCTCGTCGGCGAGGAACGCCGGGATGTGCGAGCGGTTGAACTCGGCGGGGCGGTGCAGCGCCATGTTCGACCAGACCGGCTCCAGGGCGCGGCCCAGCCTGGTGCGGCGGAAGAGGTTGTACGCCTCCTGGAGCTCGTCGCTGGTCTCGGCGTGCCACCAGATCATCAGGTCGGCGTCGGCGCGCAGCCCCGACACGTCGTACGTGCCACGGACGGTGACATCCTTCGCGGCGAGCTGGTCGAAGAGCTCCTGGACCTCTTCGGCGAAGCCCGCGCGGTCCTCGGGCAGCACGTCCTTCAGCTTGAACACGGACCACAGGGTGTAGCGGATGACCTCGTTGAGGTCCTTGGCCAGCTTGCCCTTGTTCGGGACCCTGCCGGACTCGGTGGTGGGGGCGTCGTCACTCATGAGGCTATTCTCCCGCTCCGCCGTGCAGACTCTGCACCGGGTTCGCCCCCAGCGCATCCACTCCCGCACGGTCGCCGCCCAGCTGGTCCACGGCGGCGTACGCGCTCGCGACGCACGCGGGGATGCCGACCCCGTCGTACGCCGCGCCGCAGACGGCGAGCCCCGGGAGCTTGGCCACGTGCTCGCGGACGCGGATCACACGCGTGTGGTGCCCGACCGGGTACTGCGGCAGGCCGTCGTCCCACCGGGTCACCCGGGTCGCCACGGGCTCGGCGGCCAGGCCGGTCGCCTCGCGCAGGTCGTGCCGCGAGACGTCCACCAGGTCGGCGTCGTCGCGGCCCAGCACCTCCGTCTCGCCGTACCGCCCGACGGAGGTCCGCAGGACGAGCAGGTCGGGGTTCTCCTCGGCGATCCAGCCCCACTTCTGGGAGGCGAAGGTGGATGCCTTGATGGTGTGGCCGTCCACCGGCGGCACCAGGAAACCGCTCCCTTCGGGGAGGGTGACGTCCGCGCGCCGGTAGGCGAGCGTCACCAGCGCCATGGAGGCGTACTCGACACCGGCCAGCTCGGTGGCCGCCGCGGGCGCCTCGGCCCTCAGCAGGGCGGCGGCCGCGCCCGCGGGCACCGCGACGACGACCCCGTCCGCGTGCAGGACGCTTCCCCCGGCCACCACCCGCCAGCCGCCGTCCCCGGCGCGGCGCAGCTCCGTCACCGGCGCGCCGGTGAGGATCTCGCCGCCCCGCGCGCGCACCGACCGCGCGACCGCGAGCGGGAGTTGGCCCACTCCGCCCTCGATGCCCATGAACACCGGCCCGGTCTGCTGGGCCGCGACCGCCTTCGCCTGGATCTCGCGGACCGCCTCGGTCAGGGAGACATGGGTACCGAGGGCGGCGAACAGCTGGGGGACGGCCAGCCGCATCGAGATGCGGTACGCGTCGCCCGCGTAGACACCGCCCAGGAGAGGCTCGACCAGGCGGTCGACGACCTCGCGGCCGAGGCGTGCCGCCACGTACTCCCCCACCGCGACGTCGTCGCCGACTTCCGTGCGGGGCAGCTCGGCGTCGCGCTCGATGCGGGCCATGCCCTCGTCGGAGAGGACTCCGCAGAGGGCGGCGGCCGTGCCGGGTACGCCCATGACGTGGCCCTTGGGCATGGGGCGCAGCGCGCCGCGCGTCCACAGGGAGGCGGTCGCGGTGGCGGGCGGCCGGAGGCGGTCGGCGAGGCCCACCTCGCGGGCGAGCGCGACCGCTTCCGGGCGGCGGGCGAGCATCGACTCGGCGCCGAGGTCGACCCGCGCGCCCGCGATCTCGCCGGGCAGCAGCTTGCCGCCGACGCGGTCCGACGCCTCCAGGACGGTCACCCGCGCGCCGCGGTCGAGCAGGCGGTGGGCGGCGGCCAGACCGGCGATGCCACCCCCGATGACGACGACCTGTCCCGAACCCGTACGACTGTCCTGTGCGCGCATGCCTCCACCTTCTCAGACCCCGCTGAGGGGCCCGCCGGGACCCGGAGCCGTCGTCCCGTTCGGCGGTGCCCTGCGCGAGCCCCGACCGTGACCGCATCGCGATCGGATCCGGCAAACGTCGCGCCCGGTCCCGGCGTCGAAGGAAGGTCAGCAGTCACCGGCCACGGGGGTACGCCCACATGCACACACGACGTTCCGCACGAACCGGCCCGGTACTCGCCGGGATGGTCCTTGCCGCCGCCCTCGCGGTGACGGGCTGCGGCGCCGGCGGTGGCTCCGCCTCCAGCGCCGACAAGGCGGTCGCGCCGGGCGCCGAGAACGCCCGCTCGGGCGCGGCGGACGGCGTCGCCTCGGGCGCGGGCGGCGCAAAGTCCACCAGACCGTCCAAGGTCACCGGCACATCCGTGCCGGCCGGCAGCCACATCATCCGCACCGCCTCACTGACCCTGCAGGTCAAGGATGTGCCCAAGGCACTGGACTCCGCCCGCACGGCGGCCGTCGACGCGGGCGGCTACGTCGGCGACGAGACGACCACCCGGGACGGCGGGGGCCGCGAGCGCACCCGAGCCGTACTGCGTGTGCCCACCGACCGCTACGACGCGGTGCTCTCCGCCTTGGAGGGCACCGGGAAGGTCGTCGAGCGGACGGCGAAGGCGCAGGACGTCACCGACCAGGTCGTCGACGTGGAGAGCCGCGTCACGTCGCAGCGGGTCAGCGTGGCCCGGGTCCGCGAGCTGATGGACCGGGCCACCAAGCTCAGCGATGTGGTCGCCCTGGAAGGCGAGTTGAGCACGCGTGAGTCGGACCTCGACGCCCTGCTCGCCCAGCAGGCGTCCCTGAAGGACCGCACCGGCCTGGCCACCCTCACGCTCTCCCTCTCCGAGACCCCGCTGAAGGACGCCGCGAAGAAGTCCGACGCGCCGGGCTTCCTGGACGCGCTGACGGGCGGCTGGGACGCGTTCGTCACGATGCTGCGCTGGATCGCCGTGGTGTTCGGCGTAGTGCTCCCGTTCCTGCTGAGCGCCGGGCTCCTCCTCGCCCTGTGGCTGCGGCTCGCCCGTACGGGGCAGCCGCGCCGGCCCGGGGCCGAAGCGGCTCCCGCGAGCGCGGGTTCGCTGCCGGTGGCAGGGCCGGTGCGCGAAGAGGGTGGCGACGAGGACTGAAATGCCCGGTCCCCGTAGCGTGTTCGCATGAGCATGAGCCGTACGGAGCGACTGGTCGTGATCGGAGGTGACGCGGCGGGCATGTCCGCCGCGTCACAGGCACGCCGGATGCGCGGGCCCGACGAGCTGGAGATCGTGGCGTTCGAACGCGGTCACTTCAGCTCCTACTCGGCCTGCGGCATCCCGTACTGGGTGGGCGGCGACGTCCCCGAGCGGGACCGGCTGATCGCCCGGAGCCCGGCGGAACACCGGGAGCGCGCGATCGACCTGCGGATGCGCACCGAGGTCACGGAGATCGATGTCGACGGGGGCCGCGTCCGCTCGCTCGACCTCGAGACCGGGGCCGAGGAGTGGACCTCGTACGACAAACTCGTGATCGCGACCGGCGCCCGTCCGATCCGCCCCGACCTGCCGGGCGTCGACGCTCCGGGCGTGCACGGCGTGCAGACCCTGGACGACGGCCAGGCCCTCCTGGACACCCTGGCGACGACCGAGGGCCGTCGCGCGGTGGTCGTCGGCGCGGGCTACATCGGCGTGGAGATGGCCGAGGCGCTCATCAACCGCGGGTACGAGGTGACGGTCGTCAACCGCGGCAAGGAGCCGATGTCCACCCTCGACCCCGACATGGGCCGCCTGGTGCACACGGCCATGGAGAACCTCGGCATCACCATGGTCAACGACGCCGAGATCACCAAGCTCCTCACCGGGGACGCGGGCCGGGTCCACGCGGTGGCCACCGAGGACGCCCAGTACCCGGCGGACGTGGTCGTGTTCGGCATCGGCGTACGCCCCGAGACCACGCTCGCACGGGCCGCGGGACTCCCCCTGGGCGAGCACGGCGGGCTGCTCACCGACCTGGCGATGCGGGTGCGCGGGCACGAGAACATCTGGGCCGGCGGCGACTGCGTCGAGGTGCTCGACCTGATCTCGGGACGCGAACGGCACATCGCGCTGGGCACGCACGCCAACAAGCACGGGCAGGTCATCGGCTCCAACGTGGGCGGCGGGTACGCGACCTTCCCCGGTGTCGTCGGTACGGCCGTGAGCAAGGTCTGCGATCTGGAGATCGCCCGCACCGGGCTGCGCGAGAAGGACGCGCACCGGGCGGGCCTGCGGTTCGAGGCCGTCACCATCGAGTCGACCAGCCGCGCGGGCTACTACCCGGACGCGGAACTCATGACGGTGAAGATGCTCGCCGAGCGCCGCACGGGGCGGCTGCTCGGCGTGCAGATCGTCGGCGGGGAAGGCGCGGCGAAGCGGGTCGACATCGCCGCGGTGGCGCTGACCGCGGGCATGACGGTGGAACAGATGACATCCCTGGACCTGGGCTACGCGCCCCCGTTCTCACCGGTGTGGGACCCCATCCTGGTGGCGGCACGCAAGGCGGTGACGGCGGTACGCAAGAACGCCGGGTAAGAGGAGCGCCCCACGGCGCCCCTACGCCGATTCGTGTCCGGCGTTCCCGTTGATGCGGTCTATCGCCTGCCGCGCCTGCTCGGCCGGCGGCCGCGCGGGAAGCGAGGACACCGACGCCGAGGCGGTGACGGCCGCGGGCTGGGTGGTGGGCGGCTTGGCGTGGGCGGCCGAGCGCGCGGAGCGCAGTCGGTGGCTGACGGCCTCGTCGAGGGTCACCGGCCGCTGCATGCGCGCCGCGAGCCGTCCGGCCTCCTGGCCGAGCGCGGCGACGTCCTCCCAGGGGAGGTGCAGCACCAGGGCGATTTCCGCCTCGCCGTCGGGCAGGGCATGCATCAGAGGAGTAACTCGGTCGTTCATCGCCTGTGTCCTCACGTCTCTCGCGTCGCGTCTTCGTCGCGGCGCGGGCGGTTGAGGAGACATACGGATGCGGGGGCGGGGCCGTTCACGGATTCACCCGGCGTATCCCGGGCACTAGTTCCTCGTGGTCATCCCCGTCCATGACGTGAACCCGGTGCGCCGCACGCCCTATGTGACGTATGCGCTGATCGCCGCCAATGTTCTGGTGTTCCTCTACACGCCCGGCCTCGCGGGATCGGTGGCGGGTGACAGCGGGCTCTCCCAGCTGTGTCATCTGCACGCGTTCCTGGAGCACTACGCCGCGGTGCCGCAGGAGTTGGTCCACCACCAACTGCCCCGCCTGGTCCCGACCGGCGACGTCGGCGTCGGAGCAGGGGGCCCCGGGTGTCTGGTGGGGCCGCCGACGTACGACAAGTCGCCGCCGCTCTCGGTCCTCACCGCGATGTTCCTGCACGGCAGCTGGCTGCATCTGCTCGGCAACATGCTTTTCCTGCTGATCTTCGGCAACAACATCGAGGACCGCCTCGGACATGTGCGGTTCGCGGTGTTCTACGTGGCGTGCGGTTACGCGGCGGCGTACGGCTTCGCGTATCTCAACGCCGACTCGGCCGACCCGCTGATCGGCGCCTCCGGAGCGATCGCCGGAGTCCTCGGCGCCTATCTGGTGCTCTATCCGAGGGCCAGGGTCTGGGTGCTCGTCCCGTTCCTGGTCTTCCTGCCGCTGCGACTGCCCGCGTGGATGGTGCTGGGCTTCTGGTTCGCGTTGCAGGCGGTGTACTCGTCCGGCGGCGGCGTCTCCACCGCCGGAACCGTGGCGTACGAGGCCCACGTGGTCGGCTTCCTCGTGGGGATGCTGCTGGCCTGGCCGCTGCGCCCGGGCACCCCGCCACCGCCGGAACCGCGCAGCCTGCTGTTCGGCAGACAGGCGCGGCACAGCTGGTGAGGCGGGCGGCGTCCCCCGTGGGTCGTCCCCCGTAGGAGGTCAGCGCGCGGTCTGCTGGTGGACGTACTCCACGAGGCGGGTCAGCGCGTCCGGGTCGGTGTTCGGCGGGACGCCGTGGCCGAGGTTGAAGACATGGCCCTCGAGACCGGCGGCGGCGTCCAGCACCTCGCGGGTCTTGGTCTCGACGGCCTCGGTGGTGGAGAAGAGGACAGCGGGGTCGAGGTTGCCCTGGAGCGCCTTGCCGGGGCCGACGCGGCGCGCGGCCTCGTCGAGCGGGACGCGCCAGTCGACGCCGACGACGTCCGCGCCGGCCTCGCCCATGAGGCCGAGCAGCTCGCCGGTGCCGACACCGAAGTGGATGCGCGGCACGCCGTACCCGGCCACGGACTCGAAGACCTTGGCGGACGCGGGCATCACCGAGCGCCGGTAGTCGGCGGGTGCCAGGGCGCCGACCCAGGAGTCGAAGAGCTGGATGGCGCTCGCGCCCGCCTCGATCTGCACCTTCAGGAAGGCGGAGGTGATCTCGGCGAGACGGTCGAGCAGGTCGGCCCACAGCTGCGGGTCGCCGTACATGAGCGCCTTGGTGTGCTCGTGGTTCTTGGACGGACCGCCCTCCACGAGGTAACTCGCGAGGGTGAAAGGCGCGCCCGCGAAACCGATGAGCGGGGTCTCGCCGAGCTCGGCCGTCAGGAGCTTGATCGCCTCGGTGACGTACCAGACGTCCTCGGGGGTCAGATCGCGCAGCTGGGCCAGGTCGGCGCGGGTGCGGATCGGGTTCGCGACGACCGGGCCGACGCCCGGCTTGATGTCGAGGTCGATGCCGATGGCCTTCAGCGGGACGACGATGTCGCTGAAGTAGACCGCCGCGTCCACGTGGTGCCGGCGCACGGGCTGGAGGGTGATCTCGGTGACCAGCTCGGGCCGCATGCAGGAGTCCAGCATCGCGATGCCCTCGCGCACCTTGAGGTACTCGGGCAGCGAGCGACCGGCCTGCCGCATGAACCACACCGGGGTGTGGGGCACGGGTTCACGCCTGCAAGCCTTCAGGAAGGCGGACTCGTACGTGGCTGTCGGCGGCTGGCCCGTGGCGGGGCGGTCATTGGCACTCACGACGGAAAGTCTCGCACGCCCCGCGGACCCTCACGTGCCGGGCTCCGGCGCTGAGAGCGGGGCGCTCCCGCCTGCGCTTTCGCGCGGCACGATCCGGACAGTGGTCCTGCGCACGGGTGTCTCTCCCTGCGCGCGGGCTCCGTTCCCCTTAATCTTCCCCGCATGGCTGCGGCTCAGGGACGACTGTCGGACGGCGCTGGCGAAATGGACGATGCCAAGGAGGGGGATCGGGATGCGAGGGAGACGGATCCGCCACCCTTCCGGGCTGCCGTCGACGCACTGAGGGGCGCGCGGCTGCGGCCCGAGATCGAGATCGACCCGACGCGCCCACCACAGCGCCTGGCCCCCTACGCGTACGCGCTGGAGGCCGCGGTCGTCGCCGACGACGAGGACCTGGCGGACGGCCGGCTCATCCTGTTGCACGACCCGGCGGGGCACGACGCCTGGCAGGGCTCCTTCCGGCTGGTGACGCTGGTCCGCGCGGAGCTGGAGCCGGAGATGGCGGCCGACCCGCTGCTCCCCGACGTCTCCTGGTCGTGGCTGACCGGCGCGTTGCAGGCCCGCGGCCTGTCGTACGGCGAACCGAGCGGCACCGTCACCCGGGCGAGCTCGCACTACTTCGGGGGGCTGGCCGAGCGCCCCGCCGCGTCCCAGATCGAGATCCGGGCCTCCTGGACGCCCCGCGAGGGCCTGGGCGGGGTACCGGACACGGCCGCGCACCTCGCCGCCTGGTGCGATCTGCTCTGCCAGATCGCGGGCCTGCCCCCGGCGGGGCCGGGCGACGGCTCGGTGGTGACCCTCCCGCAGCGCCGGGGTCCGCAGTCCCGCTGAACGCACCTTCTTCCGTTTTTCCGCTCCTCCGTCTTCCGGGGCGCCCGTGTCACATCGAACGGGCGCCCTTTTCGACCTCGCGGAACGCCGCGCCCTTTGCCGAGTTCCTTGCCGAGGTTTTGTCGATACGGCCACTTTCAGCCGTGTCGCGACACGGAACGACTCGGTTCGATCTTCGGATGATCGATCGCGTGTCCGAATTGCACGGATTGTTACTCACTAAATCGTGATCATTCTCTAAAGGCGGACGGGTTTGGTGCCGAAGACGTCTGTGACCTTGAAAGCACGGTTCGCCCCGGCTCCATCCCCACAGCCGGTCCCCGTCCCGCACCCCCAGGAGGCCTGGTGTCCGTTCTCCTCGAGCAGCCCGCAAGCCTGGTCGCCTACCGCCCGAACAAGCCGACCGCCATGGTGGTCGTGGCCGACCCACGGGTCCGCTCCACCGTCACCCGCCACCTCTGGGCGCTCGGAGTGCGCGACGTCATCGAGGCGTCGTCCGTCGCGGAGGCCCGTCCCCGAATCGGCAACCCGCGCGACATCTGTGTCGCCGACGTCCACCTGCCCGACGGCAGCGGGCTCACCCTGCTGTCCGAGACCCGAGCCGCGGGCTGGCCCAACGGCCTCGCCCTCTCCGCCGCCGACGACATCGGTGCCGTGCGCAACGCCCTCGCGGGCGGCGTCAAGGGCTATGTCGTCACCGGCACCCGTACGAACGTCGGGCTCCCCACCCGACCCGGTGTCGCGCCGATCGGCTCGGCCGCCGCCCGTATGCACCGCCGCCCCCCGGGTGCCCCGAGCCACCCGGGCGGCTACCGCGAGCTCTCCGGCCGAGAGGTCGAGGTGCTCCGGCTCGTCGCCGAGGGCCAGTCGAACAAGGCCATCGGCGTCTCCATGGGCCTGTCCGCGCTGACCGTCAAGAGCCACCTCGCCCGCATCGCCCGCAAGCTCGGCACGGGCGACCGCGCCGGGATGGTGGCGGTCGCCCTGCGGACGGGGATCATCCACTGAAACGGGGGCACACCCCCCACCGGACCGGAACGCTCACCGACCTGACTGGTTTACGACCCTCCTGCGCCCGTCGACGGAACGTTCCGTCGGCGGGCGTGGTCCATACACAGATACTCTTGACAGGTGACCGACGCCCAAGAGACCGCAGAAGACAGCTCACTGCGAACCACCGGAGGCGGCCCTCCGGACGACGTCGAATCGGCGCCGATCCCTTTGCTTGAGCCCCGAGAGGGCATTCCGCCCGTCGTCGCCGACGAGACCGCGCTCGCCGAGGTGATCGCCGCCTTCGCCGCCGGCTCCGGCCCCGTGGCCGTGGACGCCGAACGCGCGTCCGGGTACCGATACGGCCAGCGCGCCTATCTGGTGCAGCTGCGCCGCGAGGGCGCCGGCTCCGCGCTGATCGACCCCGTCGCCTGTCCCGACCTCTCCGGACTCGGTGAGGCCATCTCCGGCGTCGAATGGGTGCTGCACGCCGCCACCCAGGACCTGCCGTGTCTGCGGGAGATAGGCATGGTGCCGACACGGCTCTTCGACACCGAGCTGGCCGGACGCCTGGCCGGGTTCCCCCGAGTGGGCCTGGGCGCGATGGTCGAGAGCGTGCTCGGCTTCGTACTGGAGAAGGGGCACTCCGCGGTCGACTGGTCCACGCGCCCGCTCCCGGAGCCGTGGCTGCGCTACGCCGCGCTCGACGTGGAACTGCTCGTCGATCTGCGCGACGCCCTGGAGAAGGAGCTCGACCGGCAGGGCAAGCTGGACTGGGCCCGACAGGAGTTCGACGCGATCGCGCAGGCCGAGCCCGCGCCGCCGCGCAAGGACCCCTGGCGCCGGACATCCGGGATGCACAAGGTGCGCCGCCGTCGGCAGATGGCGGTCGTGCAGGAGCTGTGGGAGGCCCGGGACCGGATCGCCCAGCGCCGGGACATCTCGCCGGGCAAGGTGCTGGGGGACGGGGCCATCGTGGAGGCCGCGCTCTCCCTTCCGGCCAATGTGCACGCGCTTGCCGCGCTGAACGGGTTCGGGCACCGGATGGGGCGGCGCCAGCTGGAGCAGTGGCAGGCCGCCGTGGACCGCGCGAAGGCAGTGCCGGACGCCGAGCTGCCGCAGCCGGGGCAGCCCGTCACCGGGCCGCCGCCGCCGCGTGCCTGGGCCGACAAGGACCCGGCCGCCGCCGCCCGGCTCTCCGCGGCGCGGGCCGCCGTGTCGGCGCTGGCCGAACAGCTCAACATGCCGCAGGAGAACCTGATCACTCCGGACACGGTGCGGCGGGTGTGCTGGGAGCCGCCGGCCGGCGCCGACGCCGAGTCGGTTTCGGCCGCGCTCGCCGGGTACGGGGCTCGGGCGTGGCAGGTGGAGTTGGTCACACCGGTACTGGTGGCTGCGCTGGCCGTTAAGGGTTCGTAGTCGCCTCAAGGGGGCCTTGGAGCGAAGAGCGACGGCGAGATCACGCCAAGATCCCCGGATGGCGTACAGAGCAACGGGACGGAGATCGAGACGATGTCCGTGCCCGAGCGGAGACGATCGGCGGATGTGACGTTCGCCGCTCCCGTCGTCGGGACTGGGCAGGGTGGTTACTCGCAAGTAGCATGACGGGGTGAGCGCGCGCTCAGTCGCGTGCGACGCGCAGCAGTGCCATCCCGCATCTGGAGGAGAGCCATCGTGCCTCGTACCGTCAGGGACGTCGTCTTCGTCGACGGCGTCCGCACCCCGTTCGGCAAGGCGGGCCCGAAGGGCATCTACCACGAGACCCGCGCCGACGACCTCGTCGTGAAGGCCATCCGGGAGCTGCTGCGCCGCAACCCGGGCCTCGACCCGAAGAAGATCGACGAGGTCGCCATCGCCGCGACCACGCAGATCGGTGACCAGGGTCTGACCCTGGGGCGGACCGCGGGCATCCTCGCCGGGCTGCCGCAGTCGGTTCCCGGCTACTCCATCGACCGCATGTGCGCGGGCGCGCTGACCGCCGTCACCACCACCGCGGGCTCCATCGCCTTCGGTGCGTACGACGCCGTCATCGCCGGTGGTGTCGAGCACATGGGCCGCCACCCGATGGGCGAGGGCGTGGACCCGAACCCGCGGTTCGTCAGCGAGAAGCTGGTCGACGAGTCCGCCCTGTTCATGGGCATGACCGCCGAGAACCTGCACGACCGCTACCCCACGATCACCAAGCAGCGCGCCGACGAGTACGCCGTGCGCTCGCAGGAGAAGGCCGCCAAGGCGTACGCCAACGGCAAGATCCAGCAGGACCTGGTGCCGATCTCGGTGCGCAACACCAACGCGGAGGTCGGTGAGACCGGCTGGGGCCTGGTCACCGCCGACGAGCCGATGCGTCCGGGCACCACGCTGGAGAACCTGGCCGGGCTCAAGACGCCGTTCCGCGTGCACGGCCGGGTCACCGCCGGCAACGCGGCCGGTCTGAACGACGGCGCCACCGCCTCGATCATCGCGAGCGAGGACTTCGCCCGCGAGCACAACCTGCCGGTGAAGATGCGGCTCGTCTCGTACGCCTTCGCGGGCGTCGAGCCGGAGGTCATGGGCTACGGCCCGATCCCGGCCACGGAGAAGGCCCTCGCCAAGGCGGGCCTGTCCATCGAGGACATCAACCTCTTCGAGATCAACGAGGCCTTCGCCGTCCAGGTGCTCGCCTTCCTGGAGCACTACGGCATCGCCGATGACGACGCGCGCGTCAACCAGTACGGCGGCGCCATCGCCTACGGCCACCCGCTCGCCTCCTCCGGCGTACGTCTGATGACGCAGCTGGCCCGCCAGTTCGAGGAGCAGCCGGAGGTCCGTTACGGCCTCACCACCATGTGCGTCGGCTTCGGCATGGGCGCCACGGTGATCTGGGAGAACCCGCACCACAAGGACGCCGGAGGCAACAAGTGAGCACCGCTGAACTCCTGAAGGGTGCGGCCGAGCTGTTCCCCGACGAGGTCGTGACGTCCGCGCACGTACGCCACCTCGACCTGCCGTCCGGTGCCGGGCGCTTCGCGCTCATCACCCTTGACAACGGCTTCGACCACACCAAGCCGACCACCTTCGGCCCGGCGTCGCTGGCGAACCTCAACACCGCCATCGACCAGGTGGAGGCGGAGGCGGCGGCCGGCGAGATCGTCGGTGTCGGCGTCACCGGCAAGCCGTTCATCTTCGCGGTCGGCGCGGACCTGAAGGGCGTCGAGCTCCTCAAGAAGCACGACGACGCGCTCGCCATCGGCAAGGGCGGCCACGAGGTCTTCAAGCGCCTCGCCGGCATCGCGGTCCCGACCTTCGCGTACTACAACGGCGCTGCGATGGGCGGCGGTGTCGAGGTCGGTCTGCACTGCCAGTACCGCACGGTGTCGAAGGCCATCGCGGCCTTCTCCCTCCCCGAGGTCTTCCTCGGTCTGGTCCCGGGCTGGGGCGGCTGCACGCTGCTCCCGAACCTGATCGGCGCCGACAAGGCCGTCTCGGTCATCATCGAGAACTCGCTCAACCAGAACAAGCAGCTCAAGGGCAAGCAGGTCTTCGACCTCGGCATCGCCGACGCCCTCTTCGAAGGCGCCGACTTCCTGGAGCAGTCGCTGATCTGGACCGCGTCCGTCCTCAAGGGCGACATCGCGGTCGAGCGTCCCGAGATCGACCGCGGCGAGGCCTGGGACCAGGCCGTCGCCAAGGGCCGGTTCATCGCCGACGGCAAGGTGCACGGGGCGGCTCCGGCCGCGTACCGCGCCCTCGACATCATCGCGGCGGCCAAGGACGGCGACCTGCAGAAGGGCTACGACGCCGAGGACATCGCCCTCGCCGACCTGATCATGGGCGGCGAACTGCGTTCCGGCATCTACGCCTTCAACCTGGTCCAGAAGCGCGGCAAGCGCCCCGCGGGCGCGCCGGACAAGAACCTGGCCCGTCCGGTCACCAAGGTGGGTGTCGTGGGCGCGGGCCTGATGGCCTCGCAGCTCGCGCTGCTCTTCCTGCGCCGCCTCGAAGTACCCGTCGTCCTCACGGACATCGACCAGGAGCGGGTCGACAAGGGTGTGGGCTACGTCCACGCCGAGATCGACAAGCTGCTGGCGAAGTCCCGCGTCAACCAGGACAAGGCCAACCGCCTCAAGGCGCTGGTGACCGGTGTCCTGGACAAGGCCGAGGGCTTCTCCGACGCCGACTTCATCATCGAGGCCGTCTTCGAGGAGATCGGCGTCAAGCAGCAGGTGTTCGCGGAGGTCGAGGCGGTCGCCCCGGCGCACGCGATCCTCGCCACCAACACCTCCTCCCTCTCGGTGACGGAGATGGCGTCGAAGCTGAAGAACCCCGAGCGGGTCGTGGGCTTCCACTTCTTCAACCCGGTCGCGATCCTGCCGCTCCTCGAGATCGTGCGCGGCGAGCAGACGGACGACGCCTCGCTGGCCACGGCGTTCGCCGTCGCCAAGAAGCTGAAGAAGACCGCGGTGCTGGTGAAGGACGCCCCGGCGTTCGTCGTCAACCGCATCCTCACCCGCTTCATGGGCGAGATCCAGAACGTCATCGACGAGGGCACGCCGGTCGAGGTCGCGGAGAAGGCGGTGGAGCCGCTGGGTCTGCCGATGTCTCCGCTGGTCCTGCTCGAACTGGTCGGCCCCGCGATCGGTCTGCACGTCTCGGAGACCCTCAACCGGGCCTTCCCCGACCGCTTCACGGTCTCCCCGAACCTCGCGGCCGTCGTCAAGGCGGGCAAGCGCGGCTTCTACGTGTACGACTCCGGGAAGCCGGAGCTGGACCCCGAGGTCGCGGCGCTCCTGAAGCAGGGCGACGTGGTCCTCACGGAGGAGCAGGTGCGTGCCCGTGTCCTGGACGCGGTCGCCCAGGAGATCGGTCTGATGCTCGACGAGGGTGTCGTCGCCGAGGCCCAGGACATCGACCTCTGCCTGATCACCGGTGCCGGCTGGCCCTTCCACCTGGGCGGGATCACTCCCTACCTGGACCGTGAGGGCGTCTCCGAGCGAGTGACCGGCAAGCGGTTCCTGGAGGCCGGGGTGGCTTCCGTCCCCGCGTAAGCGCTCCACTGTGTCCGCCGGGTGCCCTGTATGCCAACGTGGCATACAGGGCACCCGTCGTTTCCCTCGTCCTCAGACGCCGGACGGGCTGAAAGATGCACGCCGGCGCCCTTGAGGGGCGCGGGGAACCGCGCGACCGGCCCTCGCCCGCCCGCAGTCGAAGAGCACACCCCGGGTTTCTGTTACACCGGGTGCCAGGCCTGCAGTGCCAGGCCCGGTTCGTCCTTGCGTCGGGTGAGGAGGAGTTCCTCGCTGCCCGGGGCCAGGGTCGCCGCCACCACACGCCCGTCCTCGTCCTCGGCAAGAGACACCTCGGCCCCGACGGGAAGCCCAGGACCCGACTCGGTCCACCACGCCCCCGCCGCCTCCTGCTCGGTGGGATACGCGGCAAAGACGATGCGACCGCTCGCCGACCGCTGCGCGAGCAACGTGCAGTCGTAGCCGTCGAGTTCACAGCGGATCGCCGAGACGGGGCCGGGACCGGCCGACGCGAGCACGGCGACCGGCTTGGTGCCCGGGCGCCACGCGCACACGTCACCCGCCTCGTCGGTGAAGAAGAGGGTGGTGGAGGAGGGGGAGGTGGCGAGGGCCCGGAGGGTGCCCGGACGTACCGGCGTCTCCAGGGACTCCTGGAGCACCGGCTGCTTGCCCGGCTCCTCCTGGCGCCAGTGGGCGATCCCGTCCGCCACGACCGCGTACAGCTCGACGAGCCCTGACTCCCCCGTCACGGCCGCCAGATCCTCCCGTACGTCACTGCCCTTGAGGTCGCGCCACGGATCCCAGCCGCCCTTCTCCTTCTGGGCGACCATGCTGACCCCGCCGCCCTTGTTGCGCACGAAGACGTGAGCACGCCCCTGCGCGTCGACCGCGACGGCCGGCGTACCGGTGCGGTCACCCGTCTTGTTGGGGTGCCCGATCGAGTGCCAGTCGAGCGCGGCGAGCCGCGGCCGGTAGTGCGTGGTGTGCACGAGCCCGGACTCGCCGGGCACGGTGGGGCGCCAGGAGACGAGATGGGCGTAGCCGTCGGCGCCCTGGCCGACGGCGAGGACGGGGTGCAGGCGCTGCTCGCCGCCGATGGTGCGCGGTGGGTCCCAGGGGCCGCCGGGGCCGCGCTCCGCCCGGCAGTGGACGGCGGTGCCCGACAGCAGGTACACACTGAGCCTGCCGTCGCGACCGCGTCTGAGCCATTCGCCGTTCACCGGTTCACTTTAATCCGGGGCCCTCGCGTCATCGCCAGGGGCCCAGGGGGCTGCCCGCGGCCGGTGACAGCTGGCGGCGGACGTGCAGGCGCCCGTCGGTGCCGATGACCGCCAGGACGACGGCGCCCGCGGCGTCCCGTGCCAGCGCGGGGGCGTGGGTGAACATGTCGCCGGACTCCCGCCAGTGGGTGCCGGAGATGTCCTTGTCACGGTCGGGCAGCGACACGACGGGGCGGCCACGGCTGCCCCGGTGGGCCAGGTACGCCTCCCGGGCACCGCGTTCGGGTGCCCACAGCGCGGCCACGGCGCCCGTACCTCCGTGGCCGCCCAGCCCGGCGCCGGATCCGGGCCAGCGGCCGTCGGGGTGCCGGCGATAGGCCATGACCTGCTGGGTGCCGGCCTCCCGGTAGTACAGGCAGGTGCGGCCCGCGCCCGAGTCGACGGCGGTGACGCCACCGGTCGCGGGGCGGCCGGTCTTGAGGGTGTCGTCGAGGGTGAAGGGGCCGCCGGATTCGGGCTGGTACCAGCGCCATACGGTGTTCTTGCCGGGGACGTACAGCTCCACCGTGCCGTTCTCGGTGGTCAGGGCCGTGCCCGCGTCCTGGACGAAGGAGCCGCCGAGGTTCTCCCAGGGGGCCCAGGCGCCCGTGGTGTCGCGGCGTCGCAGGCTGATGCCCTGGGCGAAGTCGCGCACGAACACGTGGAGTCGGCCCATGCCGTCGACGGCGGCCGACGGCACGCCCACCTCGCGCTGACGGCGGCCGTCGCCGTGGGACCAGTCCGGGTTCTCCAGGGTCCGCCAGCCGCTGATGCCGTTGCCGTCGGGATCCTGCACGGTGTGGACGACATCGACGGTGACCCCGCTGCCGACCACCGACTGGCGGCGCAGGCCGACGAGTTCGGCGGGGCCGCCGGGTACTCCGGTGACGGCGAGGGTGGGGGCGAGCCAGCCCTCGCCGAGGACGAAGGGGCCCTTCCACTCGCCGCTCGCGGGGGCGGTCTCCGTCCAGAAGGCGAGCCGTCCGGCGAGCACCCCGAAGGCGTTCAGCCGGCCGTCGGGACCCAGGCGCAGCCAGTCGGTCGTGGGCGAGTAGCGGTAGGCGGCGCTGCGCATGTGCGTGCTGCGGAAGGGGTTCGGCCCCAGCTGCCGGTCGCCGCACCGCTCGCAGGTGCCGTGCGGGCAGGCCTGCGGGGCGTCGAGGCCCGCGTAGGTGGCGAGGTACTCGGCCTTCTCCGAGACCGCCGCCGAGTCGAGGTTGTAGCCCCAGAAGCGGTTGGCGTAGGCGCGGTAGTGCTCGACGACCGGGGTGTGGCCCGCCTCGCGGTGCCGGGTGAGGGCGGCGAGCGCGAAGTGCGCGGTGGCGGTGTGGTCGACGTGGTCGGAGCAGACGTACTCCTCCTTGCCGCCGTCGTGTTCGGGGTCGGGGTCCATGGTCCGTACGACGGTGGGGCGGACGTGGGCCAGCAGTGCGGTCAGCGCGCCGACGACCTGTTCCCGGGTGACGTGCTGCACCTCGCCGACCGTGCAACCGCGCACCGGCAACGTGGCCTGGGTGCGCAGGGCGCCCTCCCACAGCTCGTGGATCCGGGTGCGGCCGCGGTCGGTGGGCGCACCCTGGTGGAGCTGGAGGAAGTACAGGCACACGCCGTCCCGGTCGACGAGCGTGAACCGCTCGGCGGCGAACCCGGGGACGAGGTCCACGGGTTCGCGGTGCCAGCGGCTGTCGCGGTCGCCGGTCGCCATCCGGGCGTACGCGGAGCGCAGTCCGCAGCCGCGCTCGGTGCTGTAGGCGGTGAAGTCCGGTGGCAGTGCGGCGTGTTCGGGGTCGTTGGTGTCGGCGTTGATCCCGTCGCCCTCGCCGGCGGTGAGGACGACGGTGGTGACGAGGTCGCCGTCCTGGAGGGATCTGACGAGGTCGGGGTTCATGAAGTACAGGTCGTCGTCCTGGTGGGCGACGACGTGCAGGAGGGAGCGAGTCGTCGGGTTCATCGGTCCACCACATTCATGGCCATGGCTCCGGAGGCGGAGCAGTAGGGCCGTACCCACACCGGGCGTGCCGGGTGGGCGACGGCGTACGGGGAGGGCTCGTCGCCGACGAGCGGGACGGACGGATAGGCGTAGGCGCCCTTGACGTCGGGGAAGTCCTCGAGGAGGTGGCAGACGCGGACCTTGCGGCGGTCGGCGGGGTGCGGCTGGAGCCACCAGTCCCAGTCCTCCCAGCGCGCGAGGCGCAGGTCCACGATCCGGCGGAGGGGGACCTCGGCGCGGAACCCCTGGCGGCCCAGGTTCTCGACGGGAACGGTGAGGTTCCTCGCGTACCGGCCCCGCCGGCTGACGACGAAGAGGGCGCCCGGCTCGACCCGGCGCTCGCCGCACAGGACGCCCGCCAGGGTGATGCCGGTGTCGGTCACCTCGACCGAGGTGCACTCGGCGTGTTCCTCGCGCAGCACGGTGCGCAGCATCAGCCGGCCGTTGGGTTGGGCGTAGGGGAGGTTCCAGCCGACGGAGCGGGTCGGCGGGCGGGCCATGAGGCGGGCGCGGGCGTCGATGAGCGCCCGGGTGTCGCGCAGGCCCGCCTTCATGTGCACGACGGGCGACTTCGGGCTGCGCATGGTCACCTGCCAGCGTCCGTCGCCGAGTTCGTCGAGGGCGGACGGGGTGAGGGCGGCCGTGTAGCGGGTGCCGCCGTTGTCGAGTGTTCTGCGGACGGTGCGCAGCGGCAGGTCGGGGCGGCGGTCGTCGTCGGAGGGTTTGTGGCGCAGCACGAACTGCCAGCGCTGCCGCCCCTCGCCGGGGCCGTCGGCGGCGAACCGCAGCCAGCCCGCGTCGTCCGCGGTGACGTCCACGGTGGCCGCGCCGAGGGAGACCGGGGGCACGGTGACCTGGGCGGTGGCGGCCTCCTTGGGGCCCTCCGGTGCGCGGTAGCCGCGGACGGCGGCGGCGCGGCGGCGGGCGGCGTCCTCGAAGAGGTCGACGTAGCGGGCGGCGACGGCGGCGGGGTCGTAGCGGGCGGCGTTGCGCAGTGCGGCGGCGCCCATGTCGCGGCGGAGTACCTCGTCGGCCATGAGGCGGCGCAGGCCCTGGGCGATCGCCTCCGTGTCGCCGTTCGGGACGAGGAAGCCGTCCTCGCCGTCGCGGAGGATCTCCCGGGGGCCCACCGGGCAGTCGGTGGAGACGACGGGCAGGCCGCAGCGCATGGCCTCGACGAGGGTCATGCCGAAGGATTCGGCGCTGGAGGTGACCGCCGCGATCGACCCCTTGGCCCACTCGGACTCGATCGGTGAGAAGCCGCCCATCAGCAGGGCACGGCCGGCGAGGCCCAGTTCCCGTACCAGGGTGCGCAGTGTGCCCGCCTCACCGCCGTCGCCGTAGATGCGCAGCTGCCAGTCGGGGAACTCCTCGGCGAGCATGCCGAAGGCGCGGATGAGGAGGTCGTAGCGCTTGATGTGGTGCATGCGGCCGGCGCTGACGACGACCTTGTGCGCGCAGTCGGAGGGCGGTACGGCGGGCTGGGGGACGCTGTTGGGGATGCCCACCACGGGGATGCCGGGGATGGGGGTGTTCTCCAGGAACGACCGGGCGTCCGCCTCAGTGACGGTGGTGACGGCGTCCAGGCGCGGGTAGACGCGGGCCATCTCCGCGCGTACGGCGGGCGGGATGGCCAGGTGGGTCATGTGTTCCTGGGCGACGCGCAGCGCGCCGTCGCGGGTGTGGGCCGCGACGAAGAGGTTGAGGCTGGGGCGGGTGCCGACGACGACGTCGGCGTCCGTCTTCTGCAGGTCGCGGATGATGCGCTGGTCGGTGAACCTGCTGTACTGCGCGGAGAACTCCTCCTGGCGCGGGACCACTTCGCTCGGTTCGTCGCTGCCGGCGGCGCCGCGGTCGGCGGAGCCGGGTCGCAGGTCGACGAGGGCGCGCACGGTGATCCGCGGCGAGATCTCGAACTTGGTGGCGGTCGCGCGCCGGAAGACGGAGACGATCTCCACGTCGTGGCGGACGGCGAGCGCCTCGGCGAGGTTGATGACCGTGCGGTTGGTGCCCCCGATGCCGTAGATGTTGTTGATGAGGAAGGAGATCTTCACCGGATCTCGGGTTCCTTCCGCTCGAAGGGGCTGGGCACGGGGTAGTACGCGTCGAGGAATCGTCTGAGCATGGCCGTCTGGCGTTCGGTGTCCTGGCCGTCGGAGAGGGTGTCGTTGATGCAGAACGCCTGCCGGTCGCGGCGGGCCAGCAGGATGCCCAGGCGCCGCTGGATCTCGGGTTTCGCCAGGTCGAGGTAGGCGAAGCCGATGGTCGAGGGCACCGCCCGGCCGGTGAAATAGGCGTAGTAGTGGTAGAGCGAGGACGGGATGGAGATGTCGGTGGCGCTGCGGAAGCGGCTGAGCGAGGTCTGCCGGTGGGCGTCGGCGAAGTCGCGCTCGATCTCCTGAAGGACGCTGCGCCGCAGGGCGTAGGGCGCGTGCCGCAGCTTCTGGACGATGGCCGAGCCGAAGTTGTCCAGGATGAGGCGCCGGTTGTTCTTGCCCGCGGCGTCGACGGGACGGTCGCCCTGGGTGAGGTCCCAGCGCGGCACCTGGGACGGCGAGAAGAACGTACGGGTCATGCCGTTGGAGAGGAAGAAGTCCTGGGGGGTGACGGGGCAGCCCAGGAACATGTCGTCGTTGAAGTAGAGGAAGTGCTCGGACAGGCCCTTGATGTGGTGCAGCCGGCTCTCGATGGCGTGCGAGTTGAAGGTGGGCAGCGCGCTGGGGTCGTCGAAGATCTCGGAGTGGTCGACGACGGTGACGCGCGGGTGGCGGTCGTTGAGCCAGGCCGGGCGCTGACGGTCCGTCACCACGTAGACATGGCGGACCCAGGGGGCGTTCTGCTCCAGCGCGCGCAGTGAGTAGCGCAGTTCGTCGCGGCTGATGTAGCGGGCCGCGTTCGCGGACTCGGTGTGATAGCCGCCGTGTCCGAACGCGGCGCGCCGCTGCTGCCAGGCGGGGTCGTTGCCGTCCACCCAGGTGTAGACGACGTCGATCGGGAAGCGCACGTCCTCGGGGAGCGCGTCGGCGCACGGCCGGATGGTGCGCACCGAGCGGGTGCGGCGGGTGTGCAGGGCGGCGAAGCCCGTGAGCCGGCTGACCGGGATGGTGACCCGGGGCTCGTCGGGGGCGACGTCCTCGGTGACCCGGTTGGGGCGGGGGGCCACCAGACGCCCTTCGCTCGGCTGCCAGAACTCGATGTCGCAGCCGTACGCCAGGCCGAGGACGAGGGAGCCCTTCGGGTCGCTCCACACCATGCCGACGCGCAGCACCCGCGAGGCGTGGGTGACGTGCCGGCCGCGCCGGGAGCCGCACAGCGCGGTACGGCCCGTCGCCTTGTCGCCGTGGCAGGCGCTCACGTAGACGGGTCCGGTGCGCGCGGAGCGGTCCAGGGCTCTACGGACCCGGTCGCGGTCGGCCTCGGCGACGGCCAGGCTGGAGCGGAAGTCGGAGTTGCCGCGGATCGCGAAGTAGTCGACGCCCGCCTCCTCCAGCAGGGTCGCCACCAGTTCGAGGTTGGCCTCGCGCAGTCCGAGCGGCGACACCGTGGGGCGTACGAGGGCGATCTGGGCTCCCCGGCCGGGGAGCACCGCGAGCCGCTCGCCCTCGCCGAACAGCCGCGGCCAGCGGCGGCGGGCCCGCAGGCCGCGGAAGAGCCGGGCTCCCAGGGTGACGGACTGGAGCCGGCGCAGCAGCTGCTTGAGGGCCATGCGCAGCCCCATCGGCACGCGCCGTGCGATCCGGCGTCTGAGGCCGGTGGGGACCAGGGTGCGGTACACCCCGACCGCGGCGGATGCCTCGGGGTTGCCAGTGCTCACGAATGCGTGTCCGGGTCTTCGGGTTCCCCGTGCTCGAAGGCGGAGGCGACGGGGAAGTAGCGGCGGAGGAAGTGGTGGACGGCGTCGGTGCCGCCCCGGTGGTGTGCCTCTTCGGAGCCCAGGCCGAAGAGGTGGATCTGCTGGGTGTCCTGGCGGACGAGGAGTCGCTCCAGACGGTTCTCGATCCCGGGCAGGGCCGCGTGCAGCAGCACGGACGCCTCGCCGGAGGGGTCGGCGAGTCCGGCGACGTACCCGAAGTGGTGGACGAGCCCGTCCATGGGGTGGGTGCCGGGTACGGCGGGCAGCCGCTGTCCGTCGGCGGGTTCGGGCGGGGTGGTGCCGGCCGCCGCGAGCCGGGCGAGGGTGTCGCGGTGGTAGGGCTGGGGGCCCGCGGCGTAGCCGTGCGCGGTGACGCGGCCGGTGGCCGTGTAGGCGGCGCGGGTCCACGGGGCGAAGGACTCCTCGGCGTTCCAGGGGCCGCGCCGGGGGCGGGTCGCGCCGTGCGGGGTGAAGTAGTCGAAGGGGCGGACCGGACGGCCGATCAGGGCGCCCGGGCGCAGCAGCAGGAAGTGGTCGGCGAGGTCGGGCAGTTGGTGCAGGGCCCGTTCGGCGCCCGGCGCCGCACGGACGATGTCGAGCCGGTCGTCGGCGCGCAGCCAGCCCGGCAGCGGCGCCTCGGCGAGCACGTGGACGACGTCGACCCAGGGCGCGTACTGGTGCAGCGAGCGCAGTGCGGCGCGCAGCAGTTCCTCGGCCCAGGGGGTGGGGTCCTGCCACAGGAGGACCGCGTCGACGGGGAAGGTGATCTCTTCCAGCCGGGGGATGTCGAAGTTCTCGAGCGTGATCGTCGGGTCCATGTCGCCGTCGATGTCGCAGTACCCGGAGAGCCGGTCGAGTCCGATCTCGATGCCGAGCGCGTCGGTCGGGACGGTGCGCTGGACCCGGTTGGGGCGCGGTCCGGCCAGCCGTTCCTGGGGCAGGTCGGTGTTGACGGTCCAGAACTCGATCTCGATGCCCTGGTCCTCACCGACCCACAGGTTCTCGGTGGGCTCGGTGCGCAGCCAGGTAAGGCGGATCACCTTGGCCTTGCCGAAGTGCTTCCAGGCCTTCAGATGGCTGGCCGGGACGGTCTCGGTGTCGCTCTTCGCGGGGGACACCGAGACGACGTATCCGGTGTGCTCCTCCATCAACGCGCGCAGGGCACGGCGTACGGCGCCCTTGTCGCGCTGTTCCACGGCCAGGCAGATCCGGCGGTCGTCGAGTGCGGGCACCGCGAACCACGGGATGTCGGCGGCGTCCAGCGCGAAGGTGACCAGGTCGTGGTCGAGGCGGCGGGCGAGGTCGATCGTCAGGCCGGTGTGGACGTGGCCCACCCGCCCGTCGGGGGCGGTGATCCGGCGCTCGGAGTGCCCGAACTCCGCCTTGCGCACACGGCGCAGGGCGCGTCGATGCAGCCGTGCCTCGCGGCGGCCGAGGGTCCGGGCGAGGCCGCGCTTGACCTTGCGGCGGACCCGCAGGGGGACGGTGCCGGCCGCGGCGGAGCGCAGTGGCTGGGGGACGAGTCGCTTGTAGACGTGGGCCGCGGAGCTCATCGACGTCGGGTCGGACACGTCATGAACTCCGTTTCATCGCTCGTGGGGACCGGCGGGGTCCGGGCTGATCTCGTGGGGACTCGGGGTGGGGAAGTAGGCGTTGAGGAATCCGTCCAGCAGTTCCTGCTGGGCCTCGATGTCCTCGGGTGTGGAGAAGGCGTCGTTGAGACAGAAGGCGTCCTGGTCCCTGCCGTCGAGCAGTCGTTGCAGCCGGTCGGCCAGGTCGGGCACGGCCAGTTGCAGATAGGTGAAGGGCATGGAGCCCGGCTGGCCCCGTCCGGTGAGCGCCGCGTAGTAGAGCGCGAAGGACGAGGTCGGTGAGAGGTCCGTCATCGCCCGGAAGCGGCTCGCGGAAGTCCGCGCCCAGGCCTCGGGGAAGTCCCGTTCGGCCTCTTCCATCGCGCTGCGGCGCAGGGCGTACGGGATGTGTTCCATGGGCTGGGTGATCACCCTGCCGAAACGTTTCTTCAGTAGCGCGCGGTTGTTCTTGCAGGCCGCGTCGACCGGCGTGTCGGTCGCGACGACCGGCCCCTGCGGGATGCGGTTGCGGGAGGGGAAGTAGCGCGCGGTGCCGCTCGGGGTGAAGAAGGCCTGCGGCGCCACCGGGCGGCCCATGAACATGTCGTCGTTGAAGTACAGGAAGTGCTCGGCGAGCCCCTCGATGTGGTGGAGCTGGCTCTCGATCGAGTGCGAGTTGAAGGTCGGCAGGTCCGCGGGGTTGCGGAAGATCTCGCGATGGGTGGCGATGCGCACACCCGGCAGGTCCTCGCGCAGCCAGTCCGGGACCTGGTCGTCGGTGACGATGTGGACGTTGCGGATCCAGGGCGCGAACAGGTGCAGCGAGCGCACCGAGTAGCGCAGCTCGTCGCGGCTGATGAAGCGCGCGTCGCTCGCCGACTCCGCGTGGTAGACCTCGCCCTTCGCCTGCGCCTTGCGCTGCTTCCAGGCGGGATCGTTGCCGTCCACCCAGGTGTAGACGGCGTCGACGGGGAAGGCGATGTCGTCGGCGCAGTTCACCAGGAACTCGGGCCGGGTGGCGAGCGCGGGCGCGAGGTGGCGCTCGGTCCAGTCCGACACGAACCGGCTGAACAGCCGGGCGGCGCCCAGGACGTTCACGCCGTCGGCGGCGACGGCCCAGGTGACGCGGTTGGCGCGGGGCGCCACGAGATGGGTGCCTTGACGCTGCCAGAACTCGATCGCGCAGCCGTACTCGTGGCCGAGCAGCAGATGGCGACCGGGGTCGGTGCGCGACCAGCTGACCTGGAGGACGCGCGCGGTGGCGACCTCGCGCCAGGCCTTCGGGTCGCGCGAGGAGACCGGGCCGGCCTGGCGGGGTCTGTCGGGATCGATGACGCTCAGGTGTCCCGGGTACTGGCTCAGGCCCCGGAACAGCACACCGAGCACCCGTTCGCGGTCCTCCTCGGCGACGGCGACGACGGTGCCGTGGTCCGAGGTGCCGCGCACCGCGAAGTACCCGACGCCGGCCGAGGCGAGCAGCGCGGTGAGGGCACTGCGGTTCGCCTCGCGGGCGGAGAGCGGGGTCAGGCCGGGCTCGACGTAGACGTCGCCCCGTTCGGGGTCGGGCGCGGTGCGCCCCGGCCGGGCGGAGGCCTGCCCGGCGGCACCGGTGCGAGCCCCCGAGGCACCGCCGGAGTCACCCACCGCCCGATGGACGGCGGGGTCGGAAACGGTCGTCACACCCGCTGCCCCTCATGGGCAGACGCATGCAGCGGCACAGCCACCCTCCTCATTCCTCGCCTGGCCGGAAACCGACGGCGAGCACCTTCACGGTCGCCCGCCCTCGTGCCCCCCGGCTCGAATCCGCGACCGCGTCCCCACCGTCAACAGCGACGGTGCCATTCACACCAAAGTTTTAACCTTCACAGGTCTGGCACATCATCACTAGGTGAATCATCAACTGTCAACAGTGATTACAAATGACAGAAAACACACGGCTGTCCATGCCTGGGGTGAACCTCGGGTAACGCCCTCATGAATCGGCCGCCGCCGAGCTTGTTCGAAAGTCGGTCTATAGTTCAGCCACATCGCGGCACATGAGCCGCTTCGGGCTCGGCCTCTCCCCCCACTCGTGCCCTCCCCCGTTCGATTTTCGGCACCGAGCCGGCAGCGAGAGGACACCGCGGAATGACGCACGCCCTGACGGAGACGGAGTCGGGCCCCCGTAGATCCAGGCGCGCGCCGTCGAAGCGCGACGGCAAGCCGCCGCGACGCCGCCGGGTGTGGCGCTGGATCGCCCTGGGCCTGGCCGTCGTCCTGCTCGGGGCGGGCGGAACGGTCTGGTGGATGTACGAGAGTCTCAACTCGAACCTCTCCGACGTCGACATCGACAAGGCGCTCGGGGACGACCGCCCCGAGAAGGTGCCGACCAGTGGCCAGAACCTGCTGGTGCTCGGCTCGGACTCCCGGTCCGGCGCCAACGCCTCCCTCAACACCGGGCACGTGAGCGGCGCGCGCTCCGACACCGCGCTGGTGGTGCACATACCCGAGGGGCGCACGCGCGCGACCGCGGTGAGCATCCCCCGCGACACGCTCGTCAGCCGCCCCGCCTGCACCACCGCCTCCGGCGGACAACTGCCCGCGGCGAAGCGCGTGATGTTCAACTCCGTCTACTCGCTGGGCGGTCCGACCTGCGTGGTGAAGACCGTCGAGTCGATCTCGGGCATCCGCATGGACCACTACATGGAGATCGACTTCGCCGGGTTCAAGGACCTCGTGGACGCCCTCGGCGGGGTGACGATCAAGCTCGACGAGGCGATCAAGGACTCCAAGACCGCCCTCGACCTGACCGCGGGCACCCACCACCTGGACGGGACCGACTCCCTCAAGCTCGTCCGCACCCGTTACGGCTACGGCGACGGCAGCGACCTCGGCCGCATCGGTCTCCAGCAGAAGTTCATGCTCGCCGTGCTCGCCGAGGTCAAGCGCCAGGACGTGCTGGGCAGCCCGACGAAGCTGTACGACATCGCCAGCTCCGCCACCAAGGCGCTGACCACCGACTCCGGCCTGGGCTCCCTCACCAAGCTCGCCAAGTACGGGGGCAGCCTCAAGGCCATCGACCCCGACAGCATGGAAACGATCATGCTGCCCGTCCAGTACGACACCCAGGACCCCAACCGGGTCGTGGCCGCGCAGCCACAGGCCGGCCGACTCTGGAAGGCCCTGCGCGAGGACGAGACCGTCCCCGAGTCGGCCAAGAAGTCACCCGCGACAGGCGGCACCAAGTCCTGACGGACGGCGTGCGGGACCCGCACCGGCCGACCCTCCCGACGCCCTGCGGTGACAACGCCAGGAGCTGGGCAACGCGCCGGACTCAGCGCGGGGCCCGGTGCGTTGCGCAACCCGTCCAGACCGAGCCGCTCGGAGCAGAAGCGGCGCGCCCGGTCCAGGTCTTGGGTGCCGGTCCTTCGGTGGCGGTCCGTGGGTGGAGGTCGGTCGGGTCCGGTCGGTCGGGTCCGGTCCGCCGGGTCCGGTCCGCCGGTAACGCTCCGCCAGGTCCAGCCCGCCAGTAACGCTCCGCCAGGTCCAGCCCGCCAGTAACGCTCCGCCAGGTCCAGCCCGCCAGTAACGCTCCGCCAGGTCCAGCCCGCCGGTAACGCTCCGCCGGGTCCGGTCCGCCGGTGACGCTCCGTCGGTGCCGCCGTCAGAGGCGGACGGACGGGGCCATCACCAGACCCCCGTCACCGTTCTGCCGCGCGACGCACAACGCACCGTCCGCGCCGATCATCCCGAGCACGACACGCCCGTACGCGTCGAGGGCCGCCGCCGGTGCGCCCACGCCGCGCTCGCCGGTGGGTGACCACCACAGCCCGGCCTGCTCGTTCTCCGTGCCGCAGGCGGCCAGCATGAGCTGACCGTCGAGGTCGCGATGAGCCAGCACCGTGCAGTCGTAGCCGTCGAGGACCGCGCGGAGTGCCACTACGGGTTCCCCGGCCGGCGCGCCGCCCAGCGGGATCACCCAACTCCCCGGCCGGTGCGCGACGATCCCGCCGGTGGCCGGGTCGGTCCAGTAGTACGTCGCCCGGTCGGGCCCGGTCGCCAGTGCGACGGCGCTGCCGGGAGCCATCGCGAGCGGGATGTTCGGGGCCTGCCGGAAGTCCCCGCCGGGCTCCTCCTGGACCCAGCGCATGACACAGCCGTCACCCCCGGCCATCGCCTCCACGCGACCGGAGGGATGGACCACCGCGGCCACCGGATCCTGTACGCGGCTGCCCTTGAGGTCGGTCCAGGGACCCCATTTGCCGCCCGGCAGCTCCCGGCGCAGCATCACACCGCCCCCGGCGTTGCGCACGAAGACATGCACCGTGCCGTCCGGGCTCACCGCTGCGGACGGCACGCCGAGCCGCGCCGCCTTGTCCCGGTCCTTGTGCGGATTGCCCAGCGAGCGCCACTCGGTGACGGGGCGGTCGGTCTGGTACTGGATGGCGTGGACGATCTCGACGGCGGGCGGTCCGTCCCCCTTGCGGACCTCGCGCCGGCCGAGGAAGTGGACGTAGCCGTCGGCTCCCTGGGCCACGGACACCCACGTCAGATCGGCCGCCGGGAAGACGTCCGGGCCAGTCCACCGCGACCCGCCCCGCCGGGCCTCGGTCCAGCGCAGCAGCCCCGCACGGCCGTGGGCGTACGCGCTGAGTCTGCCGTCCTTGCCGAGGACCAGCCAGGGGCCGCCGACCACGGTGTCCGCCGCGTGCCGCCCGGCTCCCCCGGGTGCGTCGGCGTCGACCTTCGCTCTGCCCCGGACGGCGGCGCGCCCGGATCTGGTCCGCATGACGTGACCTGCCCTTTCCCATGACACTCGACGCGGCTCCCCTGCCGCCTCCGCGTGCGGGCACGCGGGAGGCCGAGCGCGCCCCATCATAGGATGAACGTTTCCTCAAGCCCGCGTGAAGGCCGTTCAAACGACTGTTCAAACGGATGTCCCCGGGCTGCTCATGCGACGCTGGCCGGATGACCGACCAGCCTCTGCTCGTGATCATCGACGCCGCCAACGTCGTCGGCTCCGTCCCCGACGGCTGGTGGCGCGATCGCCGGGGTGCCGCGGAGCGGCTGCGGGACCGGCTCGCCCGGGACGGACTGCCCGGGCACGAGGGTCCGGTGGAGCTGGTCCTCGTGGTGGAGGGCGCGGCCAGGGGTGTGAAGTCCGTCGCCGGTGTCCGGGTCGTGGCGGCACCCGGCAGCGGCGACGACCGCATCGTGGAGGTGGTGACCGAGGCCGGTGACCGCCCCGTCCTGGTCATCACGGCGGACCGTGAACTGCGGCGCAGGGTGGCCGAGTCGGGCGCGGAGGTGGCGGGACCCCGGACGGTACGGGGGCCCTCCTGAGCCGGCGCGCGACGCTGAGCCGGAGCAGGCCGGCGGGCGAGCGGGTGGGGCGAGCCGGGTGCGCGGCGCGGCCCCGGCGTCAGTCCGGCCGCCCCGCGCGGGCGTACAGCACCGCCCCGTCCACCGTGCCCGCCTCCTCGTACCCCGCGGCCAGCAGCCGGCGCAGCGAGCCGACCCGGTCGGGGGTGTACGGCTTGCCCCGGGAGTCGTCGACGACGAGGGCCGGTGGGTGGGCCGTCAGTTCCGCGCGGAACACCGGCCAGGCGCCCTCGACGGCGTACTTCTCGCCCACCTGGGGACCGTCGCGGCCCCCGCTGTAGTTGGTGAGGAGCCCGGCGGTCAGATAGCGGCTGGCGGGGGTCCGGTTCGCCAGCCAGTACGTCTCCGGGTGTATGCCCCACACGAGGACGCGGTCCCCGGGATCCGTGCGGTGGTCCAGGGCGGCGGCGAGGCGCTGGGCGTGCCCGAGTTCGGGGCGCGGCGCGAGCAGGCCCCAGGCCAGGAACAGCGCGCAGCAGCCGGCCGAGGCGAAGACGGCGGTCGGCAGGCGGTCGCGGGGCAGGATCTGGAGCGCGGCCGTCGCCAACAGGGCCACGGACGGGATGAGTTGCAGGTAGTAGTGGCCGAAGAAGTGGAAGCCGACCAGGACCGCCACCGCCGACGAGCCGAGCCACAGCCAGAGTTCGGCCGCGCCGGTGCGAGCCACGCGCAGCGCCCGCAGGATCGGCGGGATCAGGCCCGCGCAGGCCGCCGCGAGGATCCCCGTGTTGGTCAGCCCCCGTGACAGGACGTGGAGTTCGGAGCCCGTGAAGGAGACGTAGGCACCCGAACCGGTGACCGTCCAGAACAGGAAACCCGCCGGGGTGGTGAGCAGCGCCGCGCCGAGGACCGGGGTGACCACGCCAACTCCCATCCACAGCAGTCCCTTTCGGGGTGGCGTCTCCTGCCGCCACAGCATCCACAGCACCGGCACGAGCACCACCCCACCGGTCTGCTTGGTCAGGAAGGAGCACGCCACGGCGACCCCCGCGGCGCCCCAGCGGCACCGGTCGGCGCACCACATCGCGGCCGTCGTACAGGGCAGTATGAACACCTCGAAGGTCGCCGCCTGCGCGTCCTCGGGGTTGAGCCCGATCGAGACCAGCACGTACAGCACCCCGGCCGTGCGCCCGGCCGGATCGCCCCAGCGACGCCGGGCCAGCGAGGCCAGCAGCACGGCGGTCGACAGCTGGGCCACGATCGCGAGGACGCGCACGGAGGTCAGCGAACCGGAGCCGAACACCGCGAACGCCGCCTCGTACAGCCACGGCACGAGCGGCGGCTTGCGGTCCACGACGGTCTCGTACAGCTCTCCCCCGCCCGCCAGTATCCGCGCCTGTACGGCGAGATAGCCCTCGTCGGGGTTCCACAGCGGCCGTACGAAGGAGGGGGCCCGGGTGAGACAGACCAGCACCCCGAGGACGGGCAGCAGCCGTCTCCAGTAGCCGGGGCCCGACATCCGTGACGCGGCTGCGGAGCGTGGTGTTTCCAGGAGCCCGGCGAGCATACGGTGCACGCTATCCGGCCCCGCGGTCTCCACCGAAGCGGGACATACGGGGCCGGAGCATCAATAGGAGCCGATCACTGGGTGTTGGGGCGCGGCGGGTGCACCGCGGCCTCGGTCGCCTCCTCGTGCCGCTCCAGACGGCTGTGCGAGCGGCCGTACAGGAAGTAGACGACGAAGCCGATCACCATCCAGATCGCGAACCGCAGCCAGGTCTCGGCCGGCAGGTTGAGCATCAGCCAGAGCGAGGCGAGGACGGAGACGATCGGGACGAGCGGGACCAGCGGGGTGCGGAAGGAGCGGGGCAGGTCGGGGCGGGTGCGGCGGAGGATGACGACGCCGATCGCGACGACGACGAAGGCGAAGAGCGTACCGATGTTGACCAGTTCGGCCAGTTCGCTGAGGCTGGTGAAGCCCGCCACGATCGCGATGATCACACCGAGCAGGATGGTCGGCCGGTGCGGGGTGCGGAACCTGGGGTGGACCCGGGAGAAGAACCGCGGCAGCAGTCCGTCGCGGCTCATCGCGAAGAAGACCCGGGTCTGGCCGAGCAACAGGATCATGCAGACCGTGGTCAGACCGACGGCGGCGCCGAAGCTGATGACGCCCGCGAACCAGGGGTGCCCGGTCGCCTTGAAGGCGTCGGCGAGCGGGGCGTCGATGGACAGCCGGTCGTACCTCTGCATGCCGGTGACGACGATCGACACGGCCACGTAGAGAGCGGTGCAGATGAAGAGCGAGCCCAGGATGCCGCGCGGCATGTCCCGCTGCGGGTTCTTGGTCTCCTCGGCGGCCGTCGCCACCACGTCGAAGCCGATGAAGGCGAAGAAGACGACGGAGGCGGCGGTGAAGATGCCCATCACGCCGAAGTTGGTGGGTGTGTAGCCGAAGATGAGCTGGACGAGCGGGGCTTTGAGACTGCCGCCCGCCTCCTGGGCCTGCGCCTTGGGGATGAAGGGCGTGTAGTTGTCGCCCACGATGAAGAAGGCGCCCGCGATGATCACAATCATCACGACGGTGACCTTGATGGCGACGACGACCGTGGTGACGCGGGCGGACAGCTTCACGCCGATGACCAGGATCGCCGTGAGCACCAGCACCAGCGCGGCGGCGAGGATGTCGAAGCCGAACCCGGAGGACCCCTCACGCCCGCTGAGATAGCCCGGCAGATGCCAGCCCGCGTTGTCCAGGAGCGAGCGCACGTACCCCGACCAGCCGACGGCCACCACCGCCGTACCGAGCGCGAACTCCAGCACCAGGTCCCAGCCGATGATCCAGGCGGGCAGCTCACCGAGCGAGGCGTACGCGAAGGTGTACGCGGACCCCGCCACCGGGACCGTGGAGGCGAACTCCGCGTAGCACAGCGCCGCCAGGGCGCAGACGACACCCGCGACGACGAACGCCAGCGAGACCGCGGGGCCCGCGTTCTCCTTGGCGACCTTGCCGGTGAGGACGAAGATGCCGGTCCCGATGATGACACCGACGCCGAAGACGGTGAGATCCAGAGCCGACAGCGACTTCTTGAGTGCGTGCTCCGGCTCCTCAGTGTCCAAGATCGACTGTTCGACCTTCTTCGTCCTGAAGAGGGTGCTGCTCACGGGCCTACCTCCACGCTCGGTGTCCTCGACATGATCGAGGGGGCCTGTACCGCGCATGCCCCGATGCGGTCGGGTTCACGCAAATGGGCCGGTTTCGCCACCCGTGCGGGGTGGCGAAACCGGCCCAATGGACCTGCGTTCGACCGTGGTACGTCAGTCTCGGGCGGGCTCCACCGAGTCCACCGCCTGCGCGGCGGCCCCCGGGAAGCGGCCGTCGAGCTTGGAGACGAGACCGGTGACCTGACGGGCGATGTCCGGTGCGGTCAGGCCGATCTCCGCCATGACCTCGGCGCGCGAGGCGTGGTCGAGGAAGCGCGGCGGGATGCCGAAGTCGCGCAGCGGGACGTCGACGCCCGCGTCGCGCAGGGCCTGCGCGATCGTCGAGCCCACGCCACCCACCCGGGAGTTGTCCTCGACGGTGACGACCACGCGGTGCTGCTCGGCGAGCGGGGCCATGGCCTCGTCGACCGGCTTGACCCAGCGCGGGTCGACGACGGTCGTGGAGATGCCCTGCTGGTCGAGGAGGCCGGCGATCTCCAGGCACATCGGGGCGAGGGCGCCGACGGAGACGAGGAGCACGTCGGGCACGTCGGTGCCCGGCTCACGCAGCACGTCCATGCCGCCGATCCGGCCCACCGCGGGCACCGCGGGACCGACCGCGCCCTTGGAGAAGCGGACCACGGTCGGCGCGTCGGTCACGTCGACGGCCTCGCGCAGCTGGGCGCGGACCTGGTCGGCGTCACGCGGCGCGGCGAGCCTGAGACCCGGCACGACCTGAAGGATCGACATGTCCCACATGCCGTTGTGCGAGGCACCGTCCGTACCGGTGACACCCGCGCGGTCCAGCACGAACGTCACGCCGCACTTGTGCAGGGCCACGTCCATCAGGACCTGGTCGAAGGCGCGGTTGAGGAAGGTCGCGTAGACGGCGAAGACGGGGTGCAGTCCGCCGGTCGCCAGGCCCGCCGCGGACACGGCGGCGTGCTGCTCCGCGATACCGACGTCGTACACCCGTTTGGGGAAGACCTTGGCGAACTTGTCGAGGCCGACCGGCTGGAGCATCGCGGCCGTGATGGCGACCACGTCCTTGCGCTCCTGGCCGAGCTTGACCATCTCCTCGCCGAAGACGGAGGTCCAGTCGGCGCCGGAGGAGGCGATCGGCAGGCCCGTGTCGGGGTGGATCTTGCCGACGGCGTGGAAGCGGTCCGCCTCGTCCTGCAGCGCGGGCTGGTAGCCGCGGCCCTTCTCGGTGAGGCAGTGCACGATGACCGGGCCGCCGAAGCGCTTGGCGCGGGCCAGCGCCGACTCCAGGGCCTCGATGTCGTGGCCGTCGATCGGGCCGACGTACTTCAGGCCCAGGTCCTCGAACATGCCCTGCGGGGCGATGAAGTCCTTGAGCCCCTTCTTCGCGCCGTGCAGGGTCTCGTAGAGCGGCCTGCCGACGACCGGCGTGCGCTCCAGGAGGTCCTTCCCCCGGGCGAGGAAGCGCTCGTAGCCGTCCGTGGTGCGCAGGGTCGCCAGGTGGTTCGCGAGGCCGCCGATCGTGGGGGCGTACGAACGCTCGTTGTCGTTGACGACGATGACCAGGTGGCGGTCCTTGGCGTCCGCGATGTTGTTGAGCGCCTCCCAGGCCATGCCGCCGGTGAGAGCGCCGTCACCGATGACGGCGACCACGTGGTCGTCCCTGTCGAGCACCTCGTTGGCCTTCGCCAGACCGTCGGCCCAGCCGAGGACCGTGGAGGCGTGCGAGTTCTCGATCACGTCGTGCTCGGACTCGGCCTGCGAGGGATAGCCGGACAGGCCGCCCTTCATCTTCAGCTTCGAGAAGTCCTGACGGCCGGTGAGCAGCTTGTGGACGTAGGACTGGTGACCGGTGTCCCACAGCACCCTGTCCTTCGGCGACTCGAAGACGCGGTGCAGGGCGATGGTGAGCTCCACGACACCGAGATTGGGGCCGAGGTGGCCGCCTGTCTTGGAGACCGCGTCGACGAGAAAGGTCCTGATCTCGCCGGCCAGCTGGTCCAGCTGCTCCAGGCTGAGCCGGTCCAGATCGCGCGGTCCCCTGATGCGGGTCAGCAGCGGCACCCGTGCCTCCTTGCAGTAGAGCTGTTCGAGCTTTGCCGGGCCTGTCGAGTCTAATGTTCCGCCCGGACATGACTGTGCCCGGCACCGCCATTGGCACCGGGCACAGGTTCAAAGGGGGCTGCGGGCAGCGCGCCCCTCGGGGGCGCGGGCAACTGCGCGACCAGCCACAGCCGGCCCGCAGCTTCCCCGCACGCCGCTACGCGCGACCGGCCGTCTTCTGCGTCTTGCGCGTGATGGCGTCGATGACGACCGTGGCGAGAAGCACACCACCGGTGATCATGTACTGGATCGGCGACGCGATGCCCTGCAGCGCCAGACCGTACTGGATGGACACGATCACCAGCACACCCAGCAGCGCGTTCCACGTACGACCGCGGCCACCGAAGAGGCTGGTGCCACCGATGACCGCCGCGGCGATCGCGTTCATCAGGAGGTCACCCGCGCCCGCGCCCTGGTTGGCGGAGGCGATCTTCGAGGCGATGAACAGACCACCGATGGCGGCGAACGTACCGGAGATCGCGAAGACCGAGATCCGCACCATCTCCACGTTGATACCGGCACGCCGGGAGGCCTCGACGCTGCCACCGAGCGCGAAGATCTTCCGGCCGTACGCGGTCCGGCGCAGCACGAAGTCCGTGATCAGCAGCACCGCGATGAAGATCACCACGGCCAGCGGAAGGCCCTTGTACTGGTTGTAGGTGATCGCCACGGCGAAGGCGACGATCGCCAGCAGCGCGGTGCGCAGGACGGTCTCGCTCAGCGGCCGGGACGGCACACCCGCGGCCTCGCGGCGCTTGTTGCCGTAGAAGGAGCTGAGGAAGAACACGGCGGTGACACCGATGGCGAGCGCGTAGGCGGCGGCGACATCGGTGAAGTAGTAGCTGGTCAGCTTGGCGACGAGGCCGTTGCTGTCCAGGTTGATGGTGCCGTTGTCGCCCAGGATCCGGAGCATGAAGCCGTTCCAGAAGAGCAGACCGGCCAGGGTGACGGCGAAGGCCGGCACACCGATGCGCGCGAACACGAAGCCGTGGATCGCGCCCGCGACCGTGCCCGTGAGGATGGCCAGCACGAAGGCCAGATACTCGTTCATGCCGTGCGTGACGTTCAGCACCGCGAACGCGGCGCCCGCGACACCGGAGACCGAACCGACCGACAGGTCGATCTCACCGAGCAGCAGCACGAAGACGATGCCGACGGCGATCATGCCCGTGCCGACCATGGCGACGGAGATGTCGGACAGGTTGCCCGCGGTGAGGAAGTTGGAGTTCAGGCTCTGGAAGATGATCCAGATGATGACCAGACCGAGGACGACCGGGATCGAGCCCAGGTCACCGGCCTTCATCTTGCGCTTGAACTCGGAGGCGTAGCCCGCGAGGCCCTGCTCGCGCACGAGGAGGCGGGGGTCGACCGCGGTGACCGCCGCGGCGGCCGCCTCGGGGTTCTCCACCACGTGGTCCTCGGGGGTCTCAGAGGTCTTGTCGATGCTCACTTCTGAGCCTCCCCATTGCTGCGCGCCGCACGACGGGTCACGGCGTTCTCCGTGGCGCCCGTGATGGCGGAGATGATCTCTTCCTGCGAGGTCGACTTGACCTCGAAGATGCCGTTGTTGCGCCCGAGGCGCAGGACGGCGACCTTGTCGGCCACGGCCTTCACATCCGCCATGTTGTGGCTGATGAGGATGACCGCGTGACCGCGCTCACGCAGCCGCTCCACCAGGTCGAGGACCTGGGCGGTCTGCTCGACACCGAGGGCCGCGGTGGGCTCGTCGAGGATGACGAGCTTGGGCTCGCCGAGCATCGAACGGGCGATCGCCACGGTCTGGCGCTGACCGCCGGAGAGCGAGGCGATCGGGATGCGGACGCTCGGGATACGGATGGACAGCGTGTCCAGCAGCTCGCGGGAGCGGCGCTCCATCTCGACCTCGTCCAGGATGCCGCGCTTCTTCAGCTCCCGGCCCAGGTAGAGGTTGCCGACGACGTCGATGTTGTCGCACAGCGACAGGTCCTGGTACACGGTCGCGATACCGAGGCCCTGCGCGTCTTGCGGCTTGTTGATGTGGACGGCCTTGCCGTCCCACTCGATGACGCCCTCATCGATGGGGTGCACGCCGGCGATCGTCTTCACCAGCGTGGACTTTCCTGCGCCGTTGTCGCCCACCAGGGCGACCACTTCACCGGCGTGGACCTCAAGCTCTACGTCGGTGAGCGCCTGGACGGCACCGAATCGCTTGGAGACCCCGCGCAACGCCAGAACAGGCGTAGCGGACACGTGAACCATCTCCTTCGCCGCCTGACCCGGCGGGAGGTTGTGCAGAAGTTTGTGGAGGGGGGTGTTCCGTCCGGCGCCCCGCCCTAGCTTTGCGGGGCTGATGGATGCGGGGCGCCGGAGGGGCTTCGATGACGCAAGTCCCGTACGGAAATTCAAGAACGAATTCCCGTACGTGGATAGAGACTTGCGGCGGCTACTTCAGTTGCTCGGACTACTTGATGCCGAGCGCGTCGCACTTCGCCTTGTAGGCGCCGGTGCAGATGTCGCTGACCGTGTAGATGCCGTCCTTGAGGACGGTGTCCTTGATGTTGTCCTTGGTCAGCGAGACGACCGGGACGATGACCGAGGGGATCGCCTTGTCGGTCGGGCTGTCGACCTTGTCCTTGGCGATGGTGTCGAGCGACTTGCCCTGGGCGATCGCGACGGCCATCTCGGCGACGGTGTTCGCTTCCTGCGGGTAGGACTTGTAGACGCTCATGAACTGCTCACCGGTGAGGATGCGCTGCACACCCGCGAGCTCGGCGTCCTGGCCGGTGACCGGGACGGAGATGCCGGCCGCCTTGAGGGCGGTGATGATACCGCCGGCCATGCCGTCGTTGGCGGAGTAGACGCCGATGACGTTCTTCTTGCCGAGGGCGGTGATGGCGCCCTCCATGTTGGCGTTGGCGTTCTCCGGCTTCCAGTCCTTGGTGTCGTACTCCTTGCCGATGTTCACCTTGCCGTCGAGGACGGAGTGGGCACCGGCCTTGAACTGGGCGGCGTTCGGGTCGGTGGACGACCCGTTCATCATCACGATCTTGCCGGACTTGGCCTTGGATCCGAGCGCCGTGAGGAGGGCCTCACCCTGCGTCTTGCCGACGGTCGTGTTGTCGAACGACGTGTAGCCGCTGATCGGACCCTGCGCGAGACGGTCGTAGGCGACGACGGGGATGCCGGCGTCCTTGGCCTTCTGGACCGAGTTCTTGATGGCCGCGGAGTCCACAGCGTCGACGATCAGGACGTCCACCTTGTCGGTGATCATCGTCTCGACCTGCTGCGCCTGCGTGGTGGCGTCCTGCTTGGCGTTGGCGTACTGGAGCGTGCCCTTGCCGTTCGTCAGTTCCTTGACCTTCTTCTCGATCAAGGGCCGGTCGAACTTCTCGTAACGCGCGGTCTGGTTCTCGGGAAGGAGCAGACCGACCTTGATCGCGTCGCCCTTCTTGGCGGAGCTCGAGCTGTCGCTCTTGTCGCCGGACTCCTTGGCACTGCCACAAGCAGCCAGCGAAACGGCCATCGCACCAGCAGCAACGGCAAACGCGGCACGACGCATACGCGTGTTCACTTTAGAAACCTCCCTGACGAGGCCGCGTCGTTGCGGCCGAGGTGGCTGGAAGTCAACTCGGCCACGCGTGCGACGTCAAGAAGTAAATACTTAACGAGATGGCAACGGTGCCATGCGTTCTCTAAGTGAAGGCAGGGGCGCCCGCGGACAGCGATCCGTCCAAAAGGGTCGAATCGCCCATCTCGCTGAGCGCGAGGGCGAGTGCCCCGAGTACCTCCGCGCGCCCGCCAAGTGCCCCTGGAAGCACCGAGAGTTGACGTGCGGCACTGGGGATCGCGTACCGGCCGACCGACTCCCTGATGGGCCCGAGGACGAGCTCCCCGGCCTCGGCGAGGTCGCCACCGAGGACCACCCGACTCGGGTTGAGCAGGTTGCAGAGATTCGCAACCCCGCTTCCGATGTGACGGCCGACATCGGCGATCACCCGACGACAGCCCGGATCGCCGTCCCGAGCCAGCCTGACGACGCCTTCCATGGTCAGGTCCGTGCCGTGGCTGGACTGCAGCAGCGGCAGCACATAGCGCGCCGCCGCAAAGGTCTCCAGGCAGCCCCGATTGCCACAGCGACAGACGGGACCGGATTCATCGAGAGTGATATGCCCGATTTCACCCGCCGTGCCGCCAGGCCCGCGGTAGATCTTGCCGTCGATCACCAGCCCGGCGCCGACACCGCTCGCGACCTTGATGTACGCCAGGTCCTTGACCCCGCGCCCGCTGCCCCAGACCAGCTCGCCGAGCGCGCCCAGGTTGGCGTCGTTGTCCACGTACACGGGCACGCCGAGCCGCCCCCGCAGCTCCTCGGCGGGCTTCGCGCCGGTCCAGCCCGGCAGGATCGCGGTGGACCCCAGGGTCCCCGACTCCACGTCGATGGGACCGGGCACGCCGAGCCCCACACCCGCGATCTTGGACCGGTCCACCCCGGTCGCCGCGATCAGGCGGTTGACCAGCTCTTCCGCCCGGTCGAAGCCCTGTGCGGCGCTCGCGTCCACATCCAGCGGCTCGGACTCCTCGGCCAGCACCTGGTGGGCGAGGTTCCCGACCGCGACGCGCAGATGCGTATGGCCGAAGTCGACGCCGATGACGATGCCGGCGTCACCGCTCAGGGACACGCTGCGTGCCCTGCGGCCACCCGCCGAAGTGGGGGTGACCTCGACCGTTCCGCCGTCCTTGAGTTCCCGGACGATATTGGAAACGGTCGCGGCGGAGAGGCCCGTCGTCCTCGCGATCTCCGCCTGCGTGAGCGAACCGGCAAGGCGCACCGCACGTACGACGCGCTCCAGATTGGCTCGGTGCAGCGACGACTGCGACCCCGGAGTCTCCACGACGACCTCCCGCGTACGGGGCCGCCACGATGAGGCCCCGCCTATGTCCAACTAGTGAACTCTAAGCTGAGCTGTTTGGGTTACCTCCCGTCAAGAGGTTGAGCTGCATCCGGCGCGGATGAGCACACGCGTGCGGGACAGACTGGGCCGTAGATCCTTCTGTGGTCCAGGTCACACCCCGACTGATTACAAGTTGTCGCCGCCTCGGCAGTTCAAGATCAAGATCAAGATGCCGCCCCGCCGGGCGCGGGCTCCCGCGGAACCCCTCCGGGCGGGGTGGAGCCGTTTTCGGGGGATCGGCGCCGGGGAATGCGGAACCGAGGGGACGGGACCAAGTGGGCGGGACCAAATAGGCGGGACCGAATGTGCGGTACTGAATATGCGGAACCGAATGTACGGGGCCGAATATGCGGGACCGAGTACGCGGGACCGAGTACGCGTAATCCCCTCCGCGTATTCGGAGGGGATGACGTACTCCAGGGAGTTCTCGGTGTTCGACGGATTCGGCCGTTGCCGGGCTCGGTCTACTTGAGAGCCCCCGCCGTCAGCCCCTGGACCACCTGTCGCTGGAAGATGATGTACGCGGCCAGCACCGGGAGCATGGCCATCACCAGGCCCGCGAAGAGGCCCGACCAGTCGCCCTTGTAGCCCTGGCTGGTCGCCAGCTCGACGAGGCCCTGGGAGAGGACCTTCTTGTCGGGGTCGGTGTTCAGCACGGTGGGGAGCATGTACTGGTTCCACTGGCCCAGGAAGTTGAAGATCCCGACGCTGACCAGACCCGGCTTGGCCATCGGCAGCATGATCTGGAAGAAGGTCCTGGTGTGCGAGGCGCCGTCCACGAACGCCGCCTCGGCGATCGAGGTCGGGAGCGTCCTGAAGAACGAGGTCAGGAAGAAGACCGTGAACGGCAGCGAGTAGGCGATGTAGACGAGGATCAGACCCGGCAGCGTGTTCAGCAGACTCATGTTGTTCAGGACGTAGAACAACGGAACCAGGGCCAGCATGATCGGGAAACTCATTCCTCCGACGAAGAGGAAGTAAATGAATCGGTTGCCCGGGAACTCGAATCGGGCGAGGACGTACGCCGCCATCGAGCCGAGCACGAGCGTACCGAGCAGCGAGAATCCCACCACGATGAGCGTGTTGCCGAAGTAGTCGCTCATGTGGGCCTGCGACCACGCGCGCGACCAGTTGTCGAAGTGCAGTTTGTCCGGCAGCGACCAGGGCGAGCTGAAAATGGAGTCGTCGTCCTTGAAAGACGTCATCACCGCCCACAGCAGGGGCAGTACGACCATGATCGCCCAGATGATGAGAATGCCGTGCGAGAAGGCGTTGAGGATGCCGCCCTCGCTGCTCTTCGCCTTCTGCGGCGGCGTCTTCTCCTTCGTCACCTGCTGAGGACGGTCCTCGACCGGCTCCAGGGGCGGCGGGGTGTCAGTGGTCTTCATCGGATCCCTCCGTGAATACTCCGCCCTTCAGGGCGGAGAGGAAACGGACTCCTGCGGAGCAGGGCGAAGAGCTGCGATTCGCGGCCGGAGCGGATCGCAGTGCTGTGACCCGCAGGTTTGATCCTTACCTGCAGCAGCGCTAGTTTGTGATCATGACCACGAGCCATGTGAAGCGGGCGTTCAAGTACCGCTTCCGTCCGACCGATGCGCAGGCAGCGGAGCTGTCGCGCACGTTCGGATGCGTTCGCAAGGTCTACAACATGGCGCTCGCCGCCCGCACCGAGGCGTGGACGCGACAGGAGCGGGTCAACTACAACGCCACGTCGGCACTGCTGACGGCGTGGAAGAAGACCGAGGAACTGTCGTTCCTCAACGACGTCTCCTCCGTCCCGCTCCAGCAGTGTCTGCGCCACCTGCAGGTGGCGTTCACCAGCTTCTTCGGTAAGCGGGCCAAGTACCCGCGCTTCAAGTCGCGGAAGAAGTCCCGCCGCTCGGCCGAGTACACCACCAGCGGTTTCCGGTTCCGGGACGGCAAACTGACCTTGGCAAAGATGGCGGAGCCGCTCGACATCGTGTGGTCCCGGCCACTCCCCGAAGGATCGAAGCCGTCCACGGTGACCGTGTCCCAGGACGCGGCGGGACGCTGGTTCGTCTCGATGCTGTGTGAGGACCCCGGCGTCCAGCCGCTCCCCGTCAACGCCGGCGCGGTCGGGATCGACGTGGGCCTGGAACACCTGCTGACACTCTCGACCGGCGAGAAGATCGCCAATCCCCGGCATGAACGCCAAGACCGTGCCCGCCTGGCCAGGGCCCAACGAGAGCTGTCCCGCAAGGCCAAGGGTGACGGAGCCAACCGCGCCAAGGCCAGACGCAAGGTCGCCCGCGTTCACGCCCGTATCACCGACCGGCGCAGGGACCACCTGCACAAACTGACCACTCGTCTCGTGCGTGAGAACCAAACGCTCGTGATCGAGGACCTGACCGTGCGCAACATGGTCAAAAACCGGAGCCTCGCCCGCGCCATCAGTGATGCGGCCTGGTCGGAGTTCCGGAGCATGCTGGAGTACAAAGCCCAGTGGTACGGGCGGGAAGTGATCGCGGTAGACCGCTTTTTCCCCTCCTCCAAGTTGTGCTCCACCTGCGGCGCCCTTCAGCAGAAGATGCCGCTCAGCATCCGCACCTGGACGTGCGACTGCGGTACGACCCACGACCGGGACGTGAACGCAGCGAAGAACCTTCTGGCCGCCGGACGGGCGGTTGCAGCCTGCGGAGCTGGTGTAAGACCCCAACGGAGTTCTCCGGACGGGCAGTCGGCGATGAAACAGGAAGTCTCACGGCGCGAGCCGTAAGAATCCCCTCCCTTCGGGGAGGGGAGCGTCAAGCTAGAACTCCAACCGCTCGCGCCGGCCCAGTCGCATCACGATCGCCGCGAACAGCAGCGTGACGATGAGCAGCGCGACACCGATCGTGGTGGCGTAGGCGGCGTTCGCGTCACGGAACGCCGATTGGTACACGTACAGCGGAAGGACCGTGGTCGAGTAGTCGGGGCCGCCGGGACCCACGGTCATGATCTGTACGGCGGCGAACGCCTCGGCGCCGAGCGCCAGGATCCCCATGTACACCCATCCCGACTGCACGGTGTCCCAGAGCAGCGGAAGGGTGATCTTGAAGAAGGTGGTGGCGCGGCTCGCGCCGTCGAGCAGCGCGGCCTCGTAGAAGTCCTTCGGAATCGACGCCATTCCCGCCGAGAACAGCACGACGAAGAACCCGACCGTGCTCCACAGCAGCACCGCCATCACACACCACAGGGCGAGGTTCGGGTCGCCCAGCCAGTCCGGCTGGACACTGCCGAGGCCGATGGCCTTCAACGTCCCGTTGATGACGCCGTCGTTGGGGTTGTAGGCGAATTGGAAAAGCAGGGAGACGATCGCGATCGACAGCACCTGCGGGAAGAAGTAGGCGATTTTGTAGAAACCCGAACCGCGCACTCCGGTGATGGCGGCGCCTTTTCGGCGCCGCCCACCGACATTGAGCATGAAGGCGAAGAAGAGCGCGAGGCCCAGCGTCACCAGCGGCAGCAGCAACGCGAACAGCAGACTGTGCTGCAACGACTTCCAGAAGATGTCGTCGTGCAGCATTCTGGTGTAGTTGGCGAAACCGACCATCTTGAAGTCGGGGCTCAGACCGGTCCAGTCCGTGAACGAGTAGTAGATGGCCTGGACGAAGGGCCAGATCACGAAGATCGCGTACAACGCCAAGGGGGCCACCAAGAACCCCACGATGAACCGGTACTTGCCGTGTTGCATGGTTACCGACCCCGATCGAATCGCGGTTGCCACCGCCGGTGACGCGTGGACACGCGCCGCTACTGGTGCTTGTAGTGCTTGATGGACTGGTCCTTGGCCGCCGCGTCCGCGTAGCCCTGGATCTTCTTGATGGCCTCGGCCGGGGTCAGCCGTCCTGCCATCATCTCGCCGAGACCGGCGACACCGATCTGCTCCTTCTGAAGCTTCACGTACCAGTCCTGGAGCCGCGGGTTGACCACGTTGGTCCCGGCCTTCTCCAGGGCCGCGACACCGGACTTGAGGCCCGGGGTCAGCGTGATGCCGTCGGTACCGCCGTTGTAGGCGGTCAGCGACTTCACCTGGCTGGTGAAGTTCTTCGACGAGGCCTCGCTGAGCATGATGCGCAGCTGCTCCATGCCTCCCTCGGGGTTGTTCGCCTTGGCCGGCACGATGAAGGGCTCGCCGCCGGAGGCCCAGATGGTGCCGAACGGCATCTTGTCGGAGCTGTCCAGACCGGTCGGGCCACTGACGGCCAGGTTGAAGTCCTTCGGGATGACGTTCGCGGACTCGTTCTCCACCCAGGAGCCGTTCGGGATGAAGAGCGCCTTGCCCTTGGCCCAGGCGGTCTGCGACTGGATGTGGTCGATGCCCGGGGTGCCCTGGAGGATGTAACCCTTCTTGTAGAGCTCGTAGTACGCCTCGAACGCCGACTTGACGGCCGGGTCCTTCCAGGCGCCCGGCTCCAGGTTGTCGATCTTGTCGAGAACCTCCCGGCCGCCGATCTTGGCGATGAAGGGGTAGAGCGAGAACGGCAGGTAGTACGGGTACTTGCCCGCGTACGTCCAGCCGGCCATGCCCTTCTTCTTCGCCTTCTCGCACAGCGCGAGCATCGCGTCCCAGGTCTCGGGGTACGTCGCGTCGAGCTTGTCGAGGGCGGTCTGCGAGTACCAGACGCCGTAGACGGTGTACGCGTAGTACATGATCCAGACCGGCGCGCCGTCGAACTGGCCCATCTCCACGATGCCGGGACGCAGCGTGTCGCGGACCTTCTTCGACGGGTCGTCGATGGACGGCGCGTCGAGGAGCGGGGTCAGGTCGGTGAGCTGCTTCTTGCCGACGAGCACGCCCATGTCCATCTGCTGGGCGCCGGAGTTGTCGATCAGGTCCGGCGGGGTGCCGCCGTTGAACTTGGGCTGCAGTTCGGACTGGATCTTCTGGGTCGCATGGAAGTTGACCTTGGCCTTCGGGTAGGCCGTCTTGTACTGGGCGTTGGCGTCGGTCGCGTACTTCGTACCGAATCCGCCGTCGAAGATGACGACGGCGAGCGGGGCCGTCTCGTTGACGCCCAGCGGGTTCTTCGTGGTCTTCTTGCCGGCCTTGGCCTTGTCACCGGAGCCGCTGTCGCTGCTCGCACAAGCAGACAAAAAGCTCATCGTCGGTACGGAAATCAGGCCGAGTGCCGCGGACCGCTTGATCAGGTCACGGCGGCCGACACCCTCGGTGTTGCTGTTCTCGGCGGAAGTGGATCCCATGCTCAAGTCCTCGCCTTCTCCAGGACTCAGGCGGTGAACCGGATCCTCCCCGGCACCGCGGTTAGGTCAAGCTGGGGTCATGCGTGAGGGATTCAGTCGGTCAACGCGGCGATCCCTGCCCGTCACACTGGCCGCCGACGCCCGATTCCCCCCGGGACGTGCCTGCCCGCGGCCGTCGAACGGCTGGGCGGGTGCCGACAGGTATAGTCCACTTCCCGCCAGCGGAGCAAGATCGAAAGCGGGTTTACCCGCGGGTCTTTTCCGAGTTGAGACCTCGCGGAAATGTGGGGCGTCCGCGACTTCCCCGGGGGAAGATCGACAGGGCACCAATCTCCCACCATGGGAGTAATGCGCAGCTCGTCGCACGATATTCATCCCGGACGCCACATCCAACACCCTTGACACCACTGACAACTTGACTCCCTACTGGTCCTTGCGCAGCTAGTCTGACAACGTTGTCCAAGGCCAGGGAGGGTGCTCGCGCATGCAGGACAGAGCTCGGTACAGACGGAGTTCTTCGGCTCGGCTCAGATGGGGTTCTTCGACAATAATGGGGGTGGTAGCGCTTTCCCTGGTAGTGGCCTCGCAGGGCACCGCGATTGCCCTTCCGGCCCAAACGGCGTCCACCGATCGCGAGTTCGCCTCCTCGTTCGAATCAGGCGATCCGGCACCGACCTGGCTCAACACGGTGGACACCGGAGCAGACGGTGCAAAGCGTGCGTCGGGTGTCGACGGCGGCTACAGCAGCGGCATCCCCGGCAATGTCACCGACCACGTCACCGACGTCCGCGCGAGCGGCGAGAACACCGGCGGCGGCGAGGTGAAGGAGAACCTCGTCGACGACGAGTCGAGCACCAAGTGGCTGACCTTCGAGCCCACCGGCTGGGCGGAGTTCGACTTCGACGCCCCGGTCAAGGTCGTCACGTACGCGCTGACGTCGGCCAACGACCACGACGAGCGCGACCCCCAGGACTGGACCCTCCAGGGCTCCACGGACGGCAAGGACTGGAAGACCCTCGACACCCGTTCCGGCGAGTCCTTCGGCGAGCGGTTCCAGACGAAGCCGTACGACATCGCGAGCCCCGTCGAGTACCAGCACTTCCGGCTCGACGTCACCAAGAACAACGGCGGCGACATCCTCCAGCTCGCCGACGTCCAGTTCTCTACGGGGAAGAGCGACGACCCGACGCCCAAGGACATGCTCTCGCTGGTGGACCGGGGACCGAGCGGCTCCCCCACCGCGAAGGCCGGCGCGGGCTTCACGGGCAAGCGGGCCCTGCGCTACGCCGGTACGCACAAGGCGGACGGCCGGGCGTACTCGTACAACAAGGTCTTCGACGTGAACGTGGGCGTCGGGCGCGACACCGAGCTGTCGTACCGGATCTTCCCCTCGATGGCGGACGGCGACCGGGACTACGACGCCACGAACGTGACGGTGGACCTGGCGTTCACGGACGGCACCTATCTGAGTGACCTGAACGCGGTCGACCAGCACGGGTTCGCGCTGACGCCGCAGGGCCAGGGCGCGGCCAAGGTGCTGTACGTCAACCAGTGGAACAACGTCGCCTCACGGATCGGTTCGGTCGCGGCCGGGAAGACCGTCGACCGGATACTCCTCGCGTACGACTCCCCCCAGGGCCCGGCGAAGTTCCGCGGCTGGCTGGACGACGTGGCGCTGAAGACCGTGGCTCCCGAGAAGCCCAAGGCGCATCTGGCCGACTACGCGCTGACGACCCGCGGCACCAACTCCAGCGGGGGCTTCTCGCGCGGCAACAACTTCCCGGCGACGGCCCTGCCGCACGGCTTCAACTTCTGGACGCCGGTGACCAACGCGGGCTCGCTGAGCTGGCTGTACGACTACGCGCGCGCCAACAACGCGGACAACCTGCCGACCATCGAGGCGTTCAGCGCGAGCCACGAGCCGAGCCCCTGGATGGGTGACCGGCAGACCTTCCAGGTGATGCCCTCGGCCGCCTCGGGCACCCCGGACACCGGCCGCACCGCCCGCGCGCTCGCCTTCCGGCACGAGAACGAGACCGCGCGCCCGTACTACTACGGCGTGACCTTCGAGAACGGTCTCAAGGCGGAGATGGCGCCCACCGACCATGCCGCCGCCCTGCGCTTCACCTATCCGGATGAGGACGCGAGCGTGCTCTTCGACAACGTGACCGAGCAGGCGGGCCTCACGCTGGACAAGGACAACGGGATCGTCACCGGGTACTCGGACGTGAAGTCCGGGCTGTCGACGGGTGCGACCCGGCTCTTCGTCTACGGGGTGTTCGACGCGCCGGTCACGGACGGCGGCTCGTCCGGCGTCAAGGGGTACCTGAAGTTCAAGCCCGGCGCCGACCACACGGTCACCCTGCGCCTGGCGACCTCCCTCATCAGCATCGACCAGGCCAAGGACAACCTGCGCCAGGAGATCCCCGACGGCACCTCGTTCGGGACCGTCAAGGAGCGGGCGCGCAAGACGTGGGACAAGCTGTTCGGCAAGGTCGAGGTCGAGGGCGCGACGCCTGACCAGCTGACCACGCTGTACTCCAGCATGTACCGGCTGTACCTGTACCCCAACTCCGGCTTCGAAAAGGTCGGTTCGAAGTACCAGTACGCCTCGCCGTTCTCCGCGATGCCCGGCCCCGACACCCCCACCCACACCGGTGCGAAGATCGTCGACGGCAAGGTGTACGTCAACAACGGCTTCTGGGACACGTATCGGACGACCTGGCCGGCGTACTCCTTCCTGACGCCCTCTCAGGCGGGTGAGATGGTCGACGGGTTCGTGCAGCAGTACAAGGACGGCGGCTGGACCTCGCGCTGGTCCTCCCCCGGGTACGCGGACCTGATGACCGGCACCTCCTCGGACGTGGCGTTCGCGGACGCGTACGTCAAGGGCGTGGACTTCGACGCGGAGGCGGCCTACGACGCCGCCCTGAAGAACGCGACCGTCGTCCCGCCGGCCTCCGGCGTGGGCCGCAAGGGCATGTCGACGTCCCCCTTCCTCGGCTACACCAGCACCGCCACCGGCGAGGGCCTCTCGTGGGCGATGGAGGGATACGTCAACGACTACGGCATCGCCGAGATGGGCCAGGCCCTCTACAAGAAGACCGGCAAGAAGCGCTACAAGGAGGAGTCCGCGTACTTCCTCAACCGGGCCCAGGACTATGTGAACCTCTTCGACTCGAAGGCCGGGTTCTTCCAGGGCCGCGACGCGCAGGGCAACTGGCGCCTCGACTCCTCGAAGTACGACCCGCGTGTGTGGGGCTACGACTACACCGAGACGAACGGCTGGGGGTACGCCTTCACCGCGCCCCAGGACTCACGGGGCCTCGCCAACCTGTACGGCGGCCGGAGCGGGCTGGCCCAGAAGCTCGACGCGTACTTCGCGACCCCCGAGACGGCCTCGCCGGACTTCGTGGGCTCCTACGGCGGGGTCATCCATGAGATGACCGAGGCCCGTGACGTACGGATGGGCATGTACGGGCACTCCAACCAGGTGGCCCACCACGTGAACTACATGTACGACGCGGCGGGTCAGCCCTGGAAGACGCAGAAGAACGTCCGCGAGGTCCTCTCCCGCCTCTACACCGGCAGCGAGATCGGGCAGGGCTACCACGGCGACGAGGACAACGGCGAGCAGTCCGCCTGGTACCTCTTCTCCTCGCTCGGCTTCTACCCGCTGGTGATGGGCAGCGGCGAATACGCCATCGGCTCCCCGCTGTTCACCAAGGCGACCGTGCACCTGGAGAACGGCAAGGACCTGGTCGTCAAGGCGCCGAAGAACAGCGCGAAGAACGTGTACGTGCAGGGCGTGAAGTTCAACGGCAAGCGCTGGACGTCGACTTCACTCCCCCACTCGCTCATCTCCCGTGGTGGCGTCCTGGAGTTCGACATGGGCTCCAAGCCGTCGTCGTGGGGCACGGGCAAGGACGCGGCGCCCGTGTCGATCACCCAGGACGACAAGGTGCCCGCGCCCCGCGCGGACGTCCTCAAGGGTGACGGCGCGCTCTTCGACAACACCTCGGCGACGGACGCCACGGTCACCTCGGTCGACCTGCCGACGTCCGCCGCGGCCACGGGAGTTCAGTACACCCTGACCTCGTCCGCGGACCGCACCAAGGCCCCGGGGGGCTGGGTCCTGCAGGGCTCCTCCGACGGCACCACGTGGGCCGACCTCGACAAGCGCTCCGGCGAGTCCTTCACCTGGGACAAGCAGACCCGGGTGTTCTCGGTCGCGCATCCGGGCGCGTACGCGCACTACCGCCTGGTCCTCGACAGCGAGGCGACACTCGCGGAGGTGGAACTGCTGGGCTGACACCCCTCACGGGGACGGGGCGGGCGCGGAGATCGTTCTCCGCGCCCGCCCCGCTGTACGGCCGCGGCCTCAGCCCACGGCGAGGGTGAACACGTGCAGGTCGGCGTTGTCCGGGAGTTTCACACTCTTGACGGTCTTGCCGGGCGGGGCCTGGAAGGGCTTGGTGGCGAAGATGTACGTGGCCACCGGGTCCTTGTCGGCGCCCGCGACGTTGCGGTACGCGGTCCTGGCGACGGTCTCGTTGCCGTACTGGACGGTGCCGCCTCCGCCGCCGACGGTCCAGTCGGTGAAGGAGAGGTCGACCAAGTCCGTGCTGCCGTCGGTGTAGGTGACGGCCGCGTGGGTCTGCTGGTTGCCGTTGACCGCACTGCCGAGGAAGGACAACCGGTCGGCCGGGCGGACGAGTTCGATGGTCTGGGCGGTCGCCGAGGCGTTGTCGGGACGGCCGGTGGGCGAGTCGGGCCAGGTGTAGGTGAGGCCGTCCACGGTGCCCTGGGCGCCGGGGGTCAGGCCGGCGGCGGCGAGGGCCTGACGGGAGTAGCTCCAGCCGCCGCCGTCGTAGTCGGCCTCGTCGTGGTCGCCGGTGTCGTCGGAGACACCGGTGTTGTTGTAGGCGGCCAGGAGGGAGCCGGGCGCCGCGACGGTCAGGGCCACCGGCTGCGCGTAGGAGGTCGCGGCCGACGTCACGGTGACCTTGACGTCGTAGAAGCCCTGCTGGGCGGTGTCACCGGCGGACAGGGTGATCTCCTGGGAGCCGTCGGTCACGGTGCCCTCGGCGGGGGTCGCGGTCACGCCGGCCGGGGTGTCCACCTTGAAGCGGACTTCGGGGCCGGTGCCGCCGCTCAGCGCGAGGGCGCGGATGTCGAGCTTCGTGCTGCCGCCGGGTGCGAGCGTCGCCGTGGTCGGGCCGACACCGATCTGGTACGGCTGCTCGCCCTCGCGGAAGGACGGCGGGGCGGCCGCCGGGTCACTGCCCCAGGTGCGGTTCGGGGTACCGGAGAGCGTGTAGTCGAGCGTGCCGCCGTCGCGGACGAAGGAGGCGGGGAGCCAAGGACGGTCGCTGGTACGGCCGTCGACCTTCAGCGACCGCACGTACGGGGCGTCGTCGGCGGCGCCGTTCGCGCGGATCTCGATGTCGTTGCCACCGGGCCGGTTGATCTCCACCCGTGTGAACAGCGGTGAGGCGAGGACGAGTTCGCCGCGGGAGGGGACCTGCGAATACATGCCGAGCGCGGAGAAGACGTACCAGGACGACATCTCCCCCAGGTCGTCGTTCCCGGGGATGCCGCCGGGCTGGGTCGACCACAACCCCGTCATCGCGGCGCGGACGGTCTCCTGCGTCTTGTAGGGCGCGCCCGCGTAGGCGTACAGGTAGGGCACGTTGATCGAGGGCTCGTTGTCCAGCTCCGACTTGTCGCCGCCGTTGCCCGTGAAGGCCCAGCTGCCGTCGGCGTTGTGGAAGAAGGTGTCGAGGCGGTCGAGTGCCTTGCCCCGGCCGCCCATCGCGGCGAAGAGCCCGGCCGGGTTGTGCTGCACCATCCAGGTGTACTGGGCGGCCGTACCCTCCACGAATCCGTTGCCGGTCGCCGGGGTGAAGCCGGTGACCCAGCTACCGTCCGCCTTGCGGTTCGCGATGTAGCCACCACTCGGGTCGGCCGCGATGTTGAAGTTGTTCTGCCACCACTGGGAGCGCTGGGCGAAGTCGGCGGCCGTCCGCTTCTTCCCTGCCGCCGTGGCGAGTTGGGAGAGCGCGAAGTCGGCGCCGGACATCTCGAGGGTCTCGGCGGCGCCGCCCCAGGCGTTGGACACGGAGGGCATGTAGTGCTGCTTGAGGTACTTGTCGAGCGACGGCCGCTGCCCGACGGACAGGACCGGCTTGCCCGAGGAGGAGAGGTCGCCCTCGGTCGGCAACGTCGCCGCCTTGACCAGCGAGTCCAGCGCGCCGCGCAGGTCGAAGTCGGTACCGCCGAAGGCCCGGATGCCGGCCAGCGCGGTCGGGGACGGGTCGCCGTTCATGACGTGGGTGCCGCTCGCGCCGTGCAGCCAGCGGTCCCAGACGCCGCCGTTCTGCCGGGCGAGTTCGAGCAGGGACTGCGCGATGTCGGAGCCGGTGTCCGGGCTGAGCAGGGTCAGCAGCTGGACCTGGGAGCGGTAGACGTCCCAGCCGGAGAAGGTGCCGTACTGGGCCCGGTGGCCGCGGCCGACGACATGGACCTTGTCGTCGGGGCCCCGGTATCTGCGGTCGGCGTCACTGATGACGTTCGGGTGCAGAAGGGCGTGGTAGAGCGCGGTGTAGAAGGTGGTGCGGTCGCTGTCGCTGCCGCCGCCGACCCTGATCGCGCCGAGCCGGTCGCGCCAGGCCCGGTGGGCGGCGTCCTGGACCGAGGCGAAGGAACGGGACGGCGGGTTCTCGGCCGCGAGGTTGGCGGCGGCGCCCGCCTGGCTGACATAGGAGATGCCGACCTTGACGTTCACGGGGTCGGCGCCGGGCTCGAACTCCACATAGCCGCCCGCGCCCTTGCCCGCGACGGGACGGCCGCCGCTCGCGAAGCCGCCGGTGCCGCCGCTCGCCTCCGTGGACCCCGGGCTCAGCCTGTCGTCCTGCCAGGTGCCGGTCGACTTGAAGTCACGGTCGAAGCGGGCGGTGAAGTAGAGCGTGTAGTAGGCGCGTTGGCCTTCGGGGTCGAGGTAGCCGCAGAAGTTCCCGGAGGTGACGGACCCGGAGACCGTGCGGGTCGCCGGGTCGATCTTCAGGGTCGAATCGGTCGAGCCCACCTCGGAGTTGGCGCTGCGCACGAGCAGCGAGGCGGGCTTGTCTGCGGGGAAGGTGAAGCGGCCCGAGCCGGTGCGCGCCGTCGCGGTGAGGTCGGCGGTGACGCCTGAGGCGAGGCCGACCTTGTAGTGGCCGGGCTCGGCGGTCTCGTCGGTGTGCGCGAAGTCGGCCGCGTACACCGCGTCCTTGGTGTCGCTCGCCGGGGAGGACGTGACCTCACCGGCGTACGGGAAGAAGGGGATGTCGCCACTGCCGCCCGCGCAGCCCGTGCCGGACATGTGGGTGAGGCTGAAGCCCCTGATACGGGTGGCGTCGTACTGGTAACCACCGGGCGCGGCCGTACGGGTGGCGTCGCCGCGGGTGTTCTCGGGGCTCCAGGAGAGCATGCCGAAGGGGACGACGGCGCCGGGGAAGACGTTGCCGCCGTTCTTGGTGCCGATGAGCGGGTCGACGTAGGTGGTGGGGTCCCGGACGAGGTCGGGGGGCGCGGCGGTGGCAGCCGCCGCGGGGGTGACGGCGGGGGTGATCCCGGCGGCCGCCAAAGCGGCGGCGAGCAGGACGGATGACGGACGGAAACGCATGACGCGGCCCCTCCTCCTTCGGACGGGTCGCGCACCACAGGTCGCACAAGCCGCAGGAACAGTAACGTGCGCCACGCGTACCACGGAAGACCGCGTGCGACCCCTCAGGCACGCTCGGCGCACACCCCTATGGCGCAACGCGCCCCTCAGTGGTCCCTCAACTCGCTTGACATCGTTGTCGGTTGAGGCGGTAGAGTCATGTACAGACCATCAGACAACGTTGTCGCACGCCTCGGTCGTCACAAGCCACGCTCCCCCAAGCTCTCGACTTCGCTCGAGCAGGGGGACCTCCACCCCGGGCAGCACCCCCCTCGCCCGCCCGGGCTCGCGGACCGGGTGAGTTCCACACCACCCACCCGGTCCGCCCAGAGCCGGTCAACCGACCCGACAGGAAAGCCCGGTCGCGGGATCACCGCCGGAGCCCGAGACGACGTACCCGAAGGCCGCGCCCTTCCCGGGATCCAGTGCACCGTTCCAGTCGGCGTTGTGCACCCTCACGTCCTGGCCGCCGCAGGTCGCGTTGCCGTTCCAGAGGCTGACGACCGACTGCCCGCCCGGCAGGGTCCAGTCGGCCATCCAGCCGAGCATCGGCACGTCGAGGAGGAGGGAGCGGTGGCGGGACGGCCGCGATCATCGCGATCTTGTCACGTTCATGACGGATGCAGACCTGGCGAACAGACCCTTCGCTCAATAGCGCGGGGAGGGTGAGGTGAGGCGGGAGCAACTCCCGGCGGGTTCCGGTCCGCCGCATGGGAGCGCTCCCACCTCATGCGGACGTTAGCGCGCACAACCACCTCTGTAAACGCTTCACGCACGAGGGCCGCACCCCCTGACATCGGGTGCGGCCCTCGCCATGACGGAGAAACCACTCAGGTACCGATTTTCCTATGACTGAGAAACCACCTGAGTCGGTCACGTCACCGATGGTGGGGTGACGTCAGATAGTGCTGTCGAAGAAGCTCCCTCCCGTAGTCGTTGCCGTTGGGCGTGCGGATGATGGAGTGGACGTGCTTCTGGGTCGCGCCGCTGCCCTGCGTGGCCCCGTAGGCGCCCGCGAGCGGGCCCGGGGCCTGGCAGTCGACCTCGACCCAGACGACCGGGCTGTGCACCCGGACGTAGAAGGCGGAGTCGTCGGCCGTGCCGCCCGCCCAGGTCACATGGGTCTGGTCGAGGTACTTACGGACCTCGGCCATCCGCACCTTCGCGACATCGGCCTTCCCGCGGCCGACGAAGGCCTCGACGATGCCGAGAAGCTTCTTCTTCTGCGCCCCGTTCAGGACGTCGGCGCGCAGGCCGGTGTACGTCTGCACGGCGTTGTCGGAGAAGGCGCCCGCCTTCATCGACTCGTTCGACTTGGTCGCGGACTCGATGGCGACCGCCTGCTGCGCCTGCGTGAGGGAGTTGACGAAGGCGAGGCTCGCCACGACCTCCTCGTGGCAGACCGTCACGGTCTCGCCGTCGATCTCCATCGAGGTCGGCTCGGAGCCCCAGAAGCAGGGGCTCATGACGACCTGGTCGCCGAGCACGAAGTAGTTGATGACCAGGTGGTGGCCGTCGAACTGGAAGCCCCAGGGCTCAGTGGCCGACGGGGTGCCCATCAGGGTCCAGTAGTACGCGTCCTCGTTGAAGGAGGCGGTGTTGCCGATCGCCTCGCCGGCCGCCTGGTTGATCCTGCGGATCTTCTCGGTGGTCTCCAGGCCGTCCGCGCTGAGCGCCGACTTCAGCAGAGCCGTGCCCAGCGCCTTCTGAGCATCCGTCATGTCGGCGAGGGTGACGCCCTGACGTGCGTACGAGTCGATGTTGCTCCACAGGCGCCACTCGGTGGAGTGGACCGTGAACTGCGTCGCCGTCTTCTGGGTGTCGGTGAGCCCGGCGAGGAAGGCGTTCGCGGCGGCGATCACGGGAGCGGTGGCGACTCCCGTGGAGTGGATCGCGTACAGGTCGTCGATCCGCTTGCCGTCGGTCGTGAGGCCGAAGAAGTCCTCCGTGATGGTCTGGTTGCCGGGGCCGCCCGCGCCGCCACCGGGACCACCGCTGGGGCCGCCGCTGGGCGCGCCGCTCGGTGTGGCGGAGGCGTCGGCGGTGGGGGTGGCGGTGTCGTCGGCGAGCGCGGTCCAGGCTCCGGCGCCGCCCATCGTGGCGACGGCCGCGGCGCCGCTCGCGAAGAAGACCCTCCGCATGAAGTTGCGCCGGTCCGCGTGGGCGCGGGAGTCCGTCCCGGACTGCGGAGGCGTCCCGGACTGCGCCGCATGCTCTCCGGTGTCGAGCTCGGTCATCGTCGCTGGATCCCTTCGTCGTGGGCACGTCCGTGGCGGACGGCCGGGCGCCCACGACTCTGGGGGAGCAACCTGAGGCGAACCTGAAGTGCGGCCAGGAAGAGGTCCGGCACGTGGGGCGGAGAAGGGGCCGGCAGGTGCGGCGGGGAAAAGGCCGGCGCGAGGACAACGAACCGCTCCCTTCCGGGCGCCGGGGCGGGCCGCTGTCGCGTCACCCGCGCATGGCGCGCACCTCGGTCTGACGCCTACGAACGTATGTCGCCACCGAAGAAAGTGTCAACAATTTCGTTGACCTTCATGGTGGGTGCACAGGGGCGGGGACGAAGGTGCTGGGGATCAGGCCGACGCGGGTGCCGGAGCGGATGCCGGGTCAGGGGTCCTGGCGCCTTCGGCCGGGGACAGTTCGAGCGTGAACTCCGTACGGCCCGGGGCGCTCTCCACGCGGATGCGACCGCCATGGGCGACGGTGACCGCCTCGACGATGGCGAGTCCGAGGCCGGAGCCGCCCTCCGTGGGGCCGCCGCGGGCGCGCGAGACGTCGCCGCGTGTGAAGCGTTCGAAGACCGACGGGAGCAGGTGCTGCGGGATGCCGGGACCGTCGTCGCGGACACGGATCACGCAGGCCGCTTCCGTGGCCTCCACCGAGGCGATCACGGTCGTGCCGACGGGTGTGTGCACACGGGCGTTGGCCAGCAGGTTGGCCACCACCTGGTGCAGCCGTGCCTCGTCGCCGACGACCAGGGCCGGGGCGTCCAGCAGCAGCGCCAGCTGCCAGTTGTGGGTGTCCCCGGCGGCCCGCGCGTCCCACACCGCCTCGGCGACCAGTGCCGCGAGGTCCACCTCGGCCGCGTGCAGCGGCCGGCCCTCGTCCAGCCGGGCGAGCAGCAGCAGGTCCTCTACGAGGCCGGTCATCCGGGCCGACTCGGCGGAGACCCGGCGCCAGGCCAGGGTCGGTTCGATCCGCTCGGTGCCGCGGTTCATCAGTTCCGCGTATCCGGCGATGGAGGCGAGAGGTGTACGGAGTTCATGGCTGGCGTCGGCGAGGAAGCGGCGCATGCGTTCCTCGCTGCGGCGCATCTCCTCCTCGCCGCGCTGGCGTTCGGCGAGCGAGGACTCCACGTGGTCGATCATGCGGTTGAGGGCGGCACCGACCTGGCCGGCCTCGCTGCCGGGGTCGGTGTCGCGTTCGGGGACGCGGGTCAGGGCGGTGACCTCGCCGTGGCCCAGCGGGGAGCGGGAGACCTCGACGGCGGTGGCGGCGACCCGCCCGAGGGGGCGCAGTTGGCGCCGTATGACGACCGCGCAGACGCAGCCCGCGGCGGTGAGGCCGACTGCGGCCACCACGCCCTCGACCGCGACCAGCCGGCCGATCATGTCCTGTACGTCGCCCATGGGGAGCCCGGTGAGGACGGGGACGCCGTCGCCGCCGAGGGCGGTCACACGGTAGCTGCCGAGGCCAGGGACGGTCCGGGTGTGCAGGGAGCCGTCGGTGGTGATGCCGTCGAGGGCGGCGCGCTGGACGGCGGTGAGGGTCTGCTGGCCGCCGTCGTGGGTGACGACCTCGGCGGCGAGGATGTCCCCGTCCTCGTCGAACCGGGCGGCGAGCGTGCCGACGGCCTGTCCCCGTTCGCTGAGGAACCCCAGGTCCGTGTCGTCGCCGCTGCGGCGCTGGAGGCCGCCCTGGCTGCGCTCGGCGGCGTCGGTGACGCGCTGGTCCAGGTTGCCGAGCAGATAGGAGCGTTGGGCGAAGACGGTGGTGAGGGCCATCGCGGCGCAGACGGCGACGAGGGTGGCGCTGATGAAGAGCAGCAGCCGCGTGCGCAGCGAACGTCCCGACCGCGCCGTGGGCCGGGAGCGTCCGGGGAGCCGGGTCTGTCGGAGGTTCATCTCCCGTCCTCCACCGGGCGGATCGCGTACCCCACCCCGCGTAGGGTGTGGATCATCGGCGCCCGCCCCTTGTCGATCTTCCGGCGCAGGCTGGAGATGTAGACCTCGACGAGGTTGCCGCCGCCGTCGAAGGAGCTGCTCCACACGTGGTCGAGGATCTGGGCCTTGCTCAGCACCTGCCGCGGGTGGCCGAGCAGCAGGCCGAGCAGGTCGAACTCCTTGGCGGTGAGCTGGATCGGTGTACCGTCGCGGCGCACTTCGCGGGTCTCCTCGCTCAGGACGAGATCACCGAGCACCAGGACGGAGTCGTCGGCCCGGAGCGGTTCGGCGCCGGCCCTGCGCAGCAGTCCGCGCAGCCGCAGGACGACTTCCTCCAGGGAGAAGGGCTTGGTCACGTAGTCATCGGCGCCCGAGGACAGTCCGTCGATGCGGTGTTCCAGCGCGTCGCGCGCGGTCAGCATGAGGACGGGCAGTCTTGGATTCTCGTACCGCAGCCTGCGCAGTACCTGGATTCCGTCGAGGTCGGGCAGCATCCCGTCGAGCACGACCGCGTGCGGGGCGCAGCCGCGGGCCGCGCGCAGGGCGCTGTGCCCGTCGGCGACCGGGTAGGGCCGCCAGCCCGCCTCGGTGACGGCCGCGGAGAGCAGCTCGGTGAGCGCCGGCTCGTCATCGACGATCAGCACACGGACTTGGTCGCTTCGAGGGCCGGACATGTACCGATCCTGTCCCGGTCCGCTGGGAGAACCCTGTGCTCCGCCTGAGCGACAGCCGTGCGAACGTGCCACCTGACCGGATCGCGCCCTCGTCGCCGCCCCCCGCGAAGGGTCCGAGTTGGACCCAACTCCCTTGGCCGAAGGGGGCATTGGCACGGCCCGGCCACGGGAATCCCTTGAGCCCCTTCGCCCCCGGCCCGCACGCTGGTCCGGGACCTCACCAGGTCTCTCAAGGGGAGGAAGTCCACAGATGCGAAGACTCCACGCCCTCTGGGCCATGGCAGGCGCCGCCGCTCTGCTCGCGGGTGCGGTCGCGCCCTCGGCAGCGGCCCCGATCCCTTCGGCGGTCGCCCCACCGGGCCCGGCGCAGGGCAGCACCCGGACCGTCACTCTCATCACCGGGGACACGGTCTCGATCACCGAAGGCCAGGACGGGAAACAGGCCGTCGACGTCGAGCGCGGCCGGGGCCGGGAAGCCGTCGATTTCGTCACCACCGAACAGAACGGCGAGGTCAGCGTCGTACCCGATGACGCGATCCCGCTCGTCCAGGCCGGCCGCCTGGATCCGGCCCTGTTCAACATCAGCCAACTCGTGAAGCAGGGATACGCGGACGAGAGAACCGGCGTCATCCCGCTGATCGCCACCTACCGCAAGGGCGCCGAGACTCCCGAGGGCACACGCCGGACGCTGGCGCTGCCCGGTATCGACGGCGCCGCGCTCAGCGCGAGGAAGTCGACCGCGGCGACCGCCTTCTGGGCGGACATCGCCCCGGCCCCCGGTACCGAACCCACCTCCAAGGCCGCCCGGCAGCTCGGCGACGGTCTCGACAAGCTGTGGCTGGACGCCAAGTTGTCGGTCTCACTCGACGTCAGCGTTCCGCAGATCGGCGCCCCCGACGTGTGGAAGGCGGGTTACGACGGCAAGGGCGTCAAGATCGCCGTCCTGGACACGGGCGTGGACGCGGGTCACCCGGATCTCGCCGGCAAGATCGCGGATTCGAAGAGCTTCGTGCCGGACGAGACGGTGCAGGACGGGCACGGCCACGGCACCCACGTGGCGTCCACGATCGTCGGCTCGGGCGCGGCCTCGGGCGGCCGGTACAAGGGGGTGGCACCGGGCGCCGAGCTGCTGGTCGGCAAGGTGGCCGACAACACCGGTGGCGCACAGACGTCGTGGATGATCGCGGGCATGGAGTGGGCGACCCACGCCGGCGCGAAGATCGTCTCCATATCGATCAGCGGTAAGGCAGCGGGCCCCTCCGACCCGCTCACCGAGAGCGTCGACGAGCTGTCCAGGTCCACGGGCGCCCTCTTCGTGATCGCTGCGGGCAACGCGGGGCCGACCGCCAAGTCGATCGGCACCCCGGGGACCGCCGACTCCGCGCTGACGGTCGGCGCCGTCGACAAGTCGGACAAGCTGGCCTCGTTCTCCAGCCGCGGCCCGCGCTACGGCGACTACGCGGTCAAGCCGGAGATCACCGCACCGGGCGTGAGCATCACGGCCGCGCGGGCCGCGGGCACCGCCATGGGCACCCCGGTCGACGACAACTACACCACGGCGAGCGGTACGTCGATGGCGACCCCGCATGTCGCGGGCGCCGCGGCGCTGGTCGCACAGGCGCATCCGGACTGGACCGGCGCCCAGATCAAGGAGGATCTGGCGAGCACCGCGAAGACCATGCCGGACAACAGTGTCTTCGAGCAGGGCGACGGCCGGGTCGACGCCGTACGGGCGGCTCTGCAGGGCGTCTTCGCGACGCCGACGCTGAGCTTCGGCACGTACGCGGACGACGACACCGAGGTCGACAGCAAGGACATCACCTACACCAACTCCACCGACGAGCCGGTGGAGTTGAAGGTCTCCTCGACGCTCGCCGAGGTGACCCTCGGCGCGGACACCGTGACCGTCCCGGCGAAGGGCACCGCGACCGTTCCGGTCACGGTCGACCCCGCGAAGGAGACCCGGGGCCGGTACGCGGGCCACATCATCGCGACCGCCGGCGGCGTCACCGTCACGACCGGTGTCGGTTACGAGAAGTCGCCGGGGACGGTCAGTCTGAAGGTGAACCTCGTCGGCCGTGACGGCAAGGCGGCGCCCTCGGCGCTCTACACGCTCACGGAGCTGAACGGCGCGATCACCAGCGGGTACGGCTATGTGACCGACGGCTCGACCCTGGAGGTTCCGGCCGGTACGTACGCGATGGGCACGTGGATAGCCGACCGCGACGCGGGCGGCACGACGGTCGGCACCTCGGTGGTCGGCGATCCGGAGATCAAGGCCGCAAAGGACACCGAGATCACGTTCGACGCCCGCACGGCGAACGAGATCAAGCCGGTCGTGAAGGACGACGCCGAGTTCCAGGGCTTCAACACCACCTGGCACCGGGACGGTCCCGCCAGCAACTGGACCCTGAGCTACAGCCAGGGCTTCTGGACCGACCACGTCTATGTGGCGCCGACCAAGCAGGTCACCCAGGGGAACTTCGAGTTCTACTCCAAGTTCCGTATGTACGCCAAGGACCTGACGGCGAGCGTCAGCAGCCCGGAGAGGTACGCGCTGCCGCTCGAGTACCCCAACTACTACAACGGTCTCCCGGTGAAGTTCACCGGTGACCGAACGGTCCAGGCGGTGGACGCGGGCGGTGGCACCGCGGCCGACTTCGAAGGCCTGGACGTCAAGGGCAAGGTCGCGGTGGTCGGGCTCGGCCCCACGGAGTGGGCGGACGACGCGCTGGTCAACGCCACCGCGGCGGGAGCGGGTTATGTGATCGCCTATCGCAGGACGCCCGGCGCCTGGCCCACCTCCGTGGAGGGCACGACCATCCCGATCATGATCGCCTCCGGCGAGGAGGGCGCGAAGCTCACCGCGCTCCTGAAGACCGGCAAGAAGGTCAAACTGAAGCTGGGCGGCACGGCGGACAGCCCGTACGTGTACAACCTGCTGCTCCCGCAGCCCGGCAGCATCTCGGCGAACCAGACCTACCGTCTGGGCAGCTCCGACCTGGTGAAGGCGACGGCCCGTTACCACGCCTCCGAGGAGGGCCAGATCGGCAAGGACTTCATCTTCGCCTTCCGCCCCTGGTCCGTGGCCGCGGTAGAGACCGGCAAGAACGTGCCCCTGGGCAAGCAGCGCACCGAGTACTTCAACGTCAGCCCCGACACCCGCGTCAACCACTCGGTCGGCTGGAGCGCCTACAGCAGCGAGTCGGGCACTGAGCGGATCTACGACAAGGCGGGCACCCTGCCCGCCGAGGACTGGCTGGGCCAGGTGGTGCGTCCCGCGACGAACGCCCGGTACGGCCCCTCGCAGCGCACCGGCGACAAGATCACCCTGCAGATCGCGGAGGTGAGCGACTCCACACCCGGCCACTACGGACGCATCGACGGCACCGAAGACACCGGCAAGGGCAAGCTGTACGACGCGGCGGGCACGTTGCTCGGCGAGGCGACGCTCGGCGGCTACGGCGTCTTCAACGTCCCGGCGGACCAGGCCTCGTACCGCTTCGTGGTGGACGTGGCGCGCAGGGCCGACTGGGCGAAGTACTCCACGAACACCCACACCGAGTGGACCTTCGCCTCGGGGCACACCGACGCGCGGACGAATCTGCCGATCCTCTCCGTCGACTACGCCCTGAACAAGATCGACCTCCTCGACCGGGCCGAGTCCGACCGGAAGATGAAGCTCGGGCTCGCCGTCCGGAACCAGGAAGGGGGTGTCGAGGTGAGCAGCCTGAAGGCCTGGGCCTCGTTCGACGACGGCGCCTCCTGGAAGGAAGTGAGGGTCAAGAAGGGCAAGGCGGAGATCAAGCACCCCAGGGGCGCCGAGTTCGTCTCGCTGCGGGTGCAGGCCGCCGACAGTGACGGCAACCAGATCGACCAGACCGTGCTGAGGGCCTATGGCCTGAAGTAGCCCAACGGCTGGGCCCATGGCCGGTAGGGGGACACTCGTCCGCAGCGGGGCTCCGGCCTTAACAAAGATCCTCTAACGTGCCGAGCCATGGCGAACACGGCGTACGACACGGCAGGACAGACCCCTGCCGCGAGCCCCTGGGCCGCGGTGGGGGTCTCCCCCATGGACGAGTTGGTGTACCGGACGATCCTCCATCAGCCCGACGCCGGCGCGGCCGGCTGGGCGCTGCTGACCCGCACGTCCCCGTCCCAGGTGCGCGAGTCCTGTCACCGGCTGCTCCACCTCGGACTGCTTCAACCCCCCGACTCCATGGGCGGGTTACGGGCGGTCGACCCACGGGTGGCGGTCCGCGCGCTGATCCGGCGGCGGGAGACGGAGTCCGAGCTACTGGCCGCTACGGCCCAGGACATGGCGACGGCCTACGACGCGGGACTCCTGCGCGAGGACCCGTCGCGGCTGGTGGACGTCGTCTCCGGAGAGGGCGCCACCGCGGCCCGTCTGGAGGAACTCTACGCACACGCCGAACGCGAGGTGTGCGTCTTCGACACGCCCCCGTATCTGGCCCCGCTCACCCCGCAACTGGACCTCCAGGCCGAGCTGCTCAGCCGCGGGATCGCCTACCGCGCGGTCTACGCGGCGACCGCCCTGGAGGACCCGAAGGTCCTGCTCCAGGCCTGGAAGATGGTCGAACTCGGCGAGCAGGCAAGGGTGTTGCCGTCGGTGCCGGTCAAGTTGTTGCTGGTCGACGGGGGCCGGGCGATGCTCCCACTGACCGCGTCCACCGCGGGCGGTTACTGCGCGGTCGTCGTACGGAACTCGGCGGTGACCGAGGCCCTGCAGAAGCTCTTCGACCTGGCCTGGCAGCAGGCGACCCCGCTCGGCCGGCCGGTCGGCGACGGTGAACTCTCCGAGGGCGAGCAGGCGTTGATCCGGCTGCTGGCGGCCGGGATGAAGGACGAGGCGGTGGCCCGGCACCTGGGCGTGAGCCTGCGGACGCTGCGGCGGCGGGTGAGCGAACTGCAGGAGCGGCTGGGGGCGGCGAGCCGTTTCCAACTGGGGGTGCGGGCGGCGCGGCGCGACTGGGTGTGACCCGCGCGGAAAGGCGAGCGGAAAGGCGAAGGGCCGCACCCCTCGCGAGGAGGGGTGCGGCCCGACCGCGGTACCGGACCGCTTGCTCGGCGCTTTGCTGGAAGCTTCGCTCGGCGCTCCGCCCCGGCGCTTTACTTGGCGATCAGGTTGCGCAGCACGTACTGCATGATGCCGCCGTTGCGGTAGTAGTCCGCCTCGCCGGGGGTGTCGATGCGGACGACCGCGTCGAACTCGACGCCGGTGTCGGTGGTGACCTTCACCGTGCGCGGGGTGGTGCCGTTGTTGAGCTCCTCGACGCCGGTGAAGGAGAAGGTCTCCTCGCCGGTGAGGCCGAGGGTCTCGGCGGTGGCGCCCTCCGGGAACTGGAGCGGCAGGACGCCCATGCCGATGAGGTTCGAGCGGTGGATGCGCTCGTACGACTCGGCGATGACGGCCTTGACGCCGAGGAGCGCGGTGCCCTTGGCGGCCCAGTCGCGGGACGAGCCGGAGCCGTACTCCTTGCCGGCCAGGATGACCAGCGGGGTGCCCTGCTCGATGTAGTTGCGCGAGGCGTCGTAGATGAACGCGACGGGCGCGCCCTCGACGGTGAAGTCGCGGGTGTAGCCGCCCTCCGTGCCCGGCGCGATCTGGTTGCGCAGGCGGATGTTGGCGAACGTGCCGCGGATCATGACCTCGTGGTTGCCTCGGCGCGAGCCGTAGGAGTTGAAGTCACGACGCTCCACACCGTGCTCGGTGAGGTACTTGCCGGCCGGGGTGTCGGCCTTGATGGCGCCGGCCGGGGAGATGTGGTCGGTGGTGACCGAGTCGCCCAGCTTGGCGAGCACACGGGCACCGGCGATGTCGGTGACCGGGGACGGCTCGTGCGCCATGCCCTCGAAGTACGGGGGCTTGCGGACGTAGGTGGACTGCGGGTCCCACTCGAAGGTGTTGCCGGTCGGGATCGGCAGCGCCTGCCACTGGGCGTCGCCCGCGAAGACGTCCTGGTAGGACTTGTTGAACATGTCCTCGCCGATGGCGTTCGCCACGACGTCGTTGACCTCGGCCTCGGAGGGCCAGATGTCGGCCAGGTAGACCGGCTTGCCGTCCTGGTCGATGCCCAGCGCGTCCTTGGTGATGTCCACCTTCATGGAGCCCGCGAGCGCGTACGCGACGACCAGCGGCGGGGAGGCCAGGTAGTTCATCTTGACGTCGGGGTTGATGCGGCCCTCGAAGTTCCGGTTGCCGGAGAGGACCGAGGTGACGGCGAGGTCGTGGTCGTTGACGGCCTTGGAGACCTCCTCCGGCAGCGGGCCGGAGTTGCCGATGCAGGTGGTGCAGCCGTAGCCGACGAGGTTGAAGCCGACCTTGTCGAGGTAGGGGGTGAGCCCCGCCTTGTCGAAGTAGTCGGTGACGACCTTGGAGCCGGGGGCGAGGGTGGTCTTGACCCACGGCTTGCGGGTCAGGCCCTTCTCCACGGCCTTCTTCGCGACGAGCGCGGCGGCGACCATGACGTACGGGTTCGAGGTGTTGGTGCAGGAGGTGATGGCCGCGACCGTCACCGCGCCGTGGTCGATCTCGTAGGTCGAGCCGTCGGGGGCGGTGACCGTGGTCGGACGGGTCGGTACGCCGTTGGTGGCGGCCGGGGAGTCGGAGGCCGGGAAGGACTCCTTGCCCGCCTCGTCGTCCTCGTCGACGTAGTTGCGCACGTCCTGCGCGAACTGCTGCGCGGCGCCTGCCAGGATGATCCGGTCCTGCGGGCGCTTCGGGCCGGCGATCGACGGGACGACCGTCGAGAGGTCCAGTTCCAGCTTCTCGGAGAAGTCGGGCTCGGCGGCCGGGTCGAGCCAGAGGCCCTGCTCCTTGGCGTACGCCTCGACGAGCGCGAGCTGCTGCTCGCTGCGGCCGGTGAGCTTGAGGTACTTGATCGTTTCTGCGTCGATCGGGAAGATCGCGGCGGTCGAGCCGAACTCCGGCGACATGTTGCCGATGGTGGCGCGGTTGGCCAGCGAGGTGGCGGCGACGCCCTCACCGTAGAACTCGACGAACTTGCCGACGACGCCGTGCTTGCGCAGCATCTCGGTGATCGTGAGCACGAGGTCGGTGGCGGTGGTGCCCGGGGTGAGCTCACCGGTCAGCTTGAAGCCGACGACGCGCGGGATGAGCATGGAGACCGGCTGGCCGAGCATCGCGGCCTCGGCCTCGATGCCGCCTACGCCCCAGCCGAGCACACCGAGGCCGTTGACCATGGTGGTGTGCGAGTCGGTGCCGACGAGGGTGTCGGGGTACGCCTGGCCGTTACGGACCATGACCGTACGCGCCAGGTGCTCGATGTTCACCTGGTGGACGATGCCGGTGCCCGGCGGGACGACCTTGAACTCGTCGAAGGCGGTCTGGCCCCAGCGCAGGAACTGGTAGCGCTCCTTGTTGCGGCCGTACTCCAGCTCGACGTTCTGCGCGAACGCGTCGTTCGTGCCGAACTTGTCGGCGATGACGGAGTGGTCGATGACCAGCTCGGCCGGGGCCAGCGGGTTGATCTTCGCCGGGTCGCCGCCGAGCTCCTTGACGGCCTCACGCATGGTGGCGAGGTCGACGACACAGGGCACGCCGGTGAAGTCCTGCATGATCACGCGGGCGGGCGTGAACTGGATCTCCTGGCTGGGCTGCGCCTGGGAGTCCCAGTTGCCGATGGAGCGGATGTGGTCGGCGGTGATGTTCGCGCCGTCCTCGGTGCGGAGCAGGTTCTCCAGCAGCACCTTCAGGCTGTACGGAAGGCGAGCCGAGCCTTCCACCTTGTCCAGCCGGAAGATCTCGTACGACTCGTCGCCCACCTGCAGCGTGCTGCGGGCGTCGAAGCTGTTCGCCGACACGACAGTCTCCTTCATTGATGTGCGCGTTCCCACCGCATCCTGCCGCCACTACGTCTTGGCCGATCCGCTAAGGTAAGGCTAAGTTAGGCAAGCCTTACTGTCGGACCTGACGACACCGTGCGGCTGCGGTGCACCTCGGCAGATATCTCGATGTCGAGATAACTCTAGTACATGGGCGCCCCCGGGTCATGCCCGGCATGCTGTCGACCTGCCGTCAGTCACTCCGGCGCGCCCGGGGCAGCGCGCGCGTGAGCCACACCAGCTCGCCGCGGTCGTCGGCCGAGACGTGGTCGCGCTCGAACCCGAGCTTTTCGAGGACACGGAACGACGGAGCGTTCCAGGTGCGCACGGTCGCCCGGACCCGCCCGCGCCCGGTCGCGCCCGCGGCGGCGAGCACCGCGGAGGCCGCCTCGGTCGCATAGCCGTGCCCGTGGGCGCTCCGGAACAACTCGTACGCGATCTCGGGTTCGTCGAGGGAGGCCCGGCCGACGAGGAGCCCGCAGTAGCCGATGAAGGCGCCCGTGTCGCGGCGGTCGACGGGCAGCAGAGCGATGCCGGTCGACGCCGCCGCGGCGAGCTGGGCCGCGATGATCTCGCGGCTCCGTTCGACCGGGAGCGGCCCGTCGCCCCGTTCCGCGAAGAGCGCGCTGTGACCCTCGGCATCGGAGTCGGACCACGGCCGCAGCGTCAGCCGGGCGGTCTCGAGGAGCGACGGCATCGGCGGATACGCGGGCACGGCGACACCCTGTCGACGGCGTTCTGGGCGGGGAACACCGCGCTCGGGGCGGGGCGGGGCGGGCGGTCACGGGTCCGGCCGCCCGTGCCTGGCACCGCCAGTACCAGGCACGGGCGGGCCGACCGGTGCACAGTGGGGGCATGGCGAGTACGGAGTTCGGGCGGACGGTCCGGCGCTGGCGGGACCGGGTCTCCCCCGAGGCGGCCGGGCTCCCCGTCGGCGGGCACCGGCGCGCGGCCGGACTGCGCCGCGAGGAGCTGGCCCTGCTGGCCGGGATCTCGGTCGACTATGTCACCCGTCTCGAACAGGGCCGGGCGAGCAACCCCTCGGAGCAGATCGTCGAGGCGCTCGGCCGGGCGCTGCGGCTGTCCGGCGCCGAACGCGAACACCTCTTCCATCTCGCCGGGCTGGCCCCACCGGGACGCGGCACGGTGCCCGCCCACATCACCCCCGGCGTGCACCGGATGCTGGACCGGCTGACCGGAACGCCCGTCGCGGTCTTCGACGCGGCATGGAACCTGCTGCTGGCCAACCCGCTGTACGCGGCCCTGATGGGCGACCCGTCCGGCTGGCGCGGCAACGAGCGCAACGCGGTGTGGCGCAACCTCGTGGGCCCAGGCACCCACGTCCGCCACACCCCCGAGGCACGGCGCGAGTTCGAGACCACCGTGGTCGCCGACCTGCGCGCGACCGCGCGCAGGTATCCGGCGGACCAGCGACTGCGGCGCCTGATCGAGGAGCTGCGCGCGAACAGCGACCGGTTCGACGAGCTGTGGAAGTCCGAGGCCGTGGGCCACCACGAGGCCTCGCGCAAGACCATCGACCATCCGCAGCTGGGCCCCCTGACGCTCGACTGCGACGTGCTCAGCGTCGCGGGCAGCGACCTGCACATCATGGTCTACACGGTCGAGCCGGGAACGCGGGACGCCGAACAGGTCGCCCTCCTCGGGGTCATCGGCACCCAGATGCTCGTGGAGCGCGGGGCAGCCGAACGAGGCTGAACACGCCGGGAATTCACAGGCAACCATCGCCCGCTTCGGGGTACTGGGGACGGGACGCGCCACAGTCGGCGCCACGAAACGACGTAAATGCCGTGAAATGCCCCAAGGGGGACCACCCATGCCTCTCACGTTCCGCAAGAGCTTCCGCATCCTTCCCGGGGTGCGGCTGAACATCAACCGGCGCTCGTGGTCGATCACCACGGGCGGCCGGCACGGGCCGCACCACACCCGCAGCAGCAGTGGACGCCGCACCACGTCGATGGATCTGCCGGGCCCCTTCGGCTGGCGGCGCACGACGCGCCGGCGGGAGCGCTGAGCGAACTCGCCGTGCCGCCACGGCGCCGCACCCGAACTCCCCTGTGGGTGCGGTGTGCTGTAGGCCACTACTCGGACGGGTGCGCTCCGTTTCTCTTTATCTCACATCAGATATACGGTCGCGCCATGGCAGACGACTACCTCGTACGCATCGGCAAGCTCATCCGTGACGCCCGGCAACACCGGGGCTGGACACAGTCGCAGCTCGCCGAGGCACTCGGCACAAGTCAGAGCGCCGTCAATCGCATCGAGCGCGGCAACCAAAACATCAGTCTTGAGATGATCGCCCGAATCGGTGAAGCCCTGGACAGCGAAATCGTCTCTCTGGGCTACGCGGGTCCGATGCATCTGCGCGTGGTCGGCGGACGTCGTCTGTCCGGCTCGATCGATGTCAAGACCAGTAAGAACGCGTGCGTCGCACTGCTGTGCGCGACGCTCCTGAACAAGGGGCGCACGGTGCTGCGCCGGGTGGCCCGGATCGAAGAGGTCTACCGCCTTCTGGAGGTGCTCGGTTCGATCGGCGTCCGCACCCGCTGGATCAACGACGGGGTCGACCTCGAGATCGTGCCCCCGAGCGAGCTGGACATGGAGGCGATCGACGCCGAGGCCGCCCGCCGGACGCGGTCGATCATCATGTTCCTCGGCCCGCTGCTGCACCGCATGGACACCTTCAAGCTGCCGTACGCGGGCGGTTGCGACCTCGGCACCAGGACCATCGAGCCGCACATGATCGCGCTGCGGCGGTTCGGGCTCGACATCGCCGCCACCGAGGGCCTCTACCACGCCCAGGTCGACCGGGCCGTCTCCCCCGGCCGGCCCATCGTGCTGACCGAGCGCGGGGACACCGTCACCGAGAACGCGCTGCTCGCCGCCGCCCGCCACGACGGCGTGACCGTCATCCGCAACGCCTCCTCCAACTACATGGTCCAGGACCTGTGCTTCTTCCTGGAGGCACTCGGCGTACGGGTGGAGGGCGTCGGCACGACCACACTCACCGTCCACGGCGTGCCGAACATCGACGTGGACGTGGACTACTCGCCCTCCGAGGACCCGGTCGAGGCGATGAGCCTGCTCGCCGCCGCGGTGGTCACCGAGTCGGAGCTGACGGTGCGCCGGGTGCCGATCGAGTTCCTGGAGATCGAGCTCGCGGTACTGGAGGAGATGGGCCTCGACCACGACCGCACCCCGGAGTACTTCGCCGACAACGGCCGAACGCGACTGGTGGACCTGACGGTACGGCCCTCCAAGCTGGAGGCGCCGATCGACAAGATCCACCCGATGCCGTTCCCGGGCCTGAACATCGACAACGTGCCGTTCTTCGCGGCCATCGCGGCCTCCGCACAGGGCAAGACCCTCATCCACGACTGGGTCTACGACAACCGGGCCATCTACCTGACCGACCTCAACCGGCTCGGCGGCCGGCTGCAACTGCTCGACCCGCACCGCGTGCTGGTCGAAGGCCCGACCCGCTGGCGCGCCGCCGAGATGATGTGCCCGCCCGCGCTGCGCCCCGCCGTGGTCGTGCTGCTGGCGATGATGGCGGCCGACGGCACGTCCGTGCTGCGCAATGTGTACGTCATCAACCGCGGCTACGAGGACCTGGCCGAGCGGCTCAACTCGATCGGAGCGCAGATCGAGACGTTCAGGGACATCTAGGACGAACGGAAGGTAGTGGGGCTCGCCGGGGGACGACTTCGCGCCACCCTTCGGCGAGCCCGCCGTGTGCCGTCCCGTCCCGCCCGTGCGCCGGCTCAGCCCTCCATGAGGGTGATGTCCTGCTGCTGGAGCGCGTGGAACAGCGGCAGCGGCAGACCGCCCAGGGCGGGGCTCAGTTCCATCAGGGTGGCCTCGACATGGGCGGCGCCCGGTGCGAGGGTGCCGGGTGTGCGCTTCTCCGAGTTGGCCCAGCGGTGCTCCGCGCCGTCGCAGACCGCCGCGCTGCCGCCGATGCCGTAGCGGATCCGGGGGTCGCCCTGCGACACCGACGAGGAGACGAGCACCGGCCCCGTACCGCTCAGACAACGGTAGGTGCCGGAGAGAGTGACGGTTCCGTCGGCGGCGAGGTGACCGGTCGAGTCGACGGTGACCGTCTCGGACGGGGCCGACAGGGCGCCGCCGGACACGGCGACGGCGGACACGGCGACGGTGGACGGGGCGAACAGCAGCAGGAGCACGGCGCCGGTGGCCGCGCCGAAGACCTGGCGCAAGGGCATGAGGTACCTCCTGGAACGTGGGGGGCTCCACAGGTACCGGGCGCACAGGCCCGAGGCGGTGATCCTCACCCCTTTGGTGGCGAGTCCGGTATACGGCGAGTTCGGTATACGGCGGGTCCGGTCCGTCGCGGGTCGAGTCCGTGCGTCATGGGAACGTTCGAGAGTTGTCCGCGTGTTGTCACGCTTCTCGACCGGCGGTTCCGATGAGTTCGCCGCGGGAGCATGGTCTTACCTATGCGAGGCGGCGACAGTGCCGTCGACACTCATCGCATCCGACGTGGAGGTGCGTCATGTGTTCCCACCAAACTCTGTGCCCGTCCGCGGACTCCAGGGCTCCGCACATCGTGTCGGCCCACCCCGAGCAGGGCTGGAGCCTGCTGTGCAACGGCGCGATCGTCTTCGACGACAGCGGTGAACTGCTCCCCGACGGCAGCGTGGTCGCTCCGCACCGGGTGTTCGCCGAGCGGCTGGCCGTCGCCGCCTAGTCCCTCCGGGGGTTCCGGGAGTTCCGGGGCGGGGTGCTACGGCAGCACCGCGAAACCGTCGAGTTCGACCAGGGCCTGTTCGTCCCAGAGGCGGGCGGCGCCGACGACGGCCATCGCGGGATAGTCCCGTCCCGCCAACCGCCGCCAGACGCGGCCGAGTTCGGGGGCCCGCGCACGGTAGTCCGCGACATCGGTGGCGTAGACCGTGACCCGCGCAAGGTCGGCCGGGGTGCCGCCCGCGGCCCGCAACGCCGTCAGCAGATTGGTCAGCGCCTTCTCGAACTGCTCCGGGAGGGTCTCGCCGACCACCTTCCCGTCCGTGTCCAGCGCGGTCTGGCCCGCCAGGAAGACCACGCGGGTGCCGGTGGCGACGACGGCGTGCGAGAAGCCGGTGGGCGGGGAGAGTTCGGGCGGGTTGACGCGCTCGGTGCTCACTGAACCTCCAGGCTCTCGACGCTCACGGGGCCTCCACCGACGCGTACAGCTCCTTGGCGATGACCGCCCGCTGGACCTCGCTGGCGCCTTCGTAGATACGAGGCGCGCGGACCTCCCGATAGAGGTGTTCGAGGAGATGGCCGCGGCGCAGGGCACGGGCGCCGTGCAGTTGGACGGCCGCGTCGACCACGTACTGGGCCGTCTCCGTCGCCAGCAGCTTCGCCATCGCCGCGCGCCGGGGCACGTCCGGGGACCCTTCGTCGTACGCCGCCGCCGCCGCGTAGACCATCAGGCGGGCCGCCTCCGTACGCAGCGCCATCTCGGCGACCTGGTGAGCCACCGTCTGCAGGTCCTTCAGCCTGCCGCCGAACGCCTCACGCCCGGCCGTGTGCGTGAGCGTCGCCGCGAGGGCCGCCTCCGCCATGCCGACCGCGAAGGCACCCACGCTCGGGCGGAAGAGGTTGAGGGTGTGCATCGCGACCCGGAAACCGCGGTCGGGCTCGCCGAGCACGTCGTCCGCCGTCACCGGTACGGCGTCGAAGGCGAGGGCGCCGATGGGATGCGGGGAGAGCATGTCGAGCGGGGTGCCGGTGAGGCCCGGCCGGTCGGCGGGCACCAGGAAGGCGGTGACGCCACGGGCTCCGGCGCCCTGGGTGGTCCGCGCGAAGACGGTGTAGAAGTCCGCCTCGGGCGCGTTGGAGATCCAGCACTTCTCCCCGCTGAGCCGCCAGCTCCCCGAGCCCTCACGTTCGGCAACGGGCGACTCCCGCGCCTCGACGACGGAGGGCTCGGGGTCGGCGGGCAAGGAACCGGGATCCGCGGGCAAGGTGCCGGGGGCCGCAGGCGCGACTGCAGAGGCCGCAGGCACGGCTCGGGGGGCTCCGGGCGCCGCTCCAGAGGCCGCGGCCGAGGCCCCGTGGGCCGCGGGTGCGGCTTCGCCGGGCGCCGGTGCGCAGGCGGGCACCCCCGGGGCGTCCCGGTCCGCGCGGAGCGCCAGCGCCGCCGCGTCCGAGCCCGCGCCCGGCTCGCTGAGCGCGAACGCGGCCACCGCACTGCCGTCCGCGACCCGGGGCAGCCAGCGCTCGCGCTGCGCCCGGGTGCCGTACGCGTGCACCGGATGCGCACCGAGGCCCTGCAGGGCGAGCGCCGTCTCGGCCTCGGTGCAACCGCGCGCCAAGGACTCCCGCATCAGGCACAGATCGAGCGCGCCCGAGGTGAACAGGCGGGCGAGCAGCCCGAGCCGGCCCAACTCGGCGACAAGAGCACGGTTGACGTGACCCGGTTCGCCCTTCTCCGCCAGCGGGCGCAACCGCTCCTCGGCCAGCGCGCGCAGCTCGGCACACCAGGCGGTCTGTGCCGGATCGAGCGAGAATGCGGTCATTGCCGGTTCCCTCTCCGCCGTCGGACTGCGGGACCCCAGGCTATCGCGAGACGTTGACTGTCGTCACCAACACGATACGCTCCTTGTGCGAGACGCGAGCCGAGAGCACCGAGAGCCGAGCACCGAGCACACCGAGAGCCACGAGCTGAGCGCTGAGAGCCCACCACGACAAGGGGGCGACCCTCCATGGACGGCGACACCCTGGAGCCGACGACCTCGGCCCACGTCGACACCTTCGCCCGCGACCACCTCCCGCCCCCCGAGCAGTGGCCCGAACTCCCCTTCGACCTGCCCGAGCTGCACTACCCCGAACGGCTGAACTGCGCCGCCGAACTCCTCGCCGACAAGCCACCGCAGCGCCCCGCCTTCCGCACGCCGTCCGGCGACCTGTGGACATACGGGCACCTCCTCGCCCGGGTGGACCGGATCGCCCACGTCCTGACCACCGAACTGGGCGTCGTACCCGGCAACCGGGTGCTGCTGCGCGGCCCCACCACACCCTGGCTCGCCGCGTGCTGGCTGGCGGTCCTGAAGGCGGGCGGGGTCGCCGTCACGGTGCTCGCCCAGCAGCGCTCGCACGAGCTGACCACCATGTGCGCCATCGCCCACGTCACCCACGCGCTGTGCGACGTACGGTCGGTCGACGACCTGGCGAAGGCGGAGATCCCGGGGCTGCGGATCACGACCTACGGCGGGGACGCGCCCGACGACCTGCTACTGCGCATCACGGGCGCCCCGGACGAACCGTTCACGGCGGTCGACACGGCCGCCGACGACGTCGCGCTGATCGCGTTCACCTCCGGCACCACCGGCCGCCCCAAGGGCTGTGTGCACTTCCACCGCGATGTGCTGGCCATAGCGGACACCTTCTCGAAGCACGTGCTGCGGCCGCACGAGGACGACGTCTTCACCGGCAGTCCCCCGCTGGGCTTCACCTTCGGGCTCGGCGGCCTCGTCGTCTTCCCGATGCGCGCCGGAGCCTGCTCCCTGCTGCTCGAACAGGCGGGCCCGGGGCAGCTGTTGCCCGCGATCACCGAGCACCGCGTCTCGGTGCTGTTCACCGCACCGACCGCCTACCGGGCGATGCTGGCGGAGCTGGACGAGCACGACACGACCTCGCTGCGGCGCTGTGTGTCCGCGGGCGAGAACCTGCCCGCCGCGACCTGGCGGGCCTGGCACAACCGCACCGGACTGCGCATCATCAACGGCATCGGCGCCACCGAGCTGCTGCACATCTTCATCTCCGCGGCCGACGAGCACATCCGCCCCGGGACGACGGGCGTCCCCGTACCGGGGTGGCAGGCGCGGGTGGTCGACACCGAGGGGACGCCGGTGCCGGACGGCGAGCCCGGACTGCTCGCGGTGCGCGGCCCGGTGGGCTGCCGCTATCTCGCCGACCCACGGCAGCGGGAGTACGTGCGCGGCGGCTGGAACATCACCGGCGACACCTATGTGCGCGACCCCGACGGCTACTTCCGCTATGTCGCCCGCGCCGACGACATGATCATCTCGGCGGGGTACAACATCGCCGGGCCCGAGGTCGAGGACGCCCTGCTGCGCCACCCGGACGTGGTCGAGACGGCGGTCGTGGGGCGGCCCGACGAGGCGCGCGGGCAGGTGGTGGTGGCGTACGCGGTCCTCAGAGAGGGGGCACGCAAGGACGCCGAGCCGCTGCGCGCCTTCCTCAAGTCCGAGCTGGCGCCGTACAAATGCCCTCGCGAGTTCGTCTTCCTGGACGCGCTGCCGCGCACGGCGACGGGAAAGCTGCAGCGCTTCCGGCTGCGCGCGGACGCCGCGCCGGCGAGCGGGGAGACTCCGTCGCCGCCCGCGCCGGAGGGTGAGTTGTCCACCGGCGGCGGTCCCAAGTGATCTTCGCGCACTAGAGTGATCAACGTGTCAGAGCAGCACGCCCCCCGGTCCCTCATCGTCACGTTCTACGGCGCGTACGGCCGTTTCATGCCCGGCCCCGTGCCGGTGGCCGAGTTGATCCGGCTCCTCGCCGCGGTCGGCGTCGACGCGCCCTCCGTACGCTCGTCGGTGTCCCGGCTCAAGCGCCGCGGACTGCTCGAACCGGCCCGTACGGCGGCGGGCGGCGCGGGGTACGCGCTGTCGCCCGACGCCCGCCAACTGCTGGAGGACGGCGACCGGCGGGTGTACGCGACGGCGCCCCCCGAGGACGAGGGCTGGGTGCTCGCCGTCTTCTCCGTGCCGGAGTCCGAGCGGCAGAAGCGGCACGTACTGCGCTCACGCCTCGCCGGTCTCGGCTTCGGGACGGCGGCCCCCGGCGTCTGGCTCGCCCCCGCGCGGCTCTACGAGGAGACCCGGCACACCCTGGCGCGGCTGCGGCTGGACCCTTACGTGGAGCTGTTCCGCGGGGAGCACCTGGGCTTCGCGGCTACGGCGGACGCGGTCGCGCGCTGGTGGGACCTGGCGGCGATCGCCAAGCAGCACGAGGCCTTCCTCGACCAGCACGCGACCGTGCTGCGCGACTGGCGGCGGCGCGCGGACACCCCGCCCGAGGAGGCGTACCGCGACTATCTGCTCGCTCTGGACACCTGGCGCCACCTCCCGTACGCCGACCCGGGGCTGCCCTCCGCGCTGCTGCCCGAGGACTGGCCGGGCGCCCGCTCGGCCGCCGTGTTCCGGGCGCTGCACGAGCGGCTGCGGGACACGGGGGCGCGCTTCACCGAACCCACCGGCATGTGACCTCGGTTACATCATGAGGCGCTAAGGGAACCCTCAGCCTCTTCCGTCCCTCTTCTCATGTTTCTTACCTAGCGTCGTGAGCCGCACGCCAGGACAGGAAGAGGACCGCACGTATGACCACCACGGCAAGGGCTCAGGGAGCGACCGTCTGGCTCACGGGCCTGCCGAGCGCGGGCAAGACGACCATCGCCCGGATACTCGGGACCCGTCTGAAGGCGGAGGGGCACCGGGTGGAGGTGCTCGACGGCGACGAGGTCCGCCGGTTCCTCTCCGCGGGTCTCGGCTTCTCGCGCGAGGACCGCAACACCAACGTGCAGCGCATCGGCCTGGTCGCCGAGGTGCTCGCGCGCAACGGCGTCCTCGCCGTGGTGCCCGTCATCGCGCCGTACGCCGACAGCCGCGACGCCGTCCGGGAGCGGCACGAGGCGAGCGGGACGCCGTACATCGAGGTGCATGTCGCCACCCCTGTCGAGGTGTGCAGCGAGCGCGATGTGAAGGGGCTGTACGCCCGGCAGGCCGCGGGCCGGCTGACCGGGCTCACCGGCGTCGACGACCCCTACGAGCCGCCGCTGGACCCGGCGCTCACGCTGGAGACGCATCTGCAGACCCCGGAGGAGTCCGCGGACTCGGTGCACGCGGTGCTCGCGGCGAGGGGGCTCGTATGACCTCCGCGACGGTCGAACAGGCCTTCACGCTGTCGCACTTGGATGCCCTGGAGTCGGAGGCCGTCCACATCTTCCGTGAGGTCGCGGGCGAGTTCGAACGGCCGGTGATCCTCTTCTCCGGCGGCAAGGACTCCATCGTCATGCTGCACCTCGCCCTGAAGGCCTTCGCCCCCGCCGCGATCCCCTTCACCCTCCTGCACGTCGACACCGGACACAACTTCCCCGAAGTCCTCGCCTACCGAGACCGCACCGTCGAAAAGCACGGACTGCGACTGCACATCGCCTCCGT
>NZ_JBIWFN010000025.1:0-179757 GCF_044763085.1 Streptomyces sp. NPDC096311
GGGGGCTCTCCGCGGGGCGGCGCCGGGGCCCCCGGGCGCGGCTGGTTGCCCGCGGGGGGGGGGGGGCCGGGGGGGCGGGGGGGGCCGGGGGGTGGGGGGGGGGGGCCGGGGGGGGGCGCCCCCCCCGCGACCGTCAGTCCAGCGTGATGGCGCGCTCGGGGCAACTGCCCATCGCCGTACGCACGGTGTCCTCGAACTCGGGCGGTACCTCCGGTGTGAGCACCACCGCGTAGCCGTCGTCGGTCAGGTCGAACACCTCGGGGCAGAGCGACCAGCAGACCCCGTGTCCCCGACAGCGGTCCTCGTCGACCTTCGCCTTCACCGCGCCGGCTCCTCGGCGAGGGTGAACTCGACGTTCAGGTTGGTCAGACCGCGCAGGATGTACGTCGGGATGTAGTGGTAGCGGCGCGCGCCCTCAGGTCCGTGCACGCGCTCGGAGAGCCTGATGTCGGCCGTGCGGTCGAGGAGCCGCTCGATGGCCACCCGGCCCTCGGCGCGGGCCAGCGGCGCACCGGGGCAGGTGTGGATGCCCCGTCCGAACGCGATGTGGTGGCGGGCGTTGGCGCGGGAGGGGTCGAAGGTGTCCGGCTCCTCGAAGTGGCGGGGGTCGCGGTTCGCGGCCCCGTTCAGGACCATCACCGTGGTGCCGGCCGGTATGCCGACACCGCCCACCGTGGTCGGCACCCTGGACAGCCGGAAGTCGCCCTTGATCGGGCTCTCCATCCGCAGCGCCTCTTCGATGAAGTTGGGGATGAGGGCGCGCTCCTCGCGCAGTCGCCGCTGCAGCTCGGGGCGCTCGACGAGCAGCTTGAGGGCGGAGCTGAGCAGCCGGACCGTGGTCTCCTGGCCCGCCGCGAAGAGATTGGTCGCCACCCGGGCCACATCGGCGACGTCGGGCGTCGAGCCGTCCGGGAACGTCGCCGAGGCCAGACCGGAGAGCACGTCGTCGCGCGGCTCGCGGCGCCGCTCCTCGACATAGGACGCGAACCGCTCGTACAGGTATTCCAGTGGCGTGTGCTCCATCTCCCGTTCCGTGCTGCCCACACCGCCGTCCGCCTGCGGCCGGTGCTCCAGCCCTCTGACGAACTCCTCGCGGTCCTCTTCGGGCACGCCGAGCAGGTCGGTGATGACCTGCAGGGTGAACGGGCCCGCGAACCCGCTGATGAAGTCGCCCTCGCCCGGGGCGAGGAACGTGTCAAGGCGACGGTCGGCCAGCTGCCACATCGCCGCCTCGTTCTCCTTGAGGCGTCGCGGTGTGATCAGCCGCATCAGCAGCGCGCGGTGGTCCGTGTGCGTCGGCGGGTCGAGGGTCGGAAGCTGGTCGCTGAAGGGGAGTTCGGCGCGGTGCAGCTCGATGAGTTCGCTCACGTCGTCCCCCTCGAGCGGGACCGGGAACCCCGGGAAGGGGCCCGTCACCGAGAGGCACGACGAGAACGTCTCGCTGTCGTTGAACACGTGAACCGCTTCGTCGTACCCCGTCACCATCACCACGTCGTGGTGGCTCTCGCGCTGTACGGGACACTTCCCGCGCATCGCCTCGAAGTACGGGTAGGGGTCCGCGACGAGCCCCTCGTCCCGGAAGAAGTTCATCGCCTCGAAGTCGTTCACCGTGTGCAACGCTCCCTTCGGCACCGGGCGTGTGGATCCCGGTGGTCGTGAGTGGTGGGTCGGCTGGGCTCGGGCGGTCGCCGGGCCGGGTCAGGGCAGCGGCTCGGCGACGCGGTGGATCTCGGCGTTGGCGCCGTCGACGACCCTGGGCTGGTGCCAGGTTTCGACGCACATCGACACCATGATGATCGAATGCACCAGTTCGAGGAGACGGCGTGCCTGGCCGGGGAGCGCGTCGAGCGGGAACGTGTCGCAGTGCGCGAGCGCTTCCTCGATGCGGGGGAACCCGGCGTCGTAGAGCACCTGAAGTTCGGTCATGTCGCTCGCCAGGCGGCGCTCGTAGCGCTCGGGCTCGATGGCCAGGCACCAGGTCGCGGCGAAGGATTCCAGCTCCGCGAACGCCTCCGGCAGGAGGGTGTCGGACACCGGGGGCGCCGACACGCGCACGACGATGATCGAGGTGTCGGCGACCTCGATCTCCTTCGTGAAGCAACTCCCTTTGCGCGGCAGTTCCTCGACCCGGCCGTCGTTCAGCCAGGCCCGCTTGAAGACCGCCTCGCGCTCGACTTCGTAGAACTCGGGTGACACGCAGTCCTCGTAGGACACCACTCCCGTTCCCAGGTCCGGGGAGTGCTCGGTCCAGCTGCCCCCGGCCGGCTCCGGATAAAGGGCCATCGCGTCAGTCCTCCGATACGGGCGTTGCCTGAACAGTTACGGCCGAGCGGACGAGAACTGCATTCTCTTCATTGAGCATCAGATTTTCACGGTGTGGCTGCCCCGTCAACGGTCGGCGGGGGACGGGGTGAATCCGGGGTCACGTGCGGGGCGGGCCGGTCATCCGCATGGGGCATGCCGGCATCACGCGCCGCTGTTCCGGCGCGTCCGTCCTGAGCTCCGTCTCGCAGGGCCGTCGACGTCGGCGCGACGGACGTTCGGGGCGGCCACCGGGGTCGCGATGTCGCGGTGACGGGTTCGCGCGACGCGACTCGTACGCGCGTTCGCGCGACGCATTGCGCGGTGAATTGCTCGGCGGTGGTGCGGAGGGCATGGAAATCGCACGGAGATCGTGCGGTGAATTCGCGGCGGACGGACATGGATTCGCGGGCGACGTGTGACGCTCCAGAATCGTCCTCTCGCCCGGCGTCACTCCCCTTGGATGATTCTCCGGGATTGTTTCGCGCTTGTTTGGGTGACCGATATGAGGGAATTGTCCTAGCAGTGCTTCGGACAGGAGGCACGTCCGTGGGAGCTGGTCCGCCAGATCGCCGGATGTCTCCCGTCCGGCTTTTTGTGCGTGCCCTCCCATGGGGACTGCCCCGTCGGCAACCCCTGAGGGAGTTGTGAGCACTATGCGCATGAGGTCCGGCACCAGAAGACACCCCCATGACGACGCCCCGGACACCTCCGCGGCCTTCGTCCGCCTCGCCGAACTGCCGGCCGGGCCCGAGCGACAGATGCTGCGCGAGGAGATCATCCGGTCCTGGCTGCCCATGTCGGAGCGTGTCGCCGGCCGCTACCGGGGCAAGGGCGAGTGGGTCGAGGACCTCAACCAGGTGGCCGCGCTCGGCCTGGTCAAGGCCGTCGACCGCTACGACCCCGAGCTCGGCAACGCCTTCGAGAGCTACGCCGTCCCGACCATCACCGGCGAGATCAAGCGCCACTTCCGCGACCACATGTGGACCCTGCACGTCCCGCGCCGCGTCCAGGACGTGCGCAACAGGGTGCGCGTGGCCCTCAAGGACCTCTCGCAGACGATGCAGGGCCAACGGCCCACCATCGCCGAGATCGCCGCGTACGCGCACCTGAGCGAGGACGAGGTACGTACCGGTCTGGAGGCCCTGGACAGCTTCTCCGCCCTCTCCCTGGACGCCGAACTGCCCGGCGGGGACGACGGCTACGCGCTCAACGACGCACTGGGCGCGCGCGACACCGGATTCGACCTGGTCATCGATCGCGAGTCGGTGAAACCGGCCCTGCACGAACTCCCCGAGCGCGAACGGGCCATCCTCTACCTGCGCTTCTTCCAGGGCATGACGCAGAGCTGCATCGCCGACCAGCTCGGCATCTCACAGATGCACGTCTCGCGCCTCCTCAGCGACTGCTGCGCCACCCTGCGCGAACAGGTGCTCGCCGATGCGGCCTAGCCCACGGGCGGTGGGCACACCCGGCCGCCCGGGGGGTTGTCCCGTCCGGGCGGTCGGAGGCGAGCTCACTGCCGAACCCTCCCGGGAGCGGTTGGCCAGCGGGCCACCTCTTTCTGAACTACCTGGGTGGATCAGATCCAAACAAATTCCGCGCCTACGGGGCGGGATGACTGTCGGGGATCTGCGTGGGCCCGTACTTGTCGAGCGTGTCCTCCAGGGCCGCGCGAATATCGGGCGGCAGATCTCCCCGCCGCCCCCAGGCGAGAATCATTTCCGCGACAGTGCGCAGCTTGACGTTCGTGCGCTGCGAGACTTCCCGGAGCACGGCCCAGCCCTGGTCGGGCGACACCCGGCCCAGGGCGACCATCATGCCGATGGCCTGGTCCACCGTGGCGTGCGAGGTGACGCCCGCCTTCAGCTGGTCGACCTCTTCCCGCAGCTCGACCATCCGGTCCGCCGTGTCGGAAGGGGAAGCCGACTCCGGCGGCGCGTCGCACGGTTCGGCGCCTCCCGAACGGGCGTCTGACGTCATCGTCCCCTCCGTGGCCTGGATCCTGACGGCGGAAACCGTCGTCCTTGGAGTCCATCGTGGCCACTCGGCCGGTCAGGTGCCAGTGCGTCCCTTGCCCACATATCGCGCCCCCTGCCCACAGTCCGCCGCCCGTTCACGCGACCAGGGTCACCGCCGCCACGGCCGGCGTCCGCAGGGTGCGGCGGGCCGTGAACAGGACGGTCCCCAGGGTCACCGCCGCCGCGACCGCGACGACGGCGAGCCAGATACCAGGTCCCTGGCCCGGCCACGGGGAGTCCGTGCGGACGGCGCTGAACGCGAGGACCCCGGCGAGCCCGGCCAGGGTGCCGAAGAAGACGCCCGTCACCGTCAGGATCAGACCCTCGGCGCCGACCACCCCGAGCACCTGCCCCGGTGTCGCACCCACCAGCCGCTGCTGCCCGAACTCCCGGCCGCGGTAAGTCGTCGCCGCGTACAGGGAGTTGATCAGCATGACGCAGCAGAAGACCACGATGACGCCGACGACCGTGAGGTTGAGCGTCTCGAGGTTCTTCGCGCCGACCGACTTCGGAGCACCGGAGGCCCTGAGCGCGTCGCTCTCGACCGCCTGCATGGTCAGCGTCGCCGACGCCATGCAGGTGAAGAGGATCAGCGGCATCAGGACACCGGACATCTCCGCGGCACGCCGACGCAGGTTCCGTACGGCCAGATACCCGCTCGGGCCCGCCAGCGGCAGCCGGTCGAGCAGGCCCTCCAGCAGTCGCGGCGCCACCAGCGCGCACCCCACGGACAGCAGGATCGCCCCGTAGGCGGGAGGCGCCATCAGCGCGGCGTCCTCGGCCGAGAACGCGAAGGTGGAACAGACCGCCGCACCACCGGCGAGCAGAGCCGCGTACGCGAGGAACGTCCGTGCCCGGCCCCGGGGGCGACGGCGGAGCGTCACCCGCCGCACCGCGAGGAACGCCGCGCCCGCCGCGGCCGGCACCGTGATGCCGATGCCCGACCCGAGGGCGACGGGGCCGAAGGAGTAGTCGACGGACCGGGCGACCTGACCGCTGTCCTGGAAGACGCCCAGCAGGGCGCGTCCGCCGAGCATCGCCGGACCGATCGCCAGTACCGCGCCCACCAGGGCGATCGCCACCGCCTCACCCACGACCATCCACCTGATCTGCGCGGGAGTCGCCCCGGAGCACCTGAGCAGCTCCATCTCGGCGCCGCGCTGACGGACGTTCACCGTCAGGGTCGAGGCGATCGCGAAGAACACCAGCAGGGTGCCGTAGCCGCCGACGACGCCCGCCGCGGTGGACAGCGACTCCGCGCTCACGGAGTCCACGCCCGGCCGCGCGGCCGTGTCGTGCAGGGAGTTGAAGGTCATGACGACCGCCGCGCCGAGGAAGGCGGACAGCAGGGTCGCCGTGGCGCGCCCGGGGCGCTGCCGGAGGGAACGCAGGGCCAGAGCGAACACGGCTCACACCCCCACCCTCGTGTCGTCGCCGAGGTGCGCCAGACGCTCGGCCACGGCGTCCGCCGTCGGCGCGGGCAGTCGGCCGGCCATCCGTCCGTCCGCGAGGAACACGACCGCGTCGGCGTACGAGGCGGCGAGGGGGTCGTGCGTCACCATGACGACCGTCGTGCCGTGCACCCGCACCGCCTCCTGAAGCAGCCGCAGCACATCCCGTGCGCCGCGGCTGTCGAGGGCGCCGGTCGGCTCGTCCGCGAAGATCACCCGAGGCTCGGCGACCAGCGCCCGGGCGATCGCCACCCGCTGCTGCTGCCCGCCGGAGAGCTGGTCGGGCAGGCTGCCGAGCCGGTCGCCCAGGCCGACCGCCGTCAGGACCTCCCGCACCCTGGCCCGGTCGACGCGCCGCCGGGCGAGCTTCAGCGGCAGGATCGTGTTCTGGGCGACGGTCAGCGTCGGCAGCAGGTTGTACTGCTGGAAGACGAACCCGATCCGGTCGCGCCGGAACCTCGTCAGCTCGGCCTCCCCGCCGCCCGTCATCTGCGCACCGTCGACCCGCACGATGCCGCTGTCGGGCCGCTCCAGCCCCGCCGCGCACCGCAGCAGCGTGGACTTGCCCGACCCCGAGGGCCCCATGACCGCGGTGAAGCTGCCGCGCGCCAGGCCGAGGTTCACCCCGTCCAGCGCGGTCACGGCGCTCTCCCCGGCGCCGTAGGTCTTGCCGACCTTGACCAGCCGCAGCGCCTCCCGGGCGGGTTCCGATTCATTCGTACGTCGTGAGGTGCGGCGAAACATCGTCATCACTCTCCGTCCGGCACGCCCTGTGCCTCGCTCACGACGCTACGGAGCGAACGCCCGACCCACATGGGGCGCAGAACCCGTATCGCGGGGTGTACTCAGCGACACCCCGTACGGGTCACCAGAACGCGCCGACTCCCGCCCGCCCCCGATGGAATGGACGCGTGACCGCGCCCCCGGACGACTGTCTCGCCCGCAACGAGTGGATCTGCGGTGAGTATCTGAGCACGCGTCGCCAGATCCTCCTGGACGCGGTCGTCCAGCACCTCCAGCTCACGGCGGTCTCCGTGCTCGTCGGACTCGTCATCGCGGTGCCGCTGGCCGTCCTCGCCCGCCGCTGGGGCTGGGCGGCCGGACCCGTCCTCGCGGTGACCACGATCCTCTACACCATCCCGTCCCTCGCGATGTTCTCGCTGCTCCTCCCCGTGTACGGGCTGTCGGCCACGCTGGTGGTCTCCGGACTCGTCCTCTACTCGCTGACCCTTCTCGTCCGCAACATCCTCGCGGGCCTGCACGCCGTCCCCGAGGAGACCCGGCAGGCCGCCCGCGGCATGGGATACGGGCCCATCCGCCTCCTGCTCACCGTGGAACTGCCGCTCGCCGTGCCCGCCTCGATGGCCGGACTGCGCATCGCCACCGTCTCGGCGGTCTCACTGGTGACGGTGGGCGCGATCGTCGGCTTCGGGGGACTGGGCAATCTCATCTACGCGGGCATGAACACCTACTTCAAGGCGCAGGTCCTCACCGCGTCCGTACTCTGCGTCGTCATCGCCGTCGCCGCGGACCTCCTCCTGCTCGCGGTGCAGCGGCTCATCACCCCCTGGACCCGGGCGGCCCGCGGATGAACGCCCTGACCGGGGCCTGGGACTGGCTCAGCGACCCCGCGCACTGGTCCGGGGACGACGGCGTCTGGCACCGTCTCGCCCAGCACCTCGTCCTGACCGTCGTCTGCCTCGTCATCAGTTGCCTCATCGCGCTGCCCGTCGCCCTCGTCCTGGGCCACCTCGGCAAGGGCGGCGCGCTCGCGGTCAACATCTCCAACATCGGCCGCGCCGTCCCCACCTTCGCCGTACTGGTCCTGCTGCTGCTCACCCCGCTCGGCAAGTGGGGCGAGGGCCCGACCGTCGTCGCGCTGGTCCTCTTCGCCGTGCCACCGCTGCTCACCAACGCCTACGTCGGGATGCGCGAGGTCGACCGGAGCGTGGTGCGCTCGGCGCGGGGCCTGGGGATGACCGGTCGACAGATGCTGTTTCACGTAGAGTTGCCCCTTTCGCTCCCGATGGTCATGAACGGCGTACGGATCGCCGCGGTCCAACTCGTCGCGACCGCCACGATCGCCGCGCTCGCGGGTGGCGGCGGACTCGGCCGGATCATCACCGCGGGCTTCAACCTGGCGAGTACCCCGCAGGTCGTCGCCGGCGCGATCCTCGTCGCCGTGTTCGCCCTGATCGTCGAGGGCATCTTCGAGATCGCCGAACGGCTGGCACCGCGCTGGGCGAGGGGCATCCGATGAGGCGAGGCGGCGCCCTGTTGAGCCTGGTCCTGCTGACCGGCTGCGGCACCGGGCCGTCCCTGGAGAACCGCGGCGCGGTCACCGCGCCGCCCGGCGACAGCAAGCACCTGACCATCGGCTCGGCCGGGTTCACCGAGAGCGACCTGCTGGCCCAGATGTACGCGCTGCTGCTCGACCAGGCCGGATACAAGACCTCCATGCTGACGGTCGCCAACCGCGAACTCTACGAACCCGCCCTGGAATCCGGTCAGATCGACGTCGTGGCGGAGTACGCCGCCACCTTCGCGGACTGGCTGAACGCCAAGACCCACGGACCGGACGCGCCGCCCGTCGGCTCACCCGATCTCGACAGCACGATGAAGGCGCTCCGGTCGCTCGCCACACCGCGCGGCCTCACCGTCCTCGACCCCGGCAGGGCCGTCGACCAGAACGCCTTCGCGGTGACGGCGGCGTACGCCGGGCAGCATCACCTGAGGACTCTCAGCGACCTCGGCGCGTCCCGTCTTCCGGTACGGCTCGCGGCGGGCGACGAGTGCGTCCAACGGCCCTACTGCGAGCCGGGGTTGAAGAAGACGTACGGCATCGACATCACCGGCGTCGACCCGAAGGGCGTGGGCACCACCCAGGCGAAGCGGGCGGTGCAGAGTGGTCAGGACCAGATGGTCCTGACCACGACGACGGACGCGACGCTCGACGAGTTCGGTCTCGTCCTCCTCGCCGACGACAAACATCTGCAGAACGCCGACTACATCGTGCCCGTCGTCAACCGCTCGCGCGCCGGCAGCGAGGGCGTCACCAAGGCACTCGGCAAGCTCAACGACGTACTCACCACCGCGGACCTGGCAGCGATGAACCAGCAGGTGGACAGCTGGCGACGGCTGCCCGAGGACGTGGCGCGGACCTATCTGAAGGACAAGGGTCTGCTGAAGTGACGCCCTCAGACGCCCTCAGACGTCCTCGGACGCACTGACACGCCCTCAGACCCGGCGCCAGCGCGCCATCGCGAAGGAGAACAGACCGAACAGCACGAGTCCGGCGGCGACGCACACCAGCAGCCACGGTCCCACCGGGGTGTGGGCGAACGAGCGGATCGTGTCGTCCAGCCCCTTCGCCCGGTCGGGTTCGTAGTCGACCGCCGCGCGCACGGCGAAGCACCCCGCCGCGGCGAACACCAGCCCGCGCGCCGCGCCACCGCCCACGCCGGTCACATCGACCAGCCGCCGCGTGCGCGCCGACATCTGACCGAGCTTCAGCTTCTTGTGGTACTTGCGCAACACGGCCCGCCCGCCGATCAGCAGACCCGCCACGACGATGCCGGCTCCGGCGGCTCCGACGATCCACTGCCCCGTCGGCAGATCCAGCACCTTGGCCGTCACATCCCGCGACTGCTGGTCGCTCGAACCCTTCCCGCCACTGCCCGAGCCCGCCGCGAACGACAGCACCGAGCAGGCGACGAACGCGTAGAACACGAAGCGCACGGCCGACAGCAGTCGCTTCTTCGCCGCCCGGCCGTCCGGGCCGGCGGATCCGAAACACGCCTCGGACAGCCGCCACAACGCCATGCCGACGAGGCCGACAGCCAGCGCCCACAGCAGCACCGCGCCGAAGGGCTGCCGCGCGATCTCCGCGACGGCGCCGTCGCGGTCCGCCTGCTTCTTCCCGTCCCCGAAGGCGATCCGCAGCGCCAGCACACCGATCAGCAGATAGATCACGCCCCGCGCCGTCAGACCCGCCCGGGCGGCGTACTCCATCCCTGAGCCTCTCGCCGCGCGCCGCGCCTCGGCGCGTCCGGTCCGTGCCGTCGCGCTTGCGTTCATGTGGACTTCCCGCGGAACGGGTGCCCTCGCATCGGAGAGACACACGTGTGCGGGAGTGGTCAGATTGCGGTATTCCGATGCTGGATGAGGCCTTCCTGCCGGCCCTTGGCTCGCTACGCTTGAGAGGGATGCTGTGCCACCGGGGGGGTTCACATGGGCAGTTCGGGATTCCGGACTCAGAGCAAGGCGGTTCAGGCCGAGACCACGTCCCGGCCCACCACCAGGACTGAGCCGGAAGGGAGGCAGTCGACCAGCCGGGGGCGGGAGGTTGAGTCGCCGCCGAGGCAGTCGACCAGCCGGGTACAGGAGGTTGAGTCGCCGCCGAGGCAACCGACCAGCCGGGTACAGGAAGCTGAGCTGCCGCGGAGGCAACCGACCAGCCGGGTACAGGAGGTTCGGCGCGTGCGAGACGACTCGGACGTGCTCCCGCTCATCGACTACGCCGACTACGACAGGTTGCTGCGCCTGGCCCGTGAGCCGAGTCCCGAGCAGATCAGCCCCCTGCGTCCCGACGAGCCGACGACTCCGTTGGTCTATGTCTTCGGCCCGATCACCGACAGCCAGGTGGCGATCAACTCCCAAGGGAATGTGACCCAGAATCGGACCGACGTACGGCCCGAGCAGTCATACCGGGCGCACTTCCAGCCGGCCCGGCGTGCCGACCCCGTACAGGTGGTGGAAACGCTGCGGGTCGAGGTCGATCGACTGGGGCTCGACCTCTACTCGCAGTACGTCATCCGGCAGGCCGCAGCGGTGATCAAGGTGGAGCTGGCCCGCCCCCCGATCAACGAGGAACGTGTCCGCAGGGCTGTCGAGCAGATCCTCGCCTGCCTGGCTCGGCAGCTCGGCGGCGCCCCACTCACCGCCCGACTGGCGGCCCTGTCGGCTCGTCTGGAGGCTGTCTTCAGTAGCGCGACGGAAGAGAACTCCGGTTCAGGAGGCGTGCGTTGACGAGTTCGGGCGGTGCCCAGTTCCACGGGCCCATTCACGGCAGCCAGATCGCGATCGGCGGTCACCACGTGACCCAGCATCAGTACGTGACGGCCGACGAGGGGACGAGCGCCCGGCTCGCCGAGGCCGTACGGTCCGTGCTCGCGGCGCTGGAGACGCTCGGCCTGGCCGCCGAGGACGAGACCGCCGTGCGCCAGGACGCCGAGGCCGCCCTGGCGGAGGCCGCCCGGTCCCAGCCGGACGGGGGACGCCTGCGCGGTCTGCTGGGCCGGATCAGGGCCGTACTCGCATCGGTGGCGGCCGGTGCGGCCACGGGGGCTGCCGCGGGCGCCGGCACCGGAGCGGCCGAGCTGGCACACACCGTGCTCCTCGACCTGCAGAACGCCCTGCCCTGAGCCGTGCCGGGGGCGCCCCCAAGGGGCGCGGGGAACCGCGCGCCCAGCCACATCGAACCCGCAGCGCAGAACACCCCGCATCCCCGCCCCACCCAGCGGAGCGCTCACGCATCGGAGATCGAGTCGAATGACACCTGCCCCCGCCGCACCCCCCGCGCATCCGCGTCCACCGACCGCCGTAGCGCTTCGTGCAGTTTCGCCGGGGTGAGTACGCCGAGGAAGTGGGTCCCGTCCAGTACCGCGACCCAGCCCGCGTCGTGCTGGAGCATCACACCGAAGGCCTGCTTCAGCGGGGCGCCCACCGGGACCCATGAGTTCATCCGGTGGGCGCGGTCGCCGACGGACCCACCCGCAGCCAACTCGTCGACGCCCACCCACCCGTGCAGATCGTCCTCCGTATCCAGGACGACCGCCCAGCGCGCGCCCAGCGCGTGCAAGCGGGCGACCGCCGCCTCGGCGGGCTCGTCCAGGCGGGCGACGGGCGGCTGTTCCAGGTCGTCGGGCTCGATGTCGGTGACCGACAGCCGCTTCAGCCCGCGGTCGGCGCCGACGAACTCGGCGACGTAGGGGGTGGCCGGGGTGCCCAGCACGGCCCCCGGCGTGTCGAACTGCTCGATGCGGCCCTGCCCGTACACCGCGATGCGGTCGCCGAGCCGTACCGCCTCCTCGATGTCGTGCGTGACCAGCAGCACGGTCTTGCGCACGGCCTCCTGCATGCGCAGGAACTCGTCCTGCAACTGTTCCCGGATCACCGGGTCGACGGCCCCGAAGGGCTCGTCCATCAGCAGTACGGGTGGATCGGCGGCGAGCGCCCGGGCCACCCCGACCCGCTGGCGCTGGCCGCCCGACAGCTGTTCCGGATAGCGCGAGCCGTACGTCTTCGGGTCCAGGCCCACCAGATCGAGCAGCTCCGCGGCGCGCGTCCGCGCCCTTGCCTTCTTCCAGCCGATGAGTGTCGGCACGGTCGCCGTGTTGTCGAGGATCGTCCGGTGCGGGAACAGGCCCACCTGCTGGATGACGTACCCGATGCGCCTCCGCAGCCGCACCGGGTCGACCGTGGCGACGTCCTGGCCGTTCACGAAGATCCGGCCCGAGGTGGGTTCGATCAGGCGGTTCACCATCATCATGGTCGTCGTCTTGCCGCAGCCCGACGGGCCGACGAGCGTGACCAGTTCGCCCTCCACGACCTCGAACGAGAGGCCGTCCACGGCCGTCGTGCCGTCCGGATAGCGCTTGGTGACCTGTTCGAACCGGATCATCCCCTCACGCTAACCGCGCAGGTCACTCCCCGCTCACCAGCACCACTTCCAGGGTGCGCGGACCGTGCACCCCCTCGACCCGGTCGAGCTCGATGTCGCTGGTCGCCGACGGGCCGGAGATCCAGGTCAGCGGGCGGGTCGGATCGAGGCGCTCCAGGGCCTGGGGTACGGAGGAGACGACCTGGTCGGGGACGCGGACGACGCAGATGTGGTGATCGGGGACCAGTGTGATGCGACGGCGTCCCTGGTCCGGGCCGCCGTCCAGGACGAGGGTTCCGGTCTCGGCGATCGCGAGCGCGCACGCGGTCACGACGCTGTCGACGCGGTCCAGCTCGCCCGAGGTGTCCTCGGCCCGGTCCGGGACGCGCGTCACGTCCGACGCCGCCAGCCACCGCGCGTCCAGGCCGGCCGGGAGGACCACCGACGCCGAACCGTGTCCGGCGAGCAGCCCGGCGAGGGTGGGGGCCAGCTCGTCGGCCGCGCAGCGATGCACCAGTGCCCGGTAGTCCGCCAGGTTCTCCGCCAGCAGATCCACCGTCTGCTCGACGCTCCGCCCCCCGTGCTCGCGCAGGTACCCCCGCTCGACGGCCTGCTCGTACGGCGTGTCGTCGCGTGGTACGTCGGCGAGCGCGCGCCGCACCCGCCCCAGGATCAGATCCCTGCTGCTCACTTGTCCGTGTCCTTTCCGCCGTGCGTACGCTGCCACCAGTCACGGAACGGCTCCGCGGGCACTGCCGGGAGATCCCGGGTGCCGCTCCACGCCTTGCCCGGACCGGGCAGCGAGCGTGGATGGAAGCGGCGCGTCCGGGAGGCGAGCCGCTGGCCGGTGCGCAGCGCGCCGGGGTGGCTGAACGCCCAGCGTGCCGCCCGCATCGCCGCTCGCTCGGCGGCGTGCCCCTTGGCGGGCTTGAGCACGACCTTGTTGCCCTCCCGCGTCACCTGACCGCCCTCGGCGATCCGTTCGCGCAGGTGGACGAGGACCTCCGGGATGTCGATGGCGACCGGGCAGACCTCGTAGCAGGCGCCGCAGAGTGAGGAGGCGTACGGGAGCGAGGCGTCGATCTCGCTCGCGGTGCCCCGGAGCTGGGGGCTGAGGATCGCGCCGATCGGGCCGGGGTATACCGAGCCGTAGGCGTGGCCGCCCGCGCGCTCGTACACCGGGCAGACGTTGAGACACGCCGAGCAGCGGATGCAGCGCAGGGCCTGGCGGCCGACCTCGTCGGCGAGCGTGTCGGTGCGGCCGTTGTCGATGAGGACGAGGTGGAAGGTCTGGGGGCCGTCCCCTGCCCCGGCTCCGCCGTCCCTCGTGCCCGTCCACATCGAGGTGTACGGGTTCATGCGCTCCGCGGTCGAGGAGCGGGGGAGGGTCTGGAGGAAGACCTCCAGGTCCCGCCAGGTCGGCACGATCTTCTCGATGCCGACGACCGAGATCAGCGTCTCGGGCAGGGTCAGGCACATCCGGCCGTTGCCCTCGGACTCCACGACCAACAGGGTGCCGGTCTCGGCGACCATGAAGTTGGCGCCGGAGATGCCGACCTTGGCGCGCAGGAACTTCTCGCGCAGGTGCAGTCGGGCGGCCTCGGCCAGTTCGGCGGGCGTGTCGGTGAGGCCCTCGGGGGCCGGGCGGCCCCACTCGCCCATCTCGCGCGCGAAGATGTCGCGGATCTCGCCGCGGTTGCGGTGGATGGCAGGGACGAGGATGTGGGAGGGCCGGTCCTTGCCCAACTGCACGATGAGCTCGGCGAGATCGGTCTCGTAGGCGTGGATGCCCTCGGCTTCCAGGGCTTCGTTGAGGCCGATCTCCTGCGTGGCCATCGACTTGACCTTGACGACCTCGCTCTCCCCGGTCATCTTCACCAGGTCGGTGACGATCCGGTTGGCCTCGTCGGCGTCGGCGGCCCAGTGCACGATCCCCCCGGCCGCGGTGACCGACTCCTCCAACTGCACGAGGTAGCGGTCGAGATGACGGAGCGTTTGGTCCTTGATCTGCTTGCCGGCTTCGCGCAGCGCGGCCCAGTCGTCGAGTTCCGCGACGGCGACCGCCCGCTTGGCGCGGATCGTGTGGGTGGCGTGGCGCAGATTACCGCGCAGGGTCGGGTTGTTGACCGCCTCGTGCGCCGCCTCGGGAAACGCGGGCATGCCGACGAAGGTGCCACTCATGCGCTCGGCTCCTCTTCCGTACTGGCCAGGATCTCCGCGATGTGCACGGACCGCATCCGCGTCTCCAGCCGGGCCATCGTGCCGCCGATGTGCATCAGGCAGGAGTTGTCGGCGGCGCACAGCACCTCCGCTCCCGTCGACTCGGCGTGGTGCGCCTTGTCGGCGCCCATCGCGGCGGAGACGTCGGCGTTCTTGACGGCGAACGTGCCGCCGAAGCCGCAGCACTCGTCCGCGCCCGGCAACTCGCGCAGTTCGAGCCCCTTGACGGCCTGGAGGAGCCGGCGCGGCCGGTCGCCCAGCCCGAGACTGCGCAGCCCGTGACAGGTGGGGTGGTAGGTGACGGTGTGCGGGTAGTACGCGCCGACGTCCGTCACGCCGAGCACATCCACCAGGAACTCGGTGAGCTCGTACGTCTTCGGCACGACCGGGGCGAGGGTGGCCGCGAGGGTGTCCCCGCGGCCCTCCGCCCGCGCCCGCTCCCCCATCCGCGGATACAGCTCCCGCACCATCGCGCCGCACGACCCGGAGGGCGTCACGATTGCCTCGTACTCACCGAAGACATCGGAGAAATGCCGGGCCAGTGGCTCGGCCTCATGCCGGTACCCGGTGTTGTAGTGGGCCTGCCCGCAGCAGGTCTGCGCCATCGGGAAGTCGACCTCGACGCCCAGCCTGGTCAGCAGTTTCACCACAGCGCGGCCGGTGTCCGGATAGAGCGTGTCGTTGACACAGGTCAGGAACAGGGCGACACGCATCGCGGCTCCTTGGGATCGATCATCGGATGAGTGCAGGGTACGCGGAGGACGAGCGGCAGGGGAGCCCCCGCTCACGGACACGGGCGAGTCGCCGTTCACGGACGGGTGAGCCGGGCCTCCGCGACGCGCCAGGCCGCCCCGTCGCCCCGGGGCTCGTACCGCCGCAACGGCTGCGTACGGGCGAGGAGTCGTCGCATCGACGTACGGTCGCCGACCAGACCGTGTGCGCGGGCCTGGACGAGGACGTTGCCGAGCGCGGCGGCCTCCGCCGGGCCGGCCACGACCGGCAGTCCGCAGGCGTCGGCCGTCAGTTGGCACAGGAGTTCGTTGCGGGTGCCGCCGCCGACGATGTGGACGACGTCGACCGGGTGGTCGGCGAGAGCCTCGGCCTCACGGATCGCTCTGCGATGGGCGAGCGCGAGGGAGTCGAGGATGCAGCGGGTGATCTCGGCGCGCGACTCGGGCACGGGCTGTCCCGACTCCCGGCAGGCGTCGGTGATCCGGTCCGGCATCCGGCCGGGGGCCAGGAAGGCGGCGTCGCCCGCGTCCACCACCGACCGCAGCGCGGGCGCCCCCGCGGCGGCCCGCAGCAGCTCACCCAGATCGGGCTGCCCCCATTCCCGTACACACTCCTGGAGCAGCCACAGACCCATGATGTTCCGCAGATAGCGGACCGTGCCGTCCAGGCCCAGTTCATTGGTGAAGTTGGCCGTGCGGCTCGCCTCGGTGAGGACCGGCCGCTCCAGCTCCAGGCCCGCGAGGGACCAGGTGCCGGTGCAGATGTACGCGAACCGCTCGCCCGCCGCCGGGACGGCGGCGACCGCGGACGCGGTGTCGTGCGAGCCGACGGTCGTCACCGGGACCGGGCCCCTCAGCCCGGTCTCCTCCAGGACCCGCGGGAGCAGCAGACCGGCCGGGTCGCCCGGCTGCCGCAGCGGCGCGAACAGCCTGAGGTCGATGCCGAGCCGGTCCGCGAGGTCGTGGGACCAGTCACGGGTGCGCGGGTCGATCAGCTGGGTGGTCGAGGCGTTGGTGATCTCCGTGCCCGCCTCGCCCGTGAGCCAGTACGCCAGCAGGTCGGGAACGAGCAACAGCCGCTCGGCGGAGGCGAGTTGCGCCGTCGAGCGGGCCGCCGTGAGCTGGTACAGGGTGTTGAAGGGCGCGTACTGGAGCCCGGTCGCCGTGTACAGCTCGGCGGCGGGCACGGTGGCCCACACCTTCTCCGCGACCCCCTCGGTGCGGGCGTCGCGGTAGTGAACGGGGTTGCCGAGCAACACGCCGTCGGCGTCCAGCAGCCCGTAGTCCACGGCCCAGCTGTCGATGCCGACGGAGTCGACCTGCCCGGCCGCCCGCAGTCCGTCGAGCACCCCCGCGTACAGCGAGAGGATGTCCCACCGCAGCCCCTCGGGGACCCGCACCGGCCGGTTCGGGAAGCGGTGCGCCTCCGTCAGCTCCAGCGCCTCGGGGCCGACGCGGCCGACCATGACGCGCCCGCTGGACGCGCCGAGGTCGACCGCGGCGAAGCTCTTCACGTGCTCGCTCATCGCAGGAAGGCCGCCGCGACACCCGCGTCGACCGGGACGTGCAGACCGGTGGTGTGGGTCAGATCCCCAGCCGTCAGGGCGAACACGGCGTTCGCCACGTGCTCGGGCAGCACCTCGCGCTTGAGGATGGTCCGCTGGGCGTAGAACTCGCCGAGCTTCTCCTCCTCGATGCCGTACGTCGCCGCGCGCTGCGCGCCCCAGCCGCCCGCGAAGATGCCCGAGCCGCGCACGACCCCGTCGGGGTTGATGCCGTTCACCCGGATGCCGTGCTCGCCCAACTCGGCGGCAAGGAGCCGTACTTGATGCGCCTGGTCGGCCTTGGTGGCCGAGTAGGCGATGTTGTTCGGACCGGCGAAGACCGAGTTCTTGGACGCGATGTAGACGATGTCCCCGCCCAGCTTCTGCTGGATCATCACCCGCGCCGCCTCCCTCGACACCAGGAAGGAGCCACGGGCCATGATGTCGTGCTGGAGGTCCCAGTCCTTCGCGGTGGTCTCGAGCAGCGGCTTGGAGATGGAGATACCGGCGTTGTTCACCACCAGGTCGACGCCGCCGAAGGCGAGCACCGCCGCCTTGAAGGCTTCGGCGATCTGTTCCTCGGAGGTCACGTCGACGGTGACGGCGACGGCCTTGTCGGACCCGCCCAGCGAGGAGGCGACCTCGGCGGCGTTCTCCGCGTCGAGATCGGCGATCACCACGCACGCGCCCTCGGCGACGAGCCGCTCGGCGATCGCCTTGCCGATCCCGCTGCCCGCCCCCGTCACCAGCGCCACCCGGGTGGCGAGCGGCTTCGGCCTCGGCATCCGCTGGAGCTTGGCCTCCTCGAGCGCCCAGTACTCGATGCGGAACTTCTCCGACTCCTCGATCGGCGCGTAGGCCGAGACCGCCTCGGCGCCCCGCATCACGTTGATCGCGTTGACGTAGAACTCGCCGGCCACCCGCGCGGTCTGCTTGTCCTTGCCGAAGGAGAACATGCCGACACCGGGGATCAGCACGATCGCCGGGTCCGCGCCGCGCATCGCGGGGGAGTCCGCGTCGGCGTGCCGCTGGTAGTAGGCCGCGTACTCCTCGCGGTACTCGCCGTGCAGCTCCTTCAGCCGCGCGATCGCCGCGTCCAGTTCCACGGTCGGCGGCAGGTCGAGGACGAGCGGCCGGACCTTGGTCCGCAGGAAGTGGTCGGGGCAGGAGGTGCCGAGCGCGGCGAGGCGCGGGTGCTCGGCGCTCGCGAGGAAGTCGAGGACGACGTCGGAGTCGGTGAAGTGGCCGACCTGCGGCTTGTCCTGCGAGGCGAGGGCACGGACGTACGGTGCCAGCGCCGCGGCCCGCTCCCGGCGCCGGGACGCCGCCAGGGCCGTGTACCCCTCGACGACGGGCCCGAAGGGCTCCGCCTTGCCACGCTCGACGAGGAACGCCTCGGCGGTGCGGATGATGTGCAGCGAGTTCCGCTCGCACTCCTCCGCCGTGTCGCCCCACGCCGTGATGCCGTGCCCGCCCAGGACGCAGCCGATCGCCCGCGGGTTGGCCTCCTTGACCGCCGCGATGTCCAGACCCAGCTGGAAGCCGGGCCGGCGCCACGGCACCCACACCACACGGTCGCCGAAACACTCGGCGGTCAGCTTCTCGCCGTCCGCCGCGCACGCCAGCGCGATCCCGGAGTCGGGGTGCAGATGGTCGACATGGGCCGCGTCCACCAGCCCGTGCATCGCCGTGTCGATGGACGGGGCCGCGCCGCCCTTGCCGTGCAGGCAGTAGTCGAACGCGGCGACCATCTCGTCCTCGCGCTCCACCCCCGGGTAGACCTCCGTCATCGCCCGCAGCCGGTCAAGGCGCAGCACCGCGAGCCCCGACTCGGTCAGGGTGCCGAGATCCCCACCCGACCCCTTCACCCACATCAGCTCGACATCACCGCCGGTCACAGGGTCGGTGTCGGTGCCCTTCGCGGAGGCGTTGCCGCCCGCGTAGTTGGTGTTACGAGGATCAGCACCGAGCCGGTGCGACCGGGCCAGCAGAGCGGCGGCTTCGGGATGGGATGCCATGTTCCTGGTCCTTAGGGAAAAGAGGGGGTGAGATGTGACGTACCTGGAGGCGAAGCGCCCTGAAGGGGCGCGGGGCTGTGACATTCCGCGGCTGCGCCGCGTGGGCGCGACCAGCCACACACGGGCCGCGGTCTGCGACGGTCCGCACCTGGCAGACGAGACTCAGTCGCTCAGGCCCCCCACCCCGCCTGCTGCCCGCCCACCCGCTCCGCCGCGATCTTCTCCGCCCATCCGGACCGCCGGTACGCGGCAATGGGGTCGGGCTCCAGCCCCGACTCCTCCCGGACCTCGCGAAGCAACGGCCGCACATCGGTGTTGTACGCATCCATGATCACCGCGTTGGCCGCGAGCACATCCCCGGTACGCTGCGCGTCGGCCAGCGCCGCACCGTCCACGAGCAGCGCCTTCGCCGTCGCTTCCTGCACGTTCATCACGGAACGAATGATCGCCGGGATCTTCGCCTCGATGTTGTGGCACTGGTCGAGCATGAAGGCGACGTCCGGCGTGAAGCCACCGCCGCGGATCACCTCGTACATGATCCGGAACAGCTGGAAGGGATCGGCCGCACCGACCATCAGGTCGTCGTCGGCGTAGAACCGGGAGTTGAAGTCGAACGCGCCGAGCTTCCCCTCGCGCAGCAGCGTGGCGACGATGAACTCGATGTTGGTGCCGGGCGCGTGGTGACCGGTGTCGACGACGACCTGCGCCTTCGGGCCGAGCTTGAGGCAGTGCGCGTACGCAGTGCCCCAGTCCGGGACGTCCGTCATGTAGAAGGCGGGCTCGAAGAACTTGTACTCCAGCAGCATCCGCTGGTCGTCCCCGAGTCGCTCGTAGACCTGGGCCAGGCCCTCGGCCAGCCGGTCCTGGCGCTCACGGATGTCGTCCTGACCGGGATAGTTCGTACCGTCTGCGAACCAGAGCTTCAGGTCCTTCGAACCCGTCGCGTCCATGATGTCCACGCACTCGAGCAGGTGATCGAGGGCCTTCCGGCGGACGGCGGCGTCCGGGTGACAGATCGAGCCGAGCCTGTAGTCGTCGTCCTGGAAGGTGTTGGAGTTGATCGCGCCCAGCTTCAGGCCGCGCTCCTGCGCGTACTTCGCCAGCGCCCCGTAATCGTCGACCTTGTCCCAGGGGATGTGCAGCGCGACGGTCGGCGCGGCCCCCGTGAAGGCGTGCACCTGGGCGGCGTCGTCCAGTTTCTCGCGCGGATTGCGCGGGACTCCGGGCTGCGCGAACACCTTGAAGCGGGTTCCCGAGTTCCCGTACGCCCATGAGGGCGTCTCTACTGCCTGGGTCTTGAGGGCGGTCTTCACCGCGGCAAGCTCGGTCACTTCGGGGCTCCTGTGACTTCGGGTGTGGCTTCGGTTTCGAACGACTTGTGGAGTCGGGTCCGAACTGCACTTCTGCCTGATCGGAACAGCTCTTCGGCCTGAAACGATCTGAAACGATTCAGAACGCCGAAGCTATGAGCCGTCCGAAGGCGTGTCAAGCCCCTGGGTGAAGACCGCCGTCCGTGACTCGGTTGTGACCATCGGCTATCGAAAATTTCGACCCGGACCCATTGACGTGACCTGGGCTACCTGCCTAACGTCCCGGCAACCTAGTTGAAACCTTTCACGACGTCGTGAGGCCTCGCCGCCCGCGTCGTTGAGGAGCTCACATGACCCACCGGTCCGACGCGGGTCCGGCCCCCGTACTGGCGCTGGAGGACATTTCCAAGTCCTTCGGCGCGGTACGCGCCCTGCGGGACGTGTCCCTCGAACTGTTCCCCGGCGAGGTGCACGCTCTCGCCGGTGAGAACGGCGCGGGCAAGTCGACCCTCATCAAGACGCTCGCCGGCGTGCACCGACCGGACGCCGGCCAGGTGCTGCTGGACGGTGAGCCCACCGTCTTCCACGGTCCCGCCGACGCCCGCGACGCGGGCATCGCGGTGATCTATCAGGAGCCCACCCTTTTCCCCGACCTGTCGATCGCGGAGAACATCTTCATGGGCCGCCAGCCCCGGCGCGCCCTCGGCCGTATCGACCACAAGGCCACCCATGAGGCGACCGCCGCTCTGATGAAGCGACTCGGAGTCGAACTCGACCCCGACCGTCCGGCGCGCGGACTGTCCATCGCCGACCAGCAGATCGTCGAGATCGCCAAGGCGCTCTCCTTCGACGCCCGCGTCCTGATCATGGACGAGCCGACCGCCGCCCTGACCGGCAGCGAGGTGGCCCGTCTCTTCGGTGTCGTGCGCACCCTGCGCGAGCAGGGCTCGGCGGTGCTGTTCATCTCGCACCGCCTGGAGGAGATCTTCCAGATCTGCCAACGGGTCACGACCCTGCGCGACGGCGCCCGGATCTCCAGCGAGCTTCTCGACGGCATGACCGAGGACGACCTCGTACGCCGGATGGTCGGCCGCGACCTCGACGAGCTCTACCCCAAGCAGGACGTCGAGGCGGGCGAAGTCGCCCTGAGCGTGCGCCGGCTGACCCGCGAGGGCGTCTTCACCGACGTCTCCTTCGACGTGCGGCGCGGCGAGATCGTCGGTCTCGCCGGACTCGTCGGCGCCGGGCGTACGGAGGTCGCCCGGGCCGTCTTCGGCGTCGACCGCTGGGACGCCGGAGAGGTCGAGGTCGACGGGAAGGCACTGACGAACGGCGCGCCCTCCACGGCCATGGCCGCGGGGCTCGCCCTCGTCCCCGAGGACCGGCGCGCCCAGGGCCTGGTGATGGACATGTCCATCGAGCGCAACATCGGGCTCACCGGGCTGCGTACGACCGTGAAGGCGGGGCTGGTGGACCGCGGCGCCGAGCGCAGCCGCTCCCTCGACTGGGCGGTCAAGCTCCAGGTGAAGTACGCCCGGATCGCCGACACGGTCAACACGCTCTCCGGCGGCAACCAGCAGAAGGTCGTCCTCGCCAAGTGGCTCGCCACCGGCCCCAAGGTGCTGATCGTCGACGAGCCCACCCGGGGCATCGACGTGGGCACGAAGGCCGAAGTGCACCGGCTGCTCTCCGAGTTGGCCGCCGACGGGGTGGCCGTCCTGATGATCTCCTCCGACCTGCCCGAGATCCTCGGCATGGCCGACCGCGTGCTGGTGATGCACGAGGGCCGGCTCACCGCCGAGATACCCCGCTCCGAAGCCACCGAGGAGACCGTGATGGCCGCCGCGACGGGGAGGGTTGCCGCGTGACAGGCATCGATAGCGCGGTCCCGGCGGCCCCGGGAACTCCGGTGGCCCCGGCCGTGACCGTGACCGCGACGGGCGTGCGGTTCGCCTCGCCCGTGGCCGGGCGGGTCGCCGGTGTGACGCTCGGAGCCACCGGTTCGGTTGCCCGTCGCACGCCAGCCGTCGCGAAGACGTCCGCCCCTGCCCTGCGGGCGACTGACCCGCGGGCGACCGTCGAGGGGGCCGCCCGCACCACGGCCGCCTTCCCCGAGGGGGCCGTCCCCCGCACGTCGACGGCTGTCCGTCAGACCCCGAACATCCCCCGGAGGGCCGCCGTATGACGGTGACCGCACCCAATCCCGCGCCCGCCGCCGAGGTACCCAAGTCGAGTGGTACCCGGCTGGTGGACCGTGTCTTCAAGATGCGTGAACTCGCCATCCTGGTCGTCTTCCTGGTGATGATCGCGATCACTCAGATGGGCAACAGTGAGTTCCTGTCCGAACAGGGCATCAAGGACCTGCTGTTGAACGCGACGATCCTGGTACTGGTCGCCACCGGTCAGTCGCTGGTCGTGATCACCCGGAACGTCGACCTGTCGGTCGGCTCCACCCTCGGCATCAGCGCCTTCGCCGCCGGCACCTATCTGCACGGCGGCGGAAACCCCGTCGTCGCGGTCGTCCTGGCCGTCCTGCTCGGCATCGGCTGCGGACTGGTCAACGGGCTGCTGGTCAGCCTCGGCCAGGTGCCCGCGCTGGTCGTCACCCTGGGCACGCTCTACATCATCCGCGGCGTCGACTCCATCTGGGTCGGCTCGCGCCAGATCACCGCGGCCGACCTTCCCGGCGGCTTCGTCGACTTCGGTTCCGGCGGCATCTCCGCGGTCCCCTACCTCGCCCTGATCGCGCTGGCGGTCCTGCTGGTCACCGCGTACTACCTCAAGCACTTCGGCAGCGGCCGCGAGCTGTACGCGCTGGGCTCCAACCCGGAGGCCGCCCGGCTCGCCGGCATCCCCGTCCGTCAGCGGATCCTCACCGCGTACGTCGTGTGCGGCGGCCTCGCCGGACTCGCGGGCGCCCTGTACCTCGCCCGGTTCGGCAACGTCGACTCGGGTACCAGCACCGGCTACGAACTCACCGTCGTCAGCGCGGTCGTGGTCGGCGGTGTCGTCTTCACCGGCGGCTCCGGCAGCGTCTACGGTGCCGCGCTCGGCGCGCTGCTGCTGACCTCCATCAACAGTGTGCTGCCCGCCCTCGGCGTCAGCTCCGTCTGGGTGCTCGCCATCAACGGCATCCTGCTCATCCTCGCCATCGCGGTCGACCGGATCGTCGCGCTGCGCGTGGCCTCCGCACTGAAGAAGAGGAACGCCCGCCATGGCTGACTCGTCCCTCGCGCGCGCCGTCCGCTGGGACACGGTCGTCGGCGCCCTCCTCATCGTCCTGCTGCTGTTCTCGTTCGGCTTCGTCGACGGCTTCGGCAACGCGCTCAACCTGTCGTTCCTGATCGGCAACACCCTGCCCATCGCGCTGATCGCGCTGCCGATGACCCTGCTGGTGGTGGCCGGGGAGATCGACCTCTCGGTAGCCTCCACGGCCGGTCTGTCCGGCTCGGTGATGGGCGCCCTGTGGAACCAGGGCATGGCGATCGAGACGATCATCCCGATCTGCCTGCTCCTCGGAGTGGTGTGCGGACTGGTCAACGGCCTGCTGGTGACCCGGCTCGGGCTGCCCTCCCTCGCCGTCACCATCGGTACCCTCGCCGCCTACCGGGGCATCGCACAGATCGTGCTCGGCTCGGACGCGGTCACCGACTTCCCCACCCAGTACCAGGACTTCGCGGCCGGACGCATCGGGAACACCTTCATCCCGCAGGCCTTCCTGCCCTTTCTCGCACTCCTGGCGATCGCGGTGGTGGTGCTGCACGCCACCCCGTTCGGGCGCTCGGCCTTCGCGGTCGGCGCCAACGAGGAGGCCGCCCGGTTCGCCGGCATCCGCGTCAAGCGGCAGAAGCTGATCCTCTTCGTCGCCACCGGCTTCATGGCCTCGCTCACCGGCATCTTCTGGGCCCTGCACTACGCCAGCGCCCGTTACGACAACGCCAACGGCCTCGAACTCTCCGTCGTCGCCGCCGTCCTGCTCGGTGGCATCGACTTCGACGGTGGCAAGGGCACGCTCGGCGGCGCGATCGCGGGAGTCTTCCTGCTCGGCGCGCTGCAGAACGTGATGAGTCTCCTGAACGTCTCCGCGCAGTCGCAGATCGTCGTCACCGGCGTTCTGCTCGTCATCTCCGTGCTCGGCCCCCGGGTCGCCCGGCAGATCTCCGTAGCGAGGGCGGCACGCACCACTGGATAGACCGTTCGAGAACCGCGGACCACCCGTGGTCGCTCGCGTCCACGCGGCGGAGCCGCATGTCCGATACAGCCCTGTGCCCATTCAGGGGCGCGCCGCACTCACCTCCGTCAGAAGGAACCCGCCATGCGCAAGTCATCCCTCCGCCGTACCGGCGCGGCGCTCGCCGCCGTCACCTCGCTCGCCCTGGCCGTCACCGCCTGCGGCGGCACCACCAAGAACGACGTGAAGAGCGGGGGCGGCTCTGCCGCCGCGACCGGCAAGGCCGACCCGAACGCGGCCACCAAGAAGGGCCTGAAGGTCGGCTTTCTGCCCAAGCAGGTCAACAACCCGTACTTCACCTCGGCGGACAAGGGCGGCGAGAAGGCGCTGACGGAGCTGGGCTCCACGTACAAGGAGGTCGGCCCGAGCAGCGCCACCGACACCTCCGGCCAGGTCAGCTACGTCAACACGCTCACCCAGCAGCAGGTCAACGCGATGGCCGTCTCCGCGCAGGACCCGGGCGCCCTGTGCACTGCGCTCAAGCAGGCCATGAGCAACAAGATCAAGGTCGTCACGTACGACTCCGACACCAAGCCCGAGTGCCGCAACGCCTTCGTCTCCCAGGCCAGCGCCGAGGACCTGGGCCGTACCGAGGTACAGCTGCTCGCCGAGCAGATCGGCTACAAGGGCGAGATCGCGATCCTGTCCGCCGCGCAGACCGCGACGAACCAGAACACCTGGATCGACTTCATGAAGGAGGAGCTGAAGGATCCCAAGTACAAGGACGTCAAGCTGGTCAAGGTCGCCTACGGCAACGACGACGCCCAGCAGTCCTTCCAGCAGACCCAGGGCCTCCTCCAGGAGCACCCGAACCTCAAGGGGATCATCTCCCCGACCACCGTCGGCATCAAGGCCGCGGCCCAGTACCTCTCCGGCTCCAAGTACAAGGGCAAGGTCAAGCTGACCGGCCTCGGCACCCCCAACGACATGCGCAAGTACGTCAAGAACGGCACCGTCGACGCCTTCGAGCTGTGGGACCCGGCGAAGCTCGGCGAACTCGCCGCGCGTACGGCCGTGGCGCTGTCCTCGGGGCAGATCACCGGAGCCGAGGGTGAGACCTTCAAGGCCGGTGACATGGGCTCGTTCACCATCGGCAAGGACGGCGTGATCAACCTGGGCAAGCCGACCGTCTTCAACGCCAAGAACATCGACCAGTTCAACTTCTAGGATCCGGGGGTCCCTTGATGCAACGTGTGTGCTTTCTGCTGAAGGTCCGTGCGGACCGCCTCGACGAGTACCGCGAGCGGCACGCCGCCGTGTGGCCCGAGATGCTCGACGCGCTCTCGGCCACCGGCTGGCACAACTACTCGCTCTTCCTGCGCGAGGACGGCCTGCTGGTCGGCTACTTGGAGACCGAGGACTTCGCGGCCGCGCAGGCCGGCATGGAAGCCACCGACATCAATGCCCGTTGGCAGGCGGAGATGGCGCCGTTCTTCGAATCGCTGGACGGCGCCAGACCCGACGAGGCCATGAAGCCCCTCACCGAGGTCTTCCACCTCGCCTGACAACCCCTTCCTGGCACCCCCGTCACCCGCTGGTATCCGCGCGAAGCCCTCCCCAGGAGTCCGGACATGAAGAGACGCACCCTGCTGGCCACCGCCCTGCTGACCGGTGTGGCAGGCCCCGGAATCGGCGCCGGTACGGCGCGCGCGGCCGACCCAGGCCCCTCGGTCTCCCTCACCGGCAGCACCCAACTCGACGCCCAGGCCCTGTTCTTCGTGTCGTACGACGGCCTGGTCAACAACAACTCGTTCCAGAAGAACGGTCTGCTGACCTACAAGGGCTACCAGTACGCCGTCTGGTACACCGCCGACCGCAGCGCGGTCGTCGCCCGCCGGGCGCTCGGCGCGTCCGGTTGGTCGACGGTCACCCTCGCCCATCGGCTCAAGAGCTCCGACTCGCACAACGTGATCTCCATGGGCGTGTCGAAGACCGACGGCCGGCTGCACCTGAACATGGACTCCCACAGCGACGGCTTCTTCTACGTGAAATCGGTGGCCGGGCTGCTCGACAACCCCGCCTCGACCGCCTGGACCTCAGCCGTCTTCGGAGCCGTACAGACCTCGCTGGACGGCCTCGCGCTCACCACGCAGTTCACCTACCCCCAGTTCGTCTCCACGCCCGACGGCAAGCTCCAGCTGAGCTACCGCGTGGGTATCTCCGGAAACGGGCGCAACGCCCTCGCGGAGTACGACGGCTCGTCCTGGACCGCTCTCGGGGAGTGGTCCGGCTCGACCGGCACGTACACCAGCGAGCACGGCTCCAGCACCGCTCGCAACATGTACCTGCACGGCATCGACTACGACGTCAACGGACGCCTGCACTCCTTCTTCACCTGGCGCGAGCAGAACGGCGCCGTGATGTGCAACAGCGGCGGCATCACCAACCACGACACCGGCTACGTCTACTCGACCGACCGCGGCCGTACCTGGCGCAACAACGCGGGCACCGTCGTCGGCACCACGGGCGGCTCCGACACGGTGGGTGTCACCGACGCCGGACTCGTCGTCGACGCGCTCAACCCCGACCACTCCCTGATGAACCAGGAGAGCCAGGCCACCGACTCCACCGGCCTGCCGCACGCGATCATCAGCTATGTGCCCGGGCGGTTCGGGCAGTGCACCACGAACTACGTCACCGACCGGACGAACAACGGCCGCGCCTTCCACCTCCACAAGAACGCCTCGGGCAGCTGGGCGAAGACCGAGATCCCGATCGCCCTCGGCTCGAGCCAGCGCACGAAGCTGATCCTGGACACGTACGACAACGCCTACGCGATCATGCCCTTCGGCCGGATCGCGGGCGCCTCGAAGTCCTCCGGGTACACGGACTGGACACTCCTGTACGACGGCAGCGGCCTCGACGCCTTCGGTGAGGTGGTGATCGACGAGACGCGCGTCTCACAGGACGGGACACTGTCGGTCATGTACCAGGAGAAGTCGAGCGGGACCACGCCCTCGGCGCTCCACGTCGTCGACTTCCGGCTGCCCGCATGACCAGCGAAGTCGGCGGACTCGCGGGTAATGTGAAGGCCCGCCCGCCGCTTCTCGTCCCCCTGGAGGTTCCCGCCTGATGGCACAGTCGGTGGGTATCAAGGACGTCGCCCGCGCCGCCGGAGTCTCCGTGGGCACGGTCTCGAACGTCATCAACCGCCCGGACAGCGTCGCCTCCGAGACCCGGGCCCGTGTCCAGTCGGCGATAGACCGGCTCGGCTATGTCCGCAGCGAGTCCGCGCGGCAGCTGCGGGCCGGACGCAGCCGGATCATGGGCCTGCTCGTCCTCGACATGGGCAACCCCTTCTTCGTGGACGTCGCCCGCGGCGCCGAGCGCGCCGCGCGGGAGGCCGGGCTCGGCGTGATGGTCTGCAACAGCGCGCAGAGCGCCGGCGAGGAGGCCGACTACCTGTCGCTCTTCGCCGAGCAGCGGGTACGCGGCGTGCTGCTGACGCCCGCCGACGCGACCGGGCGCAACATCGCGACGTTCCGCCGCAACGGCATCCCCTTCGTGCTGGTCGACCGCGTCGCCGAGGGCACCACCGAGTGCTCGGTCTCGGTCGACGACGTGGCGGGCGGCGCGCTGGCCGTACGGCATCTGGTCGACGCGGGCCATCGATCGATCGCGTACGTCAGTGGGCCGCCCGGCCTCAACCAGGTCAGGGACCGCCGCGTGGGCGCCCTGAACGCGCTGGCCGAGGCGGGCCTCCCGCCCACCGCGATGCGGGAGCTGCCCACCCAGCGCCTCGACGTGGCCGCGGGCCGCGACGCGGGCGCGCGGCTGCTGGGCCTCGCCGAGCGCCCGACCGCCGTCTTCTGCGCCAACGACCTGCTCGCGCTCGGCGTCCTGCAGGCCATGTACGCGGCGGGCGTCGGCGTCCCCGACGACCTCGCGATCGTCGGCTACGACGACATCGAGTTCGCCGCCGCCGCGGCCGTCCCGCTCACCTCCGTACGGCAGCCCGCCATGACCATGGGCGCCCTCGCCGCCGAACTGCTGCTGGAGGAGACGGAGGCCGAGACGGCACCCACACCGCACGAACACCGGCGCGTGGTGCTCCAGCCGGAGCTGGTCGTGCGCCGCTCCAGCCTGTCGGCGCGCTGACGCGCGGCACGCTCCACGCGCCTGGCCTGCTGAGCGACCATTCAGTACGACTTTCTTGATCCCCGGTCTCGGCCGGTCGGGGATCATGTGCTCAACTGGGACGCAGCCTGGATCCGTACGTCTCGGGAGCCCTGTTGAGCGTCAGCTACCGCCAGCCCGGTGTCGTCCTCACCGACCACCGTTTCACCGTGCCCCTCGACCACGACGACCCGGCGGGGGAGAGCATCGAACTGTTCGCCCGCGAGGTCGTCGCGAGCGACAAGACGCACCAGGACCTCCCCTGGATGGTCTACCTCCAGGGCGGCCCCGGCTTCGGCGCCAACCGCTTCGTCGGCAAGCAGGCCTGGCTCGGCCGCGCGCTGAAGGAGTTCCGGGTGCTGCTGCTCGACCAGCGCGGCACCGGCCACTCCACGCCCGCCAACCGCCAGACGCTGCCGCTGCGCGGCGGTCCCGGCGCGCAGGCCGACTACCTCGCGCGCTTCCGCGCCGACTCCATCGTCCGCGACTGCGAGGCCATCCGCCCCCGGCTCACCGGCGGCGACCCCTGGACCGTACTCGGCCAGAGCTTCGGCGGCTTCTGCGTCGTGCACTACCTCTCGACCGCCCCCGAAGGTCTGCGCGCGGCCCTCATCACCGGCGGCCTGCCCTCCCTCGACGCGCACGCGGACGACGTCTACCGGGCCGCGTACCCCCGTATCGAACGCAAGGTCGCGGCGCACTACGCGCGTTACCCCCAGGACGTCGAGCGGGCCCGGCAGATCGCCGACCACCTCCTCCGCCACGAGACCGTCCTGAGCAACGGCTACCGCCTGACCGTCGAGGCCTTCCAGTCCCTCGGCATCCTCCTCGGCGGTGGCGAGGGCAGCCACCGGCTGCACTACCTCCTGGAGGAGGCCTTCGTCCGCACCCCGCAGGGCCTGGCCCTCTCCGACGCCTTCCAGGAGGAGGTACAGGGCCTCCTCTCGTACGCCGGCCACCCCCTGTACGCGCTCGTCCACGAGGCCTGCTACGCCCAGGACGACCGGCCGACCGCCTGGTCCGCCGAGCGGGTGCGCGCCGAGTTCCCCCAGTTCGACGCGGCGAAGGCCCTCGCGGACGACGGACCGCTGCTGTTCACCGGCGAGTCCGTGCACCCCTGGGTGTTCGACACCGATCCCGCGCTGCGTCCCCTCCGCGAGACCGCCGAGGAACTCGCCGCGCGCACCGACTGGCGGCCGCTGTACGACCCCGCCCGCCTCGCCGCCAACGAGGTGCCGGTGGCCGCGGCGGTCTACCACGACGACATGTACGTCGGCCCGGAGCACTCCCTGCGCACGGCCCGTGCCATCGGTGGTCTGCGGACCTGGGTGACGGACGAGTTCGAGCACGACGGTGTACGGGCCGGGGGGTCGCGCGTTCTGGACCGGTTGCTGGCGCTGTCGCGCGACGAGGTCTGAGCGGGCGCCGTTCGGGGGAGAGGACAACACGATGGACGACGACGAACTCCTCGAACACCTCGCGGATCGGTTCCAGGAGCACCGCGGTCGCCTGCGGGCGGTGGCGTACCGGATGCTCGGCTCGCTGAGTGAGGCGGACGACGCGGTCCAGGAGGTGTGGCTGAAGCTCGGCCGCACGGACGTCGGTGAGATCAGGAACCTCGCGGGCTGGCTGACCACGGTGGTCGGCCGGGTCTGTCTGGACCTGCTGCGTTCGCGTGCCGCGCGTCGTGAGGAGCCGCTGGACACCTATGTCCCCGACCCGCTGGTCAGCCCCCTGGAGCGGATCGACCCCGAGCAGGAGGTGCTGCTCGCCGACTCGGTGGGGCTGGCCCTGCTGGTGGTCCTGGAGACACTGGAGCCCGCCGAGCGCCTCACGTTCGTCCTGCACGACATGTTCGCGGTGCCCTTCGACGACATCGCGCCCGTCGTGGGCCGCTCGTCGGCCGCGACGCGGCAGCTGGCGAGCCGGGCGCGGCGGCGGGTACGGGGCGCTGCCGTACCGGAGCCCGAGCTCGATCCCGCCCGGCAGAAACTGGTCCTGGACGCCTTCCTCGCGGCCTCGCGCGCCGGGGACTTCGAGGCGCTGGTGTCCGTCCTTCATCCCGATGTCGTGCTCCGCGTCGACTCCGGTGTGCTCGTCGGCGGGGCGGCGGCGTCCAAGGTGGTCCACGGCGCGACCGGCGTCGCCCAACAGGCCCTCATGTTCCGCCAGTTCGCGGAGTTCTCCCGGCTCGCGCTGGTCAACGGGGCGATCGGCGTCGTCACGGCACCCGAAGGCCGTCCCCTGTCCGTCATGGGCGTCACCATCACCGACGGCCGCGTCGTCGAGATGTACATCCTCGCCGACCCCGAACGCCTGACCCACGTGAACCTCACCGGACTGGAGGGCTGAGCCACCGTTTGCGCTGGAAAGCTGCGCGCAGCGCCCTTCCAGGGGCGCGGGGAACCGCGCGATCAGCCCCCACCCACCCGCAGCCGAAGAGTGCGTCGCAGAGGTGCACCCGACGGCTCAGTACGCTGGTGACATGCGAGAAGACAGTGTGGCGGCAGTCGATGACCGGCTCCTTGAGCTGCGGGCCGACTGCGGTCGGTGTTTCGGGTTGTGCTGTGTCGCCCTGCCCTTCACCCGCTCGGCGGACTTCGCGATCGACAAGGACGCGGGAAAGCCCTGCCAGAACCTGCGGACGGACTCCCGGTGCGGAATCCACACGCAGCTGAGGGAGAAGGGGTTCAACGGGTGCACGGTGTACGACTGTTTCGGCGCCGGCCAGCAGGTCTCCCAGGTCACTTTCGGCGGCCAGGACTGGCGCACCGGCCCGCGGGAACGAGCCCGGCAGATGTTCGACGTGTTCCCGGTCGTCCGCCAGCTCCACGAACTGCTCCGGTACCTGAACGAGGCCCTGACCCTCCCCGCGGCCCGCCCGATCCACGCCGACATCCGCCGAGCCCTCGCCGAGACGGAGCGACTGACGAACCAAACCCCCGAGGAGCTGGGGGAGTTGGACGTGAACGCGCACCGGCAGCAGGTCAACACCCTCCTGCTGCGGACCAGCGAACTCGTGCGCGCGGGAGTCGGCCGCGGCAAGAAGAAGGAGCGGCGCGGCGCCAACCTCATGGGCGCCCGACTCAAGGGCGCCGACCTGCGGGGTGCCAACCTGCGCGGCGCCTACCTCATCGCCGCCGACCTCACCGGCGCCGATCTGCGCGGCGCGGACCTGATCGGTGCCGACTTCCGTGACACGGATCTCACGGACGCGGATCTGACCGACGCGTTCTTCCTGACCCAGCCCCAGCTGAACGCGGCCAGGGGCAGCGCCGGGACCAGGCTGCCGCGGTCAGTCACCCGCCCGGGCCACTGGACGCAGTGACACCGGGTCCGCCGCGGGTGCCCGGTCATCGAGGTGCAGCCGCAGCCCCTCCGGCATCAGCGTCAGTCGTTCGGAGACTTGCAGCTGGTAGTCCGGTTCGGGCCGCAGCTCATAGCGGCGCAGCAGCAGCCCCAGGACGAGCGTCGCCTCGTGCAGCGCGAACTGCCGGCCGATGCAGGCCCGCGCCCCGGTGCCGAACGGCTTGAAGGTGTGGGCGGCCCGGGACCGTACGGCCCCCGGGTCGAAGCGGTCCGGGTCGAATTCCTCGGCGTCCGCGCCCCACACCTCCGGGTTGCGGTGCAGCAGCGCCGTCAGGACCAGGGTCCAGGCACCCGTCCGCATCGGGTGGACCCCGCCCAGCACGGTGTCCTCGCGGGCCTCGCGCGCGAAGGCGGGCGCCGTCGGCCACAGTCGTAGCGACTCGTCGAGGACCCGGCGGACGTACCGCAACTTGGCGACCTGGTCGTAGGCGGGCAGGGGAGTGTCGCCCCAGACCCGGTCCACCTCGGCCTGTGCGCGGGCGGCGACGCCCGGGTGCTGGGCGAGGTAGTGCAGGGCGAAGGAGAGCGCGCCCGAGGTCGTCTCGTGGCCGGCGATCAGGAAGGTGATCACCTGGCGGCGGATGTTCTCGGGCGTCAGCCGTTCCCCCGTGTCCGGGTGGGCGGTCTCCAGCATCCGGTCGAGCAGGTCCCCCTCGCCGGAGGAGTGCCGGCGGGCGGCCACGACGGCGTCGACCGTCTGGTTCAGGTACGCGGTGTGCGCCTCGTTGCGGCGGGTGGCCCCGCGCAGCAGGACCGGGGCCAGCGGCGCGGGGAGCACGTTCAGGCGCTGCGCGTAGGTCAGGGTGCCGACCATCGCGGTGACGAAGGGGTGCGGCCTGGAGCGCTCGAAGGAGCCGAAGTCGTGGCCGAAGCCGGTGCGGGCGATCGTCTCCAGCGTCAGTTTCGTCATGTCGCCGGGCACGTCCACCGCCCGGCCGGCCGCGCGTTCCCCGTCCCAGCGGTCCATCAGCCGCTCGGTCACGGCGAGCATCATCGGGTGGTAGCCCTCCATCGCCTCACGGCTGAAGCCCGGGGCGAGGACGTCGTGGGCCAGCTGCCAGTTCGGTTCGTGGTTGTACGCCGTGAACAGACCGTCCCCGGCGACCGGCCGCAGGTTGGCGACCCCGAGCCCGACGTGCTTGGCGAACCGGTTCTCGTCCGCGAGCTCGGCCGCGAGCTCGGCGCCCCACACGAAGACGATCTCCTTGCCGAAGCCCTTGCGCCGGAAGATCGGCCCGAGCCTGCGCCCGAACCGCATCGAGTCCTGCAGGGGAGAGCGGACGTTCGCGCCGATCACATCCCCGACGAGGGGGAGCCGGTAGGGCGGGCGGGGGATGCGGTGCAGCTCGGGCCAGCCCAGCTCCGCGCTCCGGAACCCCTTGGGCAGCACGGCCCCTGTCGTCTCCGCCATGACGCGATCTCCCTTGTGCCGGTGGCACGTCGACGCTGCCGCCCCGACCATGTTGTACGCGGGTTCAATAGCGGTTTTCAGTGTGATCCCGTTGTTGAACCGACGTCAAGTAAGGTGCGGCCATGATGGGCAAACAGGGGGAGCGAGGGGAACGGACCCGCCGTCGGCTGAGTACCGAGGAGCGCAGGGAGCAGCTGCTGTCCGTCGGGGCGCGGCTGTTCTCCGAGAGCCCGTACGACGAGGTGTGGATCGAGCAGGTCGCCGAGATCGCCGGGGTCTCGCGCGGGCTCCTGTACCACTACTTCCCCACCAAGCGGGACTTCTTCGCGGCCGTCGTGGAGCGCGAGAGCGAGCGGATGCTGCGGCTGACGGCCGCGGTGCCCGGCATTCCCGTCCGCGAGCAGCTGAGCGCCGGACTCGACACCTTCCTGGCGTACGTCGAGGCCCACGCGCACGGCTTTCGTGCCTTCCATCGCGCCGACGCGGCCGGTGACCAGGCCGTGCGCAGGGTCTATCAGCGGGCGCTGGCCGCGCAGGAGCAGCAGATCCTGGCGGCGCTCGACGCGGACCCCGACGTTCCCGGGGGGATCGAGGACCGGCCCGAGCTGCGGATCGCCGTCCGTGGCTGGCTCGCCTTCACCACGGCCGTATGCCTGGAGTGGCTCAGGGGGGCGGAGCTGACCCGGGAGCAGCTGCGGGATCTGTGCGCGCGGGCGCTTCTGGGCGCCATCACGCCGTAACTCGTGCGAGGGACGCAGGTGTGGCGTGGTTGGCGTACACCCGGATCTCCGATAGGTTAGGCAAGGCTTACCTAAGGGAGGTTGGGATGGGTGACCGCATGGGTGACCGTCATACCTGGACGGCCGCGCCCGCCGCTGCCGAGCGCGCCCGCTCGGTGCTCGCCGCGGCATGGTCCTGCGCGGTGACCGCGGAGGGCGGCAGGGAGGAGCTCGTCGGCGCGCACACCGTCACCGTGGACGGCCGGGTTCTCCTGCACGTGCCGGACGACAGCGCGCTGACGGCCGCGGCGGTCTGCGCGCCGCGCGGAGAGCCCTCCGCCGTCCTGGAGTTCGCGGACGTCGCGCCCGTGCCGGTGCGGGGCCGGATCCGCGCCCGGCTCTGGATGGCCGGCCGCTTCGTCCTGGCGGAGGGGCACCTGGAGTTCCGGCCCTCGCGCGTGGTGCTGCGCGAGGCGTCCGGCGCGCTCGTGGTGGACCTCGACGAGTTCGCGGACGCCGTCCCCGACCCGCTCGCGACGGCCGAGGCGAGCCTGCTCACCCACCTGGCCGACGCGCACCCGGACGCCGTCGAGCGGCTGACCCGTCTCGTCGAGCCCGAGGGTCTGCACGGCGCGGTCCGCGTCCAGCCGCTCGCCGTCGACCGGCACGGACTGACGCTGCGGATCGAACGGGCGCGCGGCAACGGCGACGTACGCCTGTCCTTCCACGCGCCCGCCGACGACGTCTCGCAGCTCACCGAGCGGATGCATGTGCTGCTCACGCAGGCGAGCTCCGCGAACTGCCCCCGCGCGCTACAGCGGCAGCGTACAGACGGCGACGGGTGAGGCGAACGGCTTGCCCGCGAGCCGGAGTACACCGCTCGCGCCCTCGACGTGGAAGACACTGACCGTGCTCGAGCGCTGGTTCGCCGTGAACAGCAGCCGTTCGTCCGGTGAGAAGGCGAGGTGGCGCGGGAAGTCGCCACCGACCGGGACGCTGTCCAGGAGCCTCAACCGGGCACCGGCCGCCTCGACCGCGTACCGCGTCAGGGTGTTGTGGCCGCGGTTGGCGAGATAGGCGTACGAACCGTTCGACGTCACCAGGATCTGCGCCGGATAGTTCGTGCCCGTGCCCGTGCCGGTGGACTGCGGGTCGCCCGGGGTGAGCCGTCCGCTCGCCGGGTCGTACGCGCAGACCACGACCGTGTTGTCGACCTCGTTGGCGAGATAGGCGAAGCGGCCGCCGGGGTGGAAGGTGAGATGGCGTGGCCCCGCGCCCGGCCGGGTGTGCGCCTGGGAGACCTCGGTGAGCGTTCCCTTCGACTGGTCCAGGCGGTAGGTGTACACCGTGTCGGTGCCCAGGTCGACGGCGAGGACGTGCCCCCCGTCCGGACTGGTCGTGAACTGGTGCGCGTGCGGGCCGTCCTGGCCGGGGCCCGGTGCCGGACGGGAGTGCGTGACCAGGTCGGTGCGTTCGCCGAGTGCGCCCGAGGCGTCGACGGGGTGCACGGCCACACTGCCCGAGGCGTAGTTGGCGCTCAGCAGCCACCGTCCGCTCGGATGCACGGAGAGGTGGCAGGGGCCCGCGCCACCGGTGCTCCGGGAGCCCAGGACCCGGTTGTCGGCGAGCCGTACGGCCGTCACGGCGCCCTCCGGCCGCTCGTCGACGGCGTACAGCGTGTGGCCCTTCGGATGCGTGGCGAGGTACGACGGGTCGCCGATGCCGGTGAGTGTGCCGGTGGCCGTCACGGTGCCCGTCACCGGGTCGTACGTGGCCAGGCCGATCCCCTTTCCACCGCCCTCGACCGAGGTGTACGTGCCGAGGAACAGCCGGCGGACGGTGGGGGAGGAAGAGGTCGGCCCGGGGGCCGAGGTGGCGGGGGAGCCCTCGGCGGGTGGGTTCGTGGCGGCCGTGGGTCGGGTGCGCGGCGCGGCCGGTGCCGGCACCGTCGTCACCGCGGTGATCCCCGCCAGCGCCCCGAGGAACCGGCGCCTGCCCCAGCCGCCGCCCGCGTCCCGTGCCGGATCCGCGCCACTGTTCATAGCTGCACCTCGGGTGTCGGTTGCCTCGGTCGTCACAGCCACCTTGGCGTGCCACACCCGAGAAGTGCAAGAACGGCAATGCTTGTTGCGCCCTGTGCAACAAGAAGGGGGATGGTCCGACGGCTGAGTGGGGCCGCCTACCAGTCACCGTCCTCGACCGGCTCGCCCGGCGCGTCGCCCAGCTGTTTCACCTGGTGGGGCGAGGGCTCCTGCCAGGGCTCGTGGTCGTCGCCGAGCCACTCGCCGACCGGCCGCACCGAGCTCAGTGTGTCGGTGGGGGCGACGTCATGGGCCGCGTCGTCGTAGTACTCGAACCAGGGCAGCCCGGCCCGTGTGTAGGCCGCGCGGTCGACGGGTGACGGCGGGGGAGCCTCGCCCGTGATCCGGCGCCACTCGGGAGGCGTCACGAGATGCACGAACACCCGGCCGGCGGGCTCCCTGGCCCAGGCGCCGCGCGAGCGCTCGTCCGCGTAGACCTCCTGGCGCATCGAGCCTCCGACGCCGAGTCCCATGGCCGGGGCACTCCTCGCGCGGGCCGCCGAGGGGGGCGCGGCGGCCATGGCGGCGCCGGGAGCCGGCGGGGCGGCGCCATAGGCGGACACGCTCTTCACGGACCTCGTGCTCACGGACCGGCGGCGCTCCCACTCGCGCCACTTCGCGAGCTCCGCGTCATTGAGCCGGAAGGACTGCAGCTGCAGGCCGCCCCACACCTCCTCGCCGGTGACCTGGCCCTCGACCGTGGCGCCGAGCCCCAGCGGCACGGCCACGAACTGGCGGACCGTGCCCTTCCCGGAGTTGATGCCGTCGAGCCAGGGCTGGCGGGGGATCACCACGTAGTTCTGCGGGTTCCGGGAGAGCAGGGAGCTCCACGGCCTGCCCGAAACCGCGCACACCTTGCCCACGCCGACCTGGAGCGCGGCCGGCTCCGTCGAACCCGCGAAGCTCAGCCACATGGCCTCGCGCAGATACACCGGCAGCATCACACCGCCGCGCGCACGCCACTCGGCGGGCACGGTGTCCGCGTGGTCCTCGACGCGGCGCACGGGGAACTCGCCGAGCCCCGGCGGCAGTTCGTGCGTGCCCGTCTCGGGCAGGCGCAGCGTCCGCATGAACCGGACCCGCACCCCGCCCGGCAGGCGCAGTGTGTTCCCGTCGATCCGCACCGCGTCGTCGGCCATCCGTCCGCTCCCCCCATCGTCGCCCCCGTCCCCGAAAACGGAACGTCTGTCCTCAGAGAGAACGACCGGAGACGGGGGGACGGTTCCGGTCCGAACGCGGCTGTCGCGGCCCGCGGGCCGTCCGAAGGCGCTGCCGCAGTCGGACGAGGTGGTCACGGCGCTTGCGCTCTTCGCGGGTACCGCGGTCGAGCTCCTCCATGAGCCGTCGTGAGCGGTGCTCCGTGTCCAGCTCGTCCAGGATGCGGTTGATCTCGGTGAGGACGGCGCCGTGCAGCTGCCACTGCCGGGCGTCCCGCTGCACCTCGTCGAGCAGCAGCTGGGCCAGCTTGTCGCGGGTCGCCGTGGCTGTGGACAGCTCCGCGGCGAGCCGGGCCTCGGCCGACTCGGCGTTCTGACTGATGTGCGTGGTCACCAGGACCGCGAAACTCACCACGGCGTCGCCCACTTCGGACAGCAGCTGCTCCAGCGTCGCCCCCACCTGAGGCTCGAACAATGGCTCGGGATCGCGCTCCTTGGCGAGGTCGGTGAGGGTGCGGGCGAGCACCCGCAGCACCACCGTGCAGATCTCCAGCGTGTCGAGGCCGGTGCGCAGCACGATCCGGTGCAGCAGGCCCTCCCGTACGCGCGGATTGAGCTTGAGGCTGTCCTCGGCCTGCCGGAGCGCCGCGTCCACCTGGACGATGTCGTGGTCCAGGCGGCGCGCCTCGTGCAGCCGCGCGGTGGCGTGCTCGACGGGGGTGCGGCCGGCCGCCTCCTCGCCCATGCGCAGCATCAACCGCCGTACCCGCCGCGCCAGATCCTCGATGGACTCGCCGGCCGCACCCACCCACACCGGCGGAGCGAAGAGCAGATTGCAGCCGAGTCCGACCACCGCGCCGATCAGTGTCTCCAGCACCCTGGCCCAGGCCGTGTCCCCGACCCTGGTCACGCCGAGCACGAGCATGGCGCTGATCGCCACCTCGGGCACGAACTCGCTGACCCGGACGAGATGGCCGACGGCCAGCGAGGCGAGGATGAGCAGGGCCAGACTCCACCATGTCAGACCCACGAGAACGCTGAAGGCGATGGCGACGACGACACCCGCCACCACGGAGTTCACCCGGCGGATGCCGGTGGTGAGAGTGGCGTAGAGCGTGACCTGCACGACCAGGAGCGCGGTGAGCGGGGCGGTGAGCGGCGCGGGCTCCGGACTGAGCCGCAACGCGATCACGTACGCGACGGTCGCGGCCCCCGCCGACCGCACCGACTGGACGACCACGGGTTCCTCGTGCCACTTCCGGAGCTGTGCGCCCGCCACGGCCCACGCACCACGTACGTCTCGCATCCTTGGCCTTTTCCCTTTTCGCAGGCGTACCGAACGTGCTGATCGAGGACCGTAACTGTCCGCAAGGGAGCCTAGTTTGTTCTCGTCGGCCGGAAGGCACCGAGGAGGGGACCAGGAATGAGCGATCTCGCGGGCTTCGAGCTGCTGACCAGGGCACATGTCTACCTGAGTGAGGTGGCCGCCGCCGTACCGGAGCGGGCGTGGGGGGCGCCGACGCCGTGCAGCGCGTGGACGGTGCGGCAGGTCCTCAACCACGCGCGACTGGATCAGCAGGCGTACGGCGCCGCGATCACCGGCGCCGACCGGCCCGGCTCCGACCCCTTCCGGCCCGCCGACGTGCTGGACTCCGACGCGCAGACGGTGCTGGAGAAGGTGCTGCGGGGCGTGGCGGACGCCTACGCGCAGTTGCCGGCCGACTCCCCGGAGGTCGCGACCCCCCTCGGACCGCTGCCGTTCCCGCCGGCCGCCGCCGCTGCCGCCATGAACGCCGCCGTGCACGCCTGGGACATCGCCGTCGCCACCGGCCAGGACGCGCCGCTGGAGGAGGAGCCGGCGGCGGGTATCAGGTTCGCGGCGGATCGGCTCGTCGATCATCTGCGCGACTCGTACGGGGTGTTCGCCGCTCCCCGCGAGGTGCCGGCGGCCGCCGGCCGGGCGGAGGCGCTGCTCGCCTTCCTCGGCCGGGACCCGCACTGGACGCCCGCCGTGTCCTGACGCGCGGACTGCGCGGCGGGGACCCCCGCGGTGTTCTCAGCCGGTGGGCCGCCGTCACCGGCTGGAGTCGGCGCGGCTGCGGGACCGGTAGCCGGCCACCTTCGCGAGGTTGCCGCAGCGGTCCATGGAGCACCAGCGGCGCCGACGGGCCTGGGAGTCGTCAAGGAAGAGCAGCGAGCACTCGGGGTTCTCGCACTCCTTGACCCTGGCAAGGAGCGGGCCGCCGACCAGCAGGACGGCGTCCCGGGCCACGGTCGCGAGGGCCGCGGGTCCGGGACGCTCGGCCGTCCAGCGCAGGGGCTGCCGGGGGCCCGCGCCCTCGTCCTGCGGCTCGGCGAGCTGGGGGGCGAGGTCGGGACGGGCCGCCGCCTCGTTGGCCCGCGCGACATCGGCCGGATCGGGTGCCTCCCCGGCCATCGCGGCGCGTACGAGCCGGTAGAGGGCCTCGCGCAGGGTGCGGGCGTGGGTGAGATCGCCCTCGGTGACGCGCACCGGGGTGTCGTCGGCCCCGGCGCTCAGGCCCGCCCCGGTGATCCAGCGGGCGAGGGCGTCGGGGTCCGGGAGCCGCTCCAGGGGGGTGGCGTGCCGCTTGCCGAGCGTGGCCACGAAGTTCAGGCAGGGGCGTCCGCCGATGAAGGGGAACGGCGAGGCGGGTTCGGGGACGGCGGCGGGAGCGGAGGGCATGGTCGGAGTGTAGCGCCTTGACACCGGTTGAAGTGGTGTCGCATGGTGACACCACTTCAACCGGTGTCACCGTGCTCGTGGGCCTCCTCGGACGCCGCGGTGCTCCGATGCGTCCACAGGGAAGCAGGTGCGGTATGCGTGCGGTGCGGATCGACGAGTTCGGCGGGCCCGAGGTGCTGGTGCCGGTGGAGGTCCCCGACCCGGTCGCGGGCCCGGGCCAGGTGCTGCTGCGGGTCGTGGCGGCGGGGGTGAACCGGGCGGACGCGCTGGTCCGTGCCGGGCGGTACCACCGGGCCGGACGGCCGCCGCTGATCCCGGGCGTGGAGGCGGCCGGCGTCGTCGCCGTGGTGGGGGAGGGGGTCACCGGCATCGAGGTCGGACAGCGGGTCATGGCCCTGGACGGGGTGAACGCACCCGGTTTCTACGCCGAGTTGGCCGTCGTGCCCGCCCGGCAGGTCACGGTCGTGCCGGACGGTCTGGAGCTGGCCGAGGCCGCCGCCCTGCCCGTGGCCTGGCTCTCCGCCTGGTACTGCCTGCGCCATCTGGCGAAGGTGACCAAGGACGACACCGTGGTGGTGAAGGCCGCCGCGAGCGGGGTGGGCAGCGCGGCCGTCCAGATCGCCGCCGGGGCCGGCGCCCGTGTCGTCGCGCTCGCGGGTTCACCCGACAAGACCGCCTGGGCCGCCGGACTCGGCGCCCACGACACCCTTGACACCTCCGCGCATCCGGGCGACGCGGAGGTCGAGGAGGTGTTGCGGCTGACCGGCGGGCGCGGTGCGGACGTCGTCCTCGACACCGTCGGCGGCCCCGCCTTCGGACGGAGTCTGCGCGAGGTCGGGCACGGCGGGCGGGTGATCGCCCTCGCCAACGTCGCCCTGGAGCCGAGCACGATCGACACCCGCGACTTCTATCCGAAGAACGCCGCCGTCCTCGGCTTCCAGCTCACCAATCTGCAGATCCACGGCTACGACCCCCGCGAGGACCTGCGCGAGCTGGCCCGGCGGGTCGCGGCGGGCACGTACCGCGTGCCGGTCGAGACGGTGGTCCCGCTGGACCAGGCACGCGCGGCCCACGAACGTCTGGAGCGGCGCGACAACCGGGGCAAGATCGTGCTGGCCGTCCAGGAGAAATGAGTTGCGGATGTCGCGCCCGACGAGTGATCTCTGAAGGTCCCGGAGCGGGGCGAACGCGTGCGGAAACAGGGCAGGGGAGGGGCCAAGTGGACTTCAGGGACGGCCGCACACCCCAGGGGAGGGCGCTGCGCCACGTTGCGGCGCTCTCCCGCGGCCCGGCGGTGGACCCGGCGCGCGCTGGACTGGCCGGCCCTGTTCGACCTCCTCACCCCGCTGCGGCCCCGCCACTGTGTACATGTGCGGCGACGGCTCGCGCATGGCACCCGGCGTCCGCGAGGCCTTCCGTACGCTGTACCGGGACCGTACGCCGTACGCCGTACGCCGGATGCCGACGAGGCGACCGCCGAGAGGTGGCTGAACGAGCTGATCGCGAACGGGCGTTACGTGGAGGACGCGTACGCGGCCGGGTGACCGAAGGGGCGGGTGGGGCGCATGACGGAGGACTCCTGGGAGCGGGCGCGGCGGATCCTCGCGGCGGCCGGACTGCCGCCGGACCGCCTCGCCCGCTGCCGTCCCCTCGACGGCGGCACCTACAACACCGTCGAGGAACTCCTCCTCACCGACGGCACCCGCCATGTGCTGAAGGTCCCGCCCCCTGAGACCGCCCCGGGCATGCGCCATGAGCGCGAACTCCTGGTGTCCGAGGCGGAGTTCTACCGGTCGGCGGCCACCGTCGACGTACCGGCGCCACGCGTCGTGGCCACCGGGGGCCGTCACCTCCTCATGACGGCCTGCCCGGGCCAGGCATGGGACGACACGGTCACCGGTGCCGAACAGACCCACCTGCGCACGGAGCTGGGCGTCCTCGTGGCCCGGCTCCACCAGGTCACCGGGCCCGCCTTCGGCTACCCCTCCGGGGCCCTCGGCCCGCTCGCCCCCGACTGGCGCACCGCCTTCACCACCATGTACGACGCCGTCCTGGACGACGCCTGCCGTTACCGGGCCTGGTTGCCCCGGCCCGTGGAGGAGGTGGCTCGCACCGCGAAGGGGGCGTACGACGCCCTGGACGAGGTCACCGACCCCCGCCTGGTCCACTTCGACCTGTGGCGGGGCAACATCCTCGTGGACCGCTCGGACGGCACACCCCGGATCGGTGGCCTCATCGACGGCGAGCGCATGTTCTGGGGCGACCCCCTGGCGGACTTCGTCTCCCTCGCACTCCTCGGCGACATCGAGCAGGACTCCGCCTTCCTGACCAGCTATCAGAACGCGGGAGGCCGCCCCGACTTCGACACCGCGGCCCGTCGGCGCCTCGCCCTCTACCGCAGCTACCTCTACCTGATCATGCTCATCGAGACCGTGCCCCGCGCCGTGGGCGACGACCATGCCGCCTGGACCCGCGAGGCGGTGGCTCCGCAGCTCGTGGCGGCCCTGGACGACATCGGTCGGCGTGGCGCCGACCGGTCGAACGGATGACCTCGCACCCTCGCCTTCGGCTGGACGCGTACTCCGGTCGGGGTGTCACGCGCGTCCAGCGCGAAGGCCGGGGCGTACGTCAGGCCGCGCTGCGCCCGCGCTCCCCGTGGGCCCGGATGATGTCCGCGTACCGGTGTCCGCTCCCCTTCACCGTGCGCCGCTGGGTCTCGTAGTCGACGTGCACGAGGCCGAAGCGCTTGTCGTAGCCATAGGCCCACTCGAAGTTGTCGAGCAGCGACCAGGCGAAGTATCCGGCGAGGGGGACGCCCTTGCCGGCCGCCGCGGCACAGGCGGCGAGATGCTGCTCCAGGTACCGCGTGCGCTCGGGGTCGTCGACGGTGCCGTCGGGGCGCACGACGTCGGGATAGGCGGAGCCGTTCTCGGTGACGTACAGCTTGCGGGCGCCGTAGTCGTCGGTGAGGCGCAGCAGCAGGCGCTCGATGCCGGAGGCGTCGACCTCCCAGTCCATGCCGGTGCGGGGAACGCCCAGGCGGCGCACCGTGCGCACGCGCGGCGCGGGGCCTGAGGGGTCGTCGGCGACCGTGGACGGGAAGTAGTAGTTGAGGCCCAGCCAGTCCAGGGGCTGTGCGATGGTCTCCAAGTCGCCCGACACTTCCGGGAGTTCGACGCCGTAGACCTCACGCATGTCCGCGGGGAACCCGCGGCCGTGTACCGGGTCCAGCCACCAGCGGTTGGTGTGTCCGTCCAGTCGGCGGGCCGCCGCGACGCCCTCGGGGCGGTCGGTGGCGGCCTCGATGCTGGAGAGGTTGTTGACGATGCCCACCTGGGCGCCCGGTGCGGCGGCGCGGACGGCCTGCACGGCCAGGCCGTGGCCCAGGAGCAGGTGGTACGAGGCGCGGACCGCGACCGCCAGATCCGCGAGGCCGGGAGCCATCCGGCCCTCCAGATGGCCGATCCAGGCCGAGCACAGCGGCTCGTTCAGCGTCGTCCAGTGGTGGACGCGGTCGCCCAGACGCTCCGCGACGACCGCCGCGTACGAGGCGAAGTGGTATGCCGTGTCGCGTGCGGCCCACCCGCCGCGGTCCTGGAGCACCTGCGGCAGGTCCCAGTGGTAGAGGGTGACGGAGGGGGTGATGCCCGCCTCCAGCAGGGCGTCGGTCAACTGGTCGTAGAAGTCGAGCCCCTTCGCGTTGACCGGGCCGTCGCCGCCCGGCACCACACGTGGCCAGGCGATGGACAACCGGTAGGCGTTGGTGCCCAGTTGGCGCATGAGCGCGATGTCCTCGCGCCAGCGGTGGTAGTGGTCGCAGGCGATGTCACCGTGGTCGCCGTTGTCGATCTTGCCCGGTGTGTGCGAGAACGTGTCCCAGATGGACGGCGAGCGGCCGTCCTCGGCGACGGCTCCCTCGATCTGGTAGGCCGACGTGGCCGTGCCCCACAGGAAGTCCTCGGGGAGTGCGGCAAGGTCGATGGTCACGGAAGTCCCTTCAGGGGATGGGGAGTCGGTCACTTGACGGCTCCGGCCGTCAGGCCGGCGACGAGGTAGCGCTGGAGCAGCAGGAACCCGGCGACCACCGGGACGCTCACCACGAGCGAGGCGGCCATGATCTGGTTCCAGTACACGTTGTTGAGCGTGGAGTAGCCCTGGAGCCCGACGGCGAGCGTGCGCGTGGTGTCGTTGGTCATCACCGACGCGAACAGCACCTCACCCCAAGCGGTCATGAAGGCATAGACGGCGACGGCGACGATGCCGGGGATCGCGGCGGGCACGACCACCCGCAGCAGCGCGCCGAGCGGTCCGCAGCCGTCCACGAGCGCCGCCTCGTCCAGATCGCGCGGCACCGAGTCGAAGTACCCGATCAGCATCCAGATCGAGAACGGCAGGGAGAAAGTGAGATACGTGAGGATCAGGCCGCCGCGCGAGCCGAACAGTGCGATGCCCGTGGCGTTGCCGATGTTGACGTAGAGAAGGAAGAGCGGGAGGAGGAAGAGGATGCCGGGGAACATCTGCGTCGAGAGCACGGTCACCGTGAAGACGCGCTTGCCGCGGAAGCTGTAGCGGCTCACCGCGTACGCCGCGAAGACCGCGATCACCACCGAGCAGACCGTTGCCGCGCCTGCCACGATCAGCGAGTTCACGAAGTACCTCGCCAGCGGGACCGTCGACCAGATGTCGATGTACGGGCGGATCGTCAGCCCGCTCGGCAGCCAGCGGAACTTCCCCGAGACGTCCGCGAGCGGCTTCAGCGAGCTGGAGACCATGACGTACACCGGTACCAGGACGAAGCCGGTGAGCAGGGTGAGGAAGATCCTGCGGGACCAGAGGAAGGACGGCGGGGGAGCCATTGGCGAGCGGGGCGCCTTCGAGGCGCGGGACGCCGTCTGCGCGGTGCTAGACATCGGCCGTCTTCCTTCCTCGGGAGGTCAGCAGCAGGTAGACGCCCGTCACGACGAGCAGGAAGAGCAACAGCAGGACCGACATCGCGGATCCGGTGCCGAAGTTCCAGGTGACGAACGAGGCCTGGTAGATGTGCACCGAGATGAGGTCCGCGGCCTCCGGAGCGGTCCTGCCGAACAGGACGAACGGCGTGTTGAAGTCGTTGAACGTCCACAGGAACAGCACCAGCACCAGCACCTGGTTGACCGGGCGCAGTGACGGCAGGGTGATGCGGCGCAGCTGCTGCCACAGACCGGCGCCGTCGAGGGCGGCGGCCTCGTACAGCTCCCCGGGGATGTTCTGGAGGCCGGCCATGACGATGAGGAACGCGAACGGCCAGCCCTTCCACACCGACACGGTGAGCAGGGCGTAGAAGCTGTTGTCGCCGATGAGCCAGAAGGACGGCTTGTCGGTGAGGTGCAGCTGGTCGTGCAGGACGTGGTTCACCAGGCCGTTGTCGTGCTGGAACATGAACACCCAGGTGATGACCGCCGCGTACACGGGCAGCGCGTACGGGACGAGGAAGAGCGCCCGCAGCAGACCGCGGCCGCGGAAGGAGTCCTGCATGTAGATCGCGGCCGCCGTGCCGATCAGCCAGCACAGGCCCACCGACAGCAGAGTGAAGCCGACGGTGACGAGGAACGAGTGCAGCAGCGCCTTGCCGACGGGCGCGCTGAAGTCCACCGACACCTTGTAGTTGTCGAATCCGGACCAGGGCGCGGTGCCCCAGTCGCGGATGTAGAACTGGGTGAGCTCCTTGAAGCTCATGAAGATGCCGATCACCATCGGCACCAGGTGGACCAGGAGTTCGAGGATCAGGGCGGGCAGGAGCATCAGATAGGGCAGTGCGATGCGCCGGATCCGCCCGGGGCGGCGCGGCCCGCGCGTCGCCCCGGGAGAGTCCTTGGGCACCGCCCGTTCGCCGGAATCGGCGGAGGCGGCGGTCGTGGTGGTCATGAGGGAGTCCGCGCTCACTTCGCAGGCATCTGCTGCTGGGCCTTCTCGAGCTCCGCCTTCACCGACTCCGTGGTCACCGCGCGTCCGGCGGCCGCGTCCGCGAACAGCGCCTTGACGGCCGTACCGATCGTCGTCTCGAACTGGGACTCGTCGGCGACCTGCGGAAGCGCGGCGGCGCTCTTGGCCAGGGTGTCCTTGAGGACCGCGTTCGCCGGGGTGTTGAAGGTGGCGTCCGTCTGGGCCGTCTTCACCGGCGGGATCGAGCTGTACGCCGTGTTGAGGATCTTCTGCTCGGCGTCGCTGGTCATGAACTTCACGAACTTGGTGGCGCCGTCGAGGTTGTGGCTGTTCTTGAAGACGGCCAGGTTGATGCCCGCGACCATCGAGTTGACGTGGGTGCCGGTTCCCGGGGTGCCGGACTGCACGGGGACCGGGGCGATTCCGTACGCGTCATCGCTCATGCCCTGCGACTTGAGGTTGGCGGACGCCGACTGCCACAGCAGCATCGCGTTCTTGCCCTTGGCGAAGTCGCTCACGGACTGGTTCTGCGCGTACTCGGCGTTGCCGGGCGCGATGACCTTGTCCTTCGCCATCAGGTCGATGTACTGCTTGACCGCCGCGACCGTCCCGTCCGAGGTGAAGTCCGGCTTGCCGTCGGCGGTGAAGAAGTCGGCGCCGTGCTGCTTGGCGAAGACGAAGACGTGGTGGATGTTCTCCGAGGGGTTCGAACCCTCGGCCCCCAGGCCCCACTTGCCGCCCCCGGACAGCTTCTTGCCGTCGGCGACCAGCTCGTCCCAGGTGGCCGGCGGCGTCGCCAGCCCCGCGTCGGCGAACATCTTCTTGTTGTAGTAGAGCGCGTACGCCATCGAGTACAGCGGGACCGCGGCCGGGTCCTTGCCCTGCGCGCCCGTCGAGCCGAGCGCCGAGTCGACGAAGCGGTCCTTGCCGCCGATCTTGGCGAAGTTGCTCGCGTCCCACGGCAGCAGCGCGCCGGTGGCCTGCAACGAGGCGCTCCAGGTGTTGCCGATGTTCAGGACGTCGGGGCCCTGGCCCGACGTGGTCGCGGTGAGAATCCGGTTCAGCAGGTCCGACCAGGGGACGACCTCCACCTTCACCTTGATCCCGGACTGCTTCTCGAACTTGTCGAGTTCGGGCTGGAGGACCTTCTTGTCGACCTCGATGCTGGCGCCCTGGTTGGAGGCCCAGTAGGTGAGCGTCTTCGGCGAGTCGTTGGATCCACCGCCCGTCGACGAGCCGCCACCACAGGCGGTCACGGCGGTCAGCAGGGAGACGGTGACCGCACCGGCGGCCGCGGCTCGGATTCTGCGCATGGCTGCGTATGTCCCTTTCCCGGAGGGAGAGCCACGAGAGGCGCCCGCGTTCACTTCTCGAACGACCCTCATGTCTTAATTTAGGACGTGAGTTAAGACCCGGAAGAAAGTCGCGTCAAGGGATCGCGCAGGGGTATCTTGCAGGTCGGGCGGGCCGGAAGGGATTCTCATGGCGGTGCGGAACGGGCGAACAGTGCGTGACCTGCGGCGCGGCAATCGCACTGCCGTGCTGCAACGGTTGTATTTCGACGGCCCCTTGAGCCGCTTCGAGCTGGGCCCGGCCACCGGCCTGAGTTCCGGTTCCATCAGCAACGTGGTCGCTGAACTCGTCGCGGACGGTCTGGTCGAGGAGGCCGGCAGCGTCGACTCCGACGGCGGCCGCCCGCGCACCTTGCTGCGGGTCGTACCCGGCAGCGGCCACATGATCGGCGTCGACGTCGGCGAAACCCGCGTCCGCGTCGAACTCTTCGACCTGACCCTCACCGAACTCGCCCGCACGGAGCGGCCGCTGGAGCGGCAGGGGTACGAGGGTGACTGGGCGTCGCAGGGCGACGGACAGGCTCAGGGGGAGGCCCCGTCGCCGGGCGGCGGCCCGTCGTCGAAGCGTCGGGAGTACGACGTCGATGTCATCGTCGGGCACATCCGGGACGGCGTCGCCGAGGTTTTGGACCAGGCGGGCATCGCTCCCGAGCGACTGCTCGGCGTCGGTATCGGCGTCCCGGGAATCGTCGCCCGCACGCCCGAGGAGGGTGCGGTGGTGCACGGTCAGACGATCGGCTGGGACGCCGTTCCGCTGGAGTCCCTGCTCCGTTCAGCCTGCCAACTCCCCGACACCGTCCCGTACTTCGCGGACAACGGCGCCCGGACCCTGGGCCAGGCCGAGATGTGGTTCGGCGCCGGACGCGGCGCGCGCAACGCGGTCGTCGTCCTCTTCGGCTCGGGCGTCGGGGCCTGTCTGGTCACCGAGGACGTGGAGCACGGCCGCTCGGTGGAGTGGGGCCACCTGACGGTACGGGTCAGGGGGCGCCGCTGCCGGTGCGGTGCCCTGGGCTGCCTGGAGGCGTACGCGGGCGCGGAGGCGCTTCTCGACCGCTGGCGCGAGGAGGGCGGGCGCCCGCCCGAGGGAACCGACGAGGAGACCGCGCTCACCGCGATGCTCACCGCGGCCTACCCGGCCGAGGAGGGTGTCGAGCCCGACCTCGTCGCGCTCGCCGTCCTGGAGGAGACCGCCGAGTACCTGGGCGCGGGCCTGTCCGACCTGATCAACCTCTTCCAGCCCGAGAGGATCCTGATCGGCGGCTGGGCGGGCCTCCAGCTCGGTACCCGCTTTCTGCCCGCCGTCCGCCGGTACGCGGCCTCGTACGCCCTGCGCTATCCGGCCGAGCGCGTCTCCATCGACCTCGGCCGGCTCGGCCCGGACGCGGTCACCGTCGGCGCCGCGATCCTGCCGCTCGCCGACTTCTTCGCGCGGGGCGGCCGACGCGCCGAGCCGGTGAGCGAGAGTCCCTCCCCGGCCTGGCGCACCGCCCTGGAGGAGCGCGCCCCGCACTGACCAGCAGCCGGGGGTTCACGACGCACGGCAGTCGCCCTGCCTGCCCGCAGCAGGGCAGGGACCCTCGAGATCGTCCGGAGGGCCCCTGCCGTCACTCCTTACCGCATCACTTGGCGGGCTTGTAGAAGGCGTAGGTGGCGGAGTAACGGACGCTGATCTGGTCGGTACCGGTGCAGGCGGTGGTGGGTGCGACGCCCCCGTGGGTGTCGAGGCGCTGGACGTAGGAGACGCCGGCGAAGACCCCGGTGCCGCGCGTGGCGGTGGACTGCAGGAGGAGCTCGGGGATGGTGCCGGTCTTGGGGGAGTTGGCGATGGCGGCGGCGTTGACCGCGCTGCCGTCCACCGTGGACACCCAGACGGGGCCGCGGGAGTGGAGGGCGAGGGGGCGGCGGGAGCGGTCGTTCCTGGCCCACAGCGTGGCGGCGGGTTCCAGCAGCTTCCAGGCGCCGTCGGCGCAGGTGTAGGTCTGGACGCCTGCGGCGGAGAAGACGCCGGTGAGCCGGTTGCCGTCGGGGACCTTCAGTGCGGCGGGAGCGTCGACGCCGGTGCGGGCGGGCTGCGAGGTCGCGGCCTGCCCGACCGTCGCGCCGAACAGCGTGCCGGCGGTCACGGCGGCGACAGCCGTCGTGGTGAGGATGAGACGCTTGGCGAGCTTCATCGGGTTTGTCTCCAGAACGTTTTCTGAACGAGGTCGAGTGGCACCGCGGTGGCTGGGCGGGCTGTCGTCGGTGCGCACACGGCCACGCCCTGTTCTTCGGCGTTCTTCGGCGTTCTTCGGCCGTGATGGACCGGGTGACAGCCCCGGCGTCCTGACGGATCCGGCCGCGGAGTCGAGCGCGCGGCGCGATGACGCCGGGGCCCTGGGCCGGCCAGGATTTCCCGGTGGGGATCAGCACGCCTCACGAGTAGGGAGTCTCGCCGCAGGGGTTTCGGCTCGACGAGGGTCTATGGGGCACGTGGCAGGGCACGCCGCCGCGTACTAGGGGCGTTCGACGGCCAACGGGTTCGTGTTCCGGTTCCGCCACCACGGCACCAGCTGGACGAGGCCGAACACCACCTCGACGCCGAAGAACAGCCACAGCAGCCGCAGGGCACCGTGGGCCAGCGCGTACGCCTGCCACGCCGCGAACAGCGTGCGCGCGATGCCGTCGAGCAGTCCGTGCACCGGCAGCGGCCGGACGATGCGCAGGACGGCCCAGACCACCACGACCGAGCCCATCAGATTCGCGTACAGGGTCTGCACCGGGTCGAGTTCGGGCAGGGCTCCCAGCCCGAGCGCGTTGCCCGACGACGACAGCGCATCGTGCACCAGCGCGTACGTCCAGGGCGTCGCGAAGCCCGCCGTGACGACGAGGTCGTACCAGGCGCTTGCCCGTACGGCGCGAAGATAGGCGGGGCGTTCGGGGGCGAGGGTCCGGATCACGATGAGGCTCCAACTGGTCTCGGGACAGCGACGCCTCACGCTAAACAGTGGAGTACGGTCCAAGGTCAAGCCCGCCGTCCGATGGAGGGACATGCGTATCGGAGAGCTCGCCGCGCGGGCGGGCATGAGCAGAGACACCATTCGGTTCTACGAGAAGGTCGGCCTCGTCACGGGGCGGCGGCTGGCCAACGGCTATCGCGACTTCCCGCCCGAGGTGGTGCCCTGGTTGCACTACGTCCGCACCGCGCAGACGCTGGGATTCTCGCTCGCGGAGATCGCGCGGCACGGCGAGGAGTTGCGGGAGGCGCCGGACTCCGCGGCAGCGCTGTCCGTGCTGTTCGAGCAGAAGATCCAGGTCATCGACGCCCGCATGGCCGAACTCGCCACCCTGCGGACCGAACTCGCCACGCGCGTCGACACCGGATGCCCGTTGCGGGCCATCGGCCGACCTCGCTGACCACGAGGTGACATGACCTCGGGGGTAATCGACCCCGCCCCGGCCCTCCGGAACCATGAAGGACGTACCCACTCGTCCAGCCACCGGATTCCGGGAGGTATCCCATGCCGTACTTCGAGAGCCCCGTCGATGGCACCCGACTACACTTCGTCGACTACGGTCCCGCCACCGGGCAGGTCATCGTGTTCGTCAACAGCGCCTACTTCGGCACGGAGATGTGGGAGTACCAGATGCTGCCGCTCGCCGAGGAGGGCTACCGGTGCGTCGGCTTCGACCGGCGCGGCCACGGCCGGTCCGACGACGTGTGGGGCGGGTTCGACCTCGACACTCTGGCCGACGACGTCGACGGGCTGCTGCGCCACCTCGACCTGTCCGGGGTGACACTGGTCGGGCACTCCATCGGCACCGCGGAAGTCGTACGCTGCCTGACCCGGCACGGCGTCGAGCGGGTGGCGAGGGTGGCACTCGTCGCGGGCATGGCGCCCGGGGCCGTCCGGTCCGCGGACCATCCGGAGGGCGTCGACCCGGGCGTCGTCGAGGCAGGCAACGAGGTCTTCCGCCGCGACCGGGCCGCCTTCTTCGTGGACGGGGCCCGCTCGTTCTTCGCCCTCGACCTCCCCGGGAACGAACTCTCCCCGGCCTATGTACAGTCCATGATCGACCGCTGTCATGGCGCCACCGCGCGCGGCGGGGCGGCGTTGGGGGACCTCGCGGCCACCCTGAACGTCGCCCCCGAACTGGCCAAGCTCGACCTGCCCGCACTGGTCGTGCACGGCACCCACGACACGTCGGCGCCGCTGGACCTGACCGGCCGCCGGGCGGCCGAACTGCTCCCCAACGGCACACTCAAGGTCTACGAGAACGCGGGCCACGGCCTCTTCGCCACGCACGCGGAACAACTCCTCGCGGATCTGTGGGAGTTCACGGCCCGAGGCTGACGCCCCGGGCGCGTCACGCGAACGCGTTCACCCCGGTCAGCTCCGCCGACAGCGTCCACAGCCGCGCGGCCTGCTCGGGGTCGATCGCGTAGTCCCGTACGCCGGTGCGCTCGCCGCCGGCCGAAGCGACCTCGGCGATGTCGCAGTCCTCGCAGTACACCCCGCCGAGGCCGGCCAACTGGGGTGAGGTCGCGGCCCACACCTGGGTCGCCGCACCCTCCTGGGGCGACTTGAAGCCGGACGGGTTCAGCGGGTTGCCGTCCTCGTCGATCCAGCCGCGCTCCACCATCTCCTCCTTGGCGAGGTGACGCTGCAGCGGGGTGAGGATGCCGCCGGGATGGAGGGCGAAGGCCCGTACGCCGGACTCCCGGCCGAGCCGGTCGAGGTGGACGGCGAACAGGACGTTCGCGGTCTTCGCCTGCCCGTACGCCTCCCACTTGTCGTAGCCGGTGCGCCAGTGCACGTCGTCCCAGCGGATCCCCGAGTTGTGGTGACCGCCCGAGGAGACGGAGACGACCCGTGCGCCGCCCGGCTCGATCGCGGGCCACAGACGGTTCACGAGCGCGAAGTGGCCGAGATGGTTGGTCGCGAACTGGGCCTCCCAGCCGGGACCGACGCGGGTCTCCGGGCAGGCCATGATTCCGGCGTTGTCGATGACGATGTCGATGGTGCGGCCGGAGGCGAGGAAGCGTTCGGCGAAGGCGCGGACTCTGTCGAGGTCGCCGAGGTCGAGCTCGTCCACCTCGACCCCCTCGATGCCCTTCACCGCCTCCCGGGCCACGTCCGGGCGGCGCGCCGGAACGACGACGTGGGCGCCCGCCTTGGTGAGCGCGCGGGTGGTCTCCAGACCGAGTCCCGAGTACCCGCCGGTGACGATCGCGAGCTTCCCGGTCAGGTCGACGCCCTGGAGGACGTCGTCGGCGGTGCTGTGGGCGCCGAACCCCGAGCCGATCTTGTGCTGTGCAGTGGTCATGTTCCGACGCTACGGATTGGAGAGCACTCGAAGTCAAGCGGAGGCAGCCGCCCACGGCGGGGGCGGCAGGGCGGGGCGGCAGCGCACGGCGGGCCGGGCCTGGCGCCGGACATGGAAAGGCCCCGACCGGACGGGGGAATCTCGGTCGGGGCCGTCTGTGGTGGGCACGGATGGCGGTCACCTCTCGGCGAGAGGCTCCACAGGGCTTCAGCCGAACGATCGTCCCTGTGGGCAAAAGGTGAGGCCCGGGGACACTGTCCCATCCGCACCCACGGTTGGTTTAACGGGGAACTACCGAGGGGTGTTCCCGCGTGACCTGGGCAGGAGCGGTGATCTGCGTCACCCGGAGGGGGCAGGGGGGCGGACGGTTCTCGGGTCGCCGTGCGACTTCAGGCGTCCGGGGGCTCGGGCGCGGTTTTGCTCTCGCCGCCCAGCCTACGCCCGTCAGGTGCTGGTCACACGGGTCGGCGCCGTCCGCGACCGGGTCCAGGCCAGCAGCTCGTCCTCGCTCCAGGTCGTGATCACGCGCTCGGCGGGCACCCCGCACTCCTCGGCCCGCGCGCAGCCGTGGATCTGCCAGTCGAGCTGGCCGGGGGCGTGCGCGTCGGTGTCGATCGAGAAGAGCACACCCGCGTCGAGCGCCCGGCGCAGAAGCGGGCGCGGTGGGTCGAGACGTTCCGGGCGGCAGTTGATCTCCACGGCGGTACCGGACTCCGCGCAGGCGGCGAAGACCGCGTCCGCGTCGAACTCCGACTCGGGCCGCCGCCGCTCGGTGAGCAGCCGGCCGGTGCAGTGCCCGAGCACGTCCGCGAGCGGATTGCGTACGGCGGTGACCATACGGCGGGTCATCGACCTGGCGTCCATGCGCAGCTTGGAGTGCACCGACACCACCACGACGTCCAGCGACTCCAGCAACTCCGGCTCCTGGTCGAGCGATCCGTCGTCGAGGATGTCGCACTCGATGCCGGTGAGCAGCCTGAAGGGGGCCCACCGGCGGTTGAGCTCCGCCACCACCGCCACCTGCTCGCGCAGCCGCTCGGGGGACAGGCCCCGTGCCACGGTCAGCCGCGGCGAGTGGTCCGTGAGCACCGCCCACTCGTGCCTGAGGCGCGCGGCGGTCCGGCCCATCTTCTCGATCGGGCTGCCGCCGTCCGACCAGTCGGAGTGCAGATGGCAGTCGCCGCGCAGCAGCGCCCGCAGGTGTTCACCGCCCTCGGCGAGGGGGCCCGCGGCCTCCTGTTCCAGCGTCTCCAGATAGCCGGGCGGCTGACCGGCCACCGCCTCGCGCACGACCTGCGCCGTCTTCGGTCCGATGCCCTTCAGCGACTCCAGGGTTCCGGCGGCGAGGCGCCGGTCGACCTCCCCGGCGGGCAGCGCGGCCAGCACGGCCTCCGCGGTGCGGAAGGCCCGTACGCGATAGGTGGGGGCCTGGGTGCGCTCCAGCAGGAACGCGATCCGGTCCAGGGCCTCGACGGGATCCATCGGCACCACCTTCCGTGAGCCTTTCGCCCCTTTCAAGCCCTTCAAGCCTTGCCCAGCCGCCGTCGGCCCGCACGGCGGAGTGTCACTCGCCTGGACCCGCTCGCGGGAATCGATCTACGTTCTAGTACGCTCTAGGCATGACCGAAATCTCGAGTCCCCACATCTCCTACCCGCGGGTCATGGTGCTCGGGGTGCAGCCGTGCGACCCGCCGTTTCGGATCGTGGAGATCGACGGGGAAATGGTCGGCGAGGCGAAGTCGATCACCGATGTCCTGACGTTCGCGGGCTCCCAGGGGATCCATATCCACGATCTCGACGACCCGGACGTGGTGCGCTGGGTGGGCGGCGACAAGTTCACCTGGGCGGCACACCACGGCCGGTCCGGCGGATCAGGGCACTAGGGCCGGTCCGGCGGACCAAGGCGCCAGGGCCGGTCCGGCGGATCAGGCCGCGGCGCCGGACAGCTGAGCTGAGCCGAGGCGCGGGGAGCGCGCGGATCTCGGGGTTCGCGCCGGTGTGAGCTGTCGCGGGAGGAATGACCCCGCACCCCAGGAAAGATCAGCAAAGGGCGGGAACCCGGCATGGGCCGATGCCCGCGAGGGCACGGTTGATCTTGCCGGGTGATCGCGACCGCCCCGGCGCCCCCTCTTCCCTTCGGGAGTCGTCATGCCCCGTGGCTTCGCCGTGCCCGCCGCCGCCCTCCTCGCCTCGACCGGTCTGCTGGCCTCGACCGCCCTCCTCGCCGCCGTACCGGCGAGCGCGGCGACGCACGGCGCGTCGCGGGCCGGAGACGTGTGCTTCTGGACCGCCGCCGGACAGCACGGCTCGTCGTGGTGCTACAGCCCACCGGGCTATACGGACGTCCCGGAGTTCCTGCACGACAAGGCCGCATCCTTCAGGTCCCACGCCGACACCGCCGTGTACGCCATCGACTGGGGCCGCGGCACCTGCTACGCCCGGCTGATCCGGGCGCACGACCTGGCCGACAACTGGCCCTGGGGCGCCCGGCTCGACGGCGTCGCCGACACCATGATGGGGTGCGAGGTCGGCTGACCCGTGCGACTCCTTCGCGCGTTCGCCGCCGTCGCGCTCGCGGTGCTGGCGTTGACGGGGTGCTCGACGGCGACGGCGCAGCGGGCCGTGCCCCCGCTGCCCAGGACCGAGCGCGACCGCGACGACCTCATCGACACCGCCCAGCAGGTGCTCGTCGACCGCTGTCTGGCCCGGCAGGGACTGACCCTCCCGAACGCCTCGGCCCCGCAGGACCACAGCGCCTCGGCCCCGCGGGACCGCCGACTGCAGGGCGCCCTCTTCGGCCGCGGCCACCCCGAGCTCTCCGTCACCCTCGCCACCGGCTACACCGTCACCGCACACACGGACGGCTGCCTCGCCGCTGCCGAGCGCGATCTCTACGGCGACCAGCGGCTCTGGTTCCGTACTCGGGTCGTGGTGAACAACCTGCGGGCCGAGGCTCAGCAGCGCATGAAGCGCGACCCCGACTACCGCGCCGCGACCGCCCGCTGGACCCGCTGTGTCACCCCGGCGCACGGGGCCCGACCCGGCCGCCCCGACCCCGCCGTCTCCACGCGCTGTGCACGTGAGAGCGGCCTCACCCGGCTGCGGGCGCGGCTGGAACCGGCCCTGCTGGCCCAGGTCCGCGCCGAGCGGCACGGACAACTGACCACCTACCGGCAGCTGCGCACCCGCGCACTGCGCCGCGCGGCGGATCTGTACGCCGAGCGGACCGTCCAGGCAACCCTGAAGAAAGGCAGTGACCCTTCGTGATCACCCAGCGTCTCGCCCTCTCCGCCGCAGCGGCCCTGCTCGCCCTCACCGGCGGTCTCGCCCTGGCCACCCCCTCCGGCGCGGCCGACTGTCCCAGCGGCAACTTCTGCGTCTGGGAGAACGCCAACTTCGACGGCCAGCGGGCCAACTGGTCGGGGGACGACGGGTGGTGGGAGAGCTGGATCGCCGACACCGATTCCTCCTGGGCCAACCACGGCATCTCGGGCCCCGGCGTCAAGGACCACGTGAAGGTCTACGAGGACGCCTGGCAGGGCGGCGCCATGACCATCTGTCTCGGACCGGGTGAGGAGGTCGGCTACAACGCCGTGGCGAACGACCGCGGTGACTCGCACACCTGGTCCATGGGCTGCTGAGAGGCCGCCCCCCAGTCGATCGCCCCCAGTCGATCGACTCCGGCCGATCAACGCCGTCCGCCCGCGGTGGGGGCCGCGGGCGGACGGTCATGGCGTGCGGCCCCTCATGCCTTCGGGGCCCCGCGCCGATTGCGCCGGCCCTGCCGACGGCGCTTGGGATGCACCGCCCGGCCGATCCGCCGTCCCAGCAGCAGATAACCCACCAGCGCTCCGGACGTGTTGAGGATGACATCGTCGATGTCGAAGGCGCGTCCGGTGATCAGCGTGCCCTGGACCAACTCGACCAGCAGCATCACCACCGCGGTGAGCAGCAGAACGCGCAGGATCCCCCGGGCCTTGGGAATCAGCACGGGCACCAGCACGCCGAACGGCACACCGAGCACGACGTTCCCGCCGATCTGCTTCACGGCGTCACGCAGCGCCGGCTGGTCGAGATAGGCCCGCAGAGAACTGCCGGGGTGCAGATTGGTGTGGATCAGCGCCTTCGACGCCGGTGACGGCTCCAGCGTCAGGCGGGCCAGCGCGACCGCGAACGCCACCATGGCCACGAAGGCCAGCAGCATCACGAGCAGCCGCACGGGCAGCGGGAGCGCCTTGCGCTCCTGCGCGGGTACCGATGACCGTCGACCGGATTTCGCTGTACCGGTGGTGCGCAGGGTGCTCATGAGTGACGCCGTACGGACCATTCGATTCTCCCGGTTTCAACTGTTCTGCAGGTAAGGGCGGTTACCCGCGAAGCGCCCTTCGATGCCGAGCCCGTCGTGTTACGGAAGGGTCTTCTCCGGGTCCGGTGGGGCGACGGCCTCGCCCCACCGGACCCTCGCCCGAGTGCGGCCCGGCTCAGGCGCCGTAGCTCACGCTCACCTCCTTGAAGCCGAGGGAGCGCAGCAGGCCGTCGAGCATGCCGGTGGTGTTCGCCTCGGCCCGCTTGGTGAGCTCGCTGTCCTTCGCCGCGTCGCCGATGTGCTTGACCGCGAGCTTCTGCACGGCCTGTTCGCTGTCCGGGTTGTCGGAGAAGAAGTCGCCGAGCCGGTCGAGCAGACCACGCTGTTTGGAGACCGCGTACGAACGGCTGGGGTCGAGTGCGGGCTTGCCGAGGAACGCGTGCGGCAACCGCAGGGTGGCCGTGGTGCGGTCGGCGTCGACCGTCACGTCCTTCTTGGCGAGCGAACCGAGGTCGACATACGCCTCGACCGTGCCGGCCCCCACGTACAGCGTGCGGGTGCCGCGGATCGCGTCGGGCAGGTACTTGGCATCCTTCTCCAGGTCCACCACCACCTGGAAGTTGCCCGAGGCTGCGTCGTAACGGCTCATGTCCTGGATCGACTTGAGGAGGGCTGGTCCGGAGCGGTCGTGCGTCTGGGTGCCGAACAGGTCGCGCAGCCCAGGCAGAACGGCCAGGCGCAGCCCGGCGAACAGCACCACGAGCACCAGCACGACGGCAGTGATCGCCTTGGCCCACGCGGGCATGCGCTTGGGCAGGCGCTTGATGGACGTCGTCATTCGACGGTCCTCCTTCCTGCTCACCGGATGCCCCCCAAATCACCTACTAGGCCGCCCTGTTGGCGGATTGACGTCGCTGACGGGGAGCGCGGGCGGGAGCGCGTCCACTCCGGCGGCACCGGTCACCGCACATCGCCGTACGCCGCATGAGCGCCGCGTCCGGCGGCCGTACCGCATCCGCCGCACTACACGCGGCGGTCCCCCGACGGGCGGGACCACCAGACCCCTTCGCCGTGGGTGAGCCCCGGCAGTCGCAGCTCGACCTCCCGTACCTGCCGGGCCGGCAGCTCGCCGGTGACGAGCCAGCAGGTCCGGCCGCCGGTCGTCTCCCCGAACCGTGCGCCGTGCGCGGCGAGCCGAGCCGTGACCGGGGCCAGCGCATCGAGCGGGAGCTCCACCTCGAAGGCGTGGTACGGCTCGTACACCCGCGTCCCCGCCCGCTCCAGCGCGCGGCGCAGCACGACCGGGGTGAGGCCGCGGAAGTCGGCGGCCGTGCTGAGCGGCGCGACGAATCCGGAACGGACGAGCGTCACCCGGTAGTCGGTGACAGGACGGCCGTGCCGACCGGAGAGCAGGGTCGCGTGGACCGTGTCCTCGATCGCCTGGTGGAAGGCCCGGGGCAGGGCGCCGAGCTCGGTCTCGTACGTGAAGACGCCGCCGGAACCGTGCGGTCCGGGCTCGATCCGCAGCCCGACCGTGGCCCAGAATCCGGCGTGCCCGTGCCGCTGGATCTCCTCGCAGGCCTCGCCGGTGCCGTCCGGCCGTTCCAGGAACCGCACCCGGCTCGGCTCGAACTCCGCCTCGATGCCGAAGTCCTGGGCGAGCGTGGCCGCCAGGACCTCCTTCTGCACCTCGCCGTAGAGGAGGAGCGCGGTGCTGCCGGACGCGGCGGGCCTGGCGTGCATCAGCGGGTCCTGGTCGGCCAGCGCGAGGAGGGCCGAGCGCAGCGGGGCCGCCTGGTCGGGGTGCCGGGCCCGGACGAGGGTCTCCAGGGTCGGCGCCGCGAACTGCGGCGCACGGTCGGTGACCTCACCGAGCCGGTCGCCGACGCGGATGCCGGCGACGCCCCGGAGCGCGGCGATGTTGCCCGCGGTCAGGGCGGCGGCCCCCGGCCGCCCCACGACCTCCAGTTCCCGGGCCCGGCCAGGGACCTGTGTGGTGCGCCCGTCGGCCTCGCGCCGGGTGAACACGAGCCGCTGACGACGCGTCACTTCACCGCCGTACAGCCGCAGATACGCCGTGCGCTCGCCGCCGGGTCCGGGGCGCACGGCGAAGACCGTGCCCCGTGGCTCGGCGGAGTCGGAGGCCGTCGGGCGCGGGACGAGCCGGCTCAGCCCCTCGACCAGCTCGGTGACCCCTTGCCCACCCAGGGCGGACCCGAAGAAGACCGGGTGGAGGGAGCCGCCGGCGGTGCGCGCGACGAGCGCGGCCGCCAGGTCGTCCGGGGTCGGCGCGGGGCCGTCCACGACCGCGGCGAGGACGTCCGTGTCCACCTCCGCGAGTGTGCCGGCCGCCGTCTCGTCCAGCGGACGCGGGACGAGACGGGCACGCGCGGTGCCGAGGCCGCGCACACCGACGAGCGGGACGACGTACGGCGTGAGGCGGCGCCGGATGTCGTCGAGGAGTCCCGCCTCCCGCGCACCCGCCCGGTCGATCTTGTTGACGAAGATCAGGGTGGGCAGCCCGAGCCGTCGCAGGGTCTTCATCAGGACGCGTGTCTGTGCCTGTACGCCCTCCACGGCGGACAGGAGCAGCACGGCGCCGTCGAGGACCTCCAGGGCGCGCTCGACCTCGGCGATGAAGTCGGCGTGCCCGGGGGTGTCGATGAGGTTGATCTGGACGTCGCCGGCGGTGAAGGCGGCGACGGCCGAGCGGATGGTGATCCCGCGCCGGCGCTCGATCTCCCCGTCGTCCGTGCGGGTGTCACCGGCGTCGACGCTGCCGAGCCGGTCGATGGCGCCGGCGTCGAAGAGCAGCCGCTCGGTGAGGCTGGTCTTACCCGCGTCGACGTGGGCCAGAATGCCGATGTTCAGAGTGTCCATGCGTGGTCGAGTCCTCGGGAACAGTCGTCCGGTGGGGGCGCTGAGAAGTTCCGAGGAATCGGCGCATGTCGTTCTCCCATGGGTGGGGGGCGCTGGCGGGACCATCCTGGCGTATGCCCCGTGACCGTGCGCAACCGAATTTCCCCCGGTGGGAGTACCTGGGCTGGGCCCAGTAGCATGAGGCACGCATCCCGGGTCGATCATGCCAACCGGCGGCGCACCCGGATCGATCTTGCGAGGAGCGGTCGTGCGTGACATCGCCGTGTTCAGCGGTAGTGCCCATCCCGAGCTGGCGGCAGAGGTCTGCGCCCATCTCGGCGTGCCCCTCAGCCCGACCCGGGTCAGCCGGTTCGCCAACGACTGCCTGGAGGTCCAGCTCCAGGCCAACTGTCGCGAGCGCGATGTGTTCCTCGTGCAACCGCTGGTCACCCCCGTGCAGGAGCACCTCGTCGAACTGCTGATGATGTGCGACGCGGCGCGTGGTGCCTCCGCAGGGCGGATCACCGTGGTCATGCCTCATTATTCGTATGCCCGTTCGGACAAGAAGGACATGCCGCGGATCTCCATGGGCGGTCGGCTGGTCGCCGACCTGCTGGTGGCGGCCGGGGCCAGCCGCGTCCTCGCGATGACGCTGCACTCCCCGCAGGTCCACGGGTTCTTCTCGGTGCCGGTCGACCATCTGCATGCCCTGCGGGAGCTCGCCGCGCACTTCCGCGGTCACGATCTGTCGCGTACGACGGTCGTGTCGCCGGACCTGGGCAACGCCAAGGAGGCCGCGGCCTTCGCCCGGCTGATCGGCGCCCAGGTGGCGGCCGGTGCCAAGCAGCGGTTCGCCGACGACCGGGTGAGCATCAGCTCCGTCATCGGTGAGATCACCGGGCGCGATGTCATCGTCCTCGACGACGAGATCGCCAAAGGCAGTACCGTCCTCGAACTCCTGGAGCGGCTGCGGGAGTTGGGGCCGCGGTCCATCCGGGTCGCCTGCACCCACGGGCTGTTCGCGGCAGGCGCGCTCAAGCGGCTGAGCGAACAGGAGGACGTCCTGGAGATCGTGTGCACCAACACCGTGCCGGTGCCGGACGAGGAGCACACCGAGAAGCTGCGGATCCTGTCCATCGCCCCGGCGCTCGCCGAGGCCGTGCGCCGCATTCACAACGGTGAGTCCGTCAGCGCCCTGTTCGACGCGCCCCCGAGCGAATAAACAGGAAGGGCGACCCTTCCTGACCTCGTTCAGCGTTCGGTACCTCGCTCGGCCCCCCGCCAGGAAGCGGCGCAGCAACGCTCGGCGTCACCCAGGCGATCAGGAGGGCTCGCAGTGGCGAAGGCGAAGTTCGAGCGGACCAAGCCGCATGTCAACATCGGCACCATCGGGCACATCGACCACGGGAAGACGACACTCACGGCGGCCGTGACGAAGGTTCTGCACGACCGGTTTCCCGACCTGAACCCCTTCACGCCGTTCGACCAGATCGACAAGGCGCCGGAGGAACGCCAGCGCGGCATCACCATCTCGATCGCTCATGTCGAGTACCAGACGGAAGCCCGACACTACGCGCACGTCGACTGTCCGGGGCACGCCGACTACATCAAGAACATGATCACCGGGGCCGCGCAGATGGACGGCGCGATCCTGGTGGTCGCGGCGACGGACGGGCCGATGCCGCAGACCAAGGAACATGTGCTGCTCGCCCGGCAGGTCGGCGTCCCGTACATCGTCGTCGCCCTCAACAAGACGGACATGGTCGACGACGAGGAGATCCTGGAACTCGTCGAGCTCGAGGTGCGTGAGCTGCTCACCGAGTACGAGTTCCCCGGCGACGACGTTCCGGTCGTCCAGGTCTCCGCGCTCAAGGCGCTGGAGGGCGACCCGAAGTGGAGTGCCTCCGTTCTCGAACTGCTCGCGGCCGTCGACGAGTTCGTGCCCGAGCCGGTCCGGGACGTCGACCGGCCCTTCCTGATGCCGATCGAGGACGTCTTCACCATCACGGGTCGCGGCACGGTCGTCACCGGCCGGATCGAGCGCGGGGTGCTGAAGGTCCACAACGAGGTCGAGATCATCGGCATCCACGAGCAGAAGACGAGGACGACCGTCACGGGCATCGAGATGTTCCGCAAACTCCTCGACGAGGGCCGGGCGGGGGAGAACGTCGGCCTGCTGCTGCGCGGGGTCAGGCGCGACGACGTGGAGCGGGGGCAGGTCGTGATCAGGCCGGGTTCGGTCACCCCGCACACGCAGTTCGAGGCGCGGGCGTACATCCTGTCGAAGGACGAGGGCGGACGGCACACGCCCTTCTTCGACAACTACCGGCCGCAGTTCTACTTCCGCACGACGGACGTGACGGGTGTCGTGACTCTTCCCAGGGGCACGGAGATGGTCATGCCGGGTGACAACACCACCATGAACGTGCAGCTCATCCAGCCCATCGCCATGGAGGAAGGCCTGAAGTTCGCCATCCGGGAGGGCGGCAGGACGGTAGGGGCGGGGCAGGTGACCAAGATCCTGAAGTGAGCGAGGGGGAACCGGCCGAGGTCACACGGTCCGGTCGGCAGGGGTCATAACGTGCCCGACGTGGCTTCCGGCTGCCCCAGCGCCGCGTCCAGCGACGCCGAGGGCGGCAGGAGCTTGGCCAGGCCGGTCACCTTGAGGACGCGCAGTGTCAGCGGCCGGGTGCAGATCAGGTGCAGCCGGCCGCCCCGGTCGAGAACGCGGCTCCTGGCGCGGTAGAGCAGGCGCAGCCCGGAGCAGTCGAAGAATTCCACGGGCCGCAGGTCGATCACGATCTGCGGCTCCGGATGACCCGTCAGGGCGTCCAGGTACGGCGTGATCTCCAGCGCCGCGACGATGTCGATCTCCCCGTGGAGCTCCAGCACCGTGTGACCCCGGTCCAGGCGGACGCGCAGATGGGGGGTGGGCGGTGCGGGGTCGTACGTCACGGCGACATCGCCTCCAACCGGCTGCTGACCCACTCCTGGCGGCAGGGCCCGCAAAACCGTTCCCTGCTCTGCAAGTTACCCTCGTTGGAGTGAATTCCAGCATGTTCGATTGACATATGTCTGTGATTTGGAGGGTGAGTCGCCCCTCGGGTCGGCCACGCGGATCACGACAGAGCGTGCCACGCCTTGGACAGAGCCTGGCGGAACTGATCCCTCTGGTGTGCGCTGAGCTCGCGCACCATGCGTTCCTCCAGCTCACGTACCGCGTCGGTGTACCGCGCGAGGAGTTCGCGCCCCTCGTCGGTGAGCAGGATCAGCAGCTCGCGCCGGTTGTGCGGATTGCGCTCGCGGCGGATCAGTCCGCGGTTCTCCAGTGAGCGCACCAGGTCGGCCATCGACTGCGCGGTCACGAAGGAGTCCCGCGCGAGCTGTGCCGCCGAGAGGCCGTCGTGTCGTTCCAGCACGGTGAGTGACGTGTACTGCAGTGCGGTGATCCCCGCCGGCTTCACCAGTTCGTCGAGGTGGGAGCGCACGACGAGCTCTACCTGCTTGACCATGTAGAGCAGGGATGGAGGTGCCTTCGTTACCTGGGTGCCGACCATGGGTTCAGCCTAAGGCATTGACAGGAAACCTGTCCGTAATGAGACTGCGGACCAACAGGAATCCTGTTGGTTGAAATCTTGCCGATCAAGGCTGAGGAGTGGGCAATGACGACCACCTTCGAGAGCGGGCCCGGGCGGCTGTTCATCGGCGGACAGTGGCGCGAGGCGGCCGACGGAGCGCGTACGGACGTGATCGACCCGTCCACCGGCCAGGTGGTCACGACGGTCGCCGAGGCGGGTGCGGCGGACGTGGACGCCGCCGTACGCGCCGCACGGGAGGCCTTCGACCACGGCCCCTGGGCCGGTCTGAGCGGACGGGAGCGGGGCAGGGTGCTGCACCGCGTCTCGGAGCTCATCCGCGAGAACGCCGACGAGCTCGCCGCCCTGGAGAGTCTCGACGTCGGCAAGCCCATATCCCTGTGCCGCCCCGTCGACGTGCTCACGGCGGCCGACGAGTACGAGTACTGTGCCGCGCTCGCCCAGACCCTGGACGGCGCCACCCGCGACACCCCGCTGGGCGCCTTCGCCTACACGCGCCGGGGACCGCTCGGCGTGGTCGCCGCGATCACGCCCTTCAACTTCCCGCTGATCCTCTCCAGTTCGAAGCTCGCCCCGGCTCTCGCGGCCGGGAACACCGTGGTGCACAAGCCCGCCGACGAGACCCCGCTCAGCGCCCTGTACATGGCCCGCCTGCTCCAGGAGGCCGGGGTCCCGGACGGTGTGGTGAACGTCGTCACCGGCAGCGGACCGGTCGCGGGCGAGGCCCTGCTGCGCAACCCCGGCATCGACAAGCTCGCCTTCACCGGTTCGACCGCCGTCGGCCGGCACGCCGCGAGCGTCGCGGGCGAGGCGCTCAAGCCGGTCACCATGGAACTGGGCGGCAACGCGGCCCACGTCGTCTTCGAGGACGCCGACCTGGAGAAGGCGGTCGGCGCGGTCATCAAGGGATTCGTCTTCAACACCGGGCAGTTCTGCATGGGCGGCCCGCGGCTGCTGGTGGCACGCTCGGTGTACAGCACCCTGCTGAACATCCTCGCCGACGCCGTCCCCGGCGTCCCGGTCGGCGACCCCCGCGCCCCCGAGACCGTCGTCGGTCCGATGGCGGGGGAGAAGCATCTCCGGAAGGTCGAGGAGTACGTCGAACTGGCCCGCAAGGAGGGCGCCCGCATCGTCTGCGGCGGTGAGCGGCTCGACCTGAACGGCGGCTACTACTACAGGCCCACGGTCCTCGCGGGCCTGCCGAACGACTCCCGCGTGATTCAGGAGGAGATCTTCGGCCCGGTCCTCACCGTCCAGCCCTTCGACAGCGAGGACGAGGCCGTCGAACTTGCCAACTCCACCCCGTACGGCCTGGCTTCGGGCATCCAGACCACCGACCTCACCCGCGCGCACCGCGTCGCCGACCGGCTCCAGGCGGGCATCGTCTGGATCAACGACTGGGCGATGCTCGACCCCGCGGTCCCCTTCGGCGGGGTCAAGGACTCCGGTTTCGGCCGGGAGTACGGGCCCGAGGCCCTCGCCTCCTACACCAAGGTCAAGTCCGTCGTCGTCTCGCTCGACTGAACCGCGCACCATCACCAAAGGGAGTTCGTACGATGTCCACCCCCACCCGCGCGGCCGTGGTCGAGTCCTCAGGCGCGCCGTTCACGCTCGCCGATGTCCAACTCGACGAGCCCGGCTCCGGTGAAGTCCTCGTCCGTATGGTGGCGACCGGCCTGTGCCACACCGACCTCGGTGTGGCGAGCGGCGGTCTGCCCTTCCCCCTGCCCGGCGTCCTCGGCCACGAGGGAGCGGGCGTCGTCGAGGCCGTCGGACCGGACGTCACCGGCGTCGCCCCCGGCGACCATGCCGTCCTGTCCTTCACCTCCTGCGGCGGCTGCCACAACTGCCGCGACGGACACCCCGCCTACTGCGCCACCTGGCTGCCGCTGAACCTCATCGGCGGCCGGCGCGCCGACGGCACCAGCACGATCAGCCGCGCCGGGACCCCGCTCGGCGGACACTTCTTCGGGCAGTCCTCCTTCGCCGAGCGGGCGCTGGTCGACGCGCGCAGCCTGGTGAAGGTCGACCCCGATGTGCCGCTGGAGTCCATCGCCCCCCTGGGCTGCGGGGTGCAGACCGGGGTCGGTGCGGTCTGGAACGTGCTGAAGCCCAGGCTCGGCGACGCCCTCGTCGTGCTGGGCGCCGGTGCGGTCGGCCTGTCCGCGGTGATGGCCGCCGCCCTGACCCCCGCCACAAGGATCATCGCGGTCGACCGGGTCGCCGAACGCCTCATCCTGGCAAAGGAGTTGGGTGCGACGCACACGATCGACGCGGGCGAGGCCGACCTCGGCGAGGCCGTCGCGCTGCTGACGGACGGTCACGGTGCCGACGGTGTTGTCGAGACCACCGGCAGCGTCGCCGTACTGCGCCAGGGCGCCGACGCGCTCGCCGCGCGCGGCACCCTGGTCGTGGTCGGCGCCCCGCCCTTCGGTACCGAAGTCGCCCTGGACGTCAACGGGTTGATCCCCGGCAGGCGGATCGTCGGCCTCACCCTCGGGGACGGCGAGACCCAGACCTTCATCCCCGCGCTGGTCCAGCTCGTGAAGGAGGGGCGGCTCCCGCTGCACCGCCTGATCAGCCACTATCCGTTCGCGGACATCGAGCAGGCGGTGCGGGACATGAAGGCGGGCAAGACGATCAAGCCCGTACTGACCTTCTAGCCGACAACCTGTGGTCGCCTTCTGGGCGACAACCCGTACTCGCCTTCTAGTCGACCGTGAGCACGAGCTTCCCCGTGGTCCGGCCGGTGTCGCCGAGCGCGTGTGCCTCAGCGGCATCGGCCAGCGGGAACGTCCCGGCGATCGTCGCGCGCAGCTTGCCCGCGTCGACGAGGTCCGCGACCGCCCGCATGCCCGCGTGGTCCGCCTCCACCAGCATCCGCGCCGCCCGCACACCGAGCGCCGCGGCTTCCTTGTAGAGCTCCTGCGACCCCATCGGCAGGATCGACACCACGATCCCGCCCTCGCGCAGCACCCGCAGCGAACGGAAGGTGTTCTCCTCGCCGATCGTGTCCAGGACGACATCGACGTCGCGGACCGCCTCGGTGAAGTCGGTCTCCCGGTAGTCGATCAGCTCGTCGGCGCCGAGGCCGCGCAGGAACGCGTGCTTGCCCGCGCTCGCCGTGCCGATCACATATGCGCCGCGCGCCTTGGCGATCTGCACGGCCACATGCCCGACGCCGCCGGCCGCGGCGTGGATCAGCACCCGCTGCCCCGGCCGCAGATCGGCCGTGTCGACCAGCGCCTGCCAGGCGGTCAGCGAGACCAGCGGCAGGGCGCCCGCCTCCGTGTGGTCGATCCCGGCCGGCTTGGGCGCGAAGGAGCGGGCGGGCGCGGCGACGTACTCGGCGTGCGAGCCGTGCCCGAACGGGTAGGGCAGCATGCCGAAGACCTCGTCGCCGGGCTCGTACAGGGTGACGCCGACGCCGACGGCCTCCACCACTCCGGAGACGTCCCAGCCCAGGACGAAGGGCGGCTGTCCCAGGAACCCGCCCGTCGCCCGGTGCTTCCAGTCGGTCGGGTTGACCCCGGCCGCCCGCACCCGCACCAGTACCTCGCTCGGCCCGGGGGTCGGCCGCTCGGTCTCCACTTCCTTGAGTACCTCGGGCCCGCCGAGGACGTCCTGACTGATCGCGCGCATCGTGTTCGTAGTGCTCATGAACACAGCGTGCCGGGCCGGCGCGCTCCGCGAAATGGCAAGATTGCCAACCTTCGATAGGATCGTGCCATGAGTCGAGTGGAGCGTGTGGAGCGCGTGGTCGTCCTGGCACTGGACGGCGTCTACCCCTTCGAGCTGGGCATCCCCAGCCGGATCTTCGGCGCCGCGGACGGCCGGTACGAGGTGCTGACCTGCACCGTCGACGGTCGCCCGGTGCGCTGCAACGCGGACTTCTCGGTCACCGTCGAGCACGGCCCCGAGGTGTTGGGCACGGCGGACACGGTGGTGATCCCCGCCATCGACCCGGCCGCCGTGACCGCGGAGCTCTCCGCCGAGGTCACCGCGGCGCTCGCGCTCATCCGCCCGGGCACCCGCATCGTCTCCATCTGCACGGGCGCTTTCGTGCTGGCGGCGGCCGGTCTCCTGGAGGGGCGACGGGCGACCACGCACTGGCAGGTGGCCGACGCGTTCCGGCGCCTGTTCCCGGGGGTGCTCCTGGACGCGGACGTGCTCTTCGTGGACGACGGCACGATCCTCACCTCCGCCGGTGCCGCCTCCGGCGTCGACGTCTGTCTGCACATCCTGCGCAATGACCACGGCAGTGAGCTCGCCAACAAGGTGGCCCGGCGCTGTGTGGTGCCGCCCTGGCGCGACGGCGGTCAGGCCCAGTACATCGAGCAACCCGTGCCGGACGCGGCGGCGACCAGCACGGCGGCGACCCGTGGGTGGGCCCTCGCCCGACTGGGTGACCCGCTGACCCTGGCCGATCTCGCCGGACACGCCCGCATGAGCCTGCGCACCTTCGCCCGCCGCTTCAACGACGAGGTGGGCATGAGCCCCGGTCGCTGGCTCATCCAGCAGCGCGTCGTCAGGGCCCGCCATCTGCTGGAGTCCAGCGACCTCTCGGTGGACCAGATCGCCGGCGAGGTCGGTTTCGCGACGGGCACCTCGCTCCGTCAGCACCTGCACGCGGCGATCGGTGTCTCGCCGGGGGCCTACCGGCGCACGTTCCAGGCGGCTCGCTGAGCGACGGACGGTCGCCGTTCCTCGTACGATCGCTCACCCTCCCTCGTACGATCGCTCACCCTTCCTCGCGCGAGCCCTCACCGCCCCCGTGCGAACGATCACGGTCCCTCGTGCGTCGGAGGAGGGACGGCGAGCGTTCGTCGAACAGGGGGCGGGGATGCGCAGAGGGATCATGGCGGCGGTGGCACTGGTGGGGCTGGCGGCGGTGGGGTGCGACGACGACGGGGTGCGCGAGGACCTCGTCGTCACCGGTACGCCCCCGGCAACGCCGTACGCCGGGCGGCTGGACCTGCCGTTCAAGGAGAGCGCCGACGGTAGTGCGCACGAGGCCGAGGCGGCTTCGGGCGCGGCGGGCCGGGCACTGGAGTGCGACGGCGAGATCTTCGAGGGGAGCGGGGGCGGCGCGTGGAGCAAGGGTGACGGCGGCACGACACCCGAAGAGGGACTGAGCGCGTACTTCGACATGGAACAGCCCCAAGTCCCCGACCATGGCTACCGGATGGAGCGCAGGCAAGGCGACCGAGTCCTCTTCTCGTACGACGTCGACGGCAGGACCAAGGTCGCCGTGGTGGTCGCCAAGGACCAGCCGCAGCGCCCCGGTTGGGGCCCGGAGACCAGTGCCTCCTGTGATCCGGCCGAACTCCCGGCGAGCTTCACCGACTCGACGGAATTCGAGATCTGGACCGATCGCGCGGGTCGCCGGGTGCCCACCACCGTGCTGAGCAGCTCCGTGGGCGCGGAGCAGTGCGGCTGGCAGAGCGCGCATTTCCTTTCGGCGGGCGACGGCAAGGACGGCAAGGCCGGCCGGATGTACGCACGTGATCCGCGCGGAGTACTGGGGAGCGGACTGCTCACCGCCGCGTACGAGGGGGACGTCCGCATGCCCGCCGGCGCGCACGACACCGGATATCGCCGCGGCGACTGGCAACTCTGGCTGACGCCCGACAGGATGACGGCCTACGTCCGCACGCCCGACGGGGTGGAGGCGTGGCCCGCGACGAAGGACACGGTGGGCTGCCAGTGAAGTGAACCGTGGGAGCGGGGTCAGCGGCTCATGTGCAGCGCGACCAGCAACTGCCAGACCTGGTCGGCGACTTCCTCCGGGGTGCCCTCAAGGAGTCCGTGCAGCCAGTCGGCGAGCACCCCCGCGAACGTGGCGGCGACCGCGGAGGCCACCAGCGGGGCGTCCGCGGCGCCCGCGAGGGTGCGCTCGGCCAGGCTGCGGGCGCGCAGGTCGCGATGGAGGACGTGCCCGAGCGGGCCGCCCCCGCCCGGGCTGAGCAGCGCGCGGTAGAGACCGGCGTGCGGGGCGAGGTCGGCGAAGAACGCGAGCAGGGCGGGCGGCGCGGACACCGGGTCGGGTCGCCCGCGCCACGCGTGCAGCGCCTCCACGGCCTCCCGTACGACATCGGCGCAGGCGTCGACGGCCAGCGCCTCCAGGTCGGCGTAGTGCACATAGAAGGTGGCCCGGCCGACCCCGGCCCGCCGCACCAGCGCGGCGACGCCGACCTCCTCCAGCGGGTGCTCGGCGCACTCCGCCAGGAGCGCCCGGCGCAGCTTCTCGCGGGTGCGGGCGGCCCGCGGGTCCTCGGGCGTCACTGCGCGAGCAAGACGGCGGCGAGGGCGAGCGCGCCGGGCAGGGCCTGCGCGAAGAGGATGCGGCGGTTGGCGGTGAGCGCCCCGTACACCCCGGCGACCACGACGCACACCAGGAAGAAGACCTGGACGCGGAACCCGGTCGGATCGGCGGCGATCAGCCCCCACACCAGGCCCGCCGCGAGAAACCCGTTGTAGAGCCCCTGGTTGGCGGCCATCGGCGCGGTCGCCCGGGCCATCTCCGGGTCGAAGCCGTGCAGGCCGCGCCCCGGCTTCTTCTCCCACAGGAACATTTCCATCACGAGTATGTACGCGTGCAGTGCGGCCACCAGGCCCACCAGCACGTTCGCGACCGTCTCCATCGTCAGCAAGCTCCCTCGTACACGGCTGTCCACGGTGTTCCTGGACAGATGTCTCCTGGACAGGTGTCCACTATAGCTGGACGGCTGTCCAGGAAGTCACGGGGCGCTTCAGGTTGCCCCGTGCGCCCCCTGGGGTAGCGATGCTGCGTTTTCCGTTGCCGTAGGGGGAGTCGACGTGTCGGGCAGCCTCGCGCCGGGTGGTTGGAGCGGGAATGAGCGGGGCATGTGGGCCGCGTTCCGCAGGGGGGAGTGGTACGCGGACGGGGGCGAGGTCCGGGCGTCGGTGGTGCGCCGGCTGCTGCTCGCGCCGCCGCCCGCCGAACCGGGCCACCTGCCGAGGCTCAGGCTCAGGGACGTACGGATCACCGGGCGACTCGACCTGGCCGAGGCGTTCGTCGCGGGGACGCTACGGCTGCGCTCCTGCCGTTTCGAGCAGGTCCCCTGCCTCGACGGCGCCTCCTTGGGGGCGCTGGAGCTCCGCGACTGCGAGCTGCCCGGGCTCTCCGCGGTCGGCGTCACGATCGGCCGGCAGTGCGAACTCACCCGGTGCCGGGTGGCGGGCCCCATCGATCTCTACGGCGCCTCGATCGGCGGCACCCTGCACCTGGAGGACAGCCGGCTCACCGGGCACGGCGAGCGCCGCGGCGAAGGCGCGCTGCAACTGCTGTGCGCCACCGTCGGAGGGGACATCCAGGCGGGCTCGGGCCTGCGCGTCGACGGCTGCACCGACCTGCGGGACACCTCCGTACGAGGCAGTGTCGTGCTCAAGCGCGCCGAGCTGCGCAACCCGTCCGGGATGGCGCTGAAGGCCAACCGCCTGCACATAGGGGGCGACCTGAACTGCCGCGGCGGCCTCGTCGCCGAGGGCACGGTCGATCTGTGCGACGCCCGGGTGGGTGGCGGCGCGCTGTTCGAGGACGCCTCGCTGACCGCGGAGCACGGGCCCGCGCTGCGCGCCCACGGCATAGACGTCGGCGCCGAGTTCAACCTCTGCGACGGCTTCACCGCGCGCGGCCGGCTCTCGATGAGCAGCGTCACCGTACGCAGCCGGTTCTGCTTCAAGGACGGACTCATCGACGCCCCCGTCGGACAGCCCGCCCTCCTCAGCCGCCGCTCCACCGCCTCCGAACTCGACATGCGCTTTCGCGCACCCGTACGCGGCACGGTCGACCTCAGCCACACCCGCGTCACCGTCCTGAGCGGCACCCCCGAGAGCTGGCCCACGGCGCTGCGCATGGAGGGCGTGGTCTACGACAGCCTGCTGCCCCAACTCCCCGCCGCGCAACGGCTTCCCCTGCTCACCCGCGACCCCGAGGGCTTCACCCCACAGCCCTACGAGCAGTTGGCCGCCGCCTACCGCCAGCACGGGCACGACGGCGACGCCCGTACGGTCCTGCTCGCCAAGCAGCGGCGGCTGCGCACCACCCTGCCGTGGCCGGGGCGGGTGTGGAGCGGCCTCCAGGACATCACCGTCGGCTACGGCTATCTGCCGATGCGCGCCGTCTGGTGGCTGTGCGCGATCGTGCTGAGCGGGATCCTGCTGTTCACCCGCTGGCCCCCGCAGCCCGTCGACCCGGGCAAGCCGCCCCGCTTCCAGGCCGCCATCTACACCTTCGACCTGGTACTGCCGCTCGTCGACTTCGGGCAGGAACAGGCGTTCAGCCCACGCGGCGGCCTCCAGTGGGCGGCCGCGGTCCTGGTCTGCCTCGGCTGGCTGCTCGCGACGACGGCCGCCGCGGGCGCCAACCGCACACTCCGCAGGGCGTGACCGTCACCGGGCCCCGGCGGCCCGCCGCAGCGTCAGCGCCCGCAGCGCGAGCTGCATCTCGAACTGGGCCGTCGGATCGTGGAGCCGCTCGCCGAACAACTCGTCCAGCTGCCGCATCCGATAGCGGACCGTCTGCGGGTGCACGGCGAGCCGCGCCGCCACCTCACTCGCGTTGTGGCCGCTCTGCAGCCAGGTCAACAGCGTCTCGGCGAGCCGCTCCCGCTGCGGCGAGCGCATCCGGTCCAGCGGGCTCAGCCGGCGTTCGGCCATCGCGTCCACCAACGCCTCGTCCCGGAAGAGCAGGAGCGTGGCCAGGTGCTCCTGGCAGCGCACCATCTCCGTGTCGGGCAGGATGCCCCGCCGCACCAGCTCCAGCGCCTCGGCCGCCCAGCGCAGTGACCGGGCGCCCTCGTGCAGCGCCACGGTGGGCCCCATCGCCGTACGTAACCCGTGCAGCGCCCCACGGACCGCCCGCGACCGCCCCGGCCCCTCCGGATCGGGCACGACGAGGACGGCCGGCTGGACGTCGAACCGGGCGAGGAACTCCGGCGGCACGATGGGCCGGGCCGCCGCCGTGGGCCGCGGGCCACGGTCGATCGCGACCACCGCCAGCGCGCTGGGCACCGGCCACCCCGCGGTGTGCGCGAGTTCGCTGATCGCCTCGGCCGACGCCGGCGGATCGGCGGTGAGCAGATCGAGGAGACGGGCCCGCCGCTGCTGCAACTCGCCCGCCCGGTGCAGCCGTGCCTCCGTGTAGCCCGCGGTCGTCGCGGCCGCCATCTCGTCCAGATGCAGGAACAGCGCCTCGCCGAAGGCGGCCAGCACATGGCGCGGCAGCAGTTCGGCGTCGACCAGCGCGTTGATCCGACGCCACGTCACCCGCGCGCCGAGCCGCAGCGCGGACTGGAACGAGTCGAGACTGCGCCCCTCGTCCGCCTCGCCCCGCCCGATGCGCCGATAGGTCTCCTTCACCGGCTCCCCGTCGGTGTCCGGCTGCGCCATCCGCTCCAGGAACCCCTGCAGGGCGTGCTCGACACCCCGCTGGACGACCTGCATGTACGTGTCGTCCGTCGGGCGCGCGTACTCGGGGATCTCGGTCTTGATCGCCCGTACGACCTCTTCCCTGATGTCGGTGAAGAACGGCCGGAGATGGTGGTGCAGGCCCGAAGGGATCGCCTTGAAGGGGCCGTTGGGCTCGTCGCCCGTCTCCTGGGCGGCCCCCGCGTCCGTCGCGTCCGCCACGGAGTGTGTCGCCTCGACGGCTCCGCGGTCCGCGTCCTCGCTCTTCGAGGTGTGGAATCCGGTCATCGCTGCGGCTCCCTTCTGCGGGCGCGGTCGGGGGCTGGGAGACGATACCGGCAAGTAACGAGCCGCGCCCCGTCAACGGCGGACAGACGTGGGTGTGTGGATTGTCACTCGGCGACAACGGGGACCCGACGGCACGGACGGTCGGCGGCCCGGAGCCCCCGTGACTCGGCCCCGGACGCCGAGTCGAGGCCCGGTCTTTTGTCAGCCGACTGACAGAAGCCGGGTGACGAACTGTCAACACCTCGTCTAACCCGACCGGCACCCCTCGGCGGACGCTGGGCCCGTCCCCCCTGCCTGCCCACCCCGCCGGGCAACAGCCCCACGGCCCCCTCGAGTTGGAGCCACCCCATGACCCCCGCCCGGCCGCCCGCCGACGCACCACTGACGGACCACCTGCGGCACTGGGCCCGCCACCGCCCGCAGCAACGCGCCTTCAGTCACGTCGACTTCCCCGACACGGCGTCCCCGGGACAGCACCGCACCCTCGGCTGGCGGGCCCTGGACGCCCGCGCCCGCGCCGTCGCCGACCGGCTCGTGACACTCGCCGCCCCCGGCGACCGGGCCGCACTGCTCATGCCCCAAGGACTCGACTACGTGGCGGCCTTCCTCGGCTGCCTCTACGCACGCGTGATCGCCGTACCGCTCTTCAGCCCCCGGCTCCCCGGTCACGCGGGCGCACTGGCGGCCGTCCTCACCGACTGCGAACCCGGCTGCGTGCTCACCGACTCGGCCACCGTCACCGCGGTCGACGCCTTCGTCCTGGACCACGCGCTGCCCGTCGTACCGGTCGTCCCCGTCGACCGGCTCCCCCTCCAGCGCTTCGCCTTCGACGAGGTCGAGTCCGCGCCGGTCCCCGACGACATCGCCTATCTCCAGTACACCTCGGGCTCCACCCGGGACCCCGCGGGCGTGATGATCAGCCACGCCAACGTCGTCGCCAACGCCCGCCAGGCCATCGACGCGTTCGCGGGCGACCTCGACGATCCCGGCGCCACCACGACCGTCGGCTGGCTGCCCCTCTTCCACGACATGGGCCTGGTCCTCAGCGTGGCCGCGCCCGTCCTCGGCGGCTTCCCCTCCGTCCTGATGGACCCGGCGGCCTTCCTGGAGAACCCCGCACGCTGGCTGCGCCTGCTGAGCGCGTACGACGGCACGATCAGCGCCGCCCCCAACTTCGCGTACGACTACTGCGTGGCCCGCACCGACCCCACCGTGGCCGACGAGCTGCGCCTCGACCGCGTCCGCGCCCTGATCAACGGCGGCGAGCCGGTGCGGCCTGGCACCATCGACCGCTTCCGTGCCGCCTTCGCACCCGCGGGCCTCGACCCGGCGGCGCACTGTCCCGCGTACGGACTGGCCGAGGCCACCGTCTTCGTGACGACGGACGCGCCCGCGGCGGAGCCCACGACGGTGGCGTGCGACGCGGGCGCGCTCGCCGAGGGGCGGATCGAGAGCGCACAGGACCTGACGGGCGCGGCGGCCGTGCTCGTGTCCTGCGGCGCGCCCGTCGGCCAGGAGGTGCGGATCGTCGACGCCGAGGGCGCCGCGCTGCCGCAGGGGCGGATAGGCGAGATCGAGCTGCGCGGCCCCAACATCGGGCGCGGCTACTGGAAGCGCGCCGACCGGACCTTGCGCGACCCCGGGGGTTGGCTGCGCACGGGCGACTACGGCGCTCTGCTCGACGGACGGCTGCTGGTCACCGGTCGCCTCAAGGACGTGGTCATCGTGGACGGACGCAACCACTACCCCCAGGACATCGAGGAGACCGTCCAGAGCGCGATGGACCTCGTCCGCAGGGACCGGCTGGCCGCCTTCGGCGTGACCCGCGCCGACGACACGGGCGAGGAACTCGTCGTGGTCGCCGAGCACCGCCACGAGATCGACCCCACCGAGGAAGAGACCCGCGCGAGGGAACGCGACGTACGCGCCGCAATCCTCGCCCGCCACGGACTGCGGCTCGCCGCACTGCTGCTCGTCCCGCCCGGCTCCGTGCCCCGCACCAGCAGCGGCAAGGTGGCCCGCGCGGCCTGCCGGGCCCGCTTCCTCGACGGCGGGTTCGATCCCTGGTGAGCCCCACGCGTACGGCGTACGGCCCGGAGGCCGGACCGCACTCGTACTGCCGCATGGGGCGTCAGGCTCCCGACGCCGCGTGGACGCGCTCACCCCCCACATAGGTCAGGGCGACCTTCGCGGACGCGATCTCCTCCGGCGGGCCGGCGTACGGGTCACGGTCCAGCACCACGAGATCGGCCAGCGCCCCGGCCCGTACGCTCCCGGTGTCGTCGAGGTGGTTGGTGTACGCCGAGCCCGCCGTGTACGCCATGAGGGCGGCCGTCAGGTCGATGCGCTCGGCCGGCAGGAGCACCGGCCCGGTCCCGTCCGGGGCCACCCGGTTGACCGCGACGTGGATGCCCTGAAGCGGGTCGGCGCTGCTGACCGGCCAGTCGCTGCCCGCGGCGAGCCTCGCCCCGGACCGCAGCAGCGCCCCGAACGGGTACTGCCAGGAGGCGCGTTCCGGCCCGAGGAAGGGCAGGGTCAGCTCGTCCATCTGCGGTTCGTGCGCCGCCCACAGGGGCTGGATGTTGGCCGTGGCACCGAGACGCGCGAAGCGGGGTACGTCATCGGGGTGCACCACCTGGAGATGGGCGAGGTGCGGACGCGTGTCGCTTCGCCCGTTGGCCCTCCGCGCCGCCTCCACGGCGTCCAGGGCGTCGCGTACGGCCCGGTCGCCCAGCGCGTGGAAGTGACACTGGAAGCCGAGCGCGTCCAACTCGGTGACATAGGACGGAAGTCGAGCCGGATCGATGAAGCTCTTCCCTCGATTCGCGGTGGCGCAGCCGCACCGGTCCAGATAGGGGTCGAGCAGCGCGGCCGTGCCGTTCTCGGCGACCCCGTCCAGCATCAGCTTGACGCTGCCCGCGCGGAACCGGCCCTGGCTCAACGCGGCCCGACGTTCGACGAGTTCGGGTATCTGCTCGGCCCCACGCTCCCGGTCCCACCACAGCGCGCCGACGACGCGTGCGGTCAGCGAACCGTCGCGGGCGGCCGTCAGATAGGCGTCCGACGGGTCCTCCATCCCCACGAACGCGCCGACCAGCGCGTCCTGCCAGGCGGTGATGCCGAGCGCGTGCAGCTCCCGCTGGGCACGCAGCAGCGCGGCGAGCCGGTCCGCGGCGGTGGCCCGGGGAGTGTGCCGGCCGACGTAGTGCATGGCCCCTTCCTGGAGCATCCCGTTCGGCTCGCCCGAGGCGTCCCGCTCGAAGCGCCCGTCGGCCGGGTCGGGCGTGTCCCGGGTGACGCCCGCGAGCTCGAGGGCGCGGCTGTTGACCCAGGCGCCGTGGTGATCCCGGTTCGGCAGATACACCGGCCGGTCCGGTACGACCGCGTCCAGCAGCTCCTTGGTCGGCGTACCGCCCGCGAAGGCCTCCATGGACCAGCCGCCGCCCGTGATCCACTCCCGTTCCGGGTGCGCGTCGGCGTAGGCCCGTACGGCGGCGAGGGTCTCCTCGGCGGTCTTCGCCCCCGTGAGGTCGCACTGGCTGAGCTCCAGCCCCGCAGGGACCGGGTGGACATGGGCGTCCTGGAAGCCCGGCAGGAGCAGCCGTCCCGCCAGGTCGACCACCTCCGTCTTCGGGCCGACCAGGTCGTGGACCTCGGAGTTCCCGACGGCGGTGATCCGGTCGCCGGTGACGGCGACGGCTGTCGCGCCGCGGCCTTCGGGGCGCCTGGGACCCCCGGGACCCTCGTGGTTCCCGGGGGTGAGGACCGGGCCGCCGGTGAAGAGGAGATCGGCGTGCATGTGCATCTTTCCTTAGTTGGATGTGGCCAGCAGTTGGGGTGCGTCGGCGTCGGTGCCGTGTCCCGTACGGAAGTAGGGGGACTTACGGACCCACTTCGCCCACGCGGCGGCCAGGAAACCGGAGGCGATCATCAGGGCGGGGGTGAGCAGCAGGAACCAGCCGTTGTCCGCGCTGACTTCGAAGTGGTCGGTGGAGGTGTAGAAGGACCAGGCGAGATAGCCGCCGAGCGCGAGCAGGGCCGCCGCGCTCAAGGAGGGCAGGACCACGGCCCGTATCCCCTGCCGCCAGTCCTCCCGCAACAGGCCCCGGAAGCGGGCGGAGGCCGCGAGGGCGGTGAGCGCGTAGGACAGCGCGACGACGATCCCGACCGCGTTCACCGTCGCCATGATCATGTCGGCGAGACGCGGAATCACCAGGGCGAGGGCGGCGACCACCGTCGCCAGCGCGCCGATCAGCAGCGTTCCGATCGCCGGAGTCCCGTACCGCACGCTGACCTTGGACCACACCGGTCCGAGCGTACGGTCCCGGCTCATCGCGAACATCCCGCGAGCCGTCGGGATCACCCCGGCCTGCAGCGAGGCGACGGCCGAGAACATCAGGGCCACCAGCGGCAACGCGGCCAGCGGCTGGGAGGCGAGCCGGTCACCGAAGAACGCCAGCCCCTGCGCGCCGTGCCCGGCCAACTCCTGCTCGGACAGCACGCGTTGGAAGGCGATCGAGCCGAGGAGGAACAGCCCCAGCATGGTGACCAGCGTGATGAGCCCGGCCCGTGAGGCGTCACGCGGGTCGCGCACCTCCTCGTTCACGGTGAACGCCGCCTCGAAGCCCCAGTAGCAGAACACCGACAGCAGCAGCCCCTGCGCCAGCGCCGACGCCGACGGAATCGCGAACGGGTCGAACCAGCTCAGCCGGAACGGGTGCGGACCGGTGACGATGCCGTAGCCGCAGAAGCCCAGCAGCACGACGTACTCGAAGACGAGCAGCCCGCTCTGCAGCCGGGCCGCGGTCCTGACCCCGGTGACCGCGGTGAGGGTGACGGCGACGAGGACCACGATGCCCACCGCGGTCGTCTGGGCGGTGGAACCCGGGTCCAGCGCCAGCCCCGCCACCGTGTGCAGCCCGGCCTCACCGGCCAGTTGGAGCATCGCCGAGCCGGTCACGGCCGTGGTGTACGCGAGGAACGCCACCGTGGCCACGATGTTCACCCAGCCGACGAGGAAGCCGAGCCAGGGGGTGAGCGAACGGCCCACCCACACATAGCCGTTGCCCGCGTTCGGCTCGACCCGGTTCAGCCGGCTGTAGGCGCCCGCGATCCCGAGGATCGGCAGGAACGCCAGCAGCATGATGGCGGGCAGATGCAGCCCGACCACGCCGGCCGTCACGCCCAGCCCGATGCCGATGCTGGTGGTCGCCGCCGTGCTGGAGGCGGCGATGGCGACGCCGTCCACGACGCCGAGCGATTTGCGCAGGGACGGGGGGTCCTCACCGTAGGGCTGCTGCGTCATGGCCTGCTCCGATCGCACCCAGGGGGCCTGATTCCGGCCCGATGACCGGAAATGAAACTGCCCGAGGCCTTAACAGGTCAACGCTGTTGACATAAGGTGCCCGCACCGGAGGGAGAGTCCATGACGTCCATGAACGACCGCGTCGTTCCGCCCGCCGCCCGGCGGCGCAGGCGCCCCACCAAGACCGGAGTCGTGCTCTCCGAGGACCTGATCGTCGAGACCGCGCTGCGGCTGCTCAAGGAGCACGGCGCCGACGCCCTCACCGTCCGCCGCCTCGGCCTCGCCCTCGGCGCCGACCCGACCGCCCTGTACCGATACTTCCGTGACACCGACGACCTGCTCCTCGCCATCGCCGACGAACTCATCGGCCGCACGCTGCGCACCTGGCGCCCCGCCGGGTACTGGCGCGCCGACCTGCGGGATCTCGGTCTGCGGATGCACGCCGGGGCGCTGTCGCATCCGCAGGCCGCGGTGCTCAGCTCCTACCGCGTCACCGGCCGCGTCCACGAGATCGAGGCCGTCGAGACCATCCTCGGCGTGCTGCGCCGAGCCGGTTTCCCGGACCCGGACGCGGTGCGGATCTACCACGCCTTCGTCGACCAGTCCCTGGCCTTCGCCGCCCTCGACGCGGCGAGCCTGGCGCTTCCGCGCGCCGCCCGCGACGCGGAGGCGGGCGTGTGGCGGGCGACGTACGCCCGGCTGCCCGCCGACACCCACCCGCACATCGCGGCGACCGCCCGCCATCTCCTGCTGGACATGCGCCACAGCGCCTATCCGGTGGCGCTGGACATGCTGCTGACCGCGGCGGCGGCCCGCCTCGAAGAGGTCAGCGAGCGCGCCGGTCACGCCGGTCCTTCCCCTGCCCGAGCAGAAGACCAGGAGTCCGCCCGCCCATGAACCCGCCCGCCCGCTCCCCGAAGCAACGCAAGCACGACACCCTCCACCGGCTGGAGAACGACGTCGACTGCTGGGTGTCCACGGCCGACGGCGCCGGGGAAACGCCGTACCTGATCCCGCTGTCCTTCCTCTGGGACGGCACGACCCTGCTGCTCGCCACCCCCGCCGCCAGTCCGACCGGCCGCAACCTGCGCGCGACCGGCAAGGTGCGCCTGGGCATCGGCCCGACCCGCGACGTGGTGCTCGTCGAGGGAACCGCCGAGGCGCTGGAACCCGCCGCGCTTGCGGACGGAGCCGGCGACGCCTTCGCCGAGAAGACCGGCTTCGACCCGCGCGGACTCACCACGGCGTACCTCTACTTCCGTGTCACCCCGCGGCGCGTGCAGGCCTGGCGCGAGGCCGACGAACTCACCGGGCGCGACCTCATGCGCGACGGGGAGTGGCTCGCGGCGGACTGAATCCGTCCTACGGGGTAACCGGGAACACGGCGGGCGGCCGCCGCCCGCGCCCGGAACCCGTACGGAGGACACATGGCACTGGTCACCGCAGGCGTCGTGGTGCTGGACTGCGCCGAGCCCGAGAAGCTCGCCGCCTTCTACAGCGAGCTGATCGAGGCCGAGGAGACGGACGCGACCGCGAACCGGGTGGAGATCAGGGGCGTCGACGGCATCCGGATGGCGTTCCGCCTCGACGTGACGGCGACGCCGCCCAGCTGGCCGCGTCCCGAGAACTCCCTCCAGGTACACCTGGACTTCCAGGTGGCCGACCTGGACGAGGCGGAACGCCGGATCGTCGGCCTCGGCGGGCGCCCGATCGAGACCAAGGACCCGTCCGGTCCGTTCGAGGAACGCGGTTACGCCGACCCGTCAGGACACTCCTTCACCCTGCGCCTCGTGCCGTCGACCACACCCAAACAGGGCTGACCGCCCGACCCGCGCCAGGCCGCTCCCGCGCGGGTCGCCGGTCCTCAGTCCCGTCCGCCCTTGTCCGAGGACGGCCAGACCCCCGTCGAGCGTTCGACGGCCTTCGCGCCCGTACGGTCCGCGGCGCTGCGCGCCACCGCGAACAAGGCGCCCTGAAGAGCCGCGGCGAGCAGCACCTCGCCCCAGCCGCGGTCCTTGTCCAGGGCGTCGGGCGCGTCCTCCTCGTGCCGAATCGCCTTCCAGGTCGCCCGGAAGGCGATCCCGGCCAGCGCGCCGCTCGCCCAGCCCAGCGCGAAGCCGAGGGGCTTGTAGGCGAGGGGGAGTTTGAGTTTCCTCGGCTTCTTGGACACCTTCTTGGACACCTGGTCCTCCTTCTTGGTCGAGGCCGACGGTGCCACCGAATCCGGGCGCGGGGTAGAGGGCGTGGGTGTACGCCGAAGTGTGAGGCGGGCACCCAGGGGAAACCGCGCAGGCAGGGCGGCGGCGCGGGCGGGATGCGCGACCCCGCCCTGCGTACGGTGGTTGCCGAGGACGGCACCGCCGTGATCGGTGTCCTGCTCGCGATCACCGGCATGGTGCTGCACATGGTCACCAGCCAGGTCGTGGGGGAGGCCTGTGCCTCCCTCGCCATCGGGGCGCTCCTCGTGGGCGTCGCCCACTGGCTCGGCCGGGACGCGCGCGACCAGCTCTCCATCGCCCACACCGTCGCGGAGGCCGACCAGATCTTCCTGGACGTCACCGACGCGGGTGCGGCACAGGCCACGGGGCGCGGGCACGTGGCAGCGGAAAGCCCCGCCGCGACGGGGGAGCGCGGCGGGGCCTGAGGCACGGGTGCCCGGGGCGCGACGGATCATGCGCACCCATTTCCCGGAATCCCAGTCCGGGTCGGTCGGACGGAATCTCTGCCCGGGCCGGTCGGACGGATCTTCTGTGAGGGTCGGTCAGTCCGTCGGCTCCAGCACGAAGACGGGGATCTGGCGGTCCGTCTTCTTCTGGTAGTCGGCGTACGGCGGGTACGCGGCGACCGCGCGCTCCCACCACTGGGCCTTCTCCTCACCCGTGACCTCACGCGCCGTCATGTCCTGGCGCTCGGCGCCGTCCTGGAGCTCCACGTGCGGATCGGACTGCACGTTGAAGTACCAGACCGGGTGCTTGGGGGCGCCGCCCTGCGAGGCGACCACCGCGTACCGTCCGTCGTGCTCGACCCGCATCAGCGGGGTCTTGCGGATCTTGCCGCTCTTGGCACCCAGGGTCGTGAGAATGATGACCGGCAGTCCCGTGTCCATGAGCGTGTTCCCCTTGGTGCCGCCGGAGCCCTCGTACAGCTCCACCTGGTCGCGCACCCACTGTGCCGGGCTGGGTTCGTACTCACCCTCGAGAGGCATGACTTCCGTCCCATCGTCGCTCGTGCTGATCCTGTCTCGGCTCGATTCAACACCAGCGCGGACGCGAATCATCCGCACCCGGCCCGCGGGAGCGCAAGCTCCACTCCTCATGGGGCGACGAGCATCCGTACCGCCAGCACCACGATCACGGCACTCGACGCGAGCGCCGTGACCAGCCGCCCCCGTCGTCCCGTCAGCGCCCGGCCGAGCAGCGCGCCACCGCCGGCGAGCAGGAGTTGCCAGCTCGCGGACGCGACGAACGCGGCGAGCACGAACACCCCCTGCTCCAGGGGGCGCACCGCCTCGGCCGTCCGGCTGCCGAGGACCAGGGCGGCGAAGTAGATCACGGTGGTGGGATTGAGGAGGGTGATCCCGAGCAGGGTCAGGTACGCCCGCGCCGGGCGCACCGGGTCCCGTACGGACCGGACCGCGAGCCGCTGTTCGCGGTACTGGCGCACCGCGCCGACCGCGCCCCGTACGGCCATGGCGAGCAGCACCAGACCGGAGGCCCAGCGCAACGGCACGAGCACTGGTTGCAGCGCGGCGGCGAGCGCGGCGCCCCCGAGGGCGGCGACCAGGGCGTACAGCCCGTCGGCGGTCGCGACGCCCAGCGCGGCGCACCCGCCGGTTCTCAGCGACGTACGCGCGGTGAGGGAGACGAGATAGGTCGCGACCGCTCCGACGGGGATGGCGATGCCATAGCCCGCGAGAAGCCCCGCGACGAGCGCGGCGGTCATGACCGGGGAAGCGAGGGCCTCCGCGGACCGCCGGGCTGCTGCTGGACCCGCACCGGACGAGCGGCGGCGGAGGTCGGCGGCAGGAGGGCTTCGATCGTGGGCATGGGCAGATCCTGGGGCTGTCGAGCCACCCGTGCAAGTGAATTACGCGAGGACGTCACCGAGCCACCGAAGACGGGTGTGTACCGTGGAGGTAGCGGTTGGATCGAGCCATGCACGCGCCGTACGTCCGGCGCCCGGGCCGCGACCGAGGCCCGTGGGAGCCCGGTGGCCGCCCCGACCGGCGACGGTGATCGGCCAGATGGTCCGTCCGGGGCATCTGGCCGAACTTTGCGTGGCTCCTATAGGTGCCTGGGGCATCTAATGAAGATCGGCAAGAGGGAACCATCGCTTGCGAGGTCACTCATGACAGAACCCGTTGCCTTCCCCCAGGACCGTACGTGTCCCTACCACCCGCCCACCGCCTACGACGCCCTGCGCGAGGCGCACCCCCTGTCGCGCGTCTCCCTGTTCGACGGGCGCAACGTGTGGGTCGTCACCGGGCACGGCACCGCCCGTGAACTGCTCACCGATCCCCGGCTATCCTCCGACCGCACCCGCCCCGCGTTCCCGATGCCCACGGAGCGGTTCGCCCAGTCCCGCAACCGGCGGGTCGCGCTGCTCGGGCTCGACGATCCCGCCCACCACACCCAGCGCCGCATGCTCGTGCCGAGCTTCACCCTGAAACGGACCGCGGCCCTGCGCCCGCGCATCCAGGAAACCGTCGACCGGCTGCTGGACGCCGTGGAGCGGCAGGGCCCGCCCGTCGAACTGGTCAGCGCCTTCGCGCTGCCGGTGCCCTCGATGGTGATCTGCGCGCTGCTCGGCGTCCCGTACGCCGACCACGACTTCTTCGAGGAGCAGTCCCGCAGGCTGCTGCGCGGCCCGGCCGCCGCGGACACCCAGGACGCGCGCGACCAGCTGGAGGCCTACTTCGGGGCACTGATCGACCGCAAGTGGAAGGACCCGGAGGACGGGCTCCTCGACGAACTCATCCACGAACAGCTGCGCGAGGGGAAGGTGGACCGCGAGGAGCTGATCAGCCTGGCGACGATCCTGCTGGTCGCCGGGCACGAGACGACCGCGAACATGATCTCGCTCGGTACGTTCACCCTGCTGCACCACCCCGAGCAGCTGGCGGAACTGCGCGCCGAGCCGACGCTCATGCCCGCCGCCGTGGAGGAACTGCTGCGCTTCCTGTCCATCGCCGACGGGCTGCTGCGGGTGGCCACCGAGGACATCGAGGTGGCAGGGGCGACGATCCGCGCCGACGAGGGGGTGGTCTTCTCGACCTCCGTCATCAACCGTGACGCGGGCACCTTCCCCGAGCCGGACGCCCTGGACTGGCACCGTTCGGCCCGTCATCACGTCGCGTTCGGCTTCGGCATCCACCAGTGCCTCGGCCAGAACCTCGCCCGCGCCGAGATGGAGATCGCCCTGCTGTCGCTCTTCGACCGGCTGTCCGGACTGCGTCTGGCCGTGCCGGCGGACGAGATTCCCTTCAAAGCGGGAGACACGATCCAGGGGATGCTGGAACTCCCCGTGACATGGTAAGAGGCTGGCGGCCATGAGTATCGAGATCGCCATCGACAAGGACGTCTGCATCGGCGCGGGGCAGTGCGCGCTGACCGCGCCGAACGTCTTCACCCAGGACGACGACGGCTTCAGTGCGCTGTTGCCCGGCCGTGAGGACGGCGGCGGCGACCCGCTGGTCCGGGAGGCCGCGCGGGCCTGCCCGGTGGGCGCCATCACCGTCTCCGAGAGCTGAGGACCACACGACGAGACCTGGGAACGACTCGACGAGCGCCGAGGACCACTCGGCGAACGCCGAGACCACACGACGGGGACGGCCGGCGCGCGCCGGCCGTCCCCGCCGGGCGTCGGCCCTATCGCCGCTGGGCCTCGACGAGTACCCGTGCCGCGCCGGCCGCCTGCCCGGCCGGCTCCGTGCTCCGTGTGATGCCCGCGGTGACCATGGCGCCCTCGGCCAGCAGGAACAGCTGGTCGGTGAGGGCGCCGGGAAGTCCCGCGGCGGCCACGAGGCCGCCCAGGTAGTCCTTGAACGCTCCCTTGTGGCCGCGGACCTGGGCGACCACGCGTGGTGAGGTCGCGCCGAGTTCGCCGTAGGAGTTGATCCAGGCGCACCCGCGGAAGTCGGGCTCGGCGAACCATTGCCCCAGCCATTCGAACACCGCCAGGATCCGCCGCGCGGGCTCCTCGTACCCGTCGACGTGTTCGGCCAGCCGCTGCCGCCAGCGCACGTCGCGCCGCTGGAGATACGCCTCGACCAGGAGCTCCTTCGCGGGGAACAGCTGGTAGAGCCGCTTGAGGGAGACCCCCGAGGCGCCGCGGATGTCGTCCATGCCGACGGTCTGGATGCCACGGGCGTAGAAGAGCTCCTCCGCGGCGTCCAACGCCTGTTCCCTGGCGGTGGCGAGGGCCTGTTCGCGGGCGGTTGTGCTGTCCATGCGGGGCTGCTCCTTGACGCGAGAACCAACGTTCTCTACGTTAGCAGTCGTGAGGGAGAACGCACGTTCTCGGCTCATGTGATGCGCGTGGACCAGATGCGCGTGTACCTGAAAGGACACCCCCATGAACGACCGCCCGCCCCTCCCCCCCTTCACCCGTGAGACCGCGGTCCAGAAGGTCCAGGCAGCCGAGGACGCCTGGAACACCCGTGATCCCCACAAGGTCGCCCTCGCCTACTCCGAGGACTCGGTCTGGCGCAACCGCGACACCTTCGTCACCGGCCGCGCCGAGATCGTCGAACTCCTTACCGCCAAGTGGGCGCGCGAACACGAGTACGCCCTGCGCAAGGACCTGTGGGCCTTCGACAGCGACCGCATCGCCGTCCGCTTCCAGTACGAGTCGCACGACGCCGACGGGCAGTGGTGGCGGTCGTACGGCAACGAGCTGTGGGAGTTCGACGAGCACGGGCTGATGACCCGGCGCGAGGCCAGCATCAATGACGTACGCATCGAGGAGCACGAGCGCCGCATCTTCGGCCCGCGCCCGGAAGCCGAACGCGGGGACACCTTCCCGGTCCACTAGGCACCCCGCGTGTCCACCGGCGATCCCACATGTTCACCTGGTTCTGGCGAGGGTGCCCGGCGTTCACGCCGGGGAGGAATCGCCTTCAGTGGCCGCGACACGGAGCGTCGTCGCATCGAGGCGACCCTGCGCGCCTGCAACAGGGCCGCCACGCATGCCTCCGCCGTCGCCTTCAACCGAGGCGTGAGGGACCGCAACGGTCCGCAGAAGGAGGTGTACGCGGACCTGAGGGCGGCCTTCGGGCTGTCCGCGCAGCCGGTGGTGCGGGCGGTGAAGAAGGTGGTCGACGCCTACGCCACCCTGCGGGCCACCCTGCGCGCCGGGAATCCGGGGCCCTCGACATCCCGGCGGTGCCGCAGGGCGCTCGGTACGCCGATCGTTCTCCGGCCGGAGGCGGCCCAGCCGTTCGACGACCGCTGCCTGTCATGGCAGCACGACGCGCGCACCGTCTCCCTCTGGACCGTGGACGGGCGGACGAAGGGGACCCGCTGCGCTGGGGCCGCCGATGCCGTCGCCGGGGTCAACGTGCGCGACCGCGCACGCTCGGTGTGGGTATGCGTCACCATGCCCGTCCCGCCACCGGTGTAGCCGGAAGGCGGGAGATGCGACCCGTGACCGTCCTGTCGTAGCGGACAGTCGGGAGCGCGGCGAGGTGTGAACAACGCTGAGCCGTCCAAGCTCGGCCGTTCACGGCCGAGCAGGTGACTAGGGTTCCCACGTGACCGAACAGGCCGAAAAGCCCTTCCTGTACGTCGTCGTGTGCGCGGCCGGTGTCGCGCGGGACGTCAGCAAACTGATCACCACGGCACAGGAACGGAGTTGGGAGGTCGGCGTCATCGCCACCCCGCAGGGGCTCGGCTTCTTCGACGCGCCGGCCGTCGAGGCGCAGACCGGTCGCCCGATCAGGTCCGCCTGGCGGGCCCCGGGCGACCCGCGCCCCTTCCCGGCCCCCGACGCGGTGGCCGTCGCCCCGGCCACCTTCAACACCGTCAACAAGTGGGCGGCCGGCATATCCGACACCCTCGCGCTCGGCACGCTGAACGAGGCGTACGGCCTCGACGTCCCGATCGCCGTACTGCCCTGTGTGAGCGACGCGCTGGCGGCACACCCCGCGTACCGGGGGAGTGTCGAGCGACTGCGCGGGATGGGTGTCCGGTTCGGCGACCGCTACTCCGGGGAGCCGGGGCAAGGCGGTCTGCGCGCGGAGTTCCCCTGGGGAGCGGCCCTGGACCTGCTCGCCTCTCGCGCGTGACGCCCCGGGGTCACGCGCGACGGTAGATCGTGATCGAGTGGCCGACGTCGTCGATCGGCGTGGCGCCGTGGAGCAGCGCGGCCAGACGGCCGTCGGCCTTCGCGACGGCGGTGTCCGACACGGCGAGTAGTCCGTGCACCTCGCTCGGCGGCACCTTGCGCGGATCGGCCGCCTCGATCCCGTAGTACGAGGGCACGCCACTGCCCTTGTAGACCAGCCAGACCCGCTCGTGCGGATACCGCTCGGACAGACGGTCGGCCAGGCGGCCCAGGTCCTGCCCCCAGTCGACGTTCGAGTCGTGCAGCCGCAGACGGGTTTGCGAGGGTCCGCCGAACGCCTCGTTGGAGTACGGCAGGTAGTACGGGAACGCGCGCAGCGAACTGATCGCGACGAAGCCGACCAGCGCCGCCGTGACGAGGTGGGCCCAGCGCCGGCGCAGGGCGACGACCCCGGCCGCCGCCACCGCCAGGAACACCGGGACGAAGAGGGCGTATCTGACGCCGAGGTCCCGGGACCCGGTCATGGCCACGGCCAGCAGGACGGCCGGGGGGAGCAGGACGTACGGGGCGGCGGGCCGCAGCCGGGGCACGGCGGCCATCACGCCGAGGCCCATGAGCCAGAGCGCGATCATGCCGAGCGGTGTCTTCACCAGCAGCGCGGCCGGCAGGTAGTACCAGAGCGAGCCGTGGTAGATCCGTCCGAACAGGAAGCCGGTCCACACGTCGTTCTCGAAGCCGAACTGGATCCGCATCCCGTCGCGGTACGGCCGAGGTACCGGCAGCCAGTCGATGACGAGCCCGCGCAGACCGTGCACGGCCGGGAGGTTCGCGGGAGCCGTCCAGCGCAGCTGCGGGTCGACGAGCAGGTAGGTCGCCCAGACGACGGCGAGCGCCACGAGGGCCGTACCGGCGGCCACCGCCACACCCAGGCCGACGAGCCGCGGTTGCGCACGCAGGCCCAGGCCCGGCGTGCGGCGTGCCTGCCAGAAGGAGAGGAACACCAGGAGCAGCAGCACCGGTACCGCCGGCAGGGTGCTCATCTTGGTGGCGAGCGCCGCGCCGAGCGCCGCCCCCGCGAGAGCGAGGTGGAGCAGGGGCCGCCGACGCCGGGCCCGCCACGCCAGCCACACCGACGTCAGCAGGAAACCGGCCGCCGGTACGTCGAGTGTGGCGAGCGAACCGTTGGTGATGACGTCGGGCGAGAACGCGTACAGCGCGAGCGCCACCAACCCGCCCACGGCGCCGACGAGTTCACGGGCGAACGCGAGGACGACCAGACCGAACAGCAGCGTCAGCCCGATCACCGGCAGCCGCGCCCACAGCATCACCCGCCAGGGATCGTTGCCCGACTCGTACAGCAGCCGCCGCCCGAGCGCCGTCTGATCACCCGTGAAGTGGGCGTCCAGGTGCGGATGGGCGAACACCAGTCCGGTCGCGATGATGAGCTTGCCCAGCGGCGGATGTTCGGGGTTGAAGCGCAGGCTGTGTTCCCGCACATAGGTCTCCGCCGTGCCCACGTACACCGGCTCGTCGATCGTCGGCGTCTGCTGCGCGGCCGCCGTGACCATCGCGACCGCCATCTGGGCCAGCAGGGCGACCACCGCCAGCGCGAGCAGCCACCGCCGGTGCCGCCGGAGCCGATCGAACCGGCCCGGCGGTCTGGCGGTGCTCGTGGGCAGGCGGTCGCCCTGCCTGCTGGCCATGGATGTCGACATGCCCTCTGATACGTCCGCTCCGTGCGCACTCGCTCATCCGGAATCCACCCGGCTTCGGTGCGAGTATGCACGGTGACCTCTCCCGGGTCGGGGCAGCGTCCGTCAGCGCGTCCGGCGGACGTACTGCGCACTGCCCGGCGTCGACACCTGCACATCACGGCGCACGATGCTCAGCCGGTCCCCGTAGCTCGCGAGGGCCTTGCGCAGACCGCTGTCGGTGTACTCGATGTCCACCACCCGGTCGTCGAACGCCTTCGCGTACGTGCCGCACTCGTCGTACTGGCCGCACTCCTCGGCCACCGCGAAGTCGAGCTTGGTCCTCGACCTGAGCCCGGCCAACTCCGAGGTGTTCTTCTGTCCGATGGCCAGCCCCCGGGCGTGCGCGTGGGCCGAAAGGAGCGTGATGAACGCGGTGGCGTCGTTCGCCGTCAGCAGACGGCCGGAACGGGTGTAGCTGTCGTAGTTGTCGGGCTCGACGGCGTCGAACCCCTTGTCGGCGCATTCGTCGATCCAGCGGTTGACCCGGGCGGCCACCCGCTTGCGCTTGGCCGGCGTGCGGAGGTCGAGGAGCGCCTCGTTCCAGTCGCGGTCCAGGACGGCCTCGCCGTGCGCGTCCCGCAGCAGCAGATCGGCCGGCCACGCCTTCGTCTCGTCCGGCTGGGCCTGGAAGGCGTTGACGTAACAGATGTTGTACAGGCCGGGCGCGGGCGAGTCCGAACGGTCGCGGCTGACGATGCGGACGCCGGACGGTGGCGGATAAGCGCCGCCGATCTGGTAGTCGAAGCCCGCGTGGAGCGGGGGGAGTTGTACGGCCTCCGGGCTCGACGGAGAGGCCTTACCCTGCTGGGGTGGCGTCTCCTCGTCCGACCCGGCCGTACAGCTCACCAGCGTCGCGAGCGCCACCAGGGCGGCGGCTGCCCCCAGGCCGGTGACGCGGGAAACACGTTGGGCGGGAATGTCGGCTCCATCGATCGCGGGTACGACCCCGCCTCGGACGCTCCCGCGGTCCTGGCGACTTTGGCCGGACTCGAACGGTGTCCGCTACCGGCTGGGCGTACCTCTGCGTGCCCGGCGCGGCGCCTTGGCACCTCAGGATCAAATCGCCTGGACGGCGCCCGCGTCAAGGCGGCCCCCGCGGCCCCCGCGCGGGTCGCGGACCCGGCCCAGTCACATGACAGAAGCGCCGCTGTGACCTGCGGCGTGATGCTGACAGTCACCCTCTTGTCGTAGCCGCGGAACTCAAGGAGGAGGACACCTCATGCCCATCGGAATCATCGGTGCCGGAGCCATCGGCCAGGCCCTCGCCTATCGGTTCGTGGCGGCGGGCGAGCAGGTCGTCATCAGCAACAGCCGGGGCCCGCAGTCACTGCGGGACCTCGCCGCCTCGATCGGCCCGGCCCTGACGCCCGCCACCGTCGCGGAGTCGGCCAAGGAGGAGATCGTCGTCCTCGCCGTGCCGTGGCGACGGCTGAGCGAGGCGGTGGCCGCCGCGGACGTCCTCGACTGGCAGGAGCGGATCGTCATCGACACCACCAACCCACTCGGACCGCCCGACTTCAAGGTCGCCGACCTCGACGGCCGCACCTCCAGCGAGGTCGTCGCCGAACTCGTCCCCGGAGCACGCCTGGTGAAGGCGTTCAACACCCTGACGCCGGCGGTGCTCGGCTCCGATCCGCGCACTTTTGTCGGACGGCGGGTGATCTTCCTCTCGGGAAACCACCCCGGGGCGAACGAGCGCGTCACGCGGCTGGCGGAGCGGGTGGGGTGGGCGGTCATCAATCTGGGCCCACTGGCGTCCGGCGGACGGCTGCAACAGTTCCCGGGCGGTCCCCTGCCGACGCTCAATCTGCTCCTGGAGCCCTGACCCACGCCGTATTGTCAGGACATGACCGGAGACCGCATCGAACTGGCCGTACACGACCACGGTGGTGACGGCCCACCCCTGCTTCTCATGCACGGAGCCAGGCGTACGCTCGCCGACTGGGCCGCCGTTGCCCCCCTGCTCGTCCCCCGGCACCGGGTGCTCGCCGTGGACCTGCGCGGACACGGTCTCTCACCGTCGGGAACCTGGAGTCTTCCCCGGGTACTGGACGACATCGAGGCGGTGCTCGAGCGGTACGACCTGCCCGGCGCGCTGCCCGTCGGGCACTCGGTCGGCGGGATGATCGCCGTACGGTACGCGCTGGAGCATCCGGACGTCACGCCCGGCGCGGTGAACCTGGACGGATACGGCTGGGGCCGCCCCGACCAGTACGTGGGCCTCGACCCGGCGTACGTCGAGGAGCGCCTCACCCAGGTGCGGGAGTCGGCGACCGCGAGGGTGTCCGGCGGACCGCTTCCGGCGGACGGTCTCAAGGACCTGCTCGCCGAGCAGCGCGCACTCTCCGACCGACTGGGCATCCCCTACGAGCTGTTGGAGGCCGGTCTGCTGCGTACCGTGCGGCCCGCGCCCGACGGACGGCTGGAGGTGCGCCCCGAACGGGCGCTCGTGCTGGAGATGATGGCCGCCGTCGACGCACTCGACCTCTTCGACCTCTTCGACGCCTTCGCGCGGACGCGGCGGCCACTGCTGCTCGGACGGGCCGCGCGACCCGTACCGCCCGCCCCCGGCCTGCCCTGGTTCGACGAACTGATGACGGCGTACGGGAAGGGGCTCGCCCGGGACCTCGCCGAACTGGCCGCGCGGCGGGCCACCGTGCGGGTCGTCGGGATCGACGGTACGCACGAGATGCTCCTGGAGAGCCCCGGCGCGGTCGCCCATGCCCTCCTCGCCTTCACCTCCGACGCGTTCCCCGGGTCCGACTCATGACGCCGCTCGGTGACGAGTGGATCGTCGGCCGGGACCACGAACTGGCCCTGCTGTCACGGCTGGTGGACGCTCTCACGACGGGGCGGACCGGGGCCCTGCTGATGACGGGAGGACCCGGCGCGGGCAAGAGCGCCCTCCTCGACGCCGCCGCCCGCATGGCCCGCCGGTCCGGGGTGCGGGTGCTGCGCTGCCGGGGGAGCGAGGGCGAGTCGGGCCTCGCCTTCGCCGGACTGCACCAGCTGCTGCGCCCCTTGCTCGACCTGGCCGAGGGGTTGCCCGCACGCCAGCGGGCCGCGCTGCTCGGCGTGTTCGGACTCGACGACGGCACGCCGACGGTCTCCGACCCCCTGCTGACCTCGCTCGGCGCGCTCACCCTGCTCTCCGACGCCGCGGAGCACGGCCCGCTCCTCCTGGTGATCGACGACACCCACTGGCTGGACCTGGGCACCCTCGACGTCCTGGCCTTCATGGCCCGACGCCTCGAAGGCGAACCGGTCGCCCTGCTCCTGGCGGCGCGCGACACCGCCGTACCCGCCCAACTCGACCGTCAGGTCAACCGGTTGACGATCGAGCCGCTCGACCCGGCAGCCGCCGGACGGCTCCTCGACCACCAGCCCCGGCCCCCTGCGGGACGGGCCCGCTCCCGCGTCCTCGAACAGGCGGCGGGTGTCCCCCTCGCCCTCGTCGAACTCGCCCGGGCCGTGGCGCGCGACCCGGCCGCCGCCCACGAGGACGCGCTGCCCCTCACCGACCGGCTGGAAGCCATCTTCGCCGCGGACCTTCCCGAACTTCCCCCGGCCACCCGTGAGTTGCTGCTCTTCGCGGCCGCCGCGGAGAGCGCCGAGCTGCCCGTCATCCTCTCGGCCGTCGGAGACCGGGCGACCCCGGACGACTGGCTGCCTGCCGAACGCGCCGGACTCGTCCGCATCGACGCCGACCGCGTCCGCTTCCGCCATCCGCTGATACGTTCCGCGGTCTACCGGGCCGCGACCTACACCGAACGCCACACAGCCCACCGGGCGCTCGCCGACGTCCTCGTCGGGGATCCCGACCGCCGTGCCTGGCACCACGCGGCCGCCGCCTCCGGCGTCGACGAGGAGGCCGCCCGGGAACTCGACGACAGCGCGGCCCGGGCACAGCGCCGCGGCGGCTACGCGGCCGCCGCGACGGCCCTCGAACGCGCGGCCCGGCTCAGCCCCGACCCCACCGTCCGCGCCGGGCGCCTGGTACGCGCCGCGACCATGGCGATGTACGCCGGTCACCCGCGCTGGGTCGGCGAACTCAGCGCCCAGGTCGCCACCCGCACCGACGAACCGGCCCTCCTCGCCGAGGCCTCGCTCCTGGCGGGCTGGGCGCTCGCCGTGACCACCCAGTTCGCGGGCTCGCTCGGCTTCCTGCTGCCGGTCGCCGAGGCCGCCGTCGACGAGAACCCCGTACTGACCCTCGACGCCCTGGCGACGGCCACCACACCCGCATACAACTCCGGGGCCCCGGAACACCGCGAGAACATCCTGCGGATCGTGGAGCGCGTGCCGCCTCAGGACGACGAGACGGGCCGGCTCTGGGCCCTGGCCGGCTGCGATCCGGTACGCAACCGGGCCCAGGCCCTCGATCTGCTCGCGGCCACCTGGACCGCGCCCCTGCCGAAGCCCGGATCAGGCGTCGACATCCCGCTGTCCCGCCTGGTCGTCTCCGGCGGGGCCGCCTGGGTCCTGGACGAGACGGCCGAGGCGATACGGCTGCTCGGCGCGGCCATCGACCATCTGCGCCGCTCCCCGACCTCCGGGGCCAACGCCACCGTGGCCCAGGCCCTCGCGCTGGCCCTCTACGAGAGTGGGTCCTGGACCGAGGCCGGCGCGGCACTCGACGAGGCGTACGGCCTGGCCGCCGAAGGGGGACTGGAGAACGTGGTGGTGGGAGCGCCTGTGCTGCGCGCCACGCTGCTCGCCCTGCGTGGCGACACCGAGGAGGCCCGCGCCGCCGTACAGCGCGCCGTGCACGGCATCGACCTGCCCAACTGCCGCAGCCTGCAGGTGCGCACGCACTACGCGCTGGGCGCCGCCGCGCTCGCGGAGGGCGACCACGCGGCGGCCTACGACCGTTTCCGCGCCGTCTACACCCGGCGGCCGGAGCCCGCGCCCCTGCACTTCCACGCCTCCGACTACTACCTGGCCGACCTCGTGGCAGCGGCCGTCCGCACGGGCCGGGCCGAGGACGCGCGGCTCGTCCTCGACACGACCAGGCGGCGCCTCGCCGAGGGCGAGACATCCGCGCGGCTCACCGCGATCGTGCACCGGGCCGAGGCCCTGCTCGCCGAACCGGACGACGCCGAACGGCACTTCACGGCGGCCCTGGCCGAACCGGCGGGCGACCAGTGGCCCTTCGAACGGGCACAGGTCCGCCTCGACTACGCCGAGTGGCTGCGCCGCCGGCGCCGCGCGGTGGAGGCGCGCCCCCAGCTCGCCGCCGCGCTGGAGGTCTTCGAACGGCTGGGCACCCGCCCCTGGACGGACCGCACCCGCGCCGAACTGCGCGCCGCGGGCGTCACCCAGGCGAGCACGCCCGCCGGCTCCCCGGACAGCCTCGCCGAACTCACCCCGCAGCAGCTGCAGATCGCCCGCCTCGCCGCCGCGGGCCTGACCAACCGGGAGATCGGCGAACGGATCTTCCTCTCGCCCCGTACGGTCGGCTTCCACCTCTACCGGATCTTCCCCAAGCTCGGCATCACCTCCCGCGCCCAACTCCGCGACGCGCTCCCCGAGCCGGGGGAATGAGATCAGTGCGGTGCCGCCGGAGCGAACTCCGTGCCGCACGGGCCCGCCCCCTCGCTCTCGGACAGGGCGACGGGCTCACCGCCCATCGTCAGCGTGGGGTAATGGCGGCCGATGTGATGGGTGGAGCGGCCGACGTAATGGCCGATGAAGGAACGGCGGAAGCGGTCGGCGCTGCGGTTCGGCCCGGAGCCGTGCACCAGACTGCCGTTGAAGAACAGCACGTCACCCGGTGCCATGTCGACGGGCACGACGGCCAGACCGGGCGGCGGCGGGACGTACTCCCGTACGAAGGACAGCTCCGCGTCCGCCTCCTCCGGGCAGAACAGGTCCATGCGGTGCGTGCCCGGCACCACTTCCAGGCCGCCGTTCTCCCGGTCGATCGCGTCGCACGCGATCCAGGCGGCCACGCAGGTGCCCGGTTCGACCCGCAGATAGAAGTTGTCCTGGTGCAGCGCCTGCCCCCGGGCCCCGGGCGGCTTGAAGTAGAACATGCTCTGCGCCGCCAGGACCTCCTCGCCGAGCAGGGTCTCCAGGATCCGCCGCAACCGGGGATCGATCAGGCGGCGCAGGGACAGCTCGTTGATGCGGTGCGGATGCATGACCCGGGGATGGGCATCCAGCGGATCCGCCGGACCGCCGGTCCCGGTGGCGCGGGGTTCGAAGTGCCCCGGGACCGGCCCGGCGGCGTGCAGGGCCGCGAACTCCGCGCACAGCTCGTCGATCTCGGCGCCGGTGAACAGGCCGCGCACCACCACGAACCCGTTCTCCTCGAAGTCCGACCACCGCGGCCCGCCCATGTCCATGACTGTCATCCGACCGTCCCTTCCCACCGGAGTCCCAGGTGCCTCACGCTAGGCCGACGAGCCCCCCGGGAGGATGCCCGTGCGTGCTGAGGACTTGCCCGAGCCTGCTGCCCCGTCCCCGCCGCCGGGCCTGGTGACCGTCGGTCGCTTCGACCAGGGACCGAGGTACCGCGTCAACCGGCCCCAGGGCAGCGACAGTTGGCTGTTCACCTGGACGACGGGCGGACGGGGACGGCTCCGGCAGGGAGCGGCCCGGACGGTGGCCGGCGCCGGAGACCTGGTGGTCCTGGGGCCCGGCGTGCCGCAGGACTACGCCGTCGAACCCGGCGCCGGACACTGGGCGTTCTGGTGGGCGCACTGCCAGGCCCGCCCGTCCTGGACCGGATGGCTGCGGCCCCACGCCCTCGACGACGGCCTCTACGCCGTCGGACCCGCGCCCGCCCGGGAACGTATCGAAGCGGCGTTCCGCCGGATGCTCACCGACGCCCGCTGGACGGGAGACGGCCCGCCGCCCGAGGGCGCGGAGCCCGCCCCGGGCGAGGTCGCGGTGGCGCACGGCACCGCCGCCCGGGAGCTGGCCCTGTGCTCCCTGGAGGAGATCGTGCTGCTCGCCGCCGCCCGCGCGGAGCGCCGCCGCCCCGGTCTCGACGCCCGGGTCCGCCATGCGGAGGCGGTGATCACCGCGGACCCGGCCGCGCCCCACACCGTCCGCTCGCTGGCCGGGACGGTCGCGCTCTCACCGTCCCGGTTCGCCCACCTGTTCACCGAGCAACTCGGCCGCTCCCCGATGCGGGCGCTGCGCGAGGCCCGGCTGCTGCACGCGGCCCGGCTCCTGGAAGCCACCGGGCTCCCGGTGGAACGGGTGGCCGCGGCCTCCGGATTCACCAGCGCGTTCCACTTCAGCCGGGTCTTCCGGCAGCGCTACGGGACTCCACCGGGCGCCTACCGGAAGGGCATCGCTAGGAGTGCGGGGGGCGCGGGTGATGTGGGGGATCCGGAGCATGCGGGGGAGGCGGCGGGATCGTCGTGACGGCAGGCGTGGCCTCGGGCCAGATCAGCAGCACCGGGCACGGCGCGTGGTCGACGACGAACCGCCCGGCCCTGCCCAGGCTGTGCGGCCCGAGCCGGGCCCGGTCGCCGTCCCGGGCCACCACGAGCAGATCGGCGCCCTCGGCGGCGCCGACCACCTCATGCTCCATGCGCCCGGTGCTTTCCTGGCGGGTGCAGGGGCGGCCGAGGCGCTCGGCCGCCGCGTCGAGCAGCCGCGCCGCCGACCGGGCGCCGAGGGCCTCCAGCCGGTTCCCGGGATCGCGCTCGGCGTGCCCCCGGCCGAGCAGCCCGGCGAAGGCGCCGTGCGCCAGTCCGGGCACCCCGGGTTCGCTGACATGCAGCAGCACGACCTCGGTCGCCTGCGGCGCGTGCGTGCGCACGGCGTCCACACAGGCCGGCCAGGTCCCCTCGACGAGCCAGACGACGACCCGCATGAGCATCAGCCTCCGGCCCTCACGTGTGCGAGGGTTCAGCCCCCGATGAAGCGGAGCGAGAACCACAGTGCCAGTACGGCGGGAACCAGCGCCGCCGGCACGGCGATCAGACCCAGCCGGGTGAACTCCCGCAGATCGACGCCGTGGTCGTGCTCCTGCACGATACGCCGCCACAACAAGGTCGCCAGGGAACCGGCGTAGGTGAGGTTGGGGCCGATGTTGACCCCCAGGAGCACGGCCAGCACCGCGCCGGAGCCGGAGGTGGCGGCCAGCGGCAGCAGCACCAGGACCGCGGGCAGGTTGTTGATGAGATTGGCCAGTACGGCGGCGAGCACCGCGATCCCGAGCAGCGCGGGCAGTCCGCTGCCGTGCGGGAGGAGATGCCCGAGGGCGTCGGAGAGTCCGTTGTCGACCACGGCACGGACGACGATGCCCAGCGCGAGCACGAACACGAGGAAGGCCGGAGCTGCGGCCCTCAGTACGGTGAGCGGGGTGGCGCGCCCGCGCAGCAGGGCTCGGGCGGCCAGCACCAGCGCCCCCGCCGCGGCGGACCAGGCGGGGTCCACGCCCAGCGCGGAGGCGACGACGAACCCCGCCAGGGTGCAGCCCACGGTGACCAGCGCGAACAGGGGCAGCTCCGGCGGCTCCCCGGTCGTCGGCTCGGGCACGGCCGCTGCCAGGTCGCCGGCGAAGAAGCGCCGGAAGACCACGTACTCGGCCCCGATGGCCACCAGCCACGGCAGCACCATCAGCGCCGCGAACCGGGTGAAGCTGAGACCGCTCGCGGTGAAGGCGAGCAGATTGGTGAGGTTGGAGACCGGCAGCAGCAGCGAGGCCGTGTTCGACAGATGGGTGCAGGCGTACACGTGCGGCTTCGGGCGGGCGCCCATCCGGGCGGCGGTGGCGAACACCACCGGGGTCAACAGCACGATGGTGGCGTCCAGGCTGAGCACCGCGGTGATCGCCGAGGCGAGCGCGAAGACCGCGGTCAGCAGGCGCCCCGGCCGCCCCGCCGCCCAGCGGGCCATCCAGGCGCCGCAGGCGTGGAAGAGCCCCTCGTCGTCGCAGAACTTGGCGAGTACCAGTACCGCCGCCAGGAAGCCGATGACCGGCCCGAGGTGACTCGCCTCCGCGCCTGCGTGGTCCCAGGAGATCGCACCGGTGGCGATCACCAGCAGGGCGGCCGGGGCCGCGACGACCGACTCCGGCCAGCCGAAGGGGCGGACCACCGCGCAGACGAGGACCGCGACGAGCAGGACGACGGACAGGGATTCGGCGAGCGGGGTGTTCAGGGTTCGGTCCTCCGGGACACAAGTCGTGGTGCCCGACCATCAGATCAGACGCCGCGCCTCGCCCCGCTCACCGACCCTTCGGACCTGCGTCGATGTCGTCAGAACTCCCCGAGGAGCGTCAGCTCCGCCCAGATCGTCTTGCCGTCGGCCGTGTGGCGGCTGCCCCAGCGCTGGGTGAGCTGGGCGACCAGCAGCAGCCCGCGCCCGCCCTCGTCGTAGGTCTTGGCCCGGCGCAGATGCGGCGCGGTGTGGCTGCTGTCGGAGACCTCGCAGATCAGGGTCTCGGCGTCGTGGATGAGCCGCAGCCGGATGGGCGGCTCGCCGTAGCGGATGGCGTTGGTGACCAGCTCGCTCACCACGAGCTCGGCCGTGAACGTCGCGGCGCTCAGCTCCCAGGCGGCGAGCTGGTCGACGACCTGCTTGCGGATCGGCGCGACCAGTGCGGGGTCGGCGGGAATGTCCCAGGTCGCCACCTGGGAGGGCGCGAGCCCGTGGGTCCGGGCGAGCAGCAGCGCCACGTCGTCCTGGGCCCCGCCCACCGGAAGCAGGGTCCGCAGAATGTCGTGGCAGGCGCCTTCCAGGGAGTCCGCGGACTCCGCCAGGGCATGGCACAGCAGCTCGTGGTTGGCCTCGACGTCCCGTTCGCGGTTCTCGATCAGGCCGTCGGTGAACAGCGCGAGCACCGTGTCCTCGGGGAGGGCGAGCTCGACGGACTCGAAGGGCAGTCCGCCCAGGCCCAGCGGCGGACCGGCCGGCAGCTCGATCTGCCGGGGCGGTCCCCCGGGTGGGAGCATGACCGGCGGGGGATGGCCGGCCCGGGCGAGGGCGCAGCGCCGTGAGACCGGGTCGTAGACCGCGTACAGGCACGTCGCGCCGACCTCGCCGGTGGTGCCCTCGGCGCCGGCCTCCGTGGAGAGCCGTAGGACGAGGTCGTCGAGGTGGGTGAGCAGTTCGTCGGGGGCGAGGTCGATGTCGGCGAGCGTACGGACGGCGGTGCGCAGCCGTCCCATGGTGGCGGAGGCCGCGATGCCGTGGCCGACGACGTCGCCGACGACCATGGCGACCCGCATCCCGGACAGCGGGATCACGTCGAACCAGTCGCCGCCCACTCCGGCCCGTGCGGCGGGGAGATAGCGGGAGGCCGCCTCCACGGCGGCCGTCCTGGGCAGTGACTGGGGGAGCAGACTGCGCTGGAGAGCGAGGGCGGTCTCCCGTTCCCGGGAGAAGCGCCGGGCGTTGTCGATGCAGACGCCGGCCCTGGCCGTCACCTCCTCGGCCAGCAGTACGTCGTCGGGGGTGAAGGGATCGGGGCGCCGGAACCGGGTGAGGACGGCCACCCCGAGGGTCTGGCCCCGCGCCTTGATCGGCACCGACATGCTGGTGTGCAGGCCGTACTCGGCGATGCGGGCGCCGCGTACCTCGTCCCAGGAGAGCCACTCCGCCAGCGTGGCGGTGTCGTCGGGGGCGACGATGGTCCGGGAGGCCGTGAGGGAGTCCGCCTGCGGTGAGTGGACGGGGTAGACATCGACCTGGCCGGGTTTGACGACCGCCTCCGGGCAGCCCGGGTTCACCGACTGGTGGGCGGCGCGGCGCAGCCTGATCGGCACGGTCGGCGGCTCCGGGTGGGGTTCGCCCCCGTGCTCCGGCGGGTCCAGCAGGTCGACGCTGACGAAGTCGCCCAGGGCGGGCACACAGACGTCGGCGAGCTCCTGGGCCGTTCGGGTGACGTCGAGGGTGGTGCCGATACGCACGCTGGCCTCGTTGACGAGCTGCAGCCGCTCCCGGGCGTTGTACTGCTCGGTGAAGTCGTGCGCGGCCAGGCACACTCCACGTACCTGGCCTTGGGCGTCGGTGAGCGGGGCGATCCGGGCGAGCCAGGCGTGCGCGTGGTACTCGCCGCCGGTCTGCATGAACGTCTCCACGTCCCGACCGGTTCCGGTGACGAGGACCTCGTGCAGCTGTGATTCGAGGGCTTCGCTCTCCTCCTTGCCGCCGATCTCGGAGAACCTCAGGCCCTGGATGCGGGACTCGGGGAGGCCGATCACGTCGGCCATCGCGTCGTTCACCCCGAAGAGGCGCAGCCGGTCGTCGTAGACGGCCATCGGGCACGGGGACTGCGCCAGCACCGCCGTCGTCAGCGGGTCGTCCGGCGCGCGCGGGCCGCGGGCCTCCAGCGGGGTGACCACCAGCCAGGTGGCCGGGCCGCCGTCCCGCGGCTTCCTGCGGTGGGCGAGCAGCCACACGGAGACGGTGTGTCCGTCGCGGTGGCGCAGATCGAGGCTGCCGTTCCAGCGGTTACCGGTCGGTTCGGCCGGTACGGGTGTGTCCGTGGCCAGCAGATCGGCGGCGGGCCGCCCCTCGACCTCCTCCGGGGCATGGCCCAGTAGACGGCGGGCCCCTTCGCTCCATCGGAGGAGGGTGCCGTTCCCGTCGATGACCGCCCGTGCAGTGGCAGCCTCGTCGAGCGGGTGGACCGGGCTCATCGTCGCCACTCCATTGCGGACACTCACAGTGAACAGGCGCGTCACTCGGGTTCCAGCCTAGTGCGTACGCGCGTTCCGCACCCGGGACACGGGCGGCCCCAGGGGGACATCGGTACGACGGATTCCGGCCGATGTGATGCGAGGGGCGGAAGTGGGTGCCGCACCCTTGACGGGGCCGTGTGTCACCCCGTCAGAATCTGTTTGTTCACGATCAGTTGTGATGACTTATGGGCCCTTGAGTAGGGAGAGCCGCCATGTCGGTCACTCGAAGATCGGTATTGATCGCAGGAACCGCCGCACCCGCGGCCGGATCGCTCCTGGGCGCCGCCGACGCCTGGGCGGACTCGCCGGGGCGCGCCGCGGGCCGCCGCTTGGTCGAGCTGCGCGACGGCTGGCGCTTCGCGCTGGTCAACCCGGGTGGGATCACCGACCCCACCGGCGCGTACGAGGGCGCCGCGCAGCCCGGCTACGACGACTCGGCCTGGCGCGAAGTGTCCGTTCCGCACGACTGGAGCATCGAACAGACCCCCACCACGGAACACGGCACCACCAGTGGCACCGGCTTCTTCCCGGGCGGCCTCGGCTGGTATCGCACCACCTTCACGCTGCCGCCCGCCCTCGCCGGCCGGCGGATCTCCGTGGAGTTCGACGGCGTCTACATGGACTCGCACGTGTACTGCAACGGCGAGGAGGTCGGCCACCACCCCTACGGGTACACGGGGTTCGCCTTCGACCTCACCGATCTGCTGCACACGGACGGCACCACCGAGAACGTCATCGCGGTGAAGGTGCAGAACCAACTGCCCAGCAGCCGCTGGTACTCGGGCAGTGGCATCTACCGCGAGGCCCGGCTCATGGTCACCGAACCGGTGCACGTCCAGCGCTGGGGCACGTATGTCACCACGCCGGACATCACGGCGGAGCGGGCGGTCGTACGGGTGCGGACGACCGTCGTCAACGCGTCCGGTGCCGCCGCCGAGGTCCAGGTGATCTCGCGGATCGTCGACCCCGACGGCCGTACGGCGGCCCGTACGTCGAGCATGGTCGCGGTCGCCGACCACGCCGACGAGACCCATGAACTCACCGTCACCAGGCCCCGGTTGTGGGACTTCGCGACTCCGGGCCACCGCTACACCCTGGAGACCGAACTGCGGGTCGCTGACGCGAGGGTCGACACCTGCCGCACTTCCTTCGGCATCCGCACCTTCCGCTTCGACCCGGACGAGGGCTTCCACCTCAACGGCGTCCACGCCAAGATCAAGGGCGTCGACCTGCACCACGACCAGGGGGCGCTGGGCGCCGCGATCAGTGTCGACGCCGTACGCCGGCAGATGACGATCATGAAGTCGATGGGCGTCAACGCCTTCCGCACCTCGCACAATCCGCCCTCGCCGCAGATGATCCAGGTCTGCGAGGAACTGGGCATCGTGATGATGGTGGAGGCGTTCGACTGCTGGCGGACCGGCAAGACGAGATACGACTACGGCCGGTTCTTCGACGAGTGGTGCGAGCAGGACGCCACCGAGATGGTCCTCGCGGCCCGCAACTCGCCTGCCGTGGTCCTGTGGTCCATCGGCAACGAGATCCCCGACTCCACCTCCACCCCGGGCCTCGGGATGGCGGACCGGATCATCGCCGCGATCAAGGCGGCGGACGACACCAGGCCGCTGGTCATCGGCTCGGACAAATACCGTCGCGTGCCCACGAAGGGCTCCGCTGCCGACCTCATGCTCGCCAAGCTGGACGGGCTCGGTCTGAACTACAACACCGCCCAGTCGGTGGACGCCCTGCACGCCGCCTATCCGCACCTCTTCCTCTTCGAGTCGGAGTCGTCGTCCGAGACCTCGACCCGCTCCGCCTATCAGGAGCCGGAGCACCTCAATACCGGCGAGAACCACACGCCGGGCCGTCGCGCGGTCTCCTCGTACGACAACAACCTCGCGTCCTGGACGATGAGCGGCGAGTACGGGCACAAGAAGGACCGGGACCGCAAGTGGTTCGCGGGTGAGTTCCTGTGGTCGGGCATCGACTACATCGGGGAGCCCACGCCGTACGACGTCTTCCCGGTGAAGGCGTCCTTCTTCGGCGCGGTCGACACCGCGGGCTTCCCCAAGGACATGTACCACCTGTTCAGGAGCCAGTGGGTGAGCGAGCCCATGGTCCATCTGGTGCCCATGACGTGGAACCACGAAGCCGGCGACACGGTCGAGGTCTGGGCGTACGCGAACGTCGACACCGTGGAGCTCTTCCTCAACGGGAAGTCCCTCGGCACAAGGAGGTTCGACACCAAGACGACCACCGACGGCCGTACCTATCTGGAGACCACCGAGGCGACCGGCGACGACAAGACCTTCACCTCGGGCCCCTACCCGGGCAGTTACACCAGCCCCAACGGCAGCGCGGGCAAACTCCACCTCACCTGGAAAGTGCCTTACGTGCCGGGTGAGTTGAAGGCGGTGGCCCGCCGCGACGGCCGTACGGTCGCCACGGACGTCCTGCGCACCGCCGGGGCGCCGCACGCGCTACGCCTCACGCCGGACCGCACGTCGCTCGCCGCCGACGACCGGTCCCTGCTCTTCGTGACGGCCGAGGTCGTCGACGCCCGTGGTGCGGTCGTGCCCGACGCGGAGCACCTGATCGCCTTCGACATCGGCGGCGGCTCGCTCGCCGGGCTCGACAACGGTCGGGAGGAGAGCGCCGAGCGCTATCAGGCGAGCACGCGAACGGCCTTCCACGGCAAGGCACTCGCGATCGTACGATCCGGCACGCGGCCGGGCTCGCTCAGGGTGACGGCACGCTCCGAGCGAGTACGCGGCGCCACCCTCACCGTACGCACCACCCCGGCACGAGTGAAGGCGACCACCCCGCCCGCGGTCTTCCGGCCGGACCCGGGTCCCGGCGCCCCGAACGAGCCGCTCGTGGACGCCAGTTACTCCGGCCGCCCGGACACCCTGCCCGCCGCCATGCTCGACGGGGACGCGGCGACGGGGTGGTCCAACGCCTTCTACAAGTCGGCGACGGCTCTGCTGCCCGCCTTCAGCGGGGCCCGCCCCGAGGACTGGGTCTCGGTCGCCTGGGCCCGTCCCCGCGCGGTCGACCGCGTCGAGGTCTCCTTCACCGTCGACGCGACGCACACGCGGCCCGCGTCGGTCGAGGTCGCGGTGTGGGACGGCAGGCGGTACGTGCCGGTGGAGGGAACGGCCGTCGACTGGGCCACCGCGTCCGACGCGCCGACCGTGATCACCTTCGACGGGGTGCGCGGCTCACGGCTGCGGCTCCTCATGGCGAGCGGGCACCCGGGCGCCGTCGAGGGCGGGCTGCGGATCAGCCGTCTGGAGGTCCCGGTGGTCTGACCGGTCCCGGTGCTCGTGCTCGGTCAGCGTATGGAGTTCGGCCGGGCCGAGCGGGCGGTGCACCTCGACGTACTCGCCGTGCGGCAGGCGTTTGACGACGCCGGTCGCACGGCCGTGCGCCACCAGTTCCCGGTCCCGCAGCTGCAACCCCAGGCAGACGCGGCGGGTGACCACGAAGACGACGACCGGGACGACGAACAGGGAGATCCGCACCGCCCAGGTGACGGTGTTGATCGACAGATGCAAGCGCGTCGCCACGATGTCGTTGCCGCCACCCGCGAGCAGGATCAGATAGAGGCTGATCCAGGCCGCTCCGATCGACGTACGCACCGGCCGGTTGCGCGGGCGGTCGAGGAGATGGTGCTCACGCCGGTCTCCCGTGACCCACGACTCGATGAACGGGTACACCCCGATGGCGACCAGAAGCAGCGGGAAGACGACGATGGGTATCAGCACACCGAGCACGAGCGTGTGCCCTGCCACGCTGATCTCCCAGCCCGGCATGACGCGCACCAGACCCTCGGCGAAGCCCAGGTACCAGTCCGGCTGGGCGCCCGTCGACACCTGGTCGGCACGGTAAGGACCGTACGACCAGACCGGGTTGATGGTCGCCACCGCCGAGATCAGCGCGAGGACACCGAACACCAGGAAGAAGAAGCCGCCCGCCTTCGCCAGGTAGACCGGCAGGAACGGGGTGCCCACGACGTTGCGTTCGGTCTTCCCAGGGCCCGCGAACTGGGTGTGCTTGTGGTACACGACGAGGATCAGATGGGCGACGACAAGTGCCGCCATGATCCCCGGAATCAGCAGGATGTGCAGGGAGTAGAACCGGGCCACGATGTCGTGGCCGGGGAACTCCCCGCCGAACAGGAAGAACGACAGATACGTGCCGACCACCGGCACCGACAGGATCGCCCCGTCCACGAACCTGAGCCCCGTCCCGGACAGCAGGTCGTCCGGCAGCGAGTAGCCGAAGAGGCCCTCGAACAGACCGAGGAGCAGCAGCGTCCAGCCGAACACCCAGTTCACCTCGCGGGGCTTGCGGAACGAGCCGGTGAAGAAGTGCCGCATCATGTGCGTCAGCATCGCGGCGAGGAAGACCAGCGCGGCCCAGTGGTGCAGCTGCCGGACCAGCAGTCCGCCGCGCACGTCGAAGCTGATGTGGAGCGTCGAGGCGTACGCCTCCGACATCCGGATGCCGTTCAGGGGGACGTAACCGCCGTGGTACGTCACCTCGTTCATGGAGGGGTGGAAGAACAGGGTCAGGTACACCCCGGTGAGGATCAGCACGACGAAGCTGTACAGGCAGATCTCGCCGAGGAGGAAGGACCAGTGGTCCGGGAAGACCTTGCGCAGATAGCGCCTGCCGAGGGCGTACACACCGAGCCGGCCGTCGAACCAGTCGGCGACACGTTCGCCGGAGGACGCCTTCGCGGGCCGGTGGTCCGTGGCGGTCATGCGCGCTCCCCCTCCTCGACACTGGTCTCGTCGCCACCGGGCTCCTGGTTCTCCTCGTCGCGCCGCACATGCGCGAGCTTCTCGGGATTGGTGACGATGTAGACGCCTGACACCTGCTCGCCGTCCGCGGTGAGGTCCATGACCATGACCGCGTACGGCGACTCGCCCTCGAAGAGCACGGCGGAGTCGTCGCCGTTGACGCGCCGGTAGCGCAGGTCGAAGCCGGTGCTGCGCCGGGTCGCGTAACCGGCGAACAGCCGCGCCGCCTTGTCCCGGCCGTGCACCGGACGCAGCCCGCCCGAGGCCTTCCCGCCGCCGTCCGTCCACACCGTGACGTCCGGTGCCAGGATCTCCATCAGCGCCGCGATGTCCCCGCCGAGCGCGGCCTCGACGAAGCGCTCGGTCGCCTGCCGGCGGACGCGCGGATGGGCCTGGTAGCGCGGCCGACGGGCGTGCACGTGTTCCCGTGCGCGGTGCGCGAGCTGGCGTACCGCCGCGGGGCTGCGGTCGATGACCTCCGCGATCTCGGTGTGCGCGTAGCCGAACACCTCGTTGAGGACGAAGACCGCGCGCTCCAGCGGGGTGAGGGACTCGAGGACCACGAGCATCGCCAGCGACACCGACTCCGAGCGCAGGGCCCGGTCGTCGGCCGAGTCCTCGGGGGCGGGCTCGTCGAGCAGCGGCTCCGGCAGCCAGGGGCCCACATACGTCTCGCGGCGGCGGGTGATCGCGGCGCGCCGCGCGAGCGCGTGGTTCACGGCGATGCGTACGAGATAGGCGCGCGGGTTGGTGATGCCCTCCAGCGGGGTGCGGTGGGCGCGGCCCGTCCAGGACAGCCAGGTCTCCTGGAGGACGTCGTCGGTGTCGGCGACGCTGCCGAGGATGTTGTAGACGATCGCGAAGAGCAGTTCGCGGTGGTCGACGAACACCTGCGTCGCGCCGTCGGCCGTCCCGGCCGCGGGGCTTTCGGACATGCCTTGCCTCCCTTGGTGCGCTCACTACTGCGAGGGGAGAAGCGGGCCCGAATGTGACGTCCGGAGGGCGAAATGTGACGTACGTCTCACGGGGCCTGCCGGGCGTCACACCGGTCGGAGCCCACGCCCTCTTGAACGCGAGTCCGATGCCTCGACACAAGGAGACAGACACCGTGTTCAAGAAGTGGCACGACAAGTGGCACGGCAACCCATGGGCGATCCTCATCACGCTCTCCCTGGGCTTCTTCATGACCCTGCTCGACCTGACGATCGTGAACATCGCGATCCCCGACATGGGCCAGGACCTCGACGCCTCCCTCGACGAGATCCTGTGGGTCGTCAACGCCTACACCCTCGCCCTGGCCGTCCTGATGATCACCGCGGGCCGCCTCGGCGACCTGCGCGGCAAACGCAACCTGTTCCTCGCGGGCGTCGCCGTCTTCACCCTCGCCAGCCTCGCCTGCGGCCTCGCGCAGAATCCGGCGCAGCTGATCGCGTTCCGCGCGGTCCAGGGCCTGGGCGCGGCGCTGCTCATGCCGCAGACCCTGTCGATCATCGCGGAGGTGTTCCCGGCCGACCGGCGGGGTGCCGCGATGGGCATCTGGGGCGTGGTCGCGGGCGTCTCCGGCGCCCTCGGCCCGATCATCGGCGGCGCGCTGATCACCCACCTCGACTGGCGGTGGATCTTCTTCGTGAACCTGCCGCTCGGGGTCGTGGTGCTGGGCCTGGCCGCGGCGGTCATCCCCGGTTCACGGCGCACCGTACGCCACCGCTTCGACACCCTGGGCGTGCTGCTCGCCTCGGGAACCCTGTTCTGCCTGGCCTTCGGCCTGACGGAGGGGCAGCGCTACGACTGGAACGCCTGGATCTGGTCGCTGTTCGGCGCGGCGGCACTCCTCTTCGCCGCCTTCCTCGGCCATGAGCGCGGCCAGCAGGGCCACGACCCGCTCGTCCCCTTCTCACTCTTCAAGGACCGCAACTTCACCCTCATCAACTTCGTGGGCGTCACCGTGTCCTTCGGCATCGTCGGGATGTTCCTGCCGCTGACGATCTATCTGCAGTCCGTCCTGGGCTTCAGCGCGCTCAAGTCCGGGCTCGTACTGCTGCCTCTCGCGCTCGGCTCGTTCGTGATGGCCGGGCCCGCCGGAGTCCTCGCGGACAAGATCGGCGGCAAGTTCATCCTGATGACCGGGCTGCTCGCGTGGACGGCGGCCCTGGTGTGGATCGTGGCCGCGGCCGACGTCGGGTCGAGCTGGACCGCGGTCGCCTTCCCCCTCTTCCTCGCGGGTCTGGGCGCGGGTTGCACCTTCGCACCGATGGCCACGGAGGTCATGCGCAACGTACCGGCGAAGCTCTCCGGAGCGGCATCCGGCGTCAACAACGCGCTGAGGCAGGTCGGTTCGGTGCTCGCGGGCGCCGTCGTCGGCGCCGTGCTCCAGGCCCAGCTCGCCTCCTCGCTCACCGACCAGGCCCGACAGCGCGCCGGACAACTGCCCGCCGCCTACCGCGACGGCTTCGTCGGCGGCTTCTCCCAGGCGGGGACCGATGTGAACGCGCGCCAGGCGGCACGGCTGCCGGAGGGCGTACCACACGACATCGCGGAGCGCATGCGCGCGCTGGGCGCCCAGGTCTTCGGCCACGGCTTCGTGCACGCCATGGATCCCGCCGTCCTGGTCTCGGCCGCCGTCCTGCTGACCGGCGCGCTCACCTGCCTCGCCGTACGCCGTCACCGCGGCCCGTCGGCCAACCCGCACGCCCTGCCCGTCTACGAACCCGAACTGGAGGAAGCGACCTCATGACCACCGAAGCCGCGGCCGGCACGGTCGACCTCACCGTCATGTACGCAGCCCACGACGCCTTCCGCCGCGACCTGGAACGCCTCGGCGACGCGGCGGCCGACGGCACCGCCTTCACCCCCCAGGTCCGCGCGGGCTGGGACAACTTCAGGCATCAGCTGCACATCCACCACACCGCCGAGGACAGCGATCTGTGGCCGCGCGTGGAGCGCAAGGTCGCGGGCCGTCCCCGGGATGTCACCCTCCTCGCCGAGATGGAGGCGGAGCACGCCCTCCTCGACCCGCGGCTCACCGCCGTCGACGCGGCCCTGAAGGACCGGTCGGCCGAACTCCCCGCCCTGGTCCGCACGTTGGCATCGGCCCTCGACGACCACCTCGCCCACGAGGAGGAGAGTGCTCTACCGCTCATCCGGGAGGTGCTGACGCCCGCGGACTGGGGCGCGTTCACCGGCCGTATCCGTAAGACGCAGGGCGTGCGCGGGGCCGCGCTCTTCGTACCGTGGATCGTCGACGGAGCGCCGCCCGCCGACCGCGCCCGGTTCCTCGGCGCGTTCCCGCCGCCCGTACGCGTCCTCAACAAGCTGTTCTGGGAGGCGGGCTACCGCAGGCGCGGGTTGTGGGGGGCCTGAGAGCGCGGAAGCGCCCCGGCGGGGTTCCGCTCCATCCGGCCCTCCGGAGCGGGGCCGCCGCCGAGCGCCCGTACGCGGCCTCGCTGAATCGGCTCGCGGTACCGCCGCGCATACCCCTTGAGCAGGTGATATTTACGAGTAAGTACCCTCGCGGTACCGTGGTGGCATGCCAGCGTTGAATGTGGAGTTCAGTGACCGTGAACTCGAGGACCTCCGGCAGATCGCCAAAGAGCGCGGTACGTCGATGAAGGCCCTGGTGCGCGAGGCGGCCGCGGCCGACATTGTGCGGCACCGGGCGCTGAAGGAGGGCGCGGAGGTGTTCCGCCGCTTCTTCACGGCGCACGCCGACGAGTTCGCGGCCGCCTTCCCCGAAGACGAACCTCCCGGCAGGGGTGAGGGACGGGCGGCCTGAGCGATGGCTCCCGTCATCCATATCGACGTGCCCTGGCTGCTGCAGCGCCACGAAGAGGTGCTGCCCGACCAGCCCACGGTCAACGACTTCTCGGCCCTGGTCGCCGCGGTGGCCCGGCACCGCGTGGACCCGCCCCGCCTCGGAGTCGACTCCGACCCGGCCTGGCGCGCCGCCGCTCTTCTGCACACCCTGGCCCTGCTGAAGCCGCTTCCGGCGGCCAACGCCCGTTTTGCCTGTTCGGCGGCGGTGGCGTACATGTTCGTCAGCGGTGTCGGGATCGACCCGCCCTACGGGGCGCTCGTCGATCTCGCCCGGGATCTGATCTCCGGCAAGACCGACGTCTACGGCGCGGCCGACCGGCTGCGCTCCTGGCAGATCTGATACCTGCCGCGCGGCCCCCCCTGTCGCCCCCGAGGCCGCCGGCCGAGGGCGGGAGGATCGGGGCCGGCGGCCGGTTTCGCGCGGGAGAGCCGCCGTCCTGCGCGGGGCCTCCGAGAAGGGCCGGGTTCCAGTGGACTACGGAGGTCCGCGCGCCGGGAGCGTGCGATGGGCTCCGGAGTGAGCGCGCGGTTCACACGGGGCGCTTGAGCCCCCATGGCGTATGAACGTGGTGCCGCGGTGAGGCGCGTGAACGTGGCGCGGGAAATTTCGAAAGCCGGTGCGAGCGCAGCGAGTTGGCGCAGTTACTGACTATCTTTCAATATGCGGATGTTGCCCAAGTGCCTTGTTGGTCGTGAGCGTGTTGTGCGAGGGTGAACTTACCGCGCGGGTCAATGGCCGGGTATGAAATCGGTGTTCAGTATTCCGGGCCGGCGGCCATTTTCCCGGCGCTCCGTCAAAAGGTGTGCACCAGGCAGGGGCTCCCTTTTCGGCGACCAAGGAATTTCTGTGTACCACCTTGAACCTTGGAAGGAACCCGCTCTGTGCCCACCCCCCACCCCCCTCGCCCGTCCTATCCTCCCGGCGGTGCTCCCGGGGAGTCCGACGAAAGCCTCGCCGCGCGGCTGAGAGGCCGGACGGAGGACGAGGCCACGCAGTCCGTCGCCCTGCTGATGGCGCGGCACTGGCAGCCGACGTACGACTACGCGGCCATCTGCCTCGCCTCTTCCTCGAACGTCGCCTCGATGGTCGCCGCGACGTCCTTCCACTACGCCCTCGACTGCCTGATACGCGGTGAGTCCGGAGCGGCCCTGCGGCCCCGACTCCTCGTGACCGTGCGGGACACCGTCAACGAGTGGTCCGGCGAGGACCGGATATCCGGCGTTCTGCCGGATTTGAGGAAACCCGCCGGGGGGCGGGGTATGCGGGCGGCGCAGTCCATGACCACCGAAAATCGTCAGCTCGCCGAGCGTTCTTTCCATGCCTTGCCGCCCCTCGCCCAGTGCCTGCTGTGGCACACCGAGGTCGAGGCCGAGGACATTTCCGTACCGGCCGGTCTGTCGGGCGTGGACGTCGACACCGCGTCGGCCGCTCTGGAGCAGGCCCGTGAGCAATTCCGCCAGGGATGTGTGCGCGCCCACCGGGAACTCGCGCCGAGCAAGGAATGCGGCTTCTACAACCGGCTGCTCGACGTCCCGATTCGTCGTGGGGGCGCCTTGCTGCCGGATGTCCGACAGCATCTGGGGGAGTGCCGCCACTGTCGGCACGCGGCCGAGCAACTCGGCTATTTCGAGGGTGGCTTGGGGATTCTCCTCGCCGAAGCGGTGCTCGGCTGGGGCGCGCGACGCTACCTCGACGCACGCCCGGGGCGTGTGCGGCAAGCGGTGCGCCCCGAGGAGGGGGCCGCGTTGGGCGTCGGACAGGCGGGCGCCGGCGGAGGCGCGGGTACCGGCGGGCGCGTGGGTACCGGCGGGCGTCCTGGAAGTGCCGGCCGGCATCGTCTGCTGGCGCAGATCCCCGCGCCCGGACGGCTGGCCCAGATCGCCCAGAAGCACTCGAAGGTCTTGCTCACAGGGGCGGGCACGGCCTCGGCGGTGCTGCTCGTGACCGTGCTCACCATCAGCCTGTGGTCCCACGGCGACGGTGGCGCCGACCCGACCGCCTCCACGGGTGTCGGCAGCAGCCACACCGTCTCGCCCAGCCCGGTCGACCCGGACCCCTCCGCCGACTCCTCGCCCCCGACCTCGGCCGGACTGCCCACCAGCACCGAGCAGACCCGGCTGCGCAACCTCGCCGCCGATCTCTGCCTCGACATCCGGGGCGGAAAGGCCGAGGTCGGTGCCGAGGCCGAGCTGGCGGTCTGCTCGTCCGCCTGGACCCAGCAGTGGTCGTACGAGAGCGACGGCCTGTTGCGCAGCGTGGCCGACCCCGCGCTGTGCCTGGACTCGCACGCCGACGACGGTGTCGTCGCCCTGGACCGCTGCGTCGCGAAGAGCGCCGCGCGGGGCGGAGACGTGCGCTACGACCTCACCGTGCGGGGCGAGTTGCTGTCCCGCTCGCGCGAGGGACTCGCGGTCACGCCCAGCTCCTCCGATCCGAACGCCGACATCGTGGTCAAGGACCGGGACGGCTCCGACGCGCAGCGGTGGCGGACCGACTCCGCCTCGGCCGACCCCGGATCGCTGTCGATCGCGGGGACGGCGAGCGCCTCGACCCGGCCGGTCAGCGAGCCGCCGTCCCCGCAGAGCACGGCCGATGAGCCGAGCGCGTCGCCCAGCGAGTCGCCGACGGACGGCAGGGCCGACCCGTCGGCGACCCCTTCGGAGTCCTCCGCCGAGCCCCGTTCCGTGACGGTCGGCGACCGCACGAGCGCCCGGCCCGCGCTCCCGCCGACCGCTCAGCTCTCCTCCCTGGCAGAGGGGTTGGGACTGTAACGGGGCGCGCCGGGCGGACGACGGGAATGTGACGACAGGACCTAGGACACCACGTCCCGTGGCGGCTTGCCCGCCACGAAGTCGGCGGCGTTCTGGACGGCCGCCAGCGCGATCCGGACGAGCGTCTCGCGCGTGACGCCCGCGACGTGCGGCGACAACACCACGTTCGGGGACTTGAGCAACCGCAGGGCCGAGGTGGGCGGTTCGGGGTCGAAGACGTCGATGCCCGCCCCGGCCAGGGCACCCGCCTCGAGCGCGTCCGCGAGGGCGTCCTGGTCGATCAGGGCGCCCCGCGAGGTGTTGACCACGAACGTGGTCGGCTTGAGGAGCGCGAGCCGCTCGGCGTTCAGCACATGCCGGGTCTCCTCGGTGAGCGGGGCGTGCAGCGTGACGTAGTCCGACGTGCGCAGCAGTTCGTCGAGTTCGACATGACGGGCGCCGCCGAGCCGCGCCTCGGCCTCCGCGCCGACGGACTGCGGACCGGCATACACGATGCTCATGTCGAACGCGACCGCGCGCCGGGCGACCTCCTCGCCGATGTGGCCGAGCCCGACGATGCCGAGGGTCTTGCCGGACAGTTCGGTGATGGACCGCTGCAGCCTGGGCAGCGCCCAGTCGGCGTCGACGAGCGCGGTGTGCGCCGGGATCAGCTGCTTGGCGAGGGCCAGCATGAGGGCGAAGGTCTGCTCGGCCACGTTCTGCTTCTCGGCGCCGCTGGAGCCGATGTTGCACACCGGCACACCCTTGGCGCGGGCGGCGTCCAGGTCGACGTAGTCGAAACCGTGGCTCGCGCACTGGACCAGTTCCAGGTCCGGTGCGGCGGCGAGGTGTTCGGCGGTCACCGGGCTGAGACCCGTGATGATGACATGGGCCTCGCGCAGCGCGGCCGGGTCCTCGTCGGTCGTCTCCACGACGGTGACCCTGGCCTCGCCGGGGAAGACGCCGGCGAGCGCGGCACCGGCGGCGCGACCGCCGACGTGGGCCGAGACCACGGCCAGAACGTTCTTCGCCACCGCGGTGACCGACGTGGCGGTCGTATCGGCCGTGTGGGCCGTGTGGGGGGTGTCGGTGGTGCTCATGCGGATTCCTCGATCAGGTCGTCGGGGCCGAGGGTGGCGGGGCGGGCGTGCCCGGACAGGGCGAGAGTGAGGTCGAACTCGGCGAGCAGACAGCGGACGACGTGTTCGACGCCCGCCTGTCCGTCCAGGCCCAGCCCATAGGCGTACGGGCGTCCGACGAGCACGGCTCGCGCGCCGAGCGCGAGCGCCTTGAAGACGTCGTCGCCGGTGCGGATGCCGCTGTCGAAGAGGACGGTCAGCTGTTCGCCGACCGCCTCCACCACCCGTGGCAGCGCGTCGGCCGCCGCCACCGACCCCGCCACCTGCCGGCCTCCGTGGTTGGAGACGACCACGCCGTCCATCCCGGCGTCGGCGGCGCGCCGGGCGTCGTCCGGGTGCAGGATGCCCTTCAGGACGATCGGCCCGTCCCAGTTCTCCCGCAGGAACGCGAGATCGGGCCAGGTCTTGCCCGGGTCCGCGAACATGCCGACGAAGTGCATCACGGCCGCGTTCGGGTCCTCGTGCACCGGCTTGGCCAGACCCGCCTGGAACGCCGGGTCGGAGAAGTAGTTCGCCGTGCCCACACCGTGCAGGAACGGCAGATACGCCTGGTCGAGGTCGCGCGGACGCCAGGCCAGCAGCGGGGTGTCGAGAGTGACGAACAGCGCGGTGAACCCGGCCGCCTTCGCCCGGTCCAGGAAGGACCGGGTGACCTCGCGGTCCTTCGCCCAGTACAGCTGGAACCAGCGCTCCGCCCCGCCCATCGCCTCCGCGACCTGCTCCATGGGCGTGCTGGAGGCCGACGACAGGATGTACGGGACGCCCTGCGCCGCGGCGGCCCGCGCGGCGGCGGACTCCGCGTCCGGATGCATGATCGACAGCACGCCCACGGGCGCGAGCGCCAGCGGCGCGGGCAGGGCGCGCCCCAACACCTCGACGGACAGATCGCGTTCGTGTACGTCGCGCAGCATGCGCGGCACGATCCGGCGCCGGTCGAGGGCGGCCCGGTTGGCCCGGGCGGTGCTCCCGTCGCCCGCGCTGCCCGCCACGTAGCCGACCGGACCGGGCCCGAGCCGCTGCTCGGTGAGCTCCTCCAGCCGGGTCAGATCGGTGGGCAGCCGCGGCACGGCGCCCGTCATTCCGTTCAGATAGATCTCGTACTGGAAGTCGGCCCAATGCTTAGCCATCCGTACGTCCCGCCTCTCGTCCCTGAGACCGCGCTGTACGCGGTCGATCCTGGCGAAGGTGACAAGGGACGTCCACCGTGGTGCGCACATCGCGCGGCTGGAATCATCACCCTGTGACAAGTCAGCCCGTTGCCGCCAGAGAACACGTCCGGCAGGAGATGGTCGCCGATCCGCGCGTCGTGGCGGCGATCGTCTCGGCGGTCCACGAACAGGTCCCGGTGTACGCCGCGCTCGACGACAGCCGGCTGCCGGAAGTACGGGCCATCGCGGCCTGGGGCCTGGAGCGGCTCCTCCACCTGTGGGTCACCGACGGCGCGCTCGAACCGTCGGACCTGCGGCGCCTGCGAGGTATCGCGGCGGCCCGCGCGGCGGACGGGCGACCCGTGCAGGCGGTGCTGCGGGCCTACCGGGTGGCGGCGACCGTGCTCACCGACGAGATCGCGGCCCGCGCGCCCCGGCTCGCCGCCCCGGACGCCTTCGCTCTCACCCGGATGCTGCTGACCGCGCTCGACACCCTCTCCGAGGAGATGACCACGGCGTACGCCGCCACCGACGAGGACCTTGCGGCGGACCGTGACCGGGCACTGCGGCTGCTGCTCGACGACCTGATCGCCGGGCGGCACGCCTCGGTCGGCGCGCTGAGCGACCGGTCGGCCCGGCTGGGGGTCCAACTTCCTGACCCCTATTGTCTGTTGGTGGCCGAACCGGTGGGCGCGGAGCGTCCCGACATGGCGCTCGACGCGGCGACGGGGCTGCTCGAGGCGTTGGCCGTGCCGGGGGACGAGGTGGCTTCGTCCGCGACGGTACGTGGCTCCCGTGCCGTTCTGTTGCTGCCGGGTGCCGCTGCCGCCGGGGCGGGGGCGGTGCTGGGCGCGCGGTCCTGGCGGGGCTGTGCGATCACCGGAGAGAGCCTGGACCGGGTCGCCGTGGCGCATCGGCTCGCCGCCGACGCCCTCGACACGGCGCCCGCCCACGCGCACCGGCCGGGGCGTGTCCTCACGGACGCCGACGCCCATGTCCTCGCCCTGCTCGGCGGGCATCCGGCCGCCGCGCCGGACCAGGTCGCCCGCCTCGTTCTCGGGCCGCTCACCGACCCGGGTCAGCGGCATCTCATGGAGGCGCTGACCGCGTACATCGACGCCGGCTCGGCGAACGCCGCCGCGCGGGTGCTCCACCTGCACGCGCAGTCCCTGCGCTACCGCCTGCGGCGCATCCACGCCCTGACGTCCCGTGATCCCCGCGACCCCTGGCAACGCCTCACCCTGGACATCGCCCGCACGATCAGGCCGTAACCTCCTCCCCCGACGAACACACCCCCAGACAGGGACTACCGCGCCCCGGGCGTGATGCGGGCCGTCGCCCGGACCGGGCCTCCGTCGGCCCCGGCGAGGCGCAGGGGGAACAGGAACACCTCCGCCGAACACCCCGCGGCCTGCGCGTCCGCGACGCCTCCGAGCCCGGTCAGGTTCTCGGCGATCACACCCCCCGCTCCGCACAGCACACGGTGGGAGGGGAGATCCACAGGACCGGTCGGATCGACGCTCAGCGCGTCGATCCCGACGGTGAGGACACCCGCCGCGACCACGGCCTCCGCCGCCTCGGGCGTGAGCCAGGGATGGGCGAGGTAGTCCTCGGTTCCCCAGTACCGCGACCACCCGGTGGCCAGCAGCAGGATCGAACCGGGCCGCAGCAGGCCGAGGGCGGGGGCGAGCTGGCCGGGAGTGATCGGCGCCCGCGCCGGCAGACCACGGACGTCGGCGACGACCGCCGCCCCCGCGAACCGCTCCAGCGGCAGATCGTCCAACGTGGGCCACGCCTCGTCCACGTGGTACGGCGCGTCGACGTGCGTACCGGACTGCGACCCCATGTGCAGCCGAAGGACGTTCACTCCGTGCTCGGCGACCCGCAACGCCCTGGAGACCTCCACCTCCGGGTCACCGGGATAGACGGGCATCCCGGTGACCACGGGCACGGACAGGTCGAGCCAGCTCTCCATCAGTTCTCCATCAGCCAGTTCTCCGTCGGTTCTCCATGAGCCAGATCTCCGTCGGCTCGTCAGCCAGTTCTCCGTCGGCGCATCAACTGCCGTCGACGGCGAGCACCGCAGGCGTGCCCTCGCTCTCCGCACCCGGACCGGTGATGGGCGGCACCGGCACGTCGACGGCGCGGGCCAGCCGCGGTCCCTCGGGCCCGTACACCGCGCGAGGCTCGGGGAACAGTCGCAGCATCGCCAGATACAGCACGGCGGCGACGGCCAGCGACAGCGGCAGGCTGATGTCGATGCCGTTCGCGAGGTCGCCCAGCGGTCCGACGAACTGGCCGGGGATGTTGGTGAACAGCACACCGACCACCGCGGCCACCCACCAGGCCGTCATGCCCCGCCAGTTCCAGCCGTGTGTGAACCAGTAACGGCCGCCGCGCTGACGGCGGTTGAAGACCTGGAGCGCGTCCGGGTCGTACCAGCCGCGCCGGGTGTAGAACCCGAGGATCATCACGACCATCCAGGGCGTGGTGCAGGTGATGATCATCGTGGCGAACGTCGAGATGGACTGAACCAGGTCGAACCCGAAGCGGCCGATGAAGATGAACGCGATCGACAGGACTCCGACCAGGATCGTCGCCTGGACCCGGGACAGCCGCGGGAACACCGACGAGAAGTCGAGCCCGGTGCCGTACAGCGACGTCGTGCCGGTCGACATGCCGCCGATCAGGGCGAGCAGACACACCGGCAGGAAGAACCAGCTCGGCGAGATGGCCAGCAGGCCGCCGACGAAGTCGGGGGCCGCCGGGTCGACGTACTTCGGCGCCTTGGTCGCGATGATGCTCGCGGTCGCGAGCCCGAACACGAACGGCAGCAGGGTGGCGATCTGGGACAGGAACGCGGCACCGACGACCTTGCGGCGCGGCGCGTTCGCCGGGATGTAGCGCGACCAGTCGCCGAGGAACGCGCCGAAGGACACCGGGTTCGACAGCACGATCAGTGCCGAGCCGATGAAGGAGGGCCAGAACAGCGCCTGCGTCGCCGAGTCGGCCGAGGCCGTGAAGACACCGGCGTACGAGGGATCGAAGTCACCCGCGAAGGCGATCGCGCCGAGCAGGAACAGCACGGTCGCCGAGGTCACCGCGATCTTGTTGACGAACAGCATGAACCGGAACCCGTACACGCAGACCGCGAGCACCAGGCAGCCGAAGAGCGCGTACGCGACCACGTACGACAGGTTGCTGCGCTCCAGGCCGAACAGCCGGTGCGCGCCGCCGACCAGGGCGTCGCCGGAGCTCCACACCGAGATCGAGAAGAACGCCACGGCCGTGAGCAGGGACAGGAACGAGCCGACGACCCGGCCGTGCACCCCGAGGTGCGCGGAGGACGCGACCGCGTTGTTGGTGCCGTTGACCGGGCCGAACATCGCCATCGGGCACAGGATCAGCGCCCCGACGACGACTCCGAGGAGGGTGGCCGCGAGCCCCTGCCAGAAGGAGAGGCCGAAGAGGATGGGGAAGGCCCCGAGGACGCAGGTGGAGAAGGTGTTCGCACCGCCGAAGGCGACTCTGAACAGGTCGAGCGGCGACGCGGTGCGGTCCGCGTCGGGGATGCGCTCGACGCCGTAGGTCTCCACCTCGGTGAGAGACGGCGACGACGTGGCGGGGGAGTTCTCGGACAAGGGTGCTCCAGCGAAGTGCCTGTGCCCGGAAGCGGGCGGTGGAGCGCGTGGTGGCGCGAGGGGAGGTCGGCTCCAGTGTCGCCGCGGGGGTGTGCGGCGGCGGATGCCGTCCTTGGTAGGTCTGCCGACGCTAAGGCCGGGCCGGAGACCTGTGCCAGAAGGTAAAACATCCATCTTCCGTGCCCGGGGTGGAGCATTCGTCCAGTCCGGCGTGTGTCTGTCGATGGAGGTGCCCGGTGGTGGGGAGGTGCCCGGCGGTGGCTCAGTGCTCCGGGCCGGGCTCCGGGGTGGCGCGCCAGCCGTGCCAGCGGTGGACGGTGACGGCGATCACCGGCCCGTCCGGCGGCCGCTGCCGGTACTGCGCGTACTTCTCGCGCAGCAGGTCGATCGCGGCCGTGTACTCGTTCTGCGGGCCGGGCGGCAGGACCCGGGCGTCGCCGTCCGCCCGTACCCACCACAGCCGCTCCCAGTCCTCGTCGTAGGCATCGACGAGCAGGCACACGGCGGGGTGGGCGGCGATGTTGCTCAGCCGCCGCAGCCGCCGCGACCTCTTCGGTTTGTGGTCGACCGCGGAGACGATCTCGCCGCCGCGCGCCGCGAAGACGAGGGGCACCAGGTGCGGGTGCCCCTCGTCGTCCACCGTCGCCAGGCGCGCCACCCGTGCCGCCACGAACCGGCGGCGCGCCTCCTCCTGGTCCAGGTCCGGCACGGCGAGCTCCGATTCCCCGGCGGCGGGAACACGGTGGGCTCGCGATCCCCGGCGGCCGGAAGCGTCAGCGGTGGGCGGACACGGCCCCGGCCAGTTCGTCGAGTGTGCGCAGCGTCTCGTCCTCCGGCAGGGTCGGCAGATACACCAGCACCCGGTCGACGCCGAGATCCGCGTAGATGTCGAGGGACTCGCGGTCGTGCCCGCCCGCGTAGACCACCACGGCCGGCCCGTCACCGGCCGTCTTGCGCATCTGTTCGATGCGCGCGCCCAGTTCCTTGGCCGGTACGCCGCTGGGCAGCCACGCCGACCCGTACTCGGCGACGCGGGCGAAGGTGCGCTCGCTGTTGCCGCCGACCCAGAGGGGCGGGTGCGGCCGCTGGACCGGCTTGGGCCAGGCGTAGACGGGTGCGAAGTCGACGAAGTCGCCGTGGAACTCGGCCTCGTCCTTGGTCCACAGCTCGATCATGGCGCGAATGCGTTCGTCCATCAGCCGGCCGCGGGAGGCCGGATCCGTGCCGTGGTTGCGCATCTCCTCCCGGTTCCAGCCGGCGCCGACACCGAACACGGCACGGCCGCCGGAGATCAGGTCGAGGGAGGCGATCTCCTTCGCGGTGGTGATCGGATCGCGCTGGACCACCAGAGCGATCCCCGTGCCCAGGAGCAGGTCCCGGGTCACGGAGGCAGCGGCGGCGAGCGCCACGAACGGATCGAGCGTGCGGTAGTAGATGCGGGGCAGTTCGCCGCCGCCCGGATACGGCGTCTCCCGGTTCACCGGGATGTGCGAGTGCTCGGCCAGGAGCAGCGTGTCGAACCCGCGCTCTTCCAGAGCGGGACCCAGGGCCCTGGGGCCGATGCCCTCGTCGGTGATGAACGTCGACACTCCGAACTTCATCCGCGACCACCTCGTCTTGTCGGCTGTTGCTGCCAGTGTGACGCGGTCGGTCACTCCTCGTCAGGTGTGGCGTCCCGCGGCGTGGCGTCCGGACCCTGGGACCGGACCCGCTGCACATGCTCCAGCGAGTCGCGCAGTTCCGTCAGCCAGTCGTCGGCGTGGCGCTGGACGAGGCGGACGCACCAGGCGAGGGCGTCGCTGCGGCTGCGCGCGACCCCGGCGGCGATGAGGGTGTCGAGAACCTGGCGCTCGGGCTGGCGCAGTCGGGTCATGACGGGTGCGGCGATGTGAGTGAACAGGGCGCGCTCGCCCCCGCACTCCACACCCCAGGAGACCCTCTTGCCGAAGCGGTGCTCGGCTTCCCGTGCCACCGCGACCCGGTCGTCGCGGGTGCGCTCGCGGAATTCCTGGATACGGGCCTGGGCGGCCGCCTCCTTCTCGGCGTCCGAGGCACCTTCGGCGAGCCCGGGCTCGGGGATGCGGCCGACGACGGTGATCTCCTCCCGGTCGACCGTCACCTCCACCAGGCTCTCGAAGAGATCGTCGGGCAGGCGGCCGGCGAACCAGCCGCGCAGCTTCTCGTGCTGCTCTGAAGTAATCATGTAATGACGATTACTCCATTGCAGGGAAGAAGCAAGAGGGTCCGCCGGGGGCTGAACCGGAATGTTTCAGGCCTATTGCGGAGCCGGGGGAATCCGGCCAGGAGGGTGTCCTTGGCGATTAGCAACCCCTCAGTTCCGGGGCTTGAACGTTCGAGTTTCGCTACTTCGCGCCACTGATTCAATACTCAAAGTTACTGAAACGCGTGGGGTCGATGTGTGTTTCCGGTCCGGACTCGGCAGACTCGCGCTCGCCGCACCGGCACTCAACCGAGCCGGTACTGCATTCAATCGAGCGGAAGGATGCACACAATGCCGACCACCGCGCGCTGGGCAGCGACTCTCACCCTCACGGCCGCCGCCGTCTGCGGCCCCCTCGGGGGGCCCGCCCTCGCCACCCCGACCCACGTGACTCAGACGGCTGAGACCCGGACGGTCACGAGCCAGGCCCACGCCACGCCGGCTCTCGCCCCCTCAGGGCTCTACGCCCCCTCGGCCCTGGTGCTCACCATGGGCCACGGAGAGACCGCCGCCACCGTCACCCCGGAGCGCGCGGTCACGCTGAACTGCGCCCCGACCCCCTCGGGCACCCACCCCGCCGCCTATGACGCCTGTGCCGAACTCCGGGCGGTGAACGGCGACTTCGACGCCCTGACCCTCAGAGACGGCGCACTGTGTACGCGGCAGTTCGATCCGGTGGTCGTCACCGTCCAGGGCGTCTGGCGCGGCAAGCGCGTCGCGTACGAACGGACCTTCGCCAACGAGTGCGTGAAGAACTCCTACGGGACGAGCTTCTTCACGTTCTGAGAGACCGGGATCGCGCGGCCTTCGTGAGCGTCGAGCGGGGTCAGTAGGTGGGGAGTGCGCGCCCCGAAGCACGGAGTACGACGCGATCTCGCATCGGGGGTCGGTCAGGCGGAGTGGGGCCGCCGGCCGGCCCCCGACATCTGTTTGTCCGGCGTCCGCCCCGGCGCCTGCCCCAGCTAGGTGTCCTCAACTCGTAGTTCTGTCAGAAGTGTTGACCCCGCATTGGAAACGTTTTAATTTCCCCTCACCCGACAGTCTCAGGTGAGGAGGCTCCGTGGCCGCAGTGTTGCGGGACCACGCAGGTACAGAGGCGGTGGACCCTTCGCGCCGCCCTCCGATCGAGCCCCGTCGCGGCTTGAAACGCTTTCATGGACGTGGCGGCAGGGCGCTGTTCCTGCTGATGCTCCCCGGGCTCGCCTACTTCCTGGTCTTCCACTACGGCGCCCTGCTCGGCAACGTCATCGCGTTCAAGGACTACGTCCCGTTCGACGGCATCTGGGGCAGTCGGTGGGTGGGTCTCGACAACTTCCGGAGGATGTTCGAGGACGGCGAGTTCTGGGACGCGGTCCTCAACACCCTCTGGATCGCGGTCCTGCAGATCACCTTCTACTTCCCCGTCCCGCTCGCCCTCGCCCTGCTGCTGCACAGCCTCACCCGCAGCAGCATCCGCCGCTTCGTGCAGTCGGTGGCCTACCTGCCGCACTTCATCTCGTGGGTGATCGTCGTCGCACTGTTCCAGCAGGTCCTGGGCGACACGGGCATGGTGAACAGCTATCTCGGCGACGCCGGCCTGCACACCGTGGACATCATCGGCAACCCCGAGGCCTTCAAACCGCTCGTCGTCGCCCAGGTCATCTGGAAGGACGCCGGCTGGGGCACGATCATCTTCCTCGCCGCGCTCTCCCAGGTCGACGAGCAGCAGTACGAGGCCGCGGCCATCGACGGCGCGGGCCCCTGGCGCCGTTTCTGGCACGTCACCCTGCCCGCCATCCGCGCGGTGATCGTGCTGTTGCTCATCATGCGGCTCGGCGACATCCTCTCGGTCGGCTTCGAACAGATGCTGCTCCAGCGCGACGCCGTCGGCCCGCAGGCCGCCGAGATCATCGACACCTTCGTCTACTACCAGGGCATCGTCGGCGGCGACTACGGATTCGCCGCCGCCGCGGGCCTGTTCAAGGGTGTCGTCGGCGCCCTGCTCGTCTACGCGGCCAACAAGGTCGCCCACCGCCTCGGCGAACAGGGGGTCTACCGGTGAGCACCCATGCCCGGCCCGGCTGGATGGAGAAACCGAGGCCCGCGACCCAGGCCGCCAAGGCCGTCGCCCTCGTCGCCGTCGTCCTGCTGGTGTGCGTGCCGTTCCTCGTCATCCTCTCCACCTCGCTCGCCTCCCAGCGGGAGGTCGTGGCGAACGGCGGCTGGGTGCTCTGGCCCCAGCACCCCACCCTCAAGGCCTACCGCGACATCCTCGACGGCGGCATCGTCACCCATGCCCTCGGCGTCAGCGCGGGCGTCACCCTCGTCGGCACCCTGCTCAGCCTCGTCTGCACCGTCACCCTCGCCTACGCGCTGTCGCGCCCCGGCGTCTTCGGCGGCAAACCGGTCCTGCTCCTGATCCTGTTCACCTTCCTCTTCCCCCCGGGCATGATCCCCGGCTTCCTGCTGGTCAAGGAGCTGGGCATGCTCGACACGTACAGCGCGCTGATCCTTCCCGTGCTCGTGAATGTGTTCAACCTCGTCGTCCTGCGCGGCTTTTTCCAGGCGATCCCGGAGGAGCTGTACGAGGCCGCACGGCTGGACGGGGCGGGGGACTGGCGGGTGCTGTGGTCGGTCGTACTGCCCCTGTCGAAGGCGGCCCTCGCCGTCGTCGGACTGTTCTACGCGGTGGCGTACTGGAACTCCTGGTTCTACGCCTCCCTGTATCTGGAGAGCGACCACTGGCCGCTCCAACAGGTGCTGCGCACCTACGTGGTGGCCGGTTCCGGGCTCACCGACACGACGGTCGGCGAGGGCACGGTCAACGCGCCGCAGACCGTGCAGATGGCGGTCCTGGTGATCGCCACCGTACCGATCCTGCTCGTCTATCCCTTCCTCCAGAAGTACTTCACCAAGGGCGTGCTCACCGGCGCCATCAAGAGCTGACTCCGTCCACCAGGAAAGGTCGGTTTCCCATGCCCTCCCTGTCCCGGCGCACCCTGCTGCGCTCGATGGCCATCGGCGGCGCCGCGCTCGCCGCCCCCGGCACACTGGCCGCCTGCTCGACCGGCTCGGGCGACGACGACGTCTCCAACGCGGGCAAAAAGCTGGCCCCTTGGCCCGCGTACAAGGCGTTCGCCGGCCCGAAGCCCGACCTCGCTCCCACCGACGCCGGGGTCCAGGCCGGATACACGGCCTACCCCGCCAACCTGGTCACGGCGGTCTCGGGCACACCGGGCGACGGCTCCACCGTCAAGGTCATGTCCGTGACCTTCGGTACGCCGCCGAAGCCGGCCTCCGCGAACCAGTTCTGGGCGGCGGTCGAGAAGGCGCTCGGCGTGAAGATCGAATACACGATCATCTCGCAGACCGACTATCAGAAGAAGATGGCCACGGTGATGGCCGGTGACCCGGGCGAACTGCCCGACATCATCAACGTCTTCTCCGGCTTCGTACTGCCCCGCGAGGCCCAGTTCGTACAGCGCAGGGCCGAGGACCTCACCCCGTACCTCTCCGGCGCGGCGATCGCGGACTACCCCAACCTCGCCAACATCCCCACCCACGCCTGGCGCGACATGGGCCGCGTCGGCGGCCGGATCTACGGCATCCCCCTGGAACGCCCGCTGCCGGGCTCCACCCTCTGGCTCAACCAGGCCTTCTTCACCGACGCGGGGATGAAGGAGGGCTGGACTTCCCAGGACTTCGCCGCCGTCGCCAAGAAAGGCACCAGGGGAAAGAAGTACGCGCTCGGGGCCGCGACCGGCTCGCTGTTCGGCAACGCGGTGCACTCCGCCGCGCACAACGCGCCGCAGGGCTGGGCCGTGGACAAGGACGGCACCTTCCACGCGAACTACGGCGACGAACGCTACAAGGCGGCGGTCGCCTATCAGGCGCAGCTCCGCAAGAATGGCTCCTACCACCCCGACGCCACCTCCCTCTCCCAGCCGGACCTGAGCACGCTCTTCCTCAACGGCACCGTCGGCTCCATGCAGGACGGATTCGGCGGGTACCTCCCCAAGTACCTGGACTCCAAAGGCCTGTTGACCCCGGCCGCCGCGCTGCCGTACAGCGTGGAAGGGACACCCGGCGGGATCGTCGCCGGCCGCCGCTCCTTCGGCTACACGGTCCTGAAGAAGGCGAAGAAGGAGCGCATCGAGCTTCTCCTGCGCGTCCTGAACTACCTCGCCGCGCCCTTCGGCAGCAAGGAGTGGGAACTCGTCCACTACGGCGTCGAGGGCACCCACTTCACCCGCGGCAGGGACGGCTCGCCCGAGGCCACCAAACTCGGCGACGTAGAGAACAACACCAACCTGCCGCTGAAGTACCTCGCCGAGGGGCCCCAGGTGCTGTTCGTGCCGGGCATGCCCGAGGCCGTACGCGCCCTGCACGCCTGGCAGGTGAAGGTGGTCCCGGTGGCGATCCGCAACGCGTCCTTCGGGTTGCAGTCCCGCACGTACACCGCCCAGGGCACCACGCTCAGGGCGCTGATGGACGACACGGTCACCGGCGTCATCGCGGGCCGCCTGCCGCTGTCCGAGCTCGACGCGGCCGCGAGGAGATGGCGCGATCGCGGCGGCGACAGAATGGCCGAGGAGTTCGCGAAGGACTACGCCGCCAACACCTGAGGCGGCGGAGCCGGTCGAAGCAGAGGCACGGGGGATGGGCATGGGGATGGGGAACGACATGACGTCGAAGGGGCGGGTCACGATCCGCGAGGTGGCCGAGCGGGCCGGAGTGTCCATGGCCACGGTCTCGCGCGTGCTCAGCGGCAACCACCCGGTGCCCGCGTCCACCAGGGCCCGGGTGCTGCGCGCCGCCCGCGACCTCGACTACGTCGCCAATGCGCACGCCCGCGCCCTGGTCGGCGGCGGCCGGAAGATGGTCGCCGTCGTCCTGCGCCAGGTCACCAGCCCCTTCTACGCCCAGGTCGCCGAGGGCGTGGAGGCGGAGGCCGCCGCCCGCGGCTGGCTCTGCCTGGTCGGCACCACGGGCGGTGACCCCGGGCGCGAGCTGGAGTTCGTCCAGCTCATGCGCGAGGAGGGGGCAGGGCTGGTGATCCTGGTCGGCGGGGTCGTCGAGGACGACGCCTACCGCGAGCGCGTCGCGCACTACGCCCAGGCCCTCGCCTCGTCCGGCGCGCGGCTCGTCCTGTGCGGTAGGCCCGCGCCGGATGCCGACATCCCAGCGCTCGTCGTCGAGTTCGACAACGAGGCCGGGGCACGCGCGATCACCGGCCATCTGCTCTCGGCCGGCCACCGCAGGATCGTCTTCCTCGGCGGCCTGCCGGGCAACACGGCCCTCGACGCCCGCGTCGCCGGATACCGGGCCGCACTCGCCGAACACGGCCTGGGCCCCGAGGCCGCCCACGTCGTCGACTGCGGCCTGGGCCGGGCCGCGGGCCACCGCGCGATGACGGAACTGCTCAAGGCGGGCGGGGGCCCGGGCCCCGGTGACACCGCCACCCCGGACACCGACACCGTCGACACCTTCACCCCGGGCACCGCCACCCCGGACACCGACACCGCGCGCTTCACCGCGGTCTTCGCCGGGGACGACATGGTCGCCGCCGGAGCCCTGCGGGCCATCGCCGACGCCGGGCTGCGCGTACCCCAGGACATCTCGGTGGTCGGCTACAACGACATCCCGCTCGCAGAGGACTTCAACCCTCCACTCACCACCGTCCGCACCCCCGCCGAGGAACTCGGCCGCGCCGCCGTCCGCATCGCCCTGCGCGACCCCGAACACGCGGCGGGCGCCCACCACTTGCTCGGCACCCACATCGTCGTGCGCGACAGCGTCCAGCCGCCCCCGCCGGGGGCCTAGAAGACGGAGGATCCACCCCCGTATGACCGTGCCGCATGTGTCGCTCACCACCCCGACACACCTGCCGCCCCCCGACCCCACCACCTCACCGGTCACCGGCTGGACCCGGGCCCACTGGGAGGCGACCGCCGACCGCCTCCTGGACGGACTGCTCCCTTACGCCTCACCCACCTGGGCCCAGTACCGCCTCCCCGGCCGGGCCAGTCACTCCGGACCCTGGTCCGACGGCCTCGAGGGCTACGCACGTTCCTTCCTGCTCGCCGCCTTCCGTATCGCGGGCTCCGGCGGCCGGGTGGGTCCCGGGCTGATCGAGCGCTACGCGGCCGGGCTCACCGCCGGGACGGACCCGCACGGCCCGGACCGGTGGCCGCCCATCACCGACCGGGGCCAGCCCATGGTCGAGGCCGCGTCCGTCGCGATCGCCCTGCACGAGACACGCCCCTGGATCTGGGACCGCCTCGGCGACTCCGTACGCGGCCGTGTCGTCGACTGGCTGAGCGGCTTCATCGGCGCGAGGGCCAACGACTCCAACTGGCGGCTCTTCCAGGTCATCACGGAGGAGTTCCTCGCCTCGGTCGGCGCCCCGCACAGCCGGGACGAGATCGACGCCGGGCTGGCGCGGCTGGGGGACTGGTACCGGGGGGAGGGCTGGTACACGGACGGCGACGGCCGCAAGTTCGACTACTACAACGCCTGGGCCCTGCATCTGTACCCGGTGCTGTGGGCGCGTGTCGCCGGATCGCGGGCCGCCCCGGAGCTGGTGGCCGGGCACCGCGCCCGACTACGCGAATTCCTCGGCGTCCATCAGTACTTCTTCGGCGCGGACGGCGCCCCCGTGCACCAGGGCCGCTCCCTGACGTACCGCTTCGCGACCACCGCTCCCCTGTGGGCGGGAGTCCTCGCCGACGCGACCCCGCTGGCACCGGGTTTGACCCGACGCCTCGCCTCCGGGGCCCTGAAGCACTTCGCCGAACGCGGTGTGCCCGATGAGAAGGGGCTGTTGTCGCTCGGCTGGTACCGTCCCTTTCTCCCGGTCACCCAGCTCTACTCGGGACCCGCCTCGCCGTACTGGGCGAGCAAGGCGTTCCTCGGCCTGCTGCTTCCCGCCGACCACCCCGTGTGGACGGCCCCCGAGGAGCCAGGACCTGTGGACACGGCCGACTCGTGCGTGGCGTTGCCCGTCCCGGGCTGGCTCCTGCACTCGACGGCCGCCGACGGCGTCGTACGCCTGGTGAACCACGGGAGCGACCGACTGCCGCCCCCGCCCGCACCGGACGAGGACAGCCCGCACTACACGAGGTTCGCCTACGCCAGCGCGGCCGCGCCCGACACCGAGTGGGCCGGGATCGCCACCGGGGGCGCCGGGATCGACAACCAGCTCGCGCTGGTCGCGGCGGACGGCACGCGGTCCCGGCGCGGCCGGATCCATCCGCTGGGGGCGGCCGGGCGCCGCGCCGCCTCCTGGCACACGGCACGTCTGGCGGGCGCCGAGCATCGCATCGAGACGACCAGCGTGGTGCACGGTCCGTGGGAGGTGCGGGTGCACCGGGTCGCGGGGCCGCGCGGCGCGGTCGTACGGGAAGGGGGGTGGGCGCTGGCCGACGACGCCGGGGCGCCTGCGGAGGGCACGGGGCCGCGATGGGCGCGGGCGCGACGCCCGGACGGGCTGACGAGCGCGGTCGTCGGACTGCTCGGCTGGGACGCGTCGGGAAACGGCCTGGTCGCGCGGGCCAGGGACGCCAACGCCTACGGGGTCCATTCGGCGACTCCCCATCTCGCGCTGCCCGCTCACCCTGGCGGGGTCCATCTCCTCGTCACCCTGGTGGTCCTCGGCCGCGATCCCGAACTCGTCGGTGCGAGCGCCCGGGTCACGGCCGGCGGTGGGGTTCTGATCCGCTTTCCGGACGGGACGCAGGAGGAACTGCCGGGCGGTTTCGCGGGTGCGTCGGTTCCGGTGGTTCCGGGAGTCCGGCCAGCGGTGGAAAGCGGCTGAGCAGGTGCGCGGCGCGCAGGAGGCGGTGGACGCGGGGCCCGTCGGAGACGACGCGGAGCCGTCCGCCGCGCTCCCGCGCCCGTGTCTCGGCGCGGCACAGTACACGCAGGCCCGAGCAGTCGAAGAAGGCCACCCGGCGCAGATCGACCAGCACGTCCGGCTCGGCCCGAGCCGTCGCCGCCGACAGATGCTCGGCCAGCGCCTCCGCCGTCGCGATGTCGATCTCTCCCGTCACCTCGACCACGGTGAACGGACCGCGCGGATAACTGTGGGCGTAGGGATTGGTCGAGGGAAGCCCGGAATCTGCGAGGGTCATGTGGTCTCGCTAGCTACCCCGGCCTGGCCGGAAACATCCTCAGGTCGCCACAGACGCGATTCTGTTCACTCGAACGGGTGAATATTGGGGATGGTGTATTGACTGGGGATGCCGAGGTGGGCCGGGTGCCGTAGCCGTGGGGCATGAGAGTTCTCGGCGAATGGGATCGGCGGCTGTTCACGCGGGTGGCCGCGGCTCGGGTGCCCGGCGCGGATCCGGCGCTGCGACGGCTCAGCCGCTGCGCCGATCACGGACGGCTGTGGCTCGGCACGGCGGTCGGCCTCGCGCTCGTCCAGGGCCGGGCGCCCCGCCGGGCGGCCCTGCGGGGCGTGGGCTCGCTCACGATCGCCTCGCTGACCGTCAACACCGTCGTGAAGTGGAGCACCCGGCGGCCCCGTCCGCTGCTGGAGCATGTGCCGTCGATCCGGCACCTGAAGCGTCAGCCGCACACCACCTCCTTCCCCTCCGGCCACTCCGCCTCGGCCGCGGCGTTCGCCACCGGTGTCGCCCTGGAGTCGGCCGGATACGGCGCCCTGGTCGCGCCCTTCGCTGCCGCCGTAGCCTTCTCGCGGGTGTACGTCGGGGTGCACTACCCGGCAGACGTGCTGGCCGGGATGGCGATCGGCGTCGCAGCCGCCGCGCTCACCTGCCGCTGGTGGCCGCCGCGCCCCGCGCTCCCGGCGCGCGAACGGCCCTCGGCGTCCGCGCCAGCGCTGCCCGGCGGCGAAGGGCTCGTCGTCTTCGTCGACACCCGGGCCGGGACGGGTGCGCCGGGCACCCCGTTGCCGCCCGCCGAGCGGCTGCGCGGACTGCTGCCGCGGGCCGAGCTGGTCGAGCGCGGCCCGGACGACGACTTCGCCGCGCTGCTGGAGCGGGCGGTGGACAGGGCGGTCGAGCGGGCCGGGGCGGCGGGCGGTGCGCTCGGTGTGTGCGGGGGCGACGGCAGTGTCAACGCGGCGGCCCGCGCGGCGGCCGGGCGGGGCCTCGCACTCGCGGTGTTCCCCGGCGGCACCCTCAACCACTTCGCCCAGGACGTCGGCGTACGGGATGTCGAGGACACCGCGGTCGCGGTCGCGCGGGGCGAGGCGGTGGCCGTGGACTTCGGCGTGGCGCGGTCGGGGGCGGGTCACGAGGTGCGGTTCCTCAACACCTTCAGCATCGGCCTGTACCCCGAACTCGTGCGGATGCGGGAGCACTTGGAGCAGCGCATGGGCAAGTGGCCGGCGGCGGCCGTCGCCCTCGTCCGGGTGCTGCGCACCGCGACGCCCGTGGAGCTGAGCGTCGACGGACACCACCGCCGGCTGTGGCTGCTCTTCGCGGGCAACGGCCGCTACGAACCCCAGGGCTTCGCTCCCGCCTACCGGCCCCGCCTGGACGACGGGCTGATCGACCTGCGCCTGATCGACGGCGAACACCGGCTCGCCCGCACCCGGGTGATCGTCTCCGCGCTCGCCGGCACGCTCGGCCGGTCCCGGGTCTATGGAGCGGAGGTGGTTCCGCGGGTCGAGCTGACGGAACTCGGTGGTACGGACACACTCGCGTACGACGGTGAAGTCGCGCCCGCGCCGCCCGGGTTGAGGCTGGAGAAGGAGCGGCGGACGCTCGTCGTGTACCGGCCCTCCGTACAGCGGAACGAACCCGCCCGGAGTACCCGGCCGGCCGGCCGCCGCAGACGTGAGAGGGGCCGCCGTCTCCCTGCAGACGGCGGCCCCTCGGCCTGTGAGTGATCACACGGGACCTACATGTGGACGGCCCGTACGGCGTCCGGGTCCGCGTCCAGGGTTCCGCGGCGGTAGAGCAGGAAGGCGATCACCGCGCCCGCGGCGAAGAAGCCCGCCGACCACCAGAAGGCGGTGGTGTAGCTCTCGATCGTCGCCTGTGCCTGGACCAGCTTGCTGGTCGCGTCCTTGCCGGCGAGGTAGCTCGTCGCGGCGCTCGCGGCCAGCGTGTTCAGCAGCGCCGTACCGATCGAACCACCCACCTGCTGCATGGTGTTGACCGTCGCGGAGGCGACACCCGCGTCCTCCGCCGCGATCCCGCTGGTGGCCAGCGACATGGCGGGCGGCATCACGATGCCGAGGCCCGCACCGATCAGCAGCAGCGGCGGCAGCACGGCGGTCGAGAAGTCGGAGGCGACTCCGATGCCGGTCAGCCAGGCCATGCCGCCCACCGCGATCGCGAAGCCCGCGGGGATGACGACCTTCGGTCCGATCCGCGGCACCAGGACGGTGGTGGAGACCTGGGCCATGACCATCAGGGCCGCCATCATCGGCAGGAACGCCACACCTGTCTTGGTGGGGCTGAAGCCCAGGTTCAGCTGCAGGTAGTAGGTGAGGAAGAGGAAGACGCCGAACATGCCCGCACCGGTGATCAGAACGGTGATGAAGGACGCGGCACGGTTGCGGTCGAGCAGCACGCGCATCGGCAGGAGCGGGTGCTCGGCGCGCGTCTGCCACCAGGCGAAGGCGCTCAGCAGGACACCACCGGCGATGAGGAATCCCCAGGTCAGGGGTGAACTCCAGTCGTGCGTCTCGGCGTTGGAGAAACCGTAGACGAGAGCGAAGAGACCGGAGGAGACCAGCAGCGTGCCCGGCAGGTCGAGCTTGGAGTTCGCCGCGTCACGGTGATTGCTCAGCAGCACCCAGCCACCGGCGAAGGCGACGACCGCGAAGACGAGGTTGACGAACAGCGTCCAGCGCCAGTCGAGCGCGTCGGTCAGTACACCGCCGAGCAGGAGGCCCACCGCGCCACCGGCGCCGGCGATCGCCCCGTAGACGCTGAACGCCTTGGCGCGTTCCTTGGCGTCGGTGAACGTCGTGTTCAGCAGCGAGAGCGCGGCGGGCGCGAGCAGCGCGCCGAAGACACCTTGCAGGGCGCGCGCGGTGACCAGCATCCCGAAGCTGGTGGAGGCGCCGCCGAGCACCGAGGCTCCGGCGAATCCCGCGATACCGATGAGGAAGGCGGGCTTGCGCCCGAAGAGGTCGGCGATGCGTCCGCCGAGCAGCAGCAGGGAGGCGAAGGCCAGCGAGTACGCCGTGACGATCCACTGCCGGTTGCCGTCGGAGAAGCCGAGGTCCGCCTGGGCGGAGGGGAGGGCGATGTTCACGATGGTGGCGTCGAGGACCACCATCAGCTGCGCGATGCCGATGATCGAGAGGATCCACCACCGCTTCGACGAGGGAGTGGACGAACCGTCCACGGTGCCCTTGCGGGCGCCTTCGGTCAGGGTCTGGGACATGGGAGAACCACTCCAGGGAAGTCGCTCAGGGGTTACAGGAACGTAAACGAAACTGTTTCGTACACCTCGAAGCCTAGGGCACCCTCAGCGAAACGGCAACGTTTCGCTGAGGGTGTCGGGTGAGGCGGCCGTCACAGTGGTGGCTGGAGTCGGTCCGACGCGTATGCCTTGACGGGCATATAACCAGCGAGGCATATTGACCCCATGTCCGACGCCACCCTCTGGACCGCTCTCGCCGACCCCCACCGTCGTGCGATCGTCGCGCTGCTCCTTGAGCGCCCGCGGCCGGTCGGAGAGATCGTGGAGGCGTGCGGTCTGAGCCAGCCGGGCACGTCGAAGCATCTGCGGGTGCTCCGGGACGCGGGCCTGGTGCGCGTACGACAGGACGCGCAACGCCGTGTCTACGCCCTCGACCCGGCCCCGATCGCCGCACTCGACGCCTGGCTGACCCCGTACCGGAAGCTGTGGAACGAGAGCCTGGACGCTCTCGGCCGCCGCCTGGACAGGACGGCGCTGGAGCCGTCGGACCCCCCGGAAGACCCCACTCCTAAGGACTGAGCGACATGTCCGCCGAACCCACCGCGCTCACCGGCACCTACCTCACCCTCGACGACGGCCGCCCCGCCGTCCGTTTCAGCCGCACCTACGACCACCCCGTCGACCGCGTCTGGCGGTTCGTGACCGACCCGGACGAACTGGTCGAGTGGTTCCCGTCCCGGGCCGAGATCGAGCTGCGCCCCGGCGGCACGATCAGGTTCAGCGGCGACCCGAACATGCCCGAGTCCACGGGCCGGGTCCTCGCCGTCGACCCGCCCCGGCACCTCTCCTTCGACTGGGGCGGCGACGAGCTCCGCTTCGACCTCGACGCCCTGGACGACAAGCGCACCCACTTCACCCTCACCCACGTCCTCGCGGCCGAGAACACCGCCGCCCGCAACGGCGCCGGCTGGGAGGTGTGCCTCGCCGCCCTGGAGAGGAAGGCCCGTGGCGGGCGCTTCGAGGGCCCGCACGCCGGGGCCACCGCGCCCTGGAAGGAGATCTACGCCCGTTACGTCGAGGCCGGGGTCCCGTCCGGTGCCCCGGTGCCGGGCATGGACTGACGGAGTCGCGGTGCTGGGGAGGGGGCGACGGCGCCCCGGTACCGGAAGGGACCGACGGCGCCGACTCAGGCCAGCTGCCGTCGCACCAGCTCGTGCAGCCGCCCGCCCGTGTCCGCCAGCAGATGCGCGGGCGGGCCCTGCTGGGCGACCCGGCCGTCCTCCATCACGATGACACGGTCCGCGTCCATCACCGTGGACAGCCGGTGCGCGATCACGATCCGGGTGGCGTTGAGCGCCCGGGTGCTCTCGATGACCGTGCGCTGGGTCTCGTTGTCGAGCGCGCTGGTCGCCTCGTCGAAGAAGAGGATGCGGGGCCGACGGATCAGCGCCTGGGCGATCATCAGGCGCTGCCGCTGGCCGCCCGAGATCGCGCCGCTGCCGGAGACGATGGTGTGCAGCCCCATCGGCATCCGCTTGATGTCCTCGGCCAGGCCGGCCATCTCGGCCGCCGCCATCGCCTCCTCGGGCGTGTACGGCTCGGTACCGCAGATGCAGTCCAGGATCGAGCCGGTGAACGGCTGGGCGTGCTGGAGCACCACACCGCACTGACGGCGTACGGCGGACTGGTCGAGCGCTCCCAGGTCCTGCCCGTCGTAGAGCACACTGCCCGAGACCGGCTTGTCGAAGCCGATCAGCAGCCGCAGCAGCGTGGACTTTCCGCAGCCGCTGGGGCCGACGATCGCCACGAACTCGCCGGGCTTGATGTCGAACGACACGTCGTCCAGGACCAGCGGACCGTCGTCGGCGTACCGGAAGGACAGCCGCCGGGCCTCGATCGCACCGGACAGCACCCCGGGGCGGGTGCTCGCCACCCGCACCTCCGGTGTGGCGTCGAGCACCGGCTTGATCTCCTCGAACATCGGCAGCGCGGCCGCCGCCGACACGAACGCGCCGGTCACCTGGGTGACCGAGGTCAGCAGCATGGTCATCGACGTGTTGAAGGTCAGGAAGTCGGCGGCCGACAGCGAGCCGCGCGCCGGACCCGCGAGCAGCATGAACATCAGCAGTGAGCACAGCGGCAGGTACACCGCGCCCATCACCGTCGTGAGGTTCTTGATGCGGCCGACCTTCTGCTGGAGCTCGCGGCTGCGCGCGAACTCGCCCGCCCAGGCGGCGTACGCGTAGTTCTCGGCCGCCGCGACCCGCAGCTTGGGCAGGCCGCGCAGGGTCTGGAACGCCTGGTTGTTCAGCTTGTTGCTGAGGACGACCAGACGGCGCTGCCAGCGCACCTGCCACAGACCGAGCCCGAGGAACGCGGCCGCGATGACGACGAGCATGCCGATCGCGGCGAGCGCCATGGGCACGCTGTACCAAAGGAGAAGCCCCAGGTTCATCGCGCCGACCGTGCCCGCCTGCGCGAGCGTCGGTCCGACGCCCGCGAGGAGGCGGCGGATCGCGCTGATGCCCATGGCCGCGCTGGCCAGCTCACCGGTCGAGCGGGACGTGAAGAACTTCGTGGGCAGCCTCAGCAACCGGTCCCACACGGCCGGTTGGAGCGTCGCCTCGATCCGCCCCTCCATCCGCAGCATCGTGAGGTTCTGGAGCAGCATGAACGCGGCCGACACGATGCTGGTGACCATGATGGCCAGACAGACCTGCACGATCAGGCCGTGCTGGGCCTTGGGCACGTACTCGCCGAGCACCTGGCCGGTGGCGATCGGCACCAGCGCGCCGATAGCGACGGTGACGAGACCGCTGATCGCGAGGTTGCGCAGGTCGCCGCCGGTGCCCTGGAGGCAGAAGCGCAGCAGCCGCAGCGGGCTCAGCTTCCGCTCGGGCAGCGGACGGTAGAACATCACGGCCCGCGGCTCGAACTCCGGCGCGTTGGCCTTCTCGACGGGGGTCTCCCGGCCCGAAGACGGCTGCAGGGCCACGTAGCCGCCGCGCCGCCACAGCAGCGCGACCGGGGAGCCCGACACGGCACGGTGGCCCACCAGCGGGCCGATGTTGTCGCGCCACCAGCGCCCGTCGAGGCGTACGGCACGGGTGCGGACGCGCGAGGCGAGCGCGATCCGCTCCACCGGGTCGAGCCGGTCGCTCTCCGTGCCGCTCTGCGCGGACTCGGCGAGGGTGATCCCGGACGCGCGGGCGACCAGCTTGCAGGCCGCGTACGTGGCGTCCGCGTCGGCCGCCGTCGGGCGCTTGGACGACTTGCCGATCGACGCCAGCAGGGTCCGGTCGGCCTGGGCGCGGACGGCCTCGCCCGCCTTGATGCCCGCCGCCGTGCGGTCCTCGTGGCTGGCCTCCAACTGCTCGATCCAGCGGTCGAGCGTGGACAGCAGCCGGTACTGCTGGTCGACCATGCCCTGCCAGACACCGGAGTCCATCAGCAGATCGGCCGCCGCCTCGGCGCCGTACAGGGAGCCGTACTGGACACTCCCGGGCGGCACCTGCATCCAGAAGACGTCGTCATCGGTCAGCGCGGCGGCGTTCTCCGTGGCCATCGGCGCCTGGAAGAGAATGGACAGGCTGCGGCCGACGCCGAGGGCGAGGGCGTACTCCAGCGGGCTCGACGTCGGCGGTACGTACTGGGGGTTGCCGTAGTCGTCGTAGGACCAGGTCTGGGTGTCCACCGGCTGGTACAGCTCGCGCAGCACGATCCGGCGCACGACGCAGTCCCGCAACGGCCGCCCCACGAGGGTGTGTTGCGGGCCGGCGACGGGGCCCAGCAGCAGGGAGCCCGCTTCGAGGCGCCCGAGGTGGTGCCAGTGGCCCTGCTGGACGGCGTCGACCGCGAACAGGTCCATGGCGCCCGCCGCCACCAGCCAGAGGACCTGCGGTCCTTCCAGATCGAGGCGGCCGAGGCCGGAGCAGTCGACCGGCGTTCCCATGCCGCCGAGCGCGCCGAGGACGAGGTCTCCCTCGCGTGCGCCCTCGTGAACCGTGGTCATCTCATCGCTCCTTGACCAGCTCGGCGTACGGACCGCCGGCCGCCACCAGGGCGTCGTGCCGCCCGCGTTCCACGATCGTGCCGTGCTGCAGCACGACGATCTCGTCGCTGTCGCGCACGGTGCTGAGCCGGTGCGCGATCACCACACAGGCACAGCCGCGCTTGCGCAGGTTGTCGATGACCGTCTGCTCGGTCTCGGCGTCCAGCGCGCTGGTCACCTCGTCGAGCACCAGGATGCTGGGCCTGCGCACCAGCGCCCGTGCGATCTCCAGGCGTTGGCGCTGGCCACCGGAGAAGTTGCGGCCGTCCTGCTCGACCCGGCTGTGGATGCCACCGGGGCGGCGCGTGACGACGTCGTACAGCGCCGCGTCCTGCAACGCCGCGACCACCGCCTCGTCGGGGATGGACGGATCCCACAGGGCCACGTTGTCGCGGACCGTCCCCTCGAACAGGAACACGTCCTGGTCGACGAAGGAGACGGAGGCGGCGAGCGCGCCGCGCGGGATGTCCTCCAGTCGCTGTCCGTCGATGCGGATCGTGCCCTCCCACGGGGCGTACAGGCCCGATATGAGCCTGGAGACCGTGGACTTGCCGCTGCCCGAGCCGCCGACCAGGGCCACCTGCTGGCCCGGTCCGACCGTCAGTGAGAAGCCGGTGAGCAGGGGTTTGTCGAGCGGGCTGTAGCCGAACGTGATGTTCTCCAGCTCGACATGACCCTGGAGCCGGCGGGTGGACTCGCCGTTGCCGGAGCGGGCGTAGAGCGGGTCGGTCTGAAAGTTCTCGACGTCCTTGAGCCGGGCCACGTCGGCGGCGAAGTCCTGGATGCGGCCCGCGACGCCGTTGAGCCGGGTGAGGGGCGCGGTGAAGCGGGTGACCAGGGCCTGGAAGGCGACGAGCAGACCGACGGAGATGTGCCCCTCGACCGCCCGCAGACCGCCGATCCACAGGATCAGCGCGGAGTTGAGCGTCGCGAGCGTCGGTGCGACCACGCCCAGCCAGGCGCTCGGCACCCCGAGGCGCTGCTGCTCCTCCAGCGTGGTCGCGTGCTGCCCGGCCCACTTGCGGAAGTAGCCGTCCTCGCCGCCGGTCGCCTTCATCGTCTCGATCAACTGGAGGCCGGTGTACGCGGTGTTGGTGAGGCGCGCGCTGTCGGCGCGCAGCTTCGCCGTACGGGTCGCGCGCAGCCGGATCACCACGCGCATGGCGATCACGTTGAGCAGCGCGACGCCGATGCCCACGGCCGTGAGCTGCGGGTCGTAGGTGTAGAGGAGCACCGCGTACAGGACGACCACGATCGCGTCCACGCCGGCCGCCGCGAGGTCGCGGGCCAGGGTCTCGGCCACCGCGTCGTTCGACTGGAGCCGCTGCACCAGGTCGGCCGGGCTGCGCTGGGAGAAGAAGGTGACGGGCAGCCGCAGCAGATGGCGCAGGAAGCGGGCGCTGGAGAGGGTGGAGGAGATGATGCGGCCGTGCAGCAGGTTGGCCTGCTGGAGCCAGGTCAGCACGACGGTCAGCGCCACACAGGCGCCCATCGACGTGAACAGCACGCCCAGCAGCGAGGTCCGGCCGCCGATCAGATACGTGTCGATGTACGTCCGGCTCAGCGCGGGGACCGCCGCGCCGACCGCGACCAGCAGCAGGCTCGCCAGCACGGCCGCGGGCATCGTGCCCGAGGTGCCGCGCAGCCGGGCCGGCATGGCACCCAGGACGCCCGGCTTGCGGCCGCCCTTGTGGAAGTCGGGCCCCGGCTCCATGACCAGCACCACACCCGTGAAGCTGGTGTCGAAGTCCTCCATCGGCACGAAACGGCGGCCCTTGCCGGGGTCGTTGATGTGCACGCCGCGCCGTCCGAAGCGGCGGCCCATGCCGTCGTAGACGACGTAGTGGTTGAACTCCCAGAACAGGATCGCGGGCGCCTTCACCTCGGCGAGCGCGGCCGTGTCCATCTGCATGCCCTTGGCCGTGAGGCCGTAACTGCGCGCCGCCTTGAGCAGGTTGCTGGCGCGCGAGCCGTCCCGGGAGACACCGCACGCGATGCGCAGCTCTTCGAGGGGGATGTGGCGGCCGTAGTGGCCGAGCACCATGGCGAGGGAGGCGGCGCCGCACTCCACGGCCTCCATCTGGAGGACGGTGGGGGTGCGGACCGTCTTCCCCTTCGCCTTGGGGACCGTGCGCTTGGGCGGGGCGGTGCGGCGTCTGCTCCGGGTGTCTGGTGCGGCGGTCACGGCAGGAGCCAATCGACGGGGCGCTGATCGGCCAGGCGGATCGAACCCGTGGCCAGGGTCATGGAGGTGAGCGCGAACGGCGGGCCGTCGGCCGAGGACCACTTCAGGCGGCTCTTCGTCGCGGCGGAGCGGTCGAGGCGGACCAGGACGGCCACCGGCCGGCCCTTCTTGGTGAACTGTTCGCCGAGTTGGCTGTCACCGAGGAAGGAGGAGATCTGCTGGGGGGTCTGCACGCTCCGGCCGACCGCCTTCACATGGCCGCGCAGTACTCCGTACTGCTGGGTCGGCACCGACTGCACGGTGAGGTCGACGGAGGCGTTCGCGGGGATGGTGGCGGCGCTCTCGGCGGGGACGTACACCGTCGCGTAGAGCGGATCGTCGGCGTGGGCGACCTTCTCCACGGCGGCGACGTTCGCGCCGGTCGAGATGATCGCGCCGATGGTGGCGGCGAGCGCGGTGACGCGTCCCGCGGCGACCGTGCGGACGACGGTCGTACCGCCCTGGGCCGTACGGACCTTGAGCACGGGCGCGTTCGCGGGCAGTCGTTCGCCCTCCTGGGCGACGACCTCGGTGACCTGCCCCGCGACGGGGCTCTGCAGTATGTAACTGCCCTCGCCGTGGGTGAGGACGGCGGGCGCGCTCACGGTGGACGCCACCGTGCCCGTCACGGCCCAGACGGACGCCGCCGCCATGACGACCACCGTCACGGACAGGGCGAGCCAGCCCTGGGGGCGGGCGAAGCGCACCGGAAGGTCGAGTTCTTCGGGCGACTGCAGCTTGGCGAGGGCCTGTTGGCGGAACTGCACGGGACTTCCCTCACCTGTTCGAGAGGTTTACGGCATCCGAGAAGTCCCGGAACCGGGGAGTGGTTCCGGGACTCAACGGCACTGAAACGCGATCAGAGACCGGCGACCAGGCCCGTGACCGGGGCGGTGTTGAGGCCGGTGACACCCTCGACGGTGCCGACGACCGTGTTGACCAGGCCGGAGACCGGGGCAACACCGTCGACCAGGCCGGAGACGGTGCCAACGGCGTTCAGCGACAGGCCGCCGGAGACGTTGTCGAGGTCGGCGTCCGAGATCTCGGCGGTGGCAACCTGGGGGGTGGAGTTCATGAGGGAACTTCCCTTCGTATGGATATTCATAAGGGGGAGAGCGGCCCCCCTCTGGGGACAGATGACGGCCGCCACCGCGGGGGTGCGGCACCCGATTCCGGGCGCTGTGGGGTGCCCGTTCCCGAATGCCTGGCTGCGACCTCCGCGGTGCAACGGATCAAAGCACGCTCGCGGCGCGCGCATCCAATCAACCGGGGCTCCCACCTGCGAACTTGAGCGCGGCCGGGGCCCAACCGTGCAGGTGTGCGCACGTCTCGGCAGTCAGTTCTTCACATGCTGCACGGCATTGTTCCGTCCCCGCGCTTGTCGCCCCGTGCCCGAAAGGGACAGTCCCACCGCAATGGCGCGGAGGGGGGCGCGCGAGTGTGCAGATCCGCTGTCCGCCGTGAGGCGCCTGCGTATTCGATGTGCAGATTCCCTGAAGTAGGGATTCCGTTCCTGTCGGAAGACGGACCGTTACCGGTCGGTAGCGGAGCGTGTCGGACTGGCTGCTCACTCGGTGTAATGGCCCGATTGCCTGGTATTTCATGTGTTTGGCCCAGCCAACTCGGCTCTTTTTTAAACACAGTTGAACAGCCCGCGAGGCTCACGCGTATCAACAGGCATCCAGGCGCCCCCTAGTCAGCCGCCGGACGGTGGCCTCGACCCCGTCCCCAGGAGGTCAAAGAGTTGAGTCACAAAAGGATTCCCAAGCGCAAGGCCGCCATCGCTGTCGGAGGCGTCGCGGCGCTCGGAGCGGCGGCCCTGCTGCTGCCCCACGCCAACGCCTCGCAGACCGACGCGAAGGACGCCACTCCCAAGACGCTGAAGTCCGCGGACGCCTCGAGCCTGGCCTCGCTCATCGCCTCCCAGCTCGGTGACGCCTTCGGCGGCGCGTACTGGGACGCCTCGAAGCAGCAGGTCATCATCAATGTCGTCGGCAACAACAGCAATGTCGTCAACACCGTCGAGAAGGCCGGCGCTGTTCCCCGCAGCGTCAACAACAGCCTGTCCTCGCTCAGGACGGCTGCCAAGACACTGAAGTCCGACGCGACCATCCCCGGCACCGCCTGGTCGATCGACCCCAAGACGAACCAGGTCCAGGTCACCGCCGACAGCACGGTCACGGGTGCGAAGTGGGCCAAGCTGACGTCGACCGTCGACTCGCTCGGTTCTGGCGTGGCCACGGTCAAGAAGTCCGCCGGTACGTTCAAGACCTTCGTGTCGGGCGGTGATGCCATCTTCGCCCAGACGGACGCGGGCGGTGTCCGCTGTTCCCTCGGCTTCAACGTCACAGCGAGCGACGGCGCCCCCGCCTTCCTGACGGCCGGACACTGCGGTGTCGCGGCCAAGCAGTGGTCGGACTCGCAGAACGGGCAGCCGGTCGCGACCGTCGACCAGGCCACCTTCCCCGGTGCCGGCGACTTCTCCCTCGTGAAGTACGACGACCCCGCCACCCAGGCGGCGAGCGAGGTGAACGAGGGCAACGGGAAGACCGTCCAGATCACCCAGGCGGCGGACGCCACGGTGGGTCAGCAGGTTCTCCGGATGGGCAGCACCACCGGTCTGCACGACGGCTCGGTCACCGGTCTCGACGCCACGGTCAACTTCCAGAGTGAGACCGACCCCAACGGCGTCGACACCGTCACCGGTCTCATACAGACCGACGTCTGCGCCGAGGCGGGCGACAGCGGCGGCTCCCTGTTCACCGCGGACGGCAGTGCGATCGGCCTGACCTCCGGCGGCAGCGGTGACTGCACCGTCGGCGGCGAGACCTTCTTCCAGCCCGTGACCGCGGCCCTCCAGGCGACCGGCGCGACGCTCGGCGCGGGTGGCGCCGCGGGTGCCGGCGACGCGAGCGCCGCGGCGACCGACCCGGCGGCCACCGACCCGGCCGCGACCGACCCGGCGGCCACGGACCCGGCCGCGACCGACCCGGCAGCCACGGACCCGGCCGCGACCGACCCCGCGGCCACGGACCCGGCGGCCACCGACCCGGCCGCGGGCGACCAGTCCGGGGCCGGCAGCGACCAGTCCGGGACCGGCAGCGACCAGTCCAGCACCGGTATGGACGCCGGCTCCGGCCTGGTGACCAGCACCCCGTGACACCGGTGACCACGAGCCACTGACCCGGCCGCGCCACCACGGCCCGGTCGGCAGTGGAAGGGTCCGGCCCTCCGGCGGGAGGGCCGGACCCCACCGCGTTTCCACCGCCGCTCACGAGAGGGCCGGACCCCGCGGGATTCCGGTACCGCTCAGTCGTGGGGACGCGCCCGCAAGAGAAGCAGCGCCACGTCGTCGAGCCGCTCCTGCGTCGCCGCCCCGCTCTGCTCGACGAGACGGTCGGCCAGCGCGTTCAGCGACAGGTCACCGGCCTCGGTGAGCTTGCGGCCGAGGTCGGCCAGGGCGTCCTCGATGTCCACGCCGGGCGACTCGATCAGACCGTCGGTGTACAGGGCGAGGACCGAACCGGGGACGAGCGGCACCTCGGTCGTCGGATACGTGGCCGCCGCGTCGATCCCCAGCAGTGGCCCACCGGCCAGGTCGAGCACCCGGACCCGCCCGTCCGGCCGCAGCAGCAGCGGGGGAGGATGACCCGCGCGCGCCATGACGGCCACCTCGCGCGCCGGGTCGAGACGCAGATAGAGACAGCTCGCGAACAGCTCGGCCCCCAGGTCGATCAGCAGCCGGTTGGTGCTGCGCATGACCTCCTCCGGCGGCTGACCGACGGTCGTGTACGCCCGTACGGCCGTGCGGATCTGTCCCATCAGGCCCGCCGCCGTCACGTTGTGCCCCTGCACGTCACCGATGACCGCGGCGGCCAGACCCTGCGAGGGCACCAGGTCGTAGAAGTCCCCGCCGATCTCCATCCCCTGAGTGGCCGGGAGATAGCGCGCGGCCGCCTCGATCGAGGGCAGCGCGGGCAACGAGTGCGGCAACAGCGCGGCCTGCAGACCCTGTGCCAGGAGCAGCTTGGCGTCGTAGAGCAGGGCCCGCTCCAGGGCCTGCGCGATCAGACCGCAGAGGCTGGCCAGCACGGCACGCTCGTCCGCCGGGAAGGTGTGCGGTTGCGCGTACCCGAGGACGCAGGTGCCCACCGGCCGTCCGGACGCGATCAGCGGCAGATACGCCCACGCCGCCATCCCGTCGGGTGTCGCACTTCGGTTCGGGTAGAGGCGCTCCAGTTGCTGACGGGAGTCGAAGAACGTCGGCACCCCGCTCTTCAGGGCCTGGGTGCCCGGGGTCTGCGCGCTCAGTGGCACCCCGTGCCAGCGCTCCACGATGTGCGCGTCCGCGTACCCACGATGGCCGAGCACGTGCAGGCGGCCGGATCGCGAGCCGAGGACGACCAGGGCCTTGCTGCCGACGGCCGGCGCGATCTCGTCCGCCACCAGCTGCACCACGTCCTCGACGCTCGCCGCCTGGGTGAGCGCGCCGGCCAGACTCAGCACCTGAGTGATCGTCACCAGGCGCGGGGTGGTGTCGTCCTCGCCGTGCCGGGACTCGACGCGCCCCATCTCGGCCACCGCCCGGGCCCGGGAGATGCGCACGCTCAGTCCGGTCGTACCAGGATAGAGCCGGAACGACAGCCAGTTGCCGGGCGGCCGCAGCGCCACGAACGACGTCACATGCTGGCTGATCAGCGCGGCCCGGTAACGGTCCTCGTAGACGGGGTCGTTGAGCCAGGGCACCGACGCCCAGAGCTGGGTGCCCAGCAGCCCGCTGACCGGGACGCCGAGCATGTCGGCCGTCGCGGCGTTGGCGAAGCTGACCCGGCCGTTCAGATCCAGCGCGCACATCCCGTACGGCAACCGCGCCACCATCCGCGCCGCCTCCACCGTGCCGAGCGTGCCGGTGGCCGGTGCTGCGGACGGCGCGAGCAGATCGGGCTCGGGGTGGACCGGAAGGTGCGCCGCCGCGGCCCGCTCCAGACGCAGCGCGAGCCGGGCGCAGGACGCGGTGAGCTGGTCGCGTTCCCGGTCGGAGAGGTCCGGGGGGTGCGAGCCGGGCCAGGTCACGAAGACGGCGCCGTACACGGTGCCCTCGGTCGCCACCGGGAGGGCGGCCAGCGCGAAGGGGTACGGCAGGACCACGGCGATCCGCGGGAAGCGGCGGGCCATCTCCTCCTCGCCACCGACCCAGACCAGCCGCCGCTCCCGCACCGCCACGGCGACCGGAATCGGCGCGTTGAGCCCCACCCTCTCCCACGGCGCCGCGAACGACCTGGGCATGCCCGCCATGACCGCCATCTCCAGCACGGACTCATCCGGCGTCAGCAGGTACACCGCCCCGGAGTGGGCGTGGACCTCCTCCAGGATCGAGGCCAGCGTCAGTGCCAGCAGCGGCCGTCCGACGGGCGTCGGCCGATCCGCCGGCGCCTGCTCGGACCTCTGCCAGCCGGACACGCCGACCACCTCCTCGCAGGGCCGTGCGACGGGCTCAGGGATCAAGGCTCCCTCGTGACGGCCCCTTCCGCACGGCGAGCGCCACGCGCGGCACAGGGTGCCGCTTTCCGGGCTCCGTCGCAGGCCCGACGGCCCCGGAACGGTCGCAGGGGCTGCGCGAGCGTCCCGGAAGCGCTGTAATTGCGGACGTGGTCAGTGAGGGCGCTGCGGAACGCGGAAAGAGGACGCTGCGTGCCGAACTTGCCCTCAAGACGCCCACCCCGGACCTGGACCCGCGCGAGCGACAGCGCCGCGTGCTCGAACAGGCACTCGTCTTCGCGGGCGCGAGCGTCGTCGCGGTGTACTCGCCCACCGAGAGCGGCGACGAGCTGTACCTGTCCGAGTCGGCAGGCGTCCCCAGGACGCTCTACGGCCTGCGCGACAGCTATGTCCTCCCCGGCGGCTCCCCGGCGGCGGACGCGTACCGCTCGGGCCGACCGCTGTGGCTCGGCCCGGCGGAGATCGCCCGCTGCGCCGACGCCCGCAGGCTGCCGTCCCAGGACTTCTGGCTGGCTGTCCTGCCCCTGGCGGACGGCGGCTGCCTCGTGGCGGCCGGCGAGCGCCCGGGCGGCTTCGACGAGGAGGACCGGGAGTGCCTCGGTCTGATCGCCGAGGCCGCCGTCACCCCCGCGCCCGGCTCGCCGCGCGCCGCCGCCCGGCCCACCAGCTCGTTCGACCTCGCCATGGACACCGGACACCTGGAGGTCGACGACGAGATGCTGGAGCTGTTCGGCCTCGACCCGGGCGAGTTCGACGGCAAGGTCGAGAGCCTGCTGTCGATGACCGTCCCCGAGGACCTGCCCGCGCTGATGTCCGTGGTGGAGGCGGGCCACATGTCCATCGGCGACCGCGAGCTGGAGTTCCGCATCCTCCAGCCCTCCGGAGAGCCGAAGTGGCTACGGCTGCGCGGCCGACTCGTGCCCGGCGGAGCGGGGCTCCCGGCGCACCTCGTGGGCACCGTCACCGACGCCTCCACACTGCGCTCCGGCGTCAGCGACGTGGTCCGCGTCCAGCGACTCGCCTCGACCCTCGCCACCGCGGGCACCGTCCGTGACGTCGGCCGGGCCGTGGTGGCCGCGCTGCGGGGCCCCCTGCGGGCCGACCGGATCGCCCTCGCCGAACTGGAGGGCGACCGCCTCGTCGTCACCCTCCTCGACCCTCCCGAACCCGAAGCCTGGCCCGAGGTGTGGCGCTCCGAGTGGCGCTCGGAGTGGCCCGACGCGCCCGTACGCGCCATGCCCACGCTGGAGGCGGCCCTCATCGAGGGGCGCCCCGCCGTCTGGCCCGCCGGAGCACCCCTGGAACCGGCGCTCGCCGACGTCGGCCCCGGCGGTCTCGCCATCCTGCCGCTGCCCGCCGGCGGCCGGATGGCGGGTGCGTGTCTCATCGGCTGGGACGACCCGCACGAGTTCGGCTCCGACGAGCGCGCACTGCTCACCGCGTCCGCGGGCCTCGCGGGCCAGGCCCTGACACGCGCCCGCGCCTTCGACGCCGAACACGAACTGGTCGGCACGCTCCAGCGCTCCCTGCTGCCGCGGCGCCTGCCCCGGATCCCCGGCGCGGTCGCCGTCGCCCGCTATCTGCCCACCACGGCAGGCCTGGAGGTCGGCGGCGACTGGTACGACGTCATCCCGCTGCCCGACAACCACGTCGCCCTCGTCATCGGCGACGTCCAGGGCCACAACGCCCAGGCGGCCACCCTGATGGGCCAGATGCGCACGGCCCTGCGCGCGTACGCCGTCGAGGGCCACCCCCCGGACGTCGTCGTGCAGCACGCCAACCGACTCCTCATGGACCTGGAGACCGACCTCTTCGTCACCTGCTGCTACGTCGACGTGGACCTGGAGGAGGGCACCGCCTGGTGCGTACGCGCCGGACACCACCCGCCCGTGCTGCGCCACCCGGACGGCACAACGGAGGTCACCATGTCCGAGGGCGGACCCCCACTGGGCGTCGTCACGCAGGCCGACTTCCCGATGATCCCGCTGCGCCTCCAGCGCGGCACGGTCCTCGCCCTGACCACGGACGGTCTCGTCGAGTCCGCCGAGGTCGACATCGAGGACGGACTGAACCGACTGGCCGGCGTACTGACCGCGTCCGACCCCGCCCACCTCGGAGTGGTGGCCGACGGACTGCTCACGGGCGCGAACCGCAGCGACGACGTGGCCCTCCTCCTGATGCGCTACGACGGTCTGGAGACCCGCCCGCTGCGGGAGAGCTGGACGGTGTGGCGCGTCCCGGAGGCGGTCCGGCACGCCCGCCGCTTCACCCGGCGCACCCTGCGCGCCTGGGGCGTGCCCGACGACAGCATGGACGGCGCGCTCCTCGTCGTCTCCGAACTCGTCACCAACGCCCTCGTGCACACCGACGGGCAGGTCAGACTCGACATCACCCTCATCAACCACCGCCTGCGGATCTCCGTCGCCGACACCTCACCCCGTACGCCCGTCAAGCCCACCAGCATCGGCTGGGAGGCCACCGGCGGCCGCGGCATCCTCCTCGTCGAGGCCATGTCGGCGACCTGGGGCACCGTGCCGGTCAGCGGCGGCAAGCAGGTGTGGAGCGAAATCCCGCTGGACGCAGGCGGATAGGGTCGGGCACCAGGTGCTCCTGGGGGCGGGGGCCGGATTACACACGGGGGGACTGCGCATGGTGAAGACGCCTGAGCGGATATGGGAGGAAGCCGGCCTGGCCGCACGGCGGCTGGCAGGGCTGGCGCTCAACCCGTCCACCCCGCAGGACGTCCTGCTGCGGCTTCTCGCCGACGGTCCGGCGGCGGTACGGATGGTGCTGTGCCGCGACCGGGTCCTGCCCGACGCCGTCGTGGACGCGGTGGTCGAGCACCCCGACACGTACACCCGCAGCTTCTTCGCCCGCAATCCCCACGTCGGTCCGGCCCAGCGGGTACGACTGATCGACGATCCGGAGTGGTTCGTCCGCGCCCACTTCGCCGATGGGCCCCGGATGCCTTTCGGGGGCAGGCCCCGACCACTGCCCGACGAGGCCCTCGTCCACATGATCAGGACGTACGGGAACGACGAACTCGGCGGCGTCTTCTACCAGCAGATCTCCACCGAGTTGCTGCGGACGATGCACACGCACCCGGACGCGAAGGTCCGCCGCTGGGGGGTCGGCGCGTGGGAGTGGCTGTCCGCCGACGCCCGGGCCGCGCTGCTGGCGGACCCCGACGAGGGCGTCCGGGACAGGGCGCTGCTGCACACGCACAACGAGGACGCGGACTGGTTGGAGAGCGCGCTGCCCGCTCATTCCTGTCACGCACGCACCGGCATGCTGTGCAACCTGCCCCTCACCAGAGCCGTCGTGGACCTTGTCCTGACCGCTCCGGCCAGTGACGACGAGCGGGCGATGATCGCCGGCAACCCCAGCCTCCCCGCCGATGTGGTGATCCTGCTGGCAGCCGATCCGGACCCGGAGGTCCGGGAGGGCATCGCGTACCGCGCGGACCTCGGACCCGCCGAACGCCGTGCGCTGGCCGTGGACCCCGACCCCACGGTGCGGCTCGCGCTGTCCGTGCACCCGGCGCTGAGCGAGGAGGAGCGGGCCGCGATCGACTACGAGGTGCCCACGGACTGCGGTTTCCACCACCGGCCCGCACCGTCGGTGCCACGGGACCCCGAGAGCGTCCGCCGGGACGCCCTGTCCGCCCACCCGATGCTGCGCAGGAGGGCGGCCGGGGTCCACACGCTCCCGCCGGACCTCGTGGCACGCCTGGCCGACGACGAGGACCTCGGCGTACGCGTCACGCTCGCCCAGAACCATCCCGACGCCCCCGCGGCCCTGCTGCTGCGCAGTTTCCTGGAGTACACCGGTCCCGACCGCGCGCACCTCGCCACCCGGCCGAACTTCCCGACCACCCGACTGGCCGCCTTCGCCGACCACGAGGACCCCGACGTCAGGGCCCTGGCCGTGCGCGACCCCGAGACCGCGCCGGCCGTCGTGGAACGCCTCACCAGGGACCCGGACCCCGCCGTACGGGCCGCGGCGACCCGCCACCCGAACCTCCCGCGGCCCCGGCTGACGGAACTCCTCGACGACGAGGAACTGGCCCATCCGGCAGCCGCGAACCCGGCGTTGGACGTGGCGGAGATACGGCGGCTGGCGCGGACGCTCGCAGACCCGGCCGGGCCCTGCGTCGACACGCCGAGCTGAGCGGTCCGGCCCGGTCGGTTGTTCCAGCGCATCGGCGCCGAGGCGTACGGACCGATGACCGGACGGTAGTTGAACATCGGCCCGGGACGACACGTGAGAGAGAGTATGGGAACCCCACTCACCGTCTCTCCACCGCTGCAGCGGCCCGAAACGCGTGGTCGCGGCCAGGTGCTGGGCCTTGACGGGCTCCGCGGCCTGGCCGCGCTCTACGTGCTGCTCTTCCACTGCTGGCTTCTGACCATGCCGGGTTTTCCCAAGAACTCGGGTCCCGCCTGGCTGGGCTGGCTGATGTACGGGCGTCTCGCCGTGGTCTTCTTCCTGGTGCTGTCCGGTTTCTCCCTGGCCATCTCGCCGGCGCGCAACGGTTGGCACCTGGGCGGCGTTTCCCGGTTCCTGCGGCGGCGCGCGTGGCGCATCCTGCCTCCCTACTGGGCGGCCCTCGCGTTGAGCCTGGCGGTCGCCTGGTTCGTGGTGCCCGCCTCACATTTCGGACCGCCGACCGGCGCATCGGTTCTGGTGTACGGCTTCGTGGTCCAGGACATGTTCACGGCTCCCACGCCGAACGGGGCGTTCTGGTCGATCGGCGTGGAGGCGGAGCTCTATCTCGTCTTTCCGCTCCTCCTTCTCCTCCGACGGCGGCTGGGCGCGGTCGTCCTGATCGCGGGCGTGACGCTCCTGGTGATCGCGCGTGGCCTGCTGGCGCCGAACGCGTCACCGGTGGAAGGCGTGAACTGGCTGACGCCGAACCTCGCCCCCGTGTTCGTCGCGGGACTGGTGGGCGCGGGGATCGTCGTCGCGCCGGAGAAGGTCCGGCGGCTGCCGTGGCACTGGCTCGCCGCTCTGGCCGCCCTGCCGGTGGTGGCGCTTGTCGTCATCAAGGGGTCGGTGTGGACGGTGGACCACTATTTCTGGATCGATCTCGCCGTGGCGCCCGCCATGACCATGATGATCGCGGCGGTTGCCACCGGCAGACCCGCGTTCCTCATGCGGCTCCTGGCCACGCGTCCGATGCGCGGCCTCGGCGACTTCTCCTACAGCCTCTACCTGGTTCACCTGCCGATCGTCATGATCGTCTGCCGGAAGATGGCCCCCCATTTCGTATCGCCCGGTCTGCCCGCGTTCTGGTTCACGCTGACACTGGCACTGCCCGCCTCGGTGCTGGGAGCGTGGCTGTTCGCCAAGCTGTTCGAGCTGCCGTTCAAGCGGAACCGATCATGGAAGTCCATGTTCGCGGCAGGGCGCGGGCCGGCACGACCGCACTCCTCGCGGTGACCCGACCGCACTCCTAGGGTGGGTGCCGTGCGTCTGCTCCTGATGTCCGACACCCACCTGCCCCAGCGGGCCGAGGCGCTGCCGCCGCAGCTGCTGGCCGAACTCCCGCACGCCGACGTCGTCGTCCACGCGGGCGACTGGGTGGACACCGCCACCCTCGATCTGCTGGAGGAGCGGGCACGCAGGCTCGTCGGGGTGTACGGCAACAACGACGGCCCGGGCCTGCGCGCCCGCCTCCCCGAGGTCGCCCGCGTCGACCTGGACGGTCTGCGCCTCGGCGTCGTCCATGAGACCGGTGCCGCCCAGGGCCGCGAACGGCGTTGCGCCGAGCGCTACCCCGACCTCGACGTCCTGGTCTTCGGACACAGCCACATCCCCTGGGACACCACCACCGGGACGGGCCTGCGCCTGCTCAACCCGGGCTCCCCGACCGACCGCCGCCGCCAGCCGCACCACACGTACATGACCGCGACCGTGACCGAAGGACAGCTGACCGAGGTGACCCTGCACCGCGTCGACCCCGGCTGAGGCACTCAGGCGTGCCGGTGCCGTCGGATGCGCACGAAGACCAGTGCCAGTACGGCGGTGGCCACCGCGACCGCCACGCGTTTGGCGACCGGCGGCCCGGCGGTCCGCAACAGGTCGATCGGCTCGACCGGTTGGACCGGTTGGACCGGCGGCACCGGTTGGACTGGTCGTGCCGGCTGGAACGGTTCGACCGGCTCGGGTGACTCGGTTCGTCCGGCCGGTTCCTCGAGGCGCCGCGCCAGACACTCCGCGAACTGCCCGACCAGCTTGTCGCCCACCTCCGCCATGACGCCGCGACCGAACTGCGCCGGACGCCCCGTGACGGTCAGATCGGTCCGCACCGACACCGCCGTGCCGCCGTCGCGTTCGGCGAGCGTGCCCGTGACCGTGGCCCGTGCCGTGCCCTGGCCACGGGTCTCCTTGCCGTTCGCGATCAGTACCATCCGGTGCGCGGACTCGTCCTGTTCCTCGAAGACGGCGGTGCCCCGGTACGTCACCGTGATGGGCCCCACCTTGACCTTCACCGAACCGGTCACGGTCTTGCCGTCGTAGTCGTCCACCGTCGCGCCCGGCATGCACGGGGCGATCCGTTCGACGTCGAGGAGCGCCCGCCAGGCGTCGTCGACGGGAACGGGGACGGTGAACTCATGATGCAGTTCCATGCTGCTCTCCTCCAGGCGTGCCGACGGGTCCGGCAGGCGTATCGACGGGACCGGGATGGATCGCCCCGCCCGTCGCCGTCAGCGGCGCCCCGCTGCCGCCCCACCGCAGTGCGACGATCTCCGCGGCGACGGACACGGCCACCTCCTCCGGCGTACGGGCGCCGAGGTCGAGCCCGACCGGCGAGCGCAGCCGGGACAGCTCGCCCTCCGACAGACCGGCGTCGACGAGCCGTTTCCTGCGGTCGTCGTGGGTACGACGGCTGCCCATCGCCCCGATGTACGCGGCCGGGCGGCGCAGTGCCTCCTCCAGCAGGGGCACGTCGAACTTCGGGTCGTGGGTCAGGACGCAGATCACCGTGCGCGCATCCGTCTTCGTACCGCGCAGATAGCGGTGCGGCCAGTCCACGACGACCTCCACACCCGCCGGGAACCGTTTCGCGGTGGCGAAGACCGGGCGGGCGTCGCACACCGTGACCCGGTAGCCGAGGAAGTCCCCGATGCGGGCCACCGCCGCCGCGTAGTCGATCGCGCCGAAGACGAGCATGCGCGGGGGCGGCGCGAAGGAATGGAGGAAGACGGTCACGGCGTCCTCGCGGCGCTCGCCGTGCGGCCCGTAGTGCCGCCGGATCGTGGCGCCCTGGGCCAGTTCGCCGCGGGCGTCGGCGGTGACGGCCACGTCCAGACCCGTGGAGCCCAGCGAACCGGCCACCTCGTCCGGCCACACCGCGAGCGTGGCCCCGAGCGGCGCCGGTCCCTCGATCACCGTCGCCACCGTCACGGGCCGGCCGGCGGCCACCGAGTCGGCCACCGCGGCGAACGAGGGGTCCTCGGCGGGCGTCACCCGGCGGATGAGCAGGGTGATCTCGCCGCCGCAGGTGAGTCCCACGGCGAACGCGTCCTCGTCGCTGTACCCGAAGGTCTCCAGACGGGCCTCGCCGGACGCCACCACCTCCTGGGCCAGTTCGTACACCGCCCCCTCGACACAGCCGCCGGACACACTGCCCACGACCTCGTCGCCGGGCCCCACGGCCATGGCGGCTCCCGGGTCCCGGGGCGCGCTGCGGCTGACAGTGACCACCGTGGCGAGCCCGAAGGGGGAGCCCGCCGCGTACCACCGCTCCAGCGCCGGGAGGATCTCACGCATCGCTCGCTCCGCTCACCACAGGGTGCGTCCCACTCAAGAGTCCGCTCCTCTCACCGCCGCCGCCAGCCGCTCCAGCGCGGCCGGACTGTGTCCCTCGACGAACGCGTCCACGCTCGGCAGCGCCGCGGCCATCCCGCCGGCCAGGGGCGCGTAACCGGGTCGGGCCTTGCGCGGATTCGCCCAGATCACCCGGTGCGCGAGCCGGTGCAGGCGGCGCATCTGCTCCGCGAGCAGAGCCGGATCGCCACGCTCCCAGCCGTCGGACAGCACGACGACCACCGCGCCGCGCGCCATGCCCCGCCGCCCCCACCGGTCCAGGAAGCCGCGCAGCATCTCACCCAACCGGGTGCCGCCACGCCAGTCCGGAACCGCCGCCGCGAGCGCGGCCATGGCCGTGTCGGGATCCCGGTGCGCCAGTTCACGGGTCACCCGGGTCAGCCGGGTACCGACCGTGAAGACCTCCGTGCGGGTGCCCCGTGCGGCACCACCCATGCGGGGGCCGTGGAGGGCCGCGTGCGCGAAACGCAGCAGCGCGTCCGCGTACGGCCCCATCGAGCCGCTCACGTCCACGAGCAGCACCACCCGGCGCGGCCGGTCCGCTCGCGCCCGGTGCCGCAGCCGCGCCGGCTCCCCGCCGCCGCGCAGCAACTCCCGTACCGTGCGCCGCGGATCGACGGCACCCCGCCGGGCCGGATGCCGCCGCGCGGTGCGCCGGACCTCGCCGCGCAGGGTGAACGCGGTCCGCAGCCGCCGCAGTTGGTCGCGCTCGGCGGCGGTCAGCTCGGCGAAGTCCCGGTGGCGCAGTACGTCCGTGGAGTCGGCCAGCACGGCCACGGGTACGGCGTCCTCGGCCCGCGCCGCCGGGCGGGGCACCGTACCGGCGCCGCGCAGGACCGTCCGGGTCCGCGGCGGGGGAGCGGCCCGGGCCGGGGCGCCGCCGGGCCGGCCGCCGAAGTACGCCGCGAAGACCCGCTCGTAGCGCTCCAGGTCGTCCTGGCTCCCGCACAGGGTGAGACGGCCCGCCCAGTACACGTCCGAGCGCGCGCCGGGATCGAGTACGTCGAGCGCGCCGAGGAAGGCCTGCACGCGGTCGGGCGAGGCGTCGACGCCCGCGGCGCGCAACGCGCGGGCGAACCCGACGACCACGGCGGACGCGTCGACGGCGCGCCGTTGTCCCACCTCGATCCCGCCGTCTGCGCCCTCCCCGCGGCTCCGGCCGTCCCGGCCGTTCACGCTGCTCACGGCTCCCGTGCCGCGAGGATCGCCGCCAGATCCAGCCCCCGTGCCCGCTCGGTGTCCTCCCGGTACTTCAGCACCGAGCCCAGGGTCGCCACCGCCAGCTCCGCGTCCACCTCGCTCGCCCCCAGCGTGTCCAGAGCCTCCGCCCAGTCGATGGTCTCCGCGACGCCGGGCGGTTTGACCAGGTCCTCGGCGCGCAGGGCCTGCGCGAGTGCGGTCACCTGCTCGGCCAGCCGCTCCGTGACCCGCGGCAACCGCCTCCGCACGATGGCGAGTTCACGGGCGAACCCGGGATGGTCGAACCAGTGGTAGAGGCACCTTCGCTTCAGCGCGTCGTGCACTTCGCGCGTCCGGTTCGAGGTCAGCACCACGATGGGCGGCAGCTGCGCCCGCAGGGTGCCCAGTTCCGGAATGGTGATCGTGTACTCGGACAGCAGCTCCAGCAGGAACGCCTCGAACTCGTCGTCCGCGCGGTCGATCTCGTCGACCAGCAGCACCGACGGCTGGGTCTCCAGCGCCCGCAGCAGTGGACGCGTGACGAGGAACCGCCGGTCGTACAGCTCCCCTTCGAGCCGGTCGGCATCCGTCACGCCCGCCGCCTCGGCCGCCCGCAGGTGCAGCAGCTGACGTGGGAAGTCCCAGTCGTACAGGGCCTGGGAGGCGTCGATGCCCTCGTAGCACTGGAGCCGGATCAGCGGAGCGTCCATCGCCTCGGCCAGGGCGGACGCGAGCGCGGTCTTGCCCACGCCCGCGTCGCCCTCGCAGAACAGCGGCCGGTGCAGCCGCAGCGCCAGGAAGCAGGCCACGGCCAGCCCGTCGTCGACGAGATACCCCGTCTTCTCCAGGCGGGCCCGCACCTCCGCCGGACCGCTCACCTCGTGCATGGGCGCTACTCCAGGGCGGCCAGCACCGCGCGTCGCGTCAGCACCCGGGCCAGGTGCGCGCGGTACTCGGGTGAGCCCGAGGGATCGGACGACGGATGCGTGCCCTCCGCCGCCGACTCGGCGGCCCGTGCCACCGCGCCCGGTTCGGCGTCGGCGCCGGTGAGCGCCGCCTCGGTGGATGTGGCCCGCAGGGGCGTGGAGCCCATGTTGGTCAGCCCGATCCGGGATTCGGCGAGGTGTCCGTCGTCCCGCCGTACGAGCGCTGCCACGCCGACCACCGCCCAGGCCTGCGCGACCCGCTGGAACTTCTCGTAGTGGAAGCCCCAGCCCTCGGTCGACGGGATCTCCACCCCCACCAGCAGTTCGTCCGGGCGCAGCGCGGTCTGCAGATAGTCGACGAAGAACTCGCGGGCCGGGATCGCGCGCCGCCCCTGCGGTCCCACCGCGATCAGGGTCGCGTCGAGGGCGAGGACCACGGCGGGCAGGTCACCGGCCGGATCGGCGTGTGCGAGCGAACCGCCGAGAGTGCCGCGATGGCGTACGGCGGGATCGGCGACCGTGGCGGTGGCCGCCGCCAGGAGCCCGGCGTGCCGACGCACCAGCGGATCGCGGATGACGTCGTGGTGCGAGGTCATCGCTCCGATGACCAGTGTGCCGGCGTCCTCGCGGATCCCGCGCAGCTCCGGGATCCGGCCGACGTCGACGACCAGTTCGGGGAAGGCGAGCCGCAGCCGGAGCAGGGGCAGCAGGCTCTGCCCGCCGGCCAGCACCTTCGCGTCCTCGCCCGCGTCCGCGAGGGTGCGCACGGCCTCGTCGACGCTCGAGGGCCGCACGTAGTCGAATGCGGGGGGAATCATGCCGACGCCTCCTCACCGGAGCGGGCGGACCCGTCCGCCGCCCGAGCGGACCGTAGGGCTTCCCAGACCCGCTGCGGCGTGCAGGGCATCCTCACCTCGGTCACTCCGAGGGGGCGCAGCGCGTCCACGATCGCGTTGACGACGGCGGGCGTGGAGGCGATGGTCCCCGACTCCCCGACTCCCTTGGAACCCAGGGGATTCGATGTCGCCGGTGTCTCCGTCCGGTCCGTCACGAACTCGGGCAGGTCGGCCGCCGAGGGCACGAGGTAGTCGGCCATCGTGCCCGAGACGAGGTTGCCCTCGTCGTCGTACACGGCCTCCTCGTACAGCGCCTGCGCGATGCCCTGCGCGACCCCGCCGTGCACCTGCCCCTCGACGATCATCGGGTTGATGACGCTGCCGACGTCGTCGACGCAGACGTAGGAGCGGATGGTGGTCCGTCCGGTCTCGGTGTCGACCTCGACCGCGCACAGGTGGGTGCCGTGCGGGTAGGAGAAGTTGTCCGGGTCGACCAGGTGCTCGGCGTTGATGGTGGGCTCCATGCCGTCGGGCAGGTCGTGCGAGGAGAACGTCTCGAAGGCGACCTCCTGGATGGTCCTGCGCGCCTCGGGCGAGCCCTTCACGGAGAACACGCCGTGCGTGAACTCCAGGTCGTGCTCGCTCGCCTCCAGCAGGTGCGCGGCCACCTTCCGCGCCTTCTCCACCACCTTGCGCGCCGCGTGGTGCACCGCGGCCCCGCCCACGACGAGCGAGCGCGAGCCGTAGGTGTCCATGCCCTGGGGCGCCGCCCTGGTGTCGCCGTGCACCACCTCGATGTCCTCGAAGGGCACCCCGAGCACATCGGCGGCGATCTGGCTCCAGCAGGTCACATGGCCCTGCCCGTGCGGGCTGGTGCCGGTGACCACCTCGACCTTGCCGGTGGGCAGCATGCGGATGCTCGCGGCCTCCCAGCCCCCGGCCGCGTACCGCAGGTCACGCAGCACCCGGCTGGGCGCGAGCCCGCACATCTCGGTGTACGTGGACACGCCGATGCCCAGGCGTACGGAGTCGCCGCGCCGGTTGCGGTCCGCCTGCTCGGCGCGCAGCTTGTCGTATCCGAAGAGGGCGAGCGCCTTGTCCGTGGCGGCCTCGTAGTTGCCGCTGTCGTAGGTCAGACCCGCGACGGACGTGTACGGGAACTCCTCGTGCCTGATCCAGTTGAGCCGCCTCAACTCGACGGGATCCAGGTTGAGTTCGACGGCCAGCTCGTCCATGATCCGTTCGATGGCGTACGTCGCCTCGGGGCGCCCCGCGCCGCGGTAGGCGTCGGTCGGCGTCCTGGTCGTGAAGACGCCGGTGCACGTGAAGTCGTACGCGTCCATCTTGTAGATCGCCGGGTACATGAAGGCGCCCAGGATCGGGATGCCCGGGGTGACGAGCATCAGATAGGCGCCCATGTCCGCGAGGAGGTCGACCTTGAGGCCGAGCAGCCTGCCCTCGCTGGTGGCGGCGATCTCGACGTCCTGGATCATGCCGCGGCCGTGGTGGGTCGCGAGGTAGCCCTCGGAGCGCGACTCGGTCCACTTCACGGGCCGTCCGAGCCGCCGGGCGACGGCCAGGGCGAGGGCCTCCTCGCCGTACACCTGGAGCTTGGAGCCGAAGCCGCCGCCGACGTCGGGGGCGATCACGCGCAGCTTCTGCTCGGGGATGCCGGTGACGACGGCGAGCATGATCCGCAGGATGTGCGGGATCTGCGTGGCCGAGTGGACGGTGTACTCGCCGGAGGCGGCGAGCGGGGTGACCACGACGGCGCGCGGCTCCATCGCGTTGGGGATCAGGCGCTGCTGGAGGTAGCGGCGCTTCAGGACGACGTCCGCGCGCTCCCGCACGGTGGCGTAGTCCGCACCGGTCGCCAGCGGCCACACGTAGCAGCGGTTGGTGCCCTTGTCGGAGTGGACCAGTGGCGCGTCCTCGGCGAGGGCGGCCTCCAGATCGAGCACCGGGGGCAGGGGTGTGTAGTCGACCTCGACGGCCTCCAGGGCGTCGGCGGCCGCGTATCGGTCGCGGGCCACGACGACGGCCACCGGGTCTCCCGCGTACCGGACCTCGTCGACCGCGATCGGCGGGTGGTCGGGCAGCACGATGTCCTCGGTGACCGGCCAGGCGCAGGGGAGTGAGCCGAGGCCCTCGGCGAGGTCCTGGCCGGTGAACGCGGCGACCACGCCGGGGCGCTCGCGGGCGGGTGCGACATCGATCCGGTCGATCCGGGCGTGTGCCATGGGGCTGCGCAGGATGGCCAGGTGGAGCAGTCCGTTGACGTTGATGTTGTCGGTCCAGTTGGTCTGCCCGGTGACCAGACGGGCGTCCTCCTTGCGCGGCCGGGAGCGGCCGACCTCGCGGTCGACGATCTGGTCCGTCACGGCGAGACCTCCTGTCGGGAGGCGGCGAGGACCGCGCGCACGATGTTCTGGTAGCCGGTGCACCGGCAGAGGTTGCCCTCCAGGGCCTCCCGTACCTCCTGCGGGCCCGGGGCCGGGTTCTCGCGCAGCAGATCGCGGGCCGCCATGATCATCCCGGGGGTGCAGTAGCCGCACTGGAGCGCGTGCCGCTCGTGGAACGCCTTCTGGAGCGCGTGCCACTCACCGTCGTGCGCCAGTCCCTGGATGGTGGTCACTTCGCTCCCGTCCGTCTGGACGGCGAGGACCGAGCAGCTCTTGACGGTCTCCCCGTCCAGGTCGACCGTGCAGGCCCCGCAGTTCGACGTGTCGCAGCCGATCGGGGTGCCGGTCAGACCCAGGTGGTCGCGCAGATAGTGGACCAGGAGAAGTCGGGGTTCGACCTCGTCCTCGTACGTGGTGCCGTCCACCTTCACCGAAATGCGGGTCATGTGCCCTCCCGGAGAGCCAGGTGAGGGGTATCAGCCATTTTACGTGGTGTGCGTCACTCTAGGGCCGGGCGGGGAGGGCGGCGAGTGCTGCGGCGGGGATTTGTTGAGCGTTAATCCGTTGCTGCCGGGCGAGGCCGCCTGCTCCACTGGGAGCGAAGCGTCCACCAAGATCAGGGAGCAGCGATGCGCACACCGTTCATGTCCCCCCAGGAAGGAATCACTCCCACTCCAAAGGACATGACACCCGGTGCATATGCTCAACCTGGGAATCCTGGCGCACGTAGACGCCGGTAAGACAAGCCTGACCGAGCGGCTGCTGCACTCGGTCGGAGTCATCGACGAGATCGGCAGCGTCGACGACGGGAACACCCAGACCGATTCCCTCGCGCTGGAGCGGCAGCGTGGCATCACGATCAAGTCCGCCGTGGTCTCCTTCGCGGTCGACGACGCGACCGTCAATCTGATCGACACCCCGGGACACCCGGACTTCATCGCCGAGGTGGAGCGCGTGCTGAGCGTGCTCGACGGCGCCGTGCTGGTGATCTCCGCCGTGGAGGGCGTGCAGGCCCAGACCCGTGTGCTGATGCGGACGCTCCGGCGGCTGCGCATCCCCACGCTCGTCTTCGTCAACAAGATCGACCGCGGCGGGGCGTGCCCCGAGCGCGTGCTCGACGCCGTCGCGGCGCGGCTCACCCCGGCGATCGTCCCCATGGGAGAGGTCCGGGCGCAGGGCACGCGGGACGCCCGCTTCGGCCCGTTCGACGAGGCAAGGCTGGCCGCGCCGTTGCTCGACCTGCTCTCCGAGCACGACGACGCGCTGCTCGCCGCGTACGTCGAGGGCCGGGTGTCGTACGACCTGATCCGCGCCGCTCTGGTGCGGCAGACCGGGCAGGCCCTGGTCCATCCGGTGTTCTTCGGCTCGGCCGTGACTGGCGCGGGGGTCGATGAACTGATCGCGGGGATCAGGGAGTTGCTGCCGCGCGCCGAGGCCGATGTCGACGGCCCGGTGTCGGGCAGTGTCTTCAAGGTCGAGCGCGGGCCCGCCGGGGAGAAGATCGCGTACGCCCGGATGTTCTCCGGGACGCTGCGGACGCGCGACCGGGTGCCTCTGGGTGACGGCAAGGAGGGCAGGGTCACCGCGATCAGCGTCTTCGACCGGGGCGCGGCGCTGCGTGAGCAGTCCGTCGCGGCGGGGCGGATCGCCAAGCTCTGGGGCCTCGCGGACATCCGGATCGGTGACACCATCGGCGTAGCGCGGAAGTCGTCGGCCGGCGAGCACCACTTCTCGCCCCCGACCCTCGAGACCGTCGTCGAACCGTGCCGTCCGGCCGACAAGGGCGCACTGCACGGCGCCCTCACCCAATTGGCCGAGCAGGACCCCCTGATCGATCTGCGCCAGGACGAGACGCGCAAGGAGATCTCCGTCTCGCTGTACGGAGAGGTGCAGAAAGAGGTCATCCAGGCGACTCTGGCCGATGACTTCGGCATCGACGTCCTGTTCCGGGAGACGACACCCCTGTGCATCGAGCGGCCCCTCACCAGCGGCGCGGCGGTCGAGTTCATCAAGAAGGGTCTCCATCCCTTTCTGGCGACCGTCGGCCTGCGCGTCGATCCGGCCCCGGTCGGCTCCGGGGTGGAGTTCCGGCTGGAGGTCGAGCTCGGAGCGATGCCGTACGCGTTCTTCAAGGCGGTCGAGGACACCGTGAAGGAGACGCTCGCGCAGGGAATCCACGGCTGGCAGGTGACGGACTGCACGGTCACCATGACCCACTCCGGCTACTGGCCCCGGCAGAGCCACGCCCACCAGGGCTTCGACAAGAGCATGTCCAGCACGGGCGCCGACTTCCGGGGCCTGACCCCCCTGGTGGTGATGGACGCGCTGCGGTCGGCGGGCACCCAGGTGTACGAGCCGATGCACCGCTTCAGGCTGGAGGCCCCGGCGGACACGCTGGGCGCGGTGCTGCCGGTGCTGGCGAAACAGGGAGCCGTCGCGGGGGCCACCGAGCTGCGGGGCGCTTCGTGCGTGCTGGAGGGCTGGATCCCGGTCGCCCGGGTCCATGGGCTGGAGCGGCAGCTCCCGGGGCTGACCCGCGGCGAGGGCGAGCTGGAATGCGCCTTCGACCACTACGCACCGGTTCTGCGGGGCACGGTCCCCGACCGCCCGCGCACCGACCTCAACCCGTTGGACCTGAAGGAGTACCTGCTGAACGTGACGCGGCGGGTCGGCGCCTGAGCCCGCGCCCGGCGACATGTCTCCCCAAGAGATCTCCAGAACATGAAACTTACTCAGGAGTCAGAAGTATTGACGCCCACTTGCGCACCCGCGAATGTTGTGGACATGTCGAAGTTACGTGCGCGTCTGCTCGGCGTCCTCGTGCTCCTCACCGGCTTCCTCTCGGCGGTGGGCGCCCAGCCCGCCGCCGCGGACGGACTCCCCGACTCCCTGTGGTTCGACGCGCCGGCGGCGGCCACTCTCACGGTCGACAAGGGCCGCTTCCTCGATGGGCTCGGCCGCGAGGTCGTCCTGCGCGGCTACAACGTCTCCGGCGAGACGAAACTCGAAGAGAACAGCGGGCTGCCCTTCGCCTCGGTCGCCGACGCCAAGAAGTCCGCGACGGCCCTGCGGGCCCTCGGTGGCGGCAACTCCGTGCGCTTCCTGCTCTCCTGGGCTCATGCCGAACCCGTACGCGGCCAGGTCGACTCCGCCTACCTCGCCGCCGTCACCGACCAGATACGCGCCTTCCTCGACGCCGGAATCCGCGTGTATCCCGACTTCCACCAGGACCTCTACTCCCGCTACCTCTTCAACTCGGGCAGCTGGTACACCGGCGACGGAGCCCCCAAGTGGGCCGTGGACGCAGGAAACTACCCGAGCGAGTCCTGCGGGATCTGCATCTTCTGGGGGCAGAACATCACCCAGAACGGGGCCGTGAAGCAGGCACAGTACGACTTCTGGCACAACGCGTACGGCGTCCAGGACGCCTTCCTCACCACGGCCCAGGCCACCATGACCTACGTCAAACAGCACCTCACCACGGCCCAGTTCGCGGGCCTCGTCGGCTTCGACCCGTTCAACGAGCCGTACGCGGGCACCTACGACTCCGGGCAGACCAGTCGCACCTGGGAGCGGGACCTGCTCTGGCCGTTCTATGTGAAGTTCCGGGCCCGGATGGACGCGGCCGGCTGGCAGGACAAGCCCGCCTTCGTCGAAGCCAACCTCTTCTGGAACTCCAACATCGACTCCCAGAAGCAGGAGGGCGGCCTGCTCGACGCGGGCACCCTCGGTCCGCGCTATGTCTTCAACACCCACTTCTACGATCAGAAGGCCATCTCGGGCATCCTCATGTGGGGCAATGCCGCGGACGGCCAGTACGCCACCGACTTCGGGACGGTCCGCGACCGCGCCTCGGCCGCGGGGACGACGGCGATCGTCAGCGAGTTCGGCCATCCGCTGTCGGGAACGGTCTCCGGCAAGGCCCCCACGGTCGACAAGGCGATGTACCAGGCCCTCGACTCCCGTCTGCCGGGGTCCACTTGGTGGACCAGACCGGCGTCCTCCGGCCCGGTGCTCTCCGGCACCCAGTGGCAGTGGGACCTCTACAGCGGCCGCCATCACGAGCTGATGAACGGCAACGCGAGCAAGGTCCTCACCTCCGGCGACGCCTGGAACGACGAGGACCTCTCGGCCGTACGCCTCGACGACTCCGGTGCGGCCGCGCTCCGTCAGGACGCCCGCCTGCTCGACCGGCTCTACCCGAGCGCGACCTCGGGCAGCACCGTCGCCTTCACCTACGAGGACCGCTCCCGGGACGGCTCCACCACCCTGACCTGGAACCCGGTTCCGTCGTCCCTGCCGCACGTCTCCCAACTGGTGGGATCGGGCCAGTACGGGCTGCTCCTGTGGCGCTCGGGCGGCGGCAGCGCTCCCACCGAACTCCATCTCCCGGCGTCCTTCCCGACCGCGTCCACGACGGTGGTCTCCGACCTCGGTGCGACGATCTCCCCGCCCGCCTACACCACGACCACCCCGATCGCCGTGGCCCCCGAACCGGGCGGTACCGGCAGTCGCCGACTGCTGCTCACCGCACCGGACTCGGGGACCCTGCACTACGCGCTGGTCACGAACGGGGCGACGGCCCCGTCCGCCGATCTGCTGAGCGCGGCCCGTTCCGAACTGAGCTCATGGGCCGCGTCGACGGTCAACTAGTCGAAGGGCCGGTCCAGTTCGCCTCCACATGGCCGAGGCGAACACGCTGGGGGTGGTCGCCGACAGGCACCGACACCGTCTTCTGCCCGGTGGCGAAGTCGATGGCGGTGACCTGGTCGGCGCCGCTCTCGGAGACGATGCAGTCCTTGCCGTCACCGCTGACGGTCGCCCAGTACGGCTTCGAGGCGGTGACGAGCGGGCCCTCCTGGAGGGTGGCCCGGTCGACGACGGTCGCGTAGTCGTCCATCGTTCCGGCGACACACAGTTTGGTGCCGGAGGGGTTCATCGAAATGCCGTGGTGGCGCGAGTCGTTGACCCACGTCGTGCGGTCGGTGCTGGTCGCGGGGTTCATCGGCAGGGTCTTCACCCGGGTGATCCGGTCGGAGGCCACGTCGTACTCCAGGAAGCCGTTGAAGAACGACACCTGGAAGTACAGCTTGGACTCGTCGGGGCTGAAGACGGCGGGCCGGACCGCGTCGGAGAAGTCCGTGAGACCGATCGCGTCCAGCCGCTGCCGCATGTCGATCACCTTGACCTGCTTGTACGTGGTCGCGTCGACGACGGTGATGTGCCGGTCGCCCTTCGTCCAGTCCAGCCACGGGTCGTCGAGCGAGGTGTTCACATCGCCGATGGCCATGTTCCAGATGTACTTGCCGTCCCGCGTGAAGATGTTCTCGTGCGGCTTGTCGCCGGTGCCGAAGGAGCCCAGCTGCTTCCCGGTGTTGATGTCCAGCACGTGCACGGTGTTCGCGGTCGACGCGGAGACCGCGACGCGGGTGCCGTCGGGGGAGACGGCCATGTGGTCGGACCGGTAACCGGCCACGGGGAAACGCCAGTTGATGTGCCCGGTCGCCAGGTCGATCGAGACGACATCGGCGAAGCTCGGGCGGGAGACGACCACCGACTTGCCGTCGGGCGTGGAGTACATGTCGTCGACGAGCTGGTCGTGGCCCTCGCCGACGCCGTTGCGGATGGCCTGGAAGTAGATCCACTTGATCGGATCGGCGTTGATCTCCGCCATCCGGGCGTCCTTGTCCGGGACGACGTTGATCCGGCCGACCTTCGCGAAGTCACCGGTGGACTTGATGACGTCCGCGGTGCCGTCCCAGTTGTTGCCCACGAACATCACTTCGCGCAGGTCGGTCGCGGCAGTCTGCGCGGCGGCCCGCGCGGGGGCCGCGGTCGCCGCACCGCCGAGGGTGAAGGTGAGGGCGACAGCGGCGGCGAGCGTACAGAGGTGTCTGGGTCTGAGGGCAGACATGGTGGGTCCCTTGTCGTAGGCGGGGGGTGCGGGTACCGAAAAGTCTGAACACGACTTCGTTCACAATGGACTTACTGGAAAGTAAGGAAGGACCGGCGCTCTCCACAAGGGTCCGTGCACGACAAAATCATCGGAGGGACGAACGTTCGTCCCTCCGGCGAGGGAGGAACGTGTGGCGGGCAGGATCAAACAGCCGACCGGCCGTTACGGAGGCAGGACCGCCGCGGAACGGCAGGCCGAGCGACGCTCACGCTTTCTGACCGCCGCGCTCCAACTCTTCGGTGACAGCCCGGGGTTCAGATCCACGACCATCGCGGCGCTGAGCGAGGCGGCGGGACTGTCGACGCGTCAGTTCTACGAGGAGTTCCGCACCCTCGAGGATGTGCTGGCCGCCCTCCACCTCCAGGTCAACGACTGGGCCGAGCAGGCGGCTCTGGCCGCCCTCGCCGACGCCCAGGACCTGCCGCTCGCCGAGCGCGCCACCGCGATCTTCCGCGCCTACGCCGCGAACGTGACGGCGGACCCGCGCCGCATCCGCATCACCTTCGTCGAGATCATCGGCGTCAGTCCGCGCCTGGAGGAGCAGCGGCTCGCCCGCCGGGCCCGCTGGATCGACTTCATCTGCGCCGAGGCGACCGCGGCCGCCGACCGCGGTGAGGCGGTGCCGCGCGACTACCGGATCGCCGCCACCGCCTTCATCGGCAGCGTCAACGGCCTTCTGCACGACTGGCGCGCCGGCTGGGTGGCGGCGACGCTCGACGAGGTGGTCGAGGAACTGGTCCGTCAGCTGTTGGGGATCCTGCGACCGGCGGGGTGGAACCCGTAGGGGTCCGGAAGCCGATGCCGTGACCTCACCGTGAGTGCCGTGCCGTACCGGGCGCCGGTCGAGGTGTCCTCGAACCCGGCGGTGAATCCCGGGGATCCGCCACCGGGTTCGGGACCCGCGCGCCGCTCCCCGTCCCCACGGGTTCGGCGCGGTGGGGCCGCCTCCGCGCGAGGATGCCCCTGCCGGCAGCCCACGACCGGGGGAAGTCGTGGGCGTGCGCGGCCCGAGGGCCCAGAGGCGCAGAGGTGAACACGGTCGCTCCCCGGGCACCGCCCATCCTGTCCGACCGGGACCCGCCGCGTCGTCGTGCGCGTGCCGAACATCGCGCTACTCGGAATGCAGGAGATGAGCTCGACCATGTCCTCCGGAGGTAGGACGGGCGCGGGGGAGAGACCCCCGAACGACACGGGTCCCGGAGTCAGGACTCGACCCCGATGAGCGCGAGGATGAGGACGTCCGGTCCGGCGTGTACGCGGCCTTCGACGGTGCGTCCGAGCTGCTGGACGCTCTGCCGCCGGACGCCTGGGCGCTGGTGACGTCGAACTACGAGCACCGGGTGCGATGCCGCTTAGCCCGCACCGGCCTGCCGGTCCCGAGGTGCCGCGGCTGAAAGTCGCTCTGGTTGCCCTTCCGTCGGAGTGATCGAATCGGTGCTCGATTCAATCTCGGTGGTGAGGGGTCTCCACGTGCGTTCCATGTCCTACTTGGATCTTCATCGTCGTTTTTCGGTGGACATCGACGCGGAGATGGAGGCCACGCTGGAAAGACTCTCCCCTCAGGCCGACGCGGTGCGGGCCGCGGTCGCGGAACTCGTGCGGAACCGCGAGTTCACGTACCCGCTCTCGGTGCTGCCGCTGATCGTGCATGCCGTGGAGACGGGCGCGCCCGAACCCGCTGTGCCGCTGGCCGTCGTGCATGAGCTGTGGTGGATCTCGGCATGCCATCTCGACGACCTGGCCGACGGGCAGAGCGCCCACCTCGCCGGTGACCTCGGCGGAGCTGAGGCGCTACTCGCCGCGCTCGTCTGCGGGACTCCGCTGCCTCTGCTCGCCGTCCAGGCGCAGGCCGTCCCGGAATCGGTGCGCGGCGCCTTGTCGGCCGAGATCGTGAAGTGCTGGATCGTCGCGGCCGAAGGCCAGTTGAGTGACCTGCGTGGAGACGCGGCGACGGCCACGCGCGAATCGGTGGTCACGGCCTACCGAGGGAAGTCCGGGGCCCCCTTCAGCATGATCACCGCAATGGCCGCCGAATTGGCGGGTGCCGAGAAGGAGCGAGTGGAGCTCTGGCGCGAGTTCGGCGATTTATTCGGCATCCTGTGGCAGATGTTCAACGACCAGGAAGACATCCTGTCCGGACGCAACGAGGACCTTCTGAACGGCACGGTGACGTATCTCCTGGCATGTGCCCTCGATGCGTCCGCTTCCCGCTCCACCCAGCGCATCCTGAGGCTGCACGCCGACGCGAGGAATTCCCGTGACGCCCGAGCGGAACTCATCGACACGCTTCTGGCACGGGTCGTTCTTGGGCGCTACGAGGACGACATCAACGAGTTCCGCGGCGAGGCGCACCGCATTCTGGACGAACTGGGTGGCGACGAGCCTTATTGGTCGATGACGCGGAATCTGGTGGACGAATCGTCCAGGATGCTTCTGCGTGCCGGCCGCGCTCGCGAGGTCACCGTCGGCTGACCGCATCGACGGTCACCAGCGCGAAAGCGGCACCGAGAAGCAACACCGCGCCAAGGCGCCGACGCAGCGCGCGGTACCTCGCCTCGTACTCGGCGCGCAGTTCCCGGCCGCGCCGTGCCGTCCGTTCCCAGGAGCGGCGGGTCAGGGCCAGGTAGGTGTCCGCGAAGCGTTCTTCCACCTCTTCGCGTTGGGTGTCCGTCAGGCAGGCCAGGGAATGGGTGAAACGAGCCGCTTCCGCCCGCCCCTCGGCCTTGGTGGCCTCGATGAGCAGATGGCCCTCCAGTTCGTCGATGAGTGCCCGCGAGGCCGGTGGCCGGTCGTCCATGGTCGTCATCGCAGTTCCTTCCGGGGCGTCTCCAGACGTGCGGCCGCGGCCGTGATCGCCGGGTGGTGCAGGTCGAAGGCGGGGGACTCGCTGCGGATGCGCGGCAGGGTGAGGAAGTTGTGGCGCGGCGGGGGACAGGACGTCGCCCACTCCAGTGAGCGGCCGTAGCCCCACGGGTCGTCGACCTCGACCTTCTCGCCGTACTTGGCGGTCTTCCAGATGTTGTAGAAGAACGGCAGGAGGGAACTTCCGAGGAGGAAGGAGAAGATCGTCGAGATGGTGTTGAGGGTGGTCAGGCCCTCCACCGCCAGATAGTCGGGGATACGGCGCTGCATTCCGTTCGCACCCAGCCAGTGCTGTACCAGGAACGTGCCGTGGAAGCCCACGAACAGCGTCCAGAAGGTGATCTTTCCAAGGCGCTCGTCGAGCATCTTGCCGGTGAACTTCGGCCACCAGAAGTGGAATCCGGAGAACATCGCGAACACGACCGTACCGAAGATCACGTAGTGGAAGTGCGCCACCACGAAGTACGAGTCCGAGACCGGAAAGTCCATCGGCGGCGAGGCGAGCATCACGCCCGTCAGACCGCCGAAGACGAAGGTGATCAGAAAGCCGGTCGCCCACAGCATCGGGGTCTCGAAACTCAGCGACCCCTTCCACATCGTGCCGATCCAGTTGAAGAACTTCACGCCTGTCGGTACGGCGATGAGGAACGTCATGAAGGAGAAGAACGGGAGCAGCACGCCACCGGTGACGTACATGTGGTGCGCCCACACGGTCACGGACAGACCGGCGATGGAGATCGTCGCGGCGATCAGGCCCATGTAGCCGAACATCGGCTTGCGGGAGAACACCGGGATGACTTCGGAGATGATGCCGAAGAACGGCAGGGCGATGATGTACACCTCTGGATGGCCGAAGAACCAGAAGAGGTGTTGCCATAGCAAGGCTCCGCCATTGGCGGCGTCGAACACATGTGCACCGAATTTTCGGTCCGCCTCCAGCGCGAACAGCGCCGCCGCGAGCACGGGGAAGGCCAGCAGCACCAGAACACCCGTGAGCAGCACGTTCCACACGAAGATCGGCATGCGGAACATCGTCATGCCGGGAGCGCGCATGCAGATGATGGTCGTGATGAAGTTGACCGAGCCGAGGATCGTGCCGAAGCCGGAGAAGGCCAGACCCATGATCCACATGTCGGCGCCGACACCGGGCGAGCGGACCGCGTCCGACAGCGGGCTGTAGGCGAACCAGCCGAAGTCGGCCGCGCCCTGCGGGGTGAGGAACCCGCCCACAGCGATCAGCGAGCCGAGGAGATAGAGCCAGTACGCCAGCATGTTCAGCCGCGGGAACGCCACGTCGGGTGCGCCGATCTGCAGCGGCATGATCCAGTTCGCGAAACCGGCGAACAGCGGCGTCGCGAACATCAGCAGCATGATCGTGCCGTGCATCGTGAACGCCTGGTTGAACTGCTCGTTCGACATGATCTGAAGCCCCGGCCGGGCGAGTTCGGCGCGCATCAGCAGCGCCATCACCCCGCCGACGCAGAAGAAGCCGAACGCCGTGACCAGATACAGCGTGCCGATCGTCTTGTGATCCGTGGTGGTCAGCCACTTCACCGCGGCGAGTCCAGGACGCCGCGCACGCGCGGGAAGCGCTGTGGGCGGCGTCGTCACTGTGGTGCTTTCCATGCCCCGCCTGTGTCCGTCGTCGGCCCTGCCGTCACACTTGAAGGAAGCGACGAGCGTCACACCCGCACCTGTGACGATCGCGCACTTGCCGGACACCTACGGATCATGAGCAACGACGAGACCTTCGCCGCTGCCTATCGCGAGCACTACTGGGCGGTCAGCCGCTACGTGGCGAGGCGACTGGACGGCGGGAGCAGTGATGTCGAGGAGGTGGTGGCGGAGGTCTTCACCGTCGCCTGGCGGCGCCGGTCCGACCTCCCGCCGTCCCCGCTTCCCTGGCTGTACGGGGTGGCACGCCACTGCCTGGCCAACGCCGTACGCGGCTACGGGCGCCGCCGCAGGCTCCTCGACCGGATCGGCAACGACGAGAGCGCGCACAGCAGACAGGTCGTCGACAGCCCCGACTCCGCGTCGCCGGGCGACTGGGTGCACGAGGCGCTGGCCCGGCTCTCCCTGGCCGACCAGGAGGTACTGCGCCTCACCGCCTGGGAGGAACTCGGCGTCGACGAGGTCGCCGTCGCCCTCGGCTGTGGCAGCCGCGCCGCGGCCATGCGCCTGCACCGCGCCCGCCGCCGGCTCAGAGCCGAGATCGACCGTATGCACATCACCGTGGCCGGCGGCACCGCTTCGCCCCGCCGCGACGCCCCGAAGGAGCACGGCCATGGCTGACGAACTCGACATCCTGCGCCGCGCCAACCCGGTGCCGGCCATCGACCCCCGCTTCCACGACCGCCCCCTCGACCAGCACGCGCAGCGCCGCCTCAACCACCTGCTGCACGGCGAACGGCAGCGCACGAGCCCCCGTCCGCCGCGCCGCTGGGTCTGGAGCGTCGGCACCGCGGCCGCCGTCGGTGTCGTCGCCTTGACACTCACGCTGTCGGGATCGACCACCACCCCGGCCGTGGCCGCACCCCGCCCGCTGATCGTCGAGGCGGGCTCCACCCCCGTACCCCTGGCCCGGCTCGCCGACCGAGTGGCCGCGTCCGCGGGCTCGCAGCGGCTCGTCCAGGGCACCCACGTACAGACCTGGAGCATGAGTCTGACCTCCGGGCCGGGGGCCCGGCCGCCGATCACCCTCCCCGCGGAACGCGTGGTCCGCTGGAAGGCCGACGGCAGTCACACGGAACTCGTCGTGGCGACCGACCCCCGTCATCCGGGCAGGCCGGTCGTCACCGACGCCGACCCCGTCCCCCGCACGGTCGAGGACGGGCACGTCCTCAGCCGGCAGACCTACCCGCCGAGCTGGAGCGACGCCCCGCCGGTGGCCCGGCCGCCGCACGACGCCGAGCGGCTGCGCGCCTACCTCGAGGAGATCGACCGCATCGAGCGGATGGGTACGCCCCAACTTCTTGACGCTGTTGCCGAGTTGCTTGACAACTGGACGCTGGGCGCCCGTGAGGACGCCGCGCTCGTCCGGGTCCTCGCCGACGCGAAGGGCCTGCGCCCGGCCGGAGCGGTCACCGACCGGCTGGGCAGGCAGGGACAGGCGTACGTGTACGAGGACACCGCGCACTCCGTGCGCCGGATGCTGGTCCTCGACCCGAGGAGCGGCACCGTACTCGGGATCGAGGACACCGTCACCAAGGACGATCCCGAATATGGCGTCAAGGCCGGGGACGTGATGTCGTACAGCGCGTGGATGCGTTGAGCGGACCGAAGGTCTGTGAGCGAACCCCCAACGCGGTAGGCGAGGCCGAGACGCTCTACCGGAGGCCGAGTTGGCGCTCGGCCCCGGTCACGGTCTGCTCCAGCAGGACCGCGATCGTCATCGGGCCGACACCGCCCGGCACCGGCGTGATCAGCCGGGCCCGCTCGCGGGCGGTGTCGAAGTCGACGTCGCCGACGTTCCCGGCGTTGTAACCCGCGTCGATCACGACGGCTCCCGGCTTGATGTCCTCACCGCGGATCAGCCGGGGCCGGCCCACGGCGGCCACCACAAGGTCCGCCTCGCGGACGACCGACGAGAGACCGGTCGTCCGCGAGTGGCAGTACGTCACGGTCGCGTCGCGTCCGAGCAGCAGCATCCCGACCGGCTTGCCGAGGATCGCGCTGCGGCCCACCACGACGGCGCGCCGGCCCGCCGGGTCGACGTCGTACTCGTCGAGGAGCCGCATGATGCCGCCGGGGGTGCAGGACACGAACCCCGGCAGCCCGAAGCTCATCGCCGAGTACGAGCTGAGCGTCACCCCGTCGACGTCCTTCTCCGGCGCGATGGCCTCGAACGCCGCCCGCTCGTCGATGTGCGGTCCGACGGGGTGCTGGAGCAGGATGCCGTGCACGGTCGGGTCGCCCGACAGCGCCTTCAGCGTGTCGACCAGCTCGGCGGTGGTGGTGTCGGCGGGCAGGGCGACGTGCCGGGACTCGATGCCGGCCTTGCGGCTGCGGTTCTGCTTCATCCGGACGTAGGTGACCGAGGCAGGATCCTCGCCGACCAGCACCGTCGCGAGACACGGCGACATCCCCGTGCGTCCGGTGAGTGCGGCCGAGCGCTGCGCGGTCTCCTCGACGATGCGGCGCGCGAGACCCGCGCCGTCCATGAGCTGGGCCTGGGACATGAGCTACTCCTGAGCGTCGCTGACACAATCGCCCAGGCGCGCGGCAAAGACCCGTTCGTCAGGCCGCTCCCCGGTGGTGTTCCACCTCAGCGCCAGTCACGGCCCGCGACCAGGGTAGCTCGTACGATCAGCTGCCCGACTCGGCAGGAGCGGGCGGCGCCGTCGGGTCGACGCCGGCCAGGAACCCCCTGGCCTGTGCCTCGGTGGTCACGGCGCCGATGGCCCCGGCCCAGCGAGCGATCTCGCGGACCAGCGCGACGGCCCCGGCCTCATCGCCCGCGTCGCGCGCCACCACCGCCAGGAGCAGTTGCTGCGAGAGGGTGCCCGGGACGGTCCCGGCCCGGGCACCGAGCTCGGTCGCCCTGATCCAGCGCTCCCGTGCCCGTGCGTGATCACCGTGATCGTGGTCGTGATCGCCGAGGTGCCGCAGCGCTTCACGGACGAGCAGATCGTCACCGGAGTCGTGTGAGGCGCCGGCTTCACCTGCCGCACCCGTTGCACCGGCTTCACCGGCTTCACCGGCGCGCAGCGCGGCTTCGTAGTGGCCGGGCGCGACGTCGCGCTCGGCGAAGAGATTGTCGGCGACGAGGCCCAGATACATCTCGGCCCAGCCCCGGCGCACCTCGTCCGGGGCCCGGCCGCGGAGCCGCTCGGCGTGTGTGCGGAGGGCGGCCAGCGCGGCCGGGTCCTTGCCTTCGGGTCCGGCACGGAAGGCACCGTCGACGCGCACCTGCCCGAGGTAGCCGTGGCGCAGCCGGAGGAAGTCCAGATCCCAGCGGATGCCGGAGTGCGCCTCATCGGCGGGTTTCCCACCGAGGCTCGCGATGAGGACCTCGACGCATTCCCCGGCGGCGGCGAGTCGTGGCCCCGCCAGGGAGGTCCCGCCGAACCAGTCGCTCTCCAGGGCTACTTCGGCGGCGGCCAGGGCGAGGCGGGCACGGGACCTCGGATCGTTCGCCTCGGCCGAGTCGAGCAGGCGCGTAGCGCGCTCCCAACGAGCGCCGATCCTCAACTCCCTTGCTACGGCGATGAGTTCGTCGAGCGGTACGGCCGTACGAAGGGTACTTGCGGTGTTCGTCATGGCAGGGAAAGTAGTAATCAGAAAAACTATCCACAAGAAAACCATCTACGGAGTGGCGCATGGAAGACGTGAAGGCGGAAGAGTCGAAGTCCGCGCGGGGGCAGGCGTCGGCGGCGGACTCGGTCGACGGGCACGTCGCGGTCTGGGCGAAGGAACTCGACTGGATGGACCCGGTCAAGGAGGAGATCTTCGTCCGGCTCGCGATCCTGGCCCGGCACGCGGCTCAGGCCCGCCGGGACGTGCTCGACTCCGGCGGCCTGCAGCACTGGCAGTTCAAGGTGCTGCTGATGCTGCGCAGACTCGGCCCGCCCTACGCGGCGAGCCCCTCGCAGCTCGCCGATATGCTCGGGCTGACCCGCGGCGCGCTGTCGGCGCGGCTGGGGCCGATGGAGGACGACGGGCTGATCGCCCGTACCCACCACACGGCCGACCGGCGTCGCGTGGAGGTGCGGCTCACCGACGCCGGATACGCCGCGTTCGAAGAGCACGCGGTGTCGGAGGACCGGGGTGAGAACGCGCTGCTCGCAGTACTGACCCCAGCAGAGAAGCGGACGCTCGCAGACCTGCTGCGGAAACTGGTCGTGGCAGCACAGGCCGCTGCGAGCGCGAGCGACCCATCTCGGCCTTCGCCGAAAAGGTCCAGGTCACGCGAGAGTTGATCTGGACCTTCGGCCAGTTCCTTCCTACTCGTCCCATGCCTGGAGCAGCGTGTGTTCTACGATCTTGCCGTCCCGCAGCGAGACCATCGAGCTGGCGAGTACCCGCACGCCGTCCGGGTACTGGCAGGACTCGGTGAACGCGACGTGGTCGCCCTGGACGACACACTCTTCCAACTTGTGGGTCATGTCGCGGCTGTAGACGTCGTTGAGCATCTCGGCGATCTCGCCGCGACCGTGTTTGATCATCGGGTGGCTTGGCTGGGTGTTGCGGTCGACGATGGTCATTTCCGCGTCGTCCGCGTAGAGCGACAGGAGATCCGCCGCACTGTGTCCTTCTATGCCCCGGCGTAGCGCTTCGGTGTCGAAGGCGGGGCCTGCCATGGTGCCCATGTCGACCTCCTCGGAAGGCCGCGGTCCGCCGTGGAGGGGACCGCGAAGGGCCTCTCTACCGAGCCTCCTCCGCCCCATGGCCCACGGCAAGCCCAGCCGGTGGGATGCGCCTCTCGGGTGAGGAGCGGAGGACGGCCGTGACCGCCCGCCGTCCGGGACCGTTGCTGCAAGCATGATCTCAACACGACGTATGGTCGCCGCCGTTGGTCTCGCCGTCGGTGTCACGGGCCTTGCCGCGCCGATGGCGTCCGCGGCCGAGGCCCCGGACGCGGGGAAGCTGAACCCGATCACCCAGCTCGACGCGCTCGCCGTCAGCGACATCCCCGCGGAGCACCAGGCCGACATCCCGCGCATCTCCCAGCAACTGGGCGGACTCAACCGCCTGAACGAACTCAACCAGTTGCACCAGGTCACCGACCTGGTCGCACCCGTCACCGGAGTCCTCCCGGGCCTCCAGGCCTAGGGCCTGTCCCTGGGGTCGGGCCTCGGCCTGTCCGCCCGCGTCTGCCCCCGGCACCCCGTGCCGGGGGCGGACAATGGTGTCCGGGGCCGAGTGAAGGAAACTTCGTACGGAGAACGCGCGGCGATCCGCTCTCCTCAGCCCGCCGTCGCGAGGAACTGGGTCGCGGCCAGCTCCGCGTAGAGCGGGTCCCCGGCCACCAGTTCCCGGTGGGTGCCCACGGCGCGTACGCGGCCCGCGTCCATGACGACGATACGGTCGGCCATCGTCACGGTGGACAGCCGGTGCGCGACCACCAGGACCGTGGTCGTGCGGGCCACATCGGCGACCGTGTCGCGCAGCGCGGCCTCGTTCACCGCGTCGAGCTGCGAGGTCGCCTCGTCCAGGAGCAGCAGGCGGGGGTGGCGCAGCAGCGCGCGGGCGATCGCGACCCGCTGGCGTTCGCCGCCGGACAGCTTGGTGCCGCGGTGCCCGACGAGTGTGTCCAGGCCGCGCGGCAGCCGGGCGACCAGCCCGTCGAGCCGGGTCGTCTTCAGCACACGCGTGACATCGGCGTCGTCGGCCTCCGGGTTGCCCAGCAGCAGGTTGTCGCGCAGGGAGCCGGACAGGACCGGGGCGTCCTGCTCCACGTACCCGATGGCCGACCGGAGCCGGGGCAGGTCCCACTGCTCCAGGGAACGGCCGTCGACCGTGATGACGCCCGCCTCGGGGTCGTAGAACCGCTCGATCAGCGAGAACACGGTGGTCTTGCCGGCACCGGAGGGGCCGACGAAGGCGGTCATGCCGCGGGCCGGGACGGAGAAGGTGACGCCGTGGTGGACGTACGGCAGGTCGTCGGCGTACCGGAAGCGGACGTCGTCGAAGGCGAGCGCGGCCGGCGCGGCGCCGGGGGTCGGCAGTGGCGCGGGCAGCGCGTCCGGTTCGGCGGGCAGCCGCAGCGCCTCCTGGATGCGGGCGAGCGCGGCGGCGCCGGTCTGGTACTGGGTGATCGCGCCCACGACCTGCTGGATCGGCGACATCAGATAGAAGACGTAGAGGAGGAAGGCGACCAGCGTGCCGACTTCGATCGCGCCGGTCGCGACCCGTGCGCCGCCCACCGCGAGGACCGTGATGAAGGCGATCTGCATCGCGAGACCGGCCGTGTTGCCCGCGGCCGCCGACCACTTGGCGGCCCGTACGCTCTGCCGCCAGGACTCCTCGGCCGCCGCGTGGATGGTCTGCTCCTCCCGGTGCTCGGCACCTGACGCCTTGACCGTGCGCAGCGCGCCCAGGATCCGCTCCAGCGAGGCGCCCATCACGCCCACGGCGTCCTGCGCCTGCTTGCTGGCCCGGTTGATGCGGGGCACGATCACGCCGAGCACCGTGCCCGCGCACAGGATCACCCCCAGGGTGACGCCGAGCAGCACCACGTCGACCAGGCCCATCATCACCACCGTCGCCACCAGGGTGAGACCGCCGGTGCCGATGCCCACCAGCGAATCGGTGGTGACCTCGCGCAGCAGCGTGGTGTCGGAGGTGATGCGGGCCATGAGGTCGCCCGGTTCGCTGCGGTCCACGGCCGGTATCCGCAGCCGCAGCAGATACGAGGACAGGGCGCGCCGCGCGCCGAGCACCACCGACTCGGCGGTGCGCCGCAGTACGTACGAACCCAGCGCTCCCACCGCGGCGTTGGTGACCACCAGCGCCGCCATGCCGATGAGCGCCCGCCCGATGGGCCGGTCGTGCGACAGGTCGTCGATGAGGCCCCGCGCCACGAGCGGCAGCACCAGACCGGTGGCGCCGGTCGTCAGCGCCAGCAACGCGCCCACCAGCAGCGCCCATCGATGCGGTCGTACGTAGCCGAGAAGCAGCCGCCAGGCGGGCGGTCCGGCGTGCGGCTCTGCGATGCTCACGGTGCTCCTAGCGGGAGTTCGGCGCGGAGCATTCAGGCTACGTCGGAGGGGCCCCCGGAGGGGAACGGGCCACCCGGTGCCGGGGGGCTTCGCCTGCCTCACCAGTGGCGCAGCCCTGCGAGGGAAACCAGGCCCGAGCGTTCCGGGAGCGAATTTCCCACACCTTTCCGGAATCCTTACCGGTCCTCCCCCGTTGACACCCCCGCGCTCGCCCTCCTAGGGTCACGCCTACGTTCCGAACGTGTGACGACATTTCGAACGGTTGAAAGGCAACTGCCCTGTGCATCACCGGAGTTGGAACACGTGTGGACGTAACCCCGCGGCGCGGCCCGGCACGCGTTCAGGTGCACGCCGGCAGAGGGATCACGCGGATCGGCAAGACCCGGATGCCTGGGCCGCGACGCGTCGATCGGCGATCCGCGAGGCGCCGAGGCTCCTGAGTCCCGACTCCACAATGTTGCGGAGAACCTGACCGTCGGTCACCTCGTCAGGGAATACTGATGGCTCACTCCCATGGAGATGCGCACCAAAGACCCCGACGACCTCGGCGGCCACGTGCGGATCTGCAAGGTCGCCGAGCTGATCCGCCGCGGCGCACCGCTCCACCTCAAGTTCGGGCTGTTCAGGGCGCCCGGGATCCACCCGTACGGCACCCATACGCGGGGACCTCATTCCGGCTGCGGCACGCCGCCGACTCGCGCTCGACCTGCTCGTCGGCCGCCCGGCTCACTCCACCGCCGCCTTCTCACCGACATCTGATACGCCGTCATCTTTCTCAACGACGAGAAGAACAAGGAACGATCACCATGCGCAATCGCAGAGCCGCCCTCGCCGCCATCGCCGGAACTGCCTCCGTCGCCCTCACCATGTCCGCCTGCGGCGGCCAGAACAGCACGGGCAGCTCCAAGGGCGGCACGATCGGCATCGCCATGCCGACCCAGGCCTCCGAGCGCTGGATCACCGACGGCAAGAGCGTCGTCAAGGACCTGCAGGCCAATGGGTACAAGACCAAACTGGTCTACGGCGAGAACGACCCGGCGACCCAGGTCTCGCAGATCGAGAACCTGATCACGCAAGGCGTCAGCGCACTGATCATCGCGGCCATCGACAACAAGTCGCTGAACAAGGTGCTCCAGCAGGCCGCCGACGCGAAGATCCCGGTGATCTCCTACGACCGGCTCATCCTCGGCACCAAGAACGTCACCTACTACGCCTCCTTCGACAACGAGCAGGTCGGCCGGCTCCAGGCCCGCTACATCATCGACAAGCTCGGCCTGGAGAACGGCAAGGGCCCGTTCAACATCGAGCTGTTCGCCGGCTCCAGCGACGACAACAACACCAAGTACTTCTTCAGCGGCGCGTTGCACCTTTTGCAGCCGTTCCTGGACAGCAAGCAACTGGTCGTCCAGTCCGGCGAGACCGCGCTCAACCAGGTCACCACCCTGCGCTGGGACGGTGCCACCGCGCAGAAGCGCATGAACAACATCCTCGCCACGTCGTACAAGACCAAGCAGGTGGACGCGGTCCTGTCGCCGTACGACGGCATATCCATCGGCGTCCTGGCAGCGCTGAGGGCGGACGACTACGGCTCCCTCAGCAAGCCCCTCCCGGTCATCACGGGGCAGGACGCCGAACTGGCCTCGGTCAAGTCGATCGTCGCGGGTCAGCAGGGGCAGACCGTGTACAAGGACAGCCGACTGCTCGCCGATGTCGCCGCAAACATGGTCGACGACGTGCTCAACAAAAGGAAGCCGCAGCTCAACGACACCAGGACCTACGACAACGGCGCCAAGGTCGTGCCCGCCTACCTGCTGCAGCCCATCAGCGTCGACAAGACCAACTACGACAGTGTTCTGGTCGCGGGTGGCTACTACACCGACGCAGAACTCAAGTAGCCGAACGGCCATGGCCTGTCATGCCGCGGCCTCGGCACCGTAGCCCAGGCCGTCGAAGAGGAGTGCGGTGCTGCGTACCGCGCCGTCTCGCCGGCCCTCCTTCCTCCCGGTTGCGCCGTGCGCCGGCGAGCCATGGACATGGGGCTCAGCGGCCTGCGCGTGCTGGTCACCGGCGGCATCGCGGCTTGGGGGAGGCGAGGGCCCGGCGCTTCGCCGCGGCGACCGGCCAGGTACCGGCGCTGCAGCGCCCAAAGGCTCGTTCCGGCACCGGATGCTCGGCGGGACGATCGAGAAGACGGGAACCCACCACGTCCTTCGGATCGACGGATCCCAGGTGTTCGTGATCCAGCGGGCTCCCCGCCGATCCCGCGCCGACACGTAGGGGGCATGGACCACCCTGTCCATGCCCCCTGCGCAGGGCGGTTTACGGTGCGTCCACCACCGTGCCCGTCAGTACGGGACGGCCGGGAAGGGGTTCGGCGTTGTCGTCGGTCAGCGCGAGGCGTAGCGACTCGGCGGGCTCGGCCAGTTGGTCCGTCACCGTCGGCACGGTGAAGTCGGCTGTGGTGGTCCCGGCCGGGATGTCCGTCCCCAACCACAGGTCCGCCCGGGAGAGTGCGCGCTCCGGGTCGGGGAGCTCACCGGCGCGGTCCATCAGCCACTGCGGGTCCACGTCCTTGGTGGACAGTTCGGCGCCCTCGGTGACCGGAAGCACCCGCATCGGCTGCATGATGTCCACCTCGGCGGGCTCGGAGAGCGAGATCCGCCACGTCAGCGTCCCTCCCTCGGTCACCCGGTCCGTGACCGGCGTCAGGGTGACCGCGGGCGCGGGGTCGTCGTTCACCGCGGTGATCCCGCCCCGGTACGAGCCGATGACGGCGCCGCGCACGGCCTTCGCGACCACGTCGTACTGCTCGTCGTAGCCGAAGCGTGTGTCGCCCTTCACCTTCACGGGCACGTCGATGGGGGCGCTGCCCGGCCGTACCGTGACCAGCTTGTCCTCGGCCTGTCCGGTGTCCGGGTCGAGGACGGAGAAGCGGACCTTGCCGCTGCCGTGCCCGGAGACCTGGACCGGGATGTGGTAGCTGAGAGTGCCCGAGTCGCCCTCCTTGACCGTGAGTCGGCCGATGTCGACGCGCGGCAGTGTCGCGGCCCTGGCCGCCGGGGTGCCGGGGGCCCAGCCCCAGGCATCCATCAACCAGGCCTGTCCTGACGGTGAACGCGGGTTCAGTTCAAGGGACTTGACGTGCCTCAGGTCGAGGCCGGCACGGGTGGCCGCGGTCAGCGGGACGCGCAGCTCGCGCGCCCAGTAGGAGGCGGTGCGGTCGGTCCCCGGCAGCCCGTCGACCTGGACCTGGCCGAGCTCGGCCCGGCGGCCGTCGGAGTCGGTGACGGCCACGTCCAGCTCGGTGCCGGTCGTGTTCGGCGGCACGAACACACGAAGCGCAAGGCTCTTGGCGCCCGCGAGGGACACCGGAGCGGCGGGACGGACCTTTGTCGCCGCGCCCGGCGCCGACCACTTCAGCGCGACCGCGTCGCGACCGGCCTCCTTCTCCGTCCACCACCGCGCGAAGTGCGGCGACCTCCCCGCGGCGTCGGGGTCGAGGCATGCCACGGCCGGGTCGGGGTCGAGCGCCGAGCACAGCCTGCCGCCGGTCACCTTCACGGGGGCGTCGGGCAGGAAGCCGCCCGTGCGGCGGGCGCCGACCGCGTGGGTCAGCACGCGGGCCGGGTCGGCCGAGGGGGCGCGTCGGCCCGAGCCGTCGAGCAGCGGGCGCACCCGGTCGTCGCCGGTGACGAACAGCCGCGCCGCGGCGGCGATGTAGGTGGCGCCGGCCTGGTGCTGCTGGTCGGCGGTCAGCCGGGTGCGGGCGCCCGTGGAGCACACCGGGTCGGGCCGCTGTTCAGGGTCGTCCCAGAAGTCGTCGAAGGAGGGTGCCTCGGACTTGCCCGGCGTCCACTCGGTGTTGAAGTAGTTGTGGTTGGCGCCGACCACGTAGACGGCGCTGTGCAGGGCGGTGCCCCGGCTGACCCCGCGCGTCCCGTCGACGTACACCTCGCCCTGGAGGTCGGAGACGTCACCGTCGCAGCCGGGGAGGATCGTCGTGGACGGCACGTCGGCCACCGGATTCTGGCCGAAGATCGTCGGTCCGATGAGGACGGTCCCGCGGATCTTCCAGCGCACCGGGCCGCGGTAGCCGTCCTGCGCGGCGGGCGGCGGGTAGAGGCTGTCCATGGCGGCCCGGTTGACGCCCTCGCCGCCGCGCGAGTGGCCGACGAGCAGCACGCGGGACAGGTCGGCCTGAGCCGCGTCGGGCACGGCCGCCGGGGCGGTGCCCGGGTGAGCGGCCCAGCCGGCCCACTTGGCGAGGTGCTGGCGCACCAGCGAGGAGCGCGCCTGCGCACCGCCGTCCTCGACGTCCCCGTCCTGGCCGTTGATGCCGTTCGCCGAGATCGACACCGTCACATAGCCCTGCGAGGCCAGCAGTTCCTGGTCCTTCAGGTAGCCCTTGTGGCTCGGGATCGGCTGGGTGCCGGCCGAGCAGGGCCACTCAAGGGTCACGTCGTCCTCGGACCCGCCCGGTTTGAAGCAGGTGGCGTGGCGGCCGTGGAGGAACAGGGCGAGCGGTCGCCTGCCGGTGGCGCCGGTGGGCGCGACGACGACGGCCTGCATCTCGACCGGCAGGGCGAAGCCGGGGAGCTTCACCGGGTCGAGGTGGTACTCGCCGGTGACCGTGCGGTACCCGCCCGGCCTGCCCGGGTCCACGGAGTTCGCCGGGAGTGGGGCCGGGGGCTGCGCGGCCTTGAGGGAGTTCTTCGGTTTCTTGCCGGTGTTGTCGGCGGGCGCGTCCAACCGGCGCCCGGCCGCCAGGACTTGAAGGTCCTTGAGCGGGGTGGCTCCGTGGAGAGCGAGCCGGAACGTGTGGCCGTCCTTGGCCGCCTTCGGTGTGCCGAGCAGTTGGCCGGCCGCGCGGAACTCGACACGGGCGTCGCCTACCGGCACGGCCCTGTCCGACCGCCAGACCAGCTCACGCGCCATGCCCTTCCCGGTGACGCGCCAGCCGGGCGGCAGCGGGCTGTCCTCCTTCTGCGTCAACGGCTCCACCTTGGCCGGACGTTGGGCCTGGGCCAGTCCCGGTGAGCCCGCCAGGGCCGCGAGAACGGCCACGGCGGTGACCGCTATGCGCCGGGTACGGTTCAAGGATCCCCTCCTCACACTTCGAGCGCGGGCGCCCCGTCGATACCGGGAGCCCTTCGCGCCTCGAAGGAAGCGAAACGGGACCTGTGGGTTGCCTGTGCCAGGGAAGTGTGCCCGCGCAGGACAAGCCCGGACGGCGTCCACGTCGGGCAGCGCATCGTAATCGGGTCACCGGGGACTCCTCCCGCGCGGTCGCCGGAAAGGGCCCCCTCCATGGGCCGAACTCCCCCTCTGCGCACGGCCGTCGTCGGCGCCGGCCGGCGCGCCCGCATCCCCGGCACTGCCCGGGGCACCGGCGACTCCCTCACCGTCGCCCTTGCCCACCGTTTCAACCCTGGCCGCGTGCGCACCGTCCCTTGGCCTCACGGACCGGCATCCCGCCACGGCGGCCGGCGTATGGCGTCCGGGCCGCGCGCGGACCACGCCCAGCGTCACATAGCCCTCGCCGGGTGCCGGCGGCCGGTTCCAGGGCCAGGCTCCGGAAGCTGTGGAGACGTCCGCGACCGAGGGCGAACCGGGGCAGCCGGACGCCGAACTCGGCGGCAAGGGCCTCCAGGGCACGGCTCTCGCCCAGCCGCTCGGCGTGCGCGTCGTCCTGCGGGAAGAGACGGTCCGGGTCCAGCGCGATCGGCACGGACCCCCGTCTGCTCACCGAGGTCCCCCGGACGGTGTACGCGTACCGCTCCTCGCCGTTGTCCGTGACGGACAGAGGGAAGACACCGGGACGGTGGGGGCGGCTCGGCTCGCTCCACACCGTCACCGCACGGGTGCCCCGGGAAGCGGCGATGCCCCGGGAGACGAACCACCGCTCGTCGAACGGGCGTGGGGTCGTCGTCCAGATCCCCGGGAAAGTACTCGGCCAGGACCGCCGCGTCCTCGTGCCGGCGCACCGCGTCGGTACCGGCGAGCAGCCAGACGATGCCGCCCGCGTGCCGCCGGCCGTCGCTCACCGCCAGAAACGTCCGGTACGAGGGCGGCAGCCGGTGCCCGAGCCGCTCCTCCCGGGCGCGGATGTGCTCCTCGGACGCGGGCGGGAACCCCAGCCAGCGCGTACGCAGAGGCTCCTCGTCTCCCACGTGTCGCTCGCTCGCCGGTGCGCCGGGGTCTTGTGCGTCTGCCCATTAATGGCTCCAGCGCACCAGGAAGGACCGCCAGTCGTCCATGGGGTCCGTCATGTCGGCGATCCTGCCAGCCACCACTGACAGTCATAGTGATACGCGGGTCTCCGGTGGCCGTGACCCGATCACTGACTGACGTCCTGCTGGACTGTCCTTGCGTTGATCTGTCCG
>NZ_JBIWFN010000026.1:0-177456 GCF_044763085.1 Streptomyces sp. NPDC096311
TCGCGGGTTGGGGGTGTTGTGCTGTTTGTGTTTTGGGTGACCCCGCCCCCCCCCCCCCCCCCCCCCCCCGCCCCCCCCCCCCCGCCCGCCCGGGGGGGGGGGGGGCACCCCCCCCCCGCCCCCCCACACGTACGGGAGGACTACAGGGCCACGCCCAGGAGGGCGTCCACGGCACGGGAGACGACGCCGGGGGCGCCCTCGTCCGTGCCGCCCGTCTCGTGCTGGAGCGCCGCCCAGCGGTCGACGGCGGCGAGCGCGGCCGGTGCGTCCAGGTCGTTCGCGAGGGCCTCGCGGATCTCCTCGACCAGCGCCTCGGCGGACGGCCCGTCGGGACGCGACACCGCCGCCCGCCAGTTCTCCAGACGGGCGACCGCGTCCGCGAGGACGGTGTCCGTCCACTCCCAGTCGGCGCGGTAGTGGTGCGCGAGGAGGGCGAGGCGGATGGCGGCCGGGTCGACGCCGTCGCGCCGGAGCTTCGACACGAAGACGAGGTTGCCCTTGGACTTCGACATCTTCTCGCCGTCGAGGGCGACCATGCCGGCGTGCACGTACGCCTTGGCCATCGGGAACTCGCCGGTGAGCACCTGGGCGTGCGAGGCGCCCATCTCGTGGTGCGGGAAGGCGAGGTCGGAGCCGCCGCCCTGGACGTCGAAGCCCATCCCGAGGTGGTCGAGGGCGATGGCGACGCACTCGATGTGCCAGCCGGGCCGGCCGTGGCCGAGCGAGCCGCCGTCCCAGCTGGGCTCCCCCTCCCGCGCCGCCATCCAGAGCATCGGGTCGAGCGGGTTCTTCTTGCCCGGACGGTCCGGGTCGCCGCCCCGCTCGGCGGAGAGCAGGCGCATGGCGGCGGCGTCCAGGTTGGACACCTTGCCGAAGTGGGGGTCGGACTCGACGGAGAAGTAGACGTCCCCTTCGAGTTCGTACGCCGCGCCCGCGTCCCGCAGCCGCTCGACGAGCGGCACGATGCCGGGTATCGCCTCGACGGCGCCTATGTAGTGCCGCGGCGGCAGCATCCGCAGGGCGGTCATGTCCTCACGGAAGAGGGCGGTCTCCTTCTCGGCGAGTCCTACCCAGTCGACGCCGTCGCGCTCCGCCCGCTCCAGGAGCGGGTCGTCGACGTCGGTCACGTTCTGGACGTAGTGAACCTGCCGCTTGGTGTCGAGCCACACGCGCTGAACGAGGTCGAACGCGTTGTAGGTCGCCGCGTGACCCATGTGGGTCGCGTCGTACGGCGTGATGCCGCAGACGTAGATACGGGCGACGGGACCGGGGTCGAGTGTGACGAGGCCGCCGGTCGCGGTGTCGTGGATCTGGAGGTCGCGGCCCTCACCAGGCAGGGCGGGGACCTCAGAAGCGGGCCAGGCATGCATGTCATGAGCCTAACCGGACGGAACTTCCGTATACGAACCGGCCAGCCCTGATGGCGCGGAAGGCCCTCTTGCGCAACGCCCGACGGTGTGCGTCATCCGGTCCTACGGGGGTGAGGCCGCCGTACGACGGCACAACCCACGGCGCGCACCGGCGAGGACGGCTGTCCGCCCCCCTCACATGCGCCGTGAGCGCGAGCGCTAGCCGCCGGGCCCGCGCCCCGCCCCACGGGCCTGTGCGCCGCCAGGACCGGCTACGCGCGAGGCGGTGAGTGTCACACGTCACGCGCCACGGACCGGACGCCACCCGTCAGCCAGAGCCGATGGCGGGCGCGACCACGGACGCCCACCACCGAACCCGGCGCCCCACCTCCCGCACATCCACCGCACCCCACCCACGGCTGCCGCCCCCCAGCGACACGAACACCGCGGGGCTCGGCCCCGCAGACCTACGAGCCGGGGGATGGCGGCACCACCGGACAAGGCACCGCCACGGGCGGCTGCGCGCCCGGGCGTGACCCCGTCCGGTTGCAGCGCCGCACGGATGTGGCTCCGCCGCCCGGGAGTGGCTCCACCGCCCGGATGTGGCTCCGCCGCCCGGGAGTGGGCCCACCCGGGAGTAGCCCCCCACGGGAGCGAGCCCATCCGGGAGTGGCCCCGTCCGGGTGCGAGCCCATCCGGGAGTGGCCCCGGCCGGGTGCGGGTCGTCCCGGGATGGGCCCGTCTGCTGCTGGGGCGGCGGAATCCGTCCCGGGGGAGTCGGGTTTCGTGAGTCCCGTGGGCGTACTCAGTGTGCGGTGGGCGAGCCCGGCCCCCGGATGGTCGAGGGGGTTTACACCGGTGGCCAGGGGATCGCCGGCCACTCCCCGCTCGGCTCCGGGTGTTTTCCCGAGGCGAGCATCGCCTCGACACGCGCGCGTGTGGCGTCGATTTCGGTGGTGGTGATGAGTTCGGCCAACCGGGTGGCGAGCGACGCGCCCGGCGCCAGGCCGTCCCGCAGGGAGGTGAGGACCTCGACCGCCTCCGGCGTCAGCGACTCCCCCGCCCAGCCCCACAGCAGCGTGCGCAGCTTGTTCTCGGCGTTGAAGGTGACCCCGTGGTCGATGCCGTACAACCGCCCCTCTCCGGCGGGCAGCAGATGCCCTCCCTTGCGGTCGGCGTTGTTGATCACGGCGTCGAGCACGGCGAGCCGCCGCAGCCGCACGTCGTCGGCGTGCACGAGCAGCGCCGTCTCTCCCTCGCCGACCTCGGCGAAGCCGATCGCCTTCCAGCCCGCCGCGGGCTCCTCGGCCTCCACCAGGGCCAGCAGTCCGTCCCCGTCGGCCTCCGGCAGGGCCTCGACCCACAGCTGGCACATGCCCTCGCCGTAGGGCCCGTCGCGCAGCACGGTGGTGGGGACCAGCCCCCAGCCCGTGGCCTCGGAGACCTCGTACGCGGCCACCTCACGCTGGGCGAGGGTCCCGTCGGGAAAGTCCCACAGGGGCCGCTCCCCCGCGATCGGTTTGTAGACGCAGAACGCGTCCCTGCCCTCGTACGAAACGGAGCAGTACAGCACCGCGTTCGAGGCCTCACGGATCCGTCCGCGCACCTTCAGCTCGCCCAGGGCGAGCAGCTCGGCCGTGTTCACGCTCCGCGGCGGTATCCGTTCTGGCGCGGACATACGTGTCCTTCCGGGTCGAGCGGGAGGCTGCACAGCGGGCAGGGCGGCCGGCCCGCGTTGACGACATCGAGGGCGCGCTTGGCGAAGGCCCTGGCCTGCGCGCCGGTGAGCCGGACGCGGAGCATCGGCGGGCCGTTCTCCTCGTCCTGGAGCAACCTTTCCTCGGCCTCGGCGAGGTCCTCGTCGGTGTCGGCCTCGAGCTCCACGAGCGCCTGCGCCTCGACGATCATGCGCTGTTCGTCGCCGTCCCAGGCCAGCGCCATCGTGCCGACCCGGAACTCCTCCTCCACCGGGGTGTCGAGAGGGGCGGTGTCGGACACCTCGGCGGGGGCCATGGCCGGGACGGGTGCGCTGCCGCCGGTGCGCCGTACGACCTCGTCGAGGAGCTCGTCCATACGTTCGGCGAGCGCGGCGACCTGGGTCTTCTCCAGGGCGACGCTGGTCACCCTGGGGCCTGAGGAGGCCTGCAGGAAGAAGGTACGGCGCCCGGGCAACCCGACCGTACCGGCCACGAAACGGTCCGGGGGGTCGTAGAGGAACACCTGACGGGACACGTCCTGTCTCCATTGGAATCGGCATGTGGACCGGCTGACTGCCTCGGCCCTCATCGGCTGCTGACAACTTGCTGACAAGTACTGCGCTGCTTGGACCGCTTCACCCTACTGCGGCCGACGATCACGGTGCGCCCGCACCGCCACCGACCGGGGCGTCCCCGCTGGGAGGCTCCTCGCGCGGCGCCAGGGAGGCGAGGTCGCCGGTGTCCCCGAGGCGCACGAGGAAGGGACGCAGTCGTGTGTAACGGATCGCGGTGATGGAACACGGTTCTACAGAGATCCGCTGGAAGAGGTCGAGATGAAGTCCGAGTGCGTCCGCGACAAGGGATTTGATGATGTCGCCGTGCGAGCACATGACGTAGACGGCCTCGCCTCCGTGGTCACGCTCCACGCGCGCGTTCCACTCGCGCACCGCTTCGGCCGCCCGCGTCTGCATGGCCCGCATCGATTCTCCGCCGGGGAACGCGGCCGCGGACGGATGCGCCTGTACGACCTCCATCAGCGGCTCATCCTTCAGCTCGGCGAGCTTGCGGCCGGACCAGTCGCCGTAGTGAGCCTCCCCGATCCGCTCGTCGGTGTGCGCACGCAGCCCGGGGCGGGCGTCGAGCAGCGGCTGCACGGTCTCCTGGCAGCGCTGCAGGGGGCTGGTGACGACTTCGGAGATCGGCAGCGCGGCGAGCCGCTCGGGCAGCGCCGCGGCCTGCTGGGCGCCGCGCTCGTCGAGGGCGACGCCGGGCGTCCAGCCGGCGAGCAGCCCAGCGGTGTTGGCGGTCGAACGTCCGTGCCGTACGAGAATCAAGGTGGGCATGCGGCCCAGCGTAAACGGGTGGCTCAGGGACCCGGAGGGGCCTGTGGACAACGGCGGCCGGAGTGCGGTGGCGGCCGGACGACGGGAGAATACGCTCCGTGATCGTCGACTGCGCCATTTACCATCACGGGCGCCGGACGGAGGGCCCCGAGGACCTTTCCGACGCCCTGGATCTGGCACGCGCCGAGGGCGACGCGTTCATCTGGATCGGGCTGTACGAGCCGACGGAGCAGGAGTTCGACCTCGTCACCGAGGAGTTCGGGCTGCACCCGCTGGCGGTCGAGGACGCCCTCAAGGCGCATCAGCGGCCCAAGCTGGAGATGTACGACGATTCACTGTTCGTGGTCCTGAAGCCGGTCGCGTACGAGGCGGAGAGCGATGTCGTCACCACCGGTGAGGTGATGGTGTTCAGCGGGGACGCCTTCGTGGTGACCGTCCGGCACGGCGAGTGCTCGCCTCTCGCGCAGGTGCGCCGCCGGCTGGAGGAGGACCCCGGGATACTGCGGCAGGGGCCGACGGCGGTGCTCTACTCGATCGCCGACGCCACGGTCGACCACTACCTGGAAGTGGCGACCGAGCTCCAGACGGACCTGGAGGAGCTGGAGTCGGAGGTCTTCTCGCCGAACGGCGGCGGTTCACGGAACACCGCGTCCAGGATCTACACGTTCAAGCGGCAGATCCTGGAGTTCCGGCGGGCCACGGTCCCACTGACCGTTCCGCTGACCCGCCTCTCGGGCTCGGGCACCGCCGGCACCCCGGTGCCGTTCGTGAACGAGAAGGCGCAGCCCTTCTTCCGCGACGTCAACGACCATCTGGCCCGTGTGAACGAGTCGGTGGAGGGCCTGGACCGGCTGGTCTCGGACATCCTCGCGGCGCATCTCGCGCAGATGAGCGTGCGCCAGAACGACGACATGCGGAAGATCTCGGCGTGGGCGGCCATGGCCGCGGTCCCCACGATGATCGCCGGCATCTACGGCATGAACTTCGACCACATGCCCGAGTTGCACTGGCTCTGGTCGTACCCGGTGGTGATCCTGACGATGGTGGCGCTGGAATTCCTGCTGTACCACCTCTTCAAGCGGCGAGGCTGGCTGTGAACGGCGTGCGACCGGGTGGGCGACGTACGGAGGTGACCGCGGGTCACGCCACCTCCGGTGCGGGGGGTGCGGGGCCGCCCAGGGCGTCGCGGTGTTCCGGCATCTTCAGGGAGACCATGCGACGCCAGCCCGCGGCGCGCTCGTAGGCGTAGACGGTGTGGATGGCCGCGGCGAGCGTCGCCGCCCTGGCCCTCGACCAGCCGAGAATGCCTCCCATGTGGGCCATCACGGCGAGACTGACGTCCCGGTAGACGCGGATCTCGGCGAGCGCGCACGCGCGCAGCGTCCGCCGGATGGCGCGGCCGTGTCCGGCGGACGCGAAGCGGAGCAGCTCCTCGTGGCAGTAGGCGAGGTGCCGGTCCTCGTCCTCGGAGATCATCCGGACCGCGCGACCGATGTCGGGATGGTCGGCGAAGTGCCTGAGCAGCAACTCCATCTGCTCGGAGGCACGCTGCTCGGTGACCCTGCTGTGGGCGAGGTAGGTGACGATGTCCCCTACGGTGAGTGGCTGCCGGCTCCTCAGCTTGTCGTGGGCGAGGCCGATCCCGTGCCGTTCCAGGAGCATCGTGTAGTCGGTGTCGGCCGGGACCTCGACCGGCGTGAGGCCGCGCCTGTTCATCAGGGCGTTGAAGATCCGCCCGTGCTTGTCCTCGTCGGCGCCGTGCCGGGTGATCTTCGGGGCGAGTTCGCGGGCGCTCGGCGGAACGAGGGCGGCGATGCGCGCGTTCTCCCAGCCACCCTGCGACTCCCCGCTGGCGGCGATGGAGCAGAAGAGCCGGAACGACTCGTCGTTGTCGAGGATCTCCTGGAACAGACTCTTGGCCGAAAGCATCGATGACACCCTTTCTGCAGGGTCCGCAGAAAACGAGTCAAATGGGATGCCGGGGGCCCGGCAACCGATGTGTCGGACAAATGCGCCGAACGAAGGATGACGGGGCGGGCCCGAGCGCGTAACCCAGGGCACGCCCGCGCGTTGTTCCCCGTGACGGCCGTGGCGGGGAAGACCCCCCGAGCCCCCACCACGGCCGCGGAACTTCTTCCGTCCCTCCGGGGGACGGGTTGAGACGCGTTACGCCAGACCGGCCCGCTCCAGCGCGTCCGAACCGGCGCGGAGCGAGGCGATCCGGTCCTCCAGCGTGAAGCCGGCCGGCGACAGCGTGAGCGTGGTGACGCCCGCCGCCGCGTAGGCCTTCATCCGCTCGGCGATGCGGTCCACGGAGCCGAGCAGGGTGGTCTGGTCGATCAGCGCGTGCGGAACGGCGGCGGCCGCACCCTCCTTGTCGCCGGACAGGTACTTGTCCTGGATCTCGGCGGCCTCCTTCTCATACCCCATGCGCTGCGCGAGCTGGTTGTAGAAGTTCTGCTTGCGGCTGCCCATGCCGCCGACGTACAGCGCGGTGTAGGGGCGGAACATGTCGGCGAGCGCCGTCACGTCCTTGTCGGCGCCGACGGCGAGCGGCAGCGTCGGACAGACGTCGAAGCCCTCCATGGTCTTGCCGGCCTTCTCGCGACCCGCCCGCAGATGGCGCAGCGCGGTGTCCTCGAGGTGCTCGGCCGAGGGGAAGATCAACAGGGCGCCGTCGGCGATCTCGCCGGTCTGCTCCAGGTTCTTCGGGCCGATCGCGGCGATGTACAGCGGGATGTGCTCGCGCTGCGGGTGCACCGTCAGCTTGATCGGCTTGCCCGGACCGTCCGGCAGCGGCAGCGTCCAGTGCTCGCCCTCGTACGACAGCCGCTCGCGGGTCATCGCCTTGCGTACGATCTCGACGTACTCGCGGGTGCGGGCCAGCGGCTTGTCGAACTTGACGCCGTACCAGCCCTCGGAGACCTGCGGCCCGGAAACGCCGAGGCCGAGGCGGAAGCGCCCGCCGGAGAGCGAGTCGAGCGTCGCGGCGGTCATCGCGGTCATCGCGGGCTGACGGGCCGGGATCTGGAAGATCGCCGAGCCGACGTCGATGCGCTCGGTCTTGGCGGCGACCCAGGTGAGCACGGTGGCCGCGTCCGAGCCGTAGGCCTCGGCGGCCCAGCACACCGCGTATCCCAGTCGATCGGCCTCCTGGGCGACGGCGAGATTGTCCGCGTCCATTCCGCCGCCCCAGTAGCCGAGGTTGATCCCGAGCTGCATGGCCGATCCCCTTACCGATCAGTAACGTCCCTTGTGCCGCAGACCCTAGCGCGCTGGTGGGCGCGGCGGCGGGAACGGGTTCAGGTCTGATCATCCAGGTTGTCCACAGGGCCCCCACGAGGCCAGTTTTGGCCAGTAATCTCGGCGTCCATGGAGCAGAGGCATCTCGGCCGTACCGGCCTGCGTGTGTCCCGGATCGGACTCGGCACCCTCACATGGGGGCGGGATACCGACGAGCACGACGCCGCGGAACTGTTGAAGGTGTTCTGGGAAGCGGGCGGGAACCTCGTCGACACCGCGGACGTGTACGGGGACGGGGAGTCGGAGTACCTGCTCGGACAGCTCATAGAAGGACTCGTGCCGCGTCGCGACCTGGTCATCTCCACGAAGGCGGGCAGTGTGCCCGACCCGGACCGGCGGTTCGACGGCTCGCGCGGGCATCTCCTGTCGGCGCTCGACGCCTCGCTTCAGCGTCTCGGCACGGACTACGTGGATCTGTGGCACGTCCACGCCTTCGACCCGGACACCCCGCTGGATGAGACCCTCCAGGCGCTCGACCTCGCGGTCAGCAGCGGTCGCGCGCGGTACGCGGGGGTGTCCAACTTCTGCGGCTGGCAGCTCGCCAAGGCGGCGACCTGGCAGCTGGCGGCACCCGGGACACGGACGCGGATCGCGAGTACGCAGATGGAGTACTCCCTGCTCCAGCGCGGTGTGGAGCGGGAGGTACTGCCCGCGGCGCTCGACCTGGGCGTGGGCCTGCTGCCGTCCTCCCCGCTCGGGCGGGGTGTACTCACCGGAAAGTACCGGGGCGGCACACCGTCCGACTCCCGGGGCGGCTCGGAGCACCTCGCGCCGTTCGTCGCGCCGTACCTGGACGACACCGCGAGCGGCATCGTGGACGCGGTGACGACGGCGGCGGACGGCCTCGCGGTCACGCCGTTGCAGGTCGCCCTCGCCTGGGTCCGCGACCGGCCCGGTGTCGCCGCCCCGATCGTCGGCGCGCGCAACGCGCAGCAGCTCACGGCCGCGTTGTCAGTGGAGACCCTTAGTCTTCCTGACGAGATCTGCCGGGCGCTCGACGATGTGTCGGCACCGGTGCACCACTATCCCGATCACGACTGGAGCACGCTGTGAGCACGGAGCCCGAGACCACGGAGGAAGGGGAGCCGGGGACGCCGGGCGCGGGAGCGACCGCCGGCCCGCAGGACGTGGACACGGATACAGACGCGCAGACAGACGCGGATACGGACACGGCCGCGGACGCCGTCGAGGGCGGCGCGGAAACCGAAGGCGCGGCGGACGCCAAGAAGCTGTCCGAGGCAGAGGCCGAGTTGGCGGCGCAGCGGCTGGAGCGGGAGCGGATCGAGCGGCGGAAGGCCGAGAAGCAGGGGCCGATCGCGGCCGGGACCAAGCTCAGCGGTACGGCCGCCGATCTGCTCGCGGCGGTGCGGGCCGTGGAAAGCGGCGAGAAGCCCGTGGCCACCGCCTTCCGTGAGCCCGAGCCGACGCCGCGCAGGGCGGTCGCCCCGGAGCCCGTGCAGCGCCCGCATCCGGTGGCCGCCCCGGCCGAGACCTCGGCGACCCTCGCACCGGAAGCCGCCGCCGCCGTCCGCGCCGTACTGGGCGAAGGCGGCGCACCCGACACCCTCGCGCCGGGGGCCCTCGCAGCACTCGGCGAGGGCGCGGACGACCAGCTGCGCGAGGACCCCTGGCAGTTGCTGCGGGTCGCCGGGGTGCGGCCCGAGCAGGCCGACGGGTTCGCCCGCGCGCTGCTCGGCGCGGAGTGCCGCCCGGACGACGAGCGGCGCGGGCGGGCGGTCACCGTATGGCTCCTCGAGCAGGCGGCCCTCGCCGGGCACACCGCTCTCGACGCCCCGGCGCTCACCGCCGCGCTCGCCCAGCGCGCGGTGCCGGATCCGGACGCGGCCGTGCAGAGCGCCCTCGCGGAGGGCGACGCGCTGGTCTTCCAGGACGCCCTCGACACCGCGCCCCCGGCCCAGGAGGAGGGCGCCGAGGAGTCCGAGGAGCGGCCGGTCCGCGTCCTCATCGGCCTGGAGCGGTACGCGCTGGCCGAGGAGAGTCTCGCCGACGGACTGGCCCGGGTCATGAACTCCGTACCGAAGACGGACGGCTCCGCCGACGGGTGGGAGCAGGCCGCCGCCTCGGCCACCCGCTCCGCCGCGGAGCTGATCCGGGCGGTCGCGGGCCACGGCCTGGTCCTGCACACCGGCGGGCACGCGTCCCAGGCCGAGGTGGCGGCACTGCTGCACGCCGCGCGCGGTCTCGGCCTGCGCGGCTGGGCGGCCACCCACACGCCGAGCGGCCGTGACGACTGCACGGCCCGGGTGGCGGGGTACGACCTGCCGGACGGCCCCTCGGGCGACGCCGGGGAGGGGCCGGTCACCGGGGTCACCACCGTCGCGGGACTCCTCTCGGGCGCCGAAGGCCCGGGCCGGGACGCGGACGGCGCCTTCGACCTGGACCTCCTGGTCGTCCTGGACGCGCCGCAGCTGGACGTCGAGACCGCGGCGATGCTCGCCGAATCGCTGCCGGACGGCGCACGGCTGGTGCTGAGCGGGGACCCGGGAGTGCTGTGGTCGGCGGGTCCCGGGCGGGTGTTCGCCGATCTGCTCGCCGCCCGGGTGTGCCCGCAGGTGGCCTCGCGGACGCCGGACCCCGGCCCCGTCGGGGAGCTGGTCTCCGGGGTCGGCATCGGCGAGCTGAACCAGGTCGAGGCGCCCGGCAAGGAAGTCGTGATCGTCCCCGTGCGGGACGCCGGCGAGGCGGTGCACCGGACCGTGCAGCTGGTCGCGGACTCGGTGCCGCGCGCCATCGGCATCCCGGCCGAGCAGACGCAGGTGATCACCCCGGGGCACGGCGGTGCCGTCGGCACCCGCGCACTCAACAGCGCGCTCAAGGAGCGGCTGAACCCGGGCCCCGGTCGCTTCGGGGGCTTCGACCCCGGGGACCGCGTCGCCCACTCCCCCGCTCCGGGTCGTACGGCGGTGGGACACGTGGTGAAGGCCGACGCCGACGGGCTGCACCTGGAGTGCTCGGGGCTGCCCGTCGTCGTACCGAAGGAGCGGGTGGAGCAGTCCGTGCGGCACGGCTGGGCGCTCACCGCGCACCAGGCGGTCGGTCTGCGCTGGCCCGCCGCGGTCGTGGTGCTCCCCGGTGACGCCGCGGCGGCCCTGACCAGGCCTTGGGTCTACACGGCCTTCGGCCGGGCCGAGCGCCATCTGTCCGTGGTCCACGGGGTGGAGCAGGCCCTGCAGCGGGCGGTGGCCGAGGTCCCGCAGAAGGCGCGCACCACACGCCTGCCCGCCCTGCTCAAGGCACAGGTCCCGGCGGCGGGCTGAGCCGCCGCCCAGGGACACGGCTCCCGTACGCGGGAAGGTGGCGGCCACCGGGCTTCCGGTGACCGCCACCTTCCTGTGACGCGGTGCTCAGCGCTTCCGCTTCCTGTGACGGTGGACGGTGCTCAACGCTCCCGCGACGGCATGCTCAGGATCCCTGTGCCGCGGTGCTCAGCGATCGGCGTCCAGCGGCTCCAGATCCCCGTCCTCGTCCAGTTCGGAGTCCGGGGCGAGGTCGTCCTCCAGCTCGTCGTCGTCCGACTCGTCGTCGAAGACCGCGCTGACGTCGAAGCGGCAGACCACGCGCTGCGGGTCGATCGCCTCGAAGGGGGTCTCCAGCCACTCGCCGGGGTCGGCCGGTTCGTCGGCGGCCGTGACCCAGAGTGTGGAGTCGCCTTCCTCCAGGCCGAACTCCTTGTGCCGGGAGGCGATCTCGTCCGGCTCGAACTCGCCGAACAGGACTCCCAGCGCCCCGTGCACCGTGCCGGATGCCGCGTCGAAGCCCGCGGCCGCGGTGGCCCCGTTCTCCTCCACGGCCTCCACCCGCTGGGCCTGTGCCAGCAGTCGCTGCGGCTCCACCACCGCGTAGTCCCGGCGGATCAGCACGCTCAGCGCGTTCGGCTCCTCGGGGCCCGTGTACGGCGGCAGCGTGTCGTCGCCGCCAGGGATCTCGAAGGGAGTGACCTCGTCATAGCGGTCGTAGAGCAGCTCGTCGTACTCCTCGGCCGCGGCGGCCAGCTCGTTGAACGCCTCGTATACGGCCGGGTCGTCATCGCCCGACCTGCGCTCGACCGCGGCCAGGTGGCGGTCGAGCGCGGTCTTGACAGCCTCGGCGGCGGCGCGTACCTCGGCAGCGGTGGGCTGCACAGCATCAGACATAGTGCAGACGCTATCCGTACCGGGCCTCTGCCCGCACAATAGATGCGATGCCGGAATACGAATTTGTCGACGTGTACGTGCCGCGCGGGGTGTCCCGCAAGGAGACGACACGCCTGCTGACGGACCATGCGGAGTACGGACACTGGGAGTTGGACCGCCTCAGCCTGCACCCCGACGGCAGCCGCAAGGTGCGGCTGCGCCGGCGGATCATCCGCCAGGTGCGTGCCACGTGGTGAGCGAAAGCGGCTGAAACGGAGCGGGCCCCGCCAGTGCGGGCCCGCGCCGGTCGCTTCGCCACAGGAGATGCCTGTGGCGAAGCGATCACGGCTGCCCCGGCCCCCGTTCCGGGCCCGGACACTTCTCCCCGTCCTGCCGATTACGCGCCCGAGCGCGCCCGGCGGTAGAGCACGGCGCCCGCCAGCAGCGCGCCCGCGCCCGCCGGGATCACCGCGCCGATCGGCAGGTCACTGCCGGTGTGGGCGAGCTGCGCCGCGGCGCTGTGCGGCTGGGAGACGTGCTGCGTCCCCGGGTGGTTGGGGTACGAGCTGGGCGGCGTGCCCGGGGTTCCGGGGTGTCCGGGCGTACCCGGGTGTCCGGGGGTGCCAGGCTGACCCGGGTTCCCGGGCTGACCCGGCTGGCCGGGGTGTCCGGGCTGCCCTGGGTTCCCGGGCTGACCGGGGTGCCCCGGCTGTCCCGGATTCCCGGGCTGGCCCGGGTAACCAGGGTGACCGGGGTGGCCAGGCTGGCCGGGGTGGCCAGGGTGACCGCCGCCGGGCGGGTAGTGGGTGTGGCCGCCGTGTCCGTTCGCGCAGTCGTTGCCCATCGCCGGGTTGCCGACTCCGACGACGTTCACGCTGTTGCCGCACACGTTGACCGGCACGTCGATCGGCACCTGGACGTGGTTGCCGGAGCCGACGCCCGGCGAGCCACTCGCGTGCCCACCGGCGTGGGAGCCGCCCGAGTGCGAACCACCACCCCCGTAGCCGCCACCGCCATGGCCACCACCCCCGTAGCCGCCACCGCCGTAGCCGCCACCGTCATGGCCGCCACCGCCGTAGCCGCCTCCGTAACCGCTCCCGTGCCCCCCGGCGGACGACCCACCGCCGCCGTGGTTGACGCACTTGTTGCCCATCGCCGGGTTGAGCAACCCGACGACGTTCACGGTGTTTCCGCAGACGTTGACCGGCACGTGCACCGGTGCCTGCACCGTGTTGCCCGACAGCACGCCGGGCGAGTCCGAACTGGCGCCGCTCGCACCCGAGTCGGCGTGTGCGTAGCCTCCGGTCGCGGCGAGTACGCCGGTCGCGGCCGCCACGGTCATCAGGCCCTTGCGGGTGACCTGTCGCATAGCTGAATTCCCTGCCTTAGTCCTTGGCTTGGACCCTTCGGAACGCGCACGCATCCGTCCTGTGCGTGCGCCGAAAGCCGGGCGGCCCCGGAGCGCATGGCGCGCACTCCGGGGCCGACGGGCTCAGACCCTCGTGGGGTGAGGCACAACGTCAGTTGTTGATGCAGGTGTTGCCGAAGGCGGGGTTCAGCAGCCCGATCACGGAGACCGTGTTGCCGCAAACGTTCACCGGGACGTGAACAGGCACCTGGATGACGTTGCCGGAGATGACACCCGGGGAGTGCACAGCGGCACCCTGGGCACCCGAGTCGGCGACGGCCAGGCCCGCACCCGCGAGAACCAGACCACCAGTGGCAGCCGCAGCAGCGACGACCTTCTTGATCATTATTCCTCCTTGTTGGCAATGCGATCCCAAGCAGCGGATCACATCACCTGTAACGAGGAAGGAGTACTAGAGCTACGAGCTTATGGTCGCATTCACCCGTCCCGGGTGATCTCCGTACGTACGGGCGAATGCGGGCGTCAACGTGTCATGACGCATCGATGAAACGGTCGAGTACACGGACGCCGAACTTCAGGGCATCCACCGGCACCCGCTCGTCGACCCCGTGGAACATGCCCGCGAAGTCCAGCTCCGGCGGCAGCTTGAGCGGGGCGAAGCCGAAGCAGCGGATGCCGAGGTCGGCGAAGGACTTGGCGTCGGTGCCGGCCGAGAGCATGTAGGGCACGGCCCGCGCGATCGGGTCCTCGGCGGACAGCGCGGTCTGCATGGCGTCGACCAGCGCACCGTCGAAGGTGGTCTCCAGCGCCTTGTCCGCGTGCACGTCCTCACGCTTGACCCGCGGTCCGAGAATCCGGTCCAGGTCGGCGAGGAACTCCTCCTCGTACCCCGGCAGGTAACGCCCGTCGACGTGTGCGCTCGCCTGCCCCGGAATCACGTTGACCTTGTATCCGGCACCGAGCTGGGTCGGGTTGGCGGTGTTCTGCAGGGAGGCGCCGATGAGCTTGGCGATACCGCCGAGCTTGGCGAGCGTCTCGTCCATGTTCTCCGGGTCGAGCTCGGTGCCGAGCGCGTCGCCGAGCTCGTCGAGGAAGTGCCGCAGCGTCTTCGTCACCCGGACCGGGAACGTGTGCCGCCCGAGCCGTCCGACGGCCTCGGACAGCTCGGTGATCGCGTTGTCCTTGTGGATCATCGAACCGTGTCCGGCGGTGCCGTCCACGGTGAGCTTCATCCAGTGCATGCCCTTCTGGGCGGTCTCGACGAGGTACAGCCGCAGCTTCTCGTTGACCGTGAAGGAGAACCCGCCGACCTCGCCGATCGCCTCGGTCACGCCCTCGAAGAGGTCGGGGTGCTTGTCGACGAGGTGCCGCGCGCCCCACGTACCGCCGGCCTCCTCGTCGGCGAGGAACGCGAGGACGATGTCACGCGGCGGCTTGCGCCCGCTGCGCAGCCGGTCCCGGACGACCGCCAGCGTCATGGCGTCCATGTCCTTCATGTCGACCGCGCCGCGGCCCCACACCATCCCGTCCGCGATCTCGCCGGAGAAGGGGTGATGGGTCCAGTCCGCCGCGTTGGCCGGTACGACGTCGGTGTGGCCGTGGATGAGCAGCGCGGGGCGCGAGCGGTCCTCGCCCTCGATACGGGCCACGGTCGACGCGCGTCCCTTGTGCGACTCGAAGATCTGCGGCTCGAGCCCGACCTCGGCGAGCTTCTCGGCCACGTACTCCGCGGCCTTGCGCTCACCGGGTCCGGAGTGGTCCCCGTAGTTGCTGGTGTCGATCTGGATCAGCTCGCGACAGAGGTCCACGACCTCGTCCTCGCCAGAGACGCTCCTGGCCGTGTTCGACTCGCTCACGCTGCTTCCTCCCACTGTCACTGCTGGTGGTCCCCCCTCATCCTCTCCCCCACCCCCTCCTCGCCCCAAGGCCGGACCCGGCCCGTCTAACGCCGTTCACCCGGCGACGGGGTGTGACCGGAGGCCCTCGAAAGCCTGGTAATGTTTCCTCTGTCGCCGCGAGGGAAACCCCGCGCGACAAACACCTTGTCCGGGTGGCGGAATGGCAGACGCGCTAGCTTGAGGTGCTAGTGCCCTTTATCGGGCGTGGGGGTTCAAGTCCCCCCTCGGACACACAGAGGAGTGAGGGTCGCGACCATCGGGTCGCGGCCCTCACTCGTTGTACGCATCGCAGGCCCCTCGCATGCGGACCGCAGGCCTCAACTCGTCGTGTTCATCGCGTTACGGACAGATGTGGGGCAGATCTCGTCAGGATGACATACCCCCATGTCAGAGCACCGTCACCACACCGGAATCAGTGGTTCCGGTGCCCTCGTACGGCCTCCCCGCATGGCTGATGACCAGGTACGCGACTAGCGTCGTACTAAAATTCAAGGCTTGTTTGGAGCTGGACCGGAATATCCCCAGGCATACCTGCGGGCCCACCGGCTCCCCGGACGCTCCGGGAACAACACGTGAGGACCCGATGGCAGCCCTCGAGCAAGGCCCCGCACTCGCGCTGTTCGACGAGGAGGTGCGCGCGGAGTTCGGCGACCCGGCGCGCTTCTCCGCCTCCGTCGCCGCCTCGCCGCGCACGCTGGTCGACATCCTCGACGCCACCGTCCGGGCCCACCCCGACGAGCCCGCCCTCGACGACGGCCACCGGGCCCTCACCTACCGCGCCCTGGCCGTCGAGGTCGAGGCCCTCCGGCGGCGGCTGAGCGACGCCGGGGTGGGCCTCGGCGACCGGGTCGGCGTCCGCGTCCCCTCCGGCACCAACGAGCTGTACGTCGCCATCCTCGCCGTACTGGCCGCGGGCGCGGCCTATGTGCCGGTGGACGCCGAGGACCCCGACGAGCGGGCCGAGCTGGTCTTCGGCGAGGCGGAGGTGCGGGCCGTCATCGGGGCCGGGCACCGGCTGACCGTCAACGGCACCTCCGAGGTGCCCGCCGCGCGGCCCGGTGTCGGGCACGACGCGTGGATCATCTTCACCTCCGGGTCCACCGGCAAGCCCAAGGGCGTGGCTGTCAGTCACCGCAGCGCCGCCGCGTTCGTCGACGCGGAGGCGGAACTGTTCCTCACCGAGGACCCGATCGGGCCCGGTGACCGGGTCATGGCGGGCCTGTCCGTCGCCTTCGACGCCTCCTGCGAGGAGATGTGGCTGGCCTGGCGCTACGGCGCCTGCCTGGTGCCCGTGCCGCGCTCCCAGGTGCGCAGCGGCGCCGACCTGGGGCCCTGGCTGGTCGAGCAGGAGATCAGCGTCGTCTCGACCGTGCCGACGCTCGCCGCCCTCTGGGAGCCGGAGGCCCTGGCCGACGTACGGCTGCTGATCTTCGGCGGTGAGGCCTGCCCGCCCGAGCTGGTCCAGCGACTGGTGACCGAGGGTCGCGAGGTGTGGAACACCTACGGGCCCACCGAGGCGACCGTTGTCGCCTGCGCCTCGCTGATGACCGGCGAGGAGCCGATCCGGATCGGGCTGCCGCTGAACGGCTGGGAGCTGGCCGTGGTCGACGAGGCCGGCGAGCCCGTGGCCATGGGCGACAGCGGCCAGCTGGTGATCGGCGGGGTCGGGCTCGCCCGGTATCTCGACGCCGAGAAGGACGCGGAGAAGTACGCGCCGCTGCAGGCGCTCGGCTGGGAGCGGGCGTACCGCAGTGGTGACCTCGTCAAGGCCGAGCCGGAGGGGCTGATCTTCCTCGGGCGGGCCGACGAGCAGATCAAGCTCGGCGGGCGCCGCATCGAGCTCGGCGAGGTCGACACGGCGCTCCAGGCGCTCCCCGGTGTGGCGGGCGCCGCCGCCGCCGTCCGGACCGCCCGCAGCGGCAACCAGCTGCTGGTCGGCTATGTCGTCACGCAGGAGGGCTGGGACCAGGCCGCCGCCGTCGAGAAGCTGCGCGCCGAGCTGCCCGCGGCCCTCGTCCCGCTGCTCGCCCCGGTCGCGGACCTGCCGACCCGCACCTCGGGCAAGGTAGACCGGGGCGCCCTCCCCTGGCCCCTGGAGGGCCTGGAGACCGGCGGGGCGAAGGAACAGCTCTACGGCACCGAGGCCTGGCTCGCCGAGCAGTGGAGCGAGGTCCTCGGCATCCCGGTCGGCAGCGGGTCCGACGACTTCTTCGCGATCGGCGGTGGCAGCCTCGCCGCCGCCCAGCTCACCACCCGGCTGCGCACCCGCTACCCCAGCGCCGCCGTGCTCGACATCTACCAGCAGCCCGTCCTGCGCAAGCTGGCCCGGCACCTGGAGAAGTCCGCGCAGGACGACGGCGGCGACCGGGTGATCACCCCGGTGCCGCTGCGCGCCAAGGTGGCCCAGCTGTTCCTGCTGATACCCCTGTTCACGCTGATGGGTCTGCGCTGGACCGTGGCGCTGGCCGCGCTCGGGAACGTACTGCACTGGTTCGGTCCGTACCCCTGGGCGCCGAGCGCCCCGTGGTGGCTCGTCGGCGCCGGGGCGGTCGTGCTCCACAGCCCGCCGGGGCGGCTCGCGATCGCGGCGGGCGGGGCGCGGCTGCTGCTGCGCCGCGTGAAGCCCGGGCGCTACCCGCGCGGCGGAAGCGTGCATCTGCGGCTGTGGACCGCCGAGCGGCTGGCCGAGTTCAGTGGCGCGGCCTCGCTGACCGGGTCCTGGCTGGAGCGGTACGCGCGTGCCCTGGGCGCCAAGGTCGGCGCGGACGTCGATCTGCACTCGCTGCCGCCGGTGACCGGCATGCTCAAGCTGGGCCGGGGCGCCGCCGTCGAGTCCGAGGTGGACCTGTCGGGGTACTGGCTGGACGGTGACCGGCTGGAGATCGGGCACGTCAAGGTCGGCGCCGGTGCGGTGGTCGGGACGCGCAGCATCCTCTTCCCGGGCGCGCGCGTCGGCAAGCGGGCCGAGGTGGCGCCGGGTTCGGCGGTCGCCGGGCAGATTCCCACCGGGCAGCGCTGGGCCGGAGCGCCCGCCGGCAAGCTCGGCAAGGCGAAGCGTGCCTGGCCCAAGGAGCGTCCGCGCCGGGGTACGTACTGGCGGGCGATGTACGGCGCGACCGGTTTCGCGCTGACCGCACTGCCCGTTCTTTCCGCCGTGGCCGCGCTCCTGGTGGCTCATCTGTTCGTGAGCGCGGACGCCGGGCTCGGTGCGGCCCTGCGCGGCGCGGCGCTCGCGCTGGTCCCGGCCACGCTCGCCTTCGGGCTCGCGTACGCGTTGCTGCTCCTGGTCGGCGTGCGTCTGCTCAGCCTGGGCCTGCGTGAAGGCACCTACCCGACGCACAGCCGGATCGGCTGGCAGGCCTGGACCGTCACGCAGCTGATGGACCGCTCGCGCGACACGCTGTTCCCGCTGTACGCCGGGCTGATCACGCCGGTGTGGCTGCGGCTGCTCGGTATGAAGATCGGCCGGGGTGCCGAGGTCTCCACCGTCCTCGCGCTGCCGAGTCTCACCACCGTGGGCGAGGGCGCCTTCCTCGCCGACGACACCCTGACCGCGCCGTACGAACTGGGCGGCGGCTGGATGCGGATCGGGCGTGCCGAGATCGGCCGCCGGGCCTTCCTGGGCAACTCCGGGATGACCGCGCCGGGCCGCAGCGTGCCGGACGGCGGGCTGGTCGGGGTGCTGTCGGCGACCCCGAAGAAGGCGAAGAAGGGCAGCTCGTACCTGGGTCTGCCGCCGGTGAAGCTGCCGCGCTCGACGCAGGACGGCGATCAGAGCCGTACCTACGACCCGCCCGCGCGGCTGCTGTGGGCGCGGGCGCTCGTGGAGCTGTGCCGGATCGTGCCGGTGTTCTGCTCGGCGGCGCTGGCGGTGCTGACCGTCGCCGCGCTGAGCGCGCTGGGCGTCTGGGCGCCGCTGCTGGCCGGAGTCGTGTTCCTGGGCGTCGGTGTGCTGGCCTGCCTGACGTCCATCGTGGCGAAGTGGCTGCTGGTGGGCCGGCACCGGGCGGGCGAGCACCCGCTGTGGAGCGGTTTCGTGTGGCGCAACGAGCTGGCGGACACCTTCGTCGAGGTCGTCGCCGTGCCGTGGCTGGCCGGATCCGTGCCCGGTACGCCGCTGATGACGGCGTGGCTGCGCGGCCTCGGCGCCCACATCGGCAAGGGCGCATGGATCGAGAGTTACTGGCTACCCGAGACGGACCTGGTGACCCTGGAGGACGCGACCACGGTCAACCGGGGCTGTGTCCTGCAGACCCACCTCTTCCACGACCGGATCTTGCGGACGGATACTGTTGTCCTCCGTGAGGGCGCCACTCTGGGCCCGGGCGGAATCGTCCTTCCCGGCAGCACAGTCGGGGCGCGCAGCACGCTGGGACCCGCGTCGCTCGTCATGGCGGCGGAGTCCGTCCCCGACGACACCCGCTGGCTGGGCAACCCGATCGAGGCATGGCGTTCCTAGGCGCGGCCCGTACGGCGTCCGGGGACGGTGCACCGGCACGTCGTACGAGCACAGCGCAGGGAGCAGACGCAAGCGTGAGCGTTCAGCAGACAGTGGGTTCGGACCCGTACTTCCCGGCCAACGGTGATCCCCGTTACCGGGTGCACCGGTATGAGCTCGCGCTGGACTACCGCCCCGGCCCCAACCGGCTGTCCGGCACCGCGCGACTCAACGCCATAGCGGGCCGGGCTCCACTCGCCGAGTTCCAGCTGAACCTGGCCGACTTCCGGATCGGCCGGGTCCGGGTCGACGGCAAGGCACCGCACTACACGCACCGGGGCGGCCGGTTGCGCATCCGCCCGCCGAAGCCGATACGGGCCGGGGCCGCGTTCACCGTGGAGGTGCACTGGTCGGGCAACCCCAAGCCGGTCCCCAGCCCCTGGGGCGAGCTCGGCTGGGAGGAGCTGGAGGACGGGGCGTTGGTGGCGAGCCAGCCGATCGGCGCGCCCTCCTGGTACCCGTGCAACGACCGCCCCGCCGACAAGGCCTCGTACCAGATCTCGATCACGACGCCGTCGGCGTACTCGGTGGTGGCGGGCGGCCGGCTGCTCACCCGCACGACGAAGGCGTCGACGACGACCTGGGTGTACGAGCAGGCGGCGCCGACCTCCAGCTATCTGGTCGGGATGTCGATCGGGAAGTACCAGACGGTGCTGCTCGGCGACCCCGGGCTCGGCGGCGTACCACAGACGGGGCATCTGCCCGCGCATCTGCTCGCCGCGTTCTCCCGGGACTTCGCGCGACAGCCCGCGATGATGGAGCTGTTCGAGCAGATCTTCGGGCCGTATCCGTTCGGCGAGTACGCCGTCGTGGTGACCGAGGAGGAGCTCGATGTCCCCGTCGAGGCACAGGGGTTGTCGCTGTTCGGCGCCAACCACGTGGACGGGGCGCGGGGTTCGGAGCGGCTGGTCGCGCACGAGCTGGCGCACCAGTGGTTCGGCAACAGCGTGTCCATCGCGGACTGGCGGCACATCTGGCTGAACGAGGGCTTCGCGAAGTACGCCGAGTGGCTGTGGTCGGAGCGGTCGGGAGGCCGTACGGCCCAGCAGCTGGCCGCTCTCGCGCACCGCAAGCTGTCCGGGCAGCCGAAGGACCTGGTGCTGTCCGACCCGGGCCGCAAGCTGATGTTCGACGACCGGCTCTACGAGCGCGGCGGGCTCACCCTGCACGCGCTGCGCTGCGCGATGGGCGACGACGCCTTCTTCCGTATGGTGCGCGGCTGGGCCGCCCTGCACCGGGGCGGCGCGGTCACCACGGCCGCGTTCACCGCGCATGCCGCCCGGTACTCGGCCGAGCCGCTGGACGACCTGTTCGGGGCCTGGCTGCGTACGGCGAAGCTGCCGCCGCTGCCCACCCTGGCCGTACCGGTCGCGCCGATGCCGGCCCGCCCGACGTACCCGCCCACCAACGCCGACTCGGCGTAGGCCCCTGCGGGCCGGGAGAGAATGGCGGTCATGACCAGTCGTAGCTGCCCGTGCGGGCTGCCCGAGCCGTACGCGCGGTGCTGTGGGCGCTTCCACCGCGGTGAGGCGCTCGCGCCGACCGCGGAGCGTCTGATGCGGTCGCGGTACTGCGCCTTCGTCAAGGAGGACGAGGGGTATCTGCTGCGGACCTGGCATCCGCGGACACGGCCGGCGCGGGTCGACTTCGATCCGGGGATGCGGTGGACGGGTCTGGAGATCCTCGACACGGGGCAGGGGTCGGCCTTCCACTCCGTGGGGACCGTGACCTTCCGGGCCTCCTACCGGGGCGGTTCGCTGCACGAGCGGAGCCGGTTCGAGCGGGTCGACGGGGCCTGGGTGTACGTCGACGGCGACTTCCTGGAGTAGGACGCCTACGGCGCGAGGATGTCCAGTTCCTCGAGCGCGCCGACCGTGATCTGGCGGGTGAGTTCCTCGGCGCGGGACGCGTCGCCCCCGCGGACCGCCTCCGCGACCTGGACGTGCAGGGTGACGGCGGCCGGGTCGGGGTCCTCGAACATCACCTCGTGGTGGGTGCGGCCCGCGAGGACCTCGGCGACCACGTCACCGAGACGGGCGAACATCTCGTTCCCGGAGGCGTTGAGGATCACCCGGTGGAAGGCCATGTCGTGGACGAGATACTCCTCCAGCTTGTGGCCGCGTGAGTTGGCCACCATGCCGAGGGCGCACTCGGTGAGCTCCGCGCACTGCGCGGCGGTGGCGTGCCGGGCGGACAGGCCCGCGGCGATCGGCTCGACGGCGGAGCGCAGCACGGTGAGCGAACGCAGCTGGTGGGGGCGGTCGGCGCCGGCCAGCCGCCAGCGGATGACCTGAGGGTCGAACACGTTCCATTCCGCCTTGGGGCGGACCGTGACGCCGACGCGGCGACGGGACTCGACCAGGTACATGGACTCCAGCACCCTGACCGCCTCGCGCATCACGGAGCGTGACACCTCGAGGCGCTGCGCGAGTTCGTCGGTGCGCAGCACGCTCCCCGGCGGGTACTCGCCCGCCGTGATCGCCGGCCCGAGGGATTCCAGTACATGTCCGTGCAGCCCCCGGCCCCGTGTGGTCATGGGGTCAGCGTACGAGGCGGAGCCCTGGAACAAAAAGTCAGACTTATATGTCACACACTCTTGAATTCGTCGTACCTAATGAGTTTCAGTGTCGTCGACATCAGATGTCGACGAAGACAGTCACGTGACAGTGACGTAGACAGTGAGGCAGCGATGAGCACCCCCCATGTCGTCGTGGTCATGGGCGTCGCAGGCACCGGCAAGACCACCATCGGTCCCCTGCTTGCGGCCCGGCTCGGCGTTCCGTACGCCGAGGGCGACGACTTCCATCCGCAGGCCAACATCGCCAAGATGTCGGCCGGGACCCCACTGACGGACGACGACCGCTGGCCGTGGCTGGACGCCATCGGCCGTTGGGCGCACGACCGGCACGGGCTCGGCGGAGTGGTCAGCAGTTCGGCGCTCAAGCGCAGCTATCGCGACCGGCTGCGGGCCGAGGCGCCCGGGGTCGTCTTCGTCCATCTGACCGGTGACCGCTCGCTCATCGAGGACCGGATGTCGCACCGTCAGGGGCACTTCATGCCGACGGCGCTGCTGGACTCGCAGTTCGCCACCCTCCAGCCGCTGGAAGCGGATGAGGCGGGTGTCTCCGTGGACGTCTCCGGCGACCCCGGGGAGATCACCGAACGGGCCGTGGCCGCACTCCAGGGGCTCTCCGAGCCCTCGCTCTAACACCTTCCCCGCGTACGTTTCTCAAGCAAGGGACCATCGTGACCAGACTCAGCGTCGAGTTGCTGGCAGCGGACACCGTCGAGCCGATCACCTCGGCGGGCCATGCTCAGCTGGGCATCGCCGTGCTGGCGGGCATCGCCGTCATCGTCCTGCTCATCACCCAGTTCAAGCTGCACGCATTCCTGGCCCTGACCATCGGCTCGCTCGCCCTCGGCGCGTTCGCCGGGGCCCCGCTCGACAAGACCATCGCCAGCTTCACCACCGGCCTCGGCTCCACCGTCGCCGGTGTGGGTGTCCTGATCGCGCTCGGCGCGATCCTCGGCAAACTGCTCGCCGACTCCGGCGGCGCCGACCAGATCGTCGACACCATCCTCGCCAAGGCAGGCGGGCGCGCCATGCCGTGGGCGATGGTGCTGATCGCCTCGGTGATCGGTCTGCCGCTGTTCTTCGAGGTCGGCATCGTCCTGCTGATCCCGGTCGTGCTGATGGTCGCCAAGCGCGGCAACTACTCCCTGATGCGCATCGGCATCCCGGCGCTGGCCGGTCTGTCCGTGATGCACGGCCTGATCCCGCCGCACCCCGGTCCGCTGGTCGCCATCGACGCGGTCAAGGCCAACCTGGGCATCACGCTCGCGCTGGGCGTCCTGGTCGCCATCCCGACGGTGATCATCGCGGGCCCGGTGTTCTCGAAGGTCGCGGCCCGCTGGGTGGACGTGCCCGCCCCCGACCGGATGATCCCCGCCCGCGCCTCCGAGGACCTGGACAAGCGTCCCGGCTTCGGCGCCACCCTCGCCACCATGCTGCTGCCCGTCGTGCTCATGCTGTCCAAGGCGCTGGTCGACATCATCGTGGACGACCCCACCCACATGGTGCAGCGCGTCTTCGACATCGTCGGCTCCCCGCTGATCGCCCTGCTCGCGGCCGTGATCGTGGGCATGTTCACGCTGGGCCGCGCGGCCGGCTTCACCAAGGACCGCATCTCGACGACCGTCGAGAAGTCCCTCGCTCCCATCGCGGGCATCCTGCTGATCGTGGGCGCGGGCGGCGGCTTCAAGCAGACCCTGATCGACTCCGGGGTGGGCCAGATGATCCTGGACATCTCCAAGGACTGGTCGATCCCCGCGCTGCTGCTCGCCTGGCTGATCGCGGTGGCCATCCGCCTCGCGACCGGCTCCGCGACCGTCGCCACCATCTCGGCGGCCGGTCTGGTCGCGCCCCTCGCGGCCGACATGTCGACCGCCCACACCTCGCTCCTGGTCCTCGCGATCGGCGCCGGCTCGCTCTTCTTCAGCCATGTCAACGACGCCGGGTTCTGGCTGGTCAAGGAGTACTTCGGCCTGAGCGTCGGCCAGACCGTCAAGACCTGGTCCGTCATGGAGACGATCATCTCGGTGGTGGCGGGCGGGCTGGTCCTGCTGCTGTCGCTGGTCATCTAGGGGTACGAGGATGAGAGACGGGAGTACGGGGATGAGCCACCCTCTGTTCGACATCAGTGGTCGCCGGGCCCTGGTCACCGGCTCCAGCCGGGGCATCGGGTTCGCACTCGCCCGCGGGCTCCTGGAGGCGGGCTGCACGGTCGTCCTCAACGGGCGGGACGCCGACCGGCTCACCAAGGCCGCGTCGGGGCTGCCGGGCGACGTCCACACCGCGGTCTTCGACGTCACGGACGGCCCCTCGGTGGCCGCCGGAATAGCCGACGTCGAGGACCGGGTGGGCCCGCTCGACATCCTCGTCAACAACGCGGGCATGCAACTGCGGGCGCCGCTCCTGGAGTTCACGGACACCGACTGGCACCGGATCCTGAACACCAACCTGACCAGCGCGTTCCTGGTCGGCCGCGAAGCGGCGCGGCGGATGACGGAACGCGGCCACGGCAAGATCGTCAACATCTGCTCGTTGCAGAGCGAGGTCGTCCGTCCGGGCATCGCCCCGTACGCGGCCACCAAGGGCGCGCTGAAGATGCTCACCAAGGGCATGTGCGCGGACTGGGGGCAGTACGGGGTGCAGGTGAACGGGCTCGGCCCCGGTTACATCGAGACGGAGCTGACCCAGCCCCTCGTCGAGGACGAGGAGTTCAGCGCCTGGGTGCGGCGGCGCACCCCGGCCGGCCGGTGGGGCCGTACGGAGGACCTGGTCGGCGGGGTGCTCTTCCTCGCCTCGCCCGCGGCGGACTTCGTGAGCGGGCAGGTGCTGTACGTCGACGGCGGTATGACCAGTGTGCTGTGAAGCGGACCGCCCGGTGAACGCGGTGAGAGGGGCCTGACGATGCTCGGCTGTGTGATTCACGGGCAGGGTGACCTGCGGGTCGACGAACTGCCGGTCCCCTCCGCCGGGCCCGGCGAGGCACTCGTCGCCGTCCGGTACGGCGGGGTGTGCGGGTCGGACCTCCACTACTGGCGGCACGGCGGCGTCGGGGACTTCCGGCTGCGCGAGCCGATGGTGCTGGGCCACGAGGTCGTGGGGACGGTGCTGTCGTACGGCGACGGGGCCACCGGTCCCGCGCCGGGTACGGCCGTGGCGGTGCACCCGGCGACCCCGTGCGGGGTGTGCCCGGAGTGCGCCGACGGGCGGGCGAACGTCTGCCGGGACACCCGTTACCTGGGCAGCGCGGCGCGCACCCCGCATGTGCAGGGCGGGTTCGCGGCCCGAGTGGTGGTGCCCGCCCGGCAGTTGAGGGAGCTGCCCGCGGGGCTCCCGCTGCGGCGGGCGGCGCTCGCCGAGCCGCTGTCGGTGGCGCTGCACGCCGTGCGACGGGCCGGTGCGGTGAAGGACCGGCATGTCCTGGTGACGGGGGCCGGGCCCATCGGCTGTCTCGTGGTGGCCGCCGCGAAGGCCGCGGGCGCGGCCCGGGTGACCGTGACGGACCTGCTGCCGCAGGCGTTGTCGTACGCCGTCGCGGCGGGCGCGGACGCGGTGGTACGGGCCGACGATCCCGCCGATCCCGGGTGGCCGGCAGAGGTCGACGTGGCCGTCGAGGCGTCCGGGGTGGCCGCGGGCCTCGACACCTGCCTGCGCCTGGTGCGGCGCGGCGGGGTCGTCGTCCAGCTCGGCATGCTGCCGCCGGGCCAGAGTTCGTTCGCGGGGAACCTGGTGGTGAGCCGGGAGATCGAGCTGCGGGGCGCGTTCCGCTTCGACGAGGAGTTCGACGACGCGCTGGTCCTGCTCGCGGCCGAGCCGCGCTTCGACTCCCTGGTCAGCGCGGTGGTCCCGCTCGCTGCGGCGGAGTCGGCGTTCACTCTGGCCGCGGACCGCAGCCGCTCGTGCAAGGTGCTCCTGGACTTCGAGGCCGAGCGGGGCTAGGCGGTGTGCCGGGGGTCCGCAGCAGTCCCCCCGGCACACCTGACAGGTCCTAGGGCCGCCAGAGGGGATGCTCGCGCTCCGCCCACTCCCGGCTCACCGAGCCCGTGCGCAGGCCGCGGCGGGCCTCCGGGTCGCCGAGGGCCATGCCGATGTGGCCCGCGAGGACGACGCCGATCGTGAGCGCCAGCCAGTCGTGGACGAAGGTCGCCGAGGTGCGCCACATCAGGGGGGCGAGGTGGGTGAACCACATCAGCAGCCCCGTGGCGAGCATGACCAGGGTCGCGCCGGCGATCCAGGCGGCGTAGGTCTTCTGGCCCGCGTTGAACTTGGCCGCGGGTCGGGACGAAGGGCGCCGGTCCCGTCGTAGCGCCGCGCGCAGCCATGTACGGTCGTGCGGGCCCCAGCGGTTGAGGCGGCCGAGGTCCGCGCGGAAGGCGCGGGAGACCAGGCCCGCCAGGACCGGTACCGGCAGCATCAGGCCCGCCCACTCGTGGATCCTGACCACCAGCTCACGGCGGCCGACGAGCTCGGCGAACATCGGCAGGTACAGGCACGCCGCCGTCGCCACGCAGATCCCCATCAGCAGGGCGGTCACGCGGTGCACCCAGCGCTCGGCGTGGCTGAAGCGCCGTACGCGCGGCGCGGGCGCGGCGAGGGTCGGGGTGTCGTCAACTCGTGGGTGCATCGTCGCGTCCGTTCGAGCGGCCGACCCACGCGTCCACGTCGTAGCCACGGTCTTCCCAGTACCCGGGACGGACGTCCTCGGTGACGGTGATGCCGGAGAGCCACTTGGCGGACTTGTAGAAGTACATGGGGGCGACGTAGAGGCGGACCGGGCCGCCGTGGTTGTGGCCGAGGGGTTTGTCCTGCATGCGGTGGGCCACGAGGATGTCGGGGCGTCGGGCCTGCTGGAGCGTGAGGCTCTCGGTGTACGCCCCGTCGAAGCAGGTGAAGCGGATCGCTCGGCCCTTGGTCTGGACCCCGGCGGCGTCCAGGAGATGGGACAGCCGTACGCCTTCGAAGGGGGTGCCGGGCACCCGCCAGCCCGTGACGCACTGGACGTCGTGCACGATCCGGGTCTGCGGCAGGGCCCTGAGGTCGGCCAGGGTGTAGCTGCGGGGGTGGTCGACCAGGCCGTCGATGGTGAGGCGGTAGTTCGACGCGTCCTTGTGCGGGACGGAGGAGGTCACCGAGTAGTAGCGGAAACCGCCGCCGTTGGGGAGCAGGCCGGTCAGCCCCGTGGGGTCGTCGGCGAAGAGGGACTCCAGGCCGCGCTGCAGGGTGGGCGCGGCCAGCACGCCGAAGGCGCCGAGTCCGAGCGTGCCGAGCAGGAGCCGGCGGCCGATGGGCGCGCCGGAGGCTTCCGGGTCCTCCGCCGGGCGTTCCCGGGGCCGGTCCGGTCCCCGCCGTGGGGACTGTTCAGGGTTCACACACCCATACGAGCACCCGCGACCCCCTTGAGGCCAGCGGCAGCGGGTGCTCGTCAGACTTCCGTAACCACTTCTCACACACTTCTCAGCACAGGAGTCCCGGATCGGGGCTCCTGATCAGGCGGTGGACTCCGCCGCCTTGTCCAGCTGGAACGCCTCGTTGCCCAGGCCGATACGGGCGTGTGCCTCGGGTTTGCGCGAGCGCAGCACCAGTCCCTGCACCAGGCCGACGACCAGGGCAAACGCGATCAGGGCGGGCAGCAGCCAGCTGAGCGTGGAGTCCGGACCGGTCCCGACCAGGATGTCGAAGTCCTTGACCGTGTAGCCCGCGATCACGAGGAGGGCGACGGCCGCGATCGCCGAGGTGGCCAGGCGCCAGGCCTGGGCGCGGGCGGCGCCGCGGCGGGCGAAGAAGACGATCACGGAGAGCGAGGCCGCGGCCATCAGCAGGATGACGCCGAGCGCGCCGACGTTGCCGGCCCAGGTGAACAGGTGCAGCACGGGCGCGGTCGGGTCGCCGGTGGGCTTGTCGTCGGTCACGGCGAACGCGATCAGTACGATCGCGGAGACGCCGGTCTGCAGCAGCGAGCCGGTGCCGGGCGCGCCGCTGGAGCCGGTGGTCCGGCCGAAGGCGGAGGGCAGCAGTCCTTCCCGGCCCATGGCGAAGGCGTACCGCGCGACGACGTTGTGGAAGCTGAGCAGCGCCGCGAACATGCCGGTCACGAAGAGGACGTGCAGGACGTCGGTGAAGGTGCCCCCGAGCCGCGACTCGGTGAGGAAGAACAGCAGTCCGGCGCTCTGCTTCTGCGCCGCCCCGACGATCCCGGAGGGGCCCGCGGCGACGGTCAGCGCCCAGGAGCTGAGCGCGAAGAAGACGGCGACGAAGCCGATCGCCAGGAACATCACGCGCGGGACGAGGATGTGCGGGCGGCTGGTCTCCTCGGCGTACACCGGTGCCTGTTCGAAGCCGGTGAACGCCGCGATGCAGAAGCACAGCGCGGTGCCGACGCCCGCCCCGGTGAGCGTGTCCGGGTTGAAGGCGTGCAGGGAGAGGCCCTCCTTGGCGGGGTCGGCGACGGCGGCGATGTCGAAGATGACGACGAGCGCCACCTCGACGACCAGGAGGACGCCGAGTACACGCGCGTTGACGTCGATCTTCAGCCAGGACAGCGCGCCGACGGCGAGGACGGCGATCAGCGCCGGTATCCACCAGGCGACCTCGACGTCGGCGTAGGTGGCGAACAGCCCGGAGACCTCGAAGCCGAAGATGCCGTAGATGCCGAACTGCAGGGCGCTGTAGGCGACGAGCGCGACCGCGGCGGCGCCGGCGCCCGCGGTGCCGCCGAGACCGCGGGCGACGTAGGCGTAGAAGGCGCCCGCGTTGTGGACGTGGCGGCTCATCTCGGCGTACCCGACGCTGAAGAGCACCAGCACCACGCCGAGGATGACGAAGAGCAGCGGCTGCCCGACGATGCCCATCACCGCGAATGTGGTGGGCATGACACCCGCGACCACCATGAGGGGCGCGGTCGCCGCGAGGACGGAGAGCAGCAGGCCTCCCGTGCCGAGTCGGCCCGCGTGCAGGGCGCGCTCCTGGCCCTTGAAGGTGCTGATGGCGCCACCGGCCGTGGCGGGTCTATCCGTGTTCGAACTGCTCGAGGTGCTCGAACTGCCCGTCGTCATCGCGGGGCCGTCCTTTCGGGTTTCTCGACTTCTTGTGGGTGGGGTCACACCGTGCCGAGGGCGCTGTCGCGGGCGGCACGGAAGGCTTGGTACGGCTCGCGGTCCGGGTACGACCACGGCGCCGGGGTGGCGTGCGGGCCGATGCGGTGGAACAGGGCGGCGGCCTCGGCGCCCCGGCCCTCGCAGAACTTGGCGTGGGCGAGGAAGTTGAGGTCGAGATGGCGGCGGGGATGGTCCTCGCGCTCCCACTCGAGCCACCAGTCGAAGGCGGCCTTCATCACCTGTCGGGCCCGGCGTCCGACCCAGTGCCCGGAGGCGGCCGGGTCGGTGGACTCGCTGCCGGCGCCGGCCAGCACGCGATAGCGCTCGGCGTGCGCGACGACGGGCAGCATCGCGAGCGGAGAGTCGGCGGGCGCCTGTTCGGCCGCCCAGTTCGCGAAGTCGTAGACCTCGTGGAGGGGGTCCTGGCCGGCCTCGGCGCGGCGCTCGGCGAGCCGGGCGACCATGAGGTGGTGGGCGTGGTGGTGCTCGGGGTAACGGTGGCGCACCTCGTCGAAGAGCCGCACCACGTCGCCCTCGCTGCCGCGCGCACGCTCCAGTATCAGCAGGCCCAGCCAGGGGGTCGGGTCGGCGGGCGCGAGCGCGGCGGCGGTGTCGCAGGCCTCGCGGGCCCGCTCCGGGCGGTCCTTGCCGTGCAGGGCGCGCTGGACGGTGGCGCAGGCGAGGAGCACGGCGGCGTCGGCGGACTCGGGTTCCGCAAGCTGCCAGTCACGGGCCCAGGCGAGGGCGGCGGGCTCCTGGGCGAGGACGGTGACGCGGTGTCCGCGGCGGTCCCAGTCGTCGCCGGTGGCGGCGAGCAGTGCGCGGACCGCGGTCCATCGTCCCTGCGCCAACGAGGCGCGCGCGGCGACGAGTTCGGAGTCGTCGAGCGCGGCGTCGAAGGCGTGGACCGCGCGTTTGCGGCCACGGCCGAGGGGAGGAGGGGGTGGCGGGGGTGGCGACACCGCGGGGCTTCCTCACAGACGCGGCTAGTCAAGGGGAGATCACGCACAGCAAACCCTTGGCTGAGGGTTGACGTCAAGGCCCGATCAATCCGCTGCACGCTGCAACTACCCTTGAATGGCGGAGAGTTGATGTTCCCTCGCACGCACTCCGGGACGGGAACGGGCTGGTGGGACGGCTCTCTCCGGGGGCGAGCCCGACTCCCCGCGGGGGCCGGGCCGCGCCCGGGCCCCGGCTCCCCGCAATCCGGGGCACGGCTGAAACCCGACCACGGAACGGTCCCCCGCGCAGCCGGGCCCACCGGAGCGAAATGCGGGCACTCCTGCGAGGGTCAGCTCACCGCCTTGGCGGCCGCTCGTCCCGCTGTGCGGCCGGAGAAGAGGCAGCCCCCGAGGAAGGTGCCCTCCAAGGAGCGGTAGCCGTGGACCCCGCCACCGCCGAAACCGGCCGCCTCACCCGCCGCGTACACGCCGGAGAGCGGGTCGCCGCCCTCCGTCAGTACGCGCGAGGACAGGTCGGTCTCCAGGCCGCCCAGGCTCTTGCGGGTGAGGATGTGGAGGCGGACGGCGATGAGCGGACCCGCCTTGGGGTCCAGGATGCGGTGCGGGGTGGCCGTACGGATCAGCTTGTCCCCGAGGTAGTTGCGGGCGCCGCGGATCGACGTCACCTGGAGGTCCTTGGTGAACGGGTTCGCGATCTCCCGGTCGCGGGCGACGATCTCGCGGCGCAGCGCGGCCTCGTCGATCAGCGGCTCCTTGGTGAGGGCGTTCATGCCGCGCACCAGGGCGCCCAGATCCTTCTCGACGACGAAGTCCGCGCCGTTGTCCATGAACGCCTTGACGGGGCCCGGTACGTCGGCGCGTGCCCGGCCGATCACGTCCCTGATCGACTTGCCGGTCAGGTCCGGGTTCTGTTCCGAGCCGGAGAGCGCGAACTCCTTGCCGATGATCTTCTGGTCGAGCACGAACCACGTGTACTCGTATCCGGTCTTCATGATGTGTTCGAGCGTGCCGAGGGTGTCGAAGCCCGGGAAGAGCGGTACCGGAAGCCGGTTCCCGCGGGCGTCCAGCCAGAGGGAGGACGGGCCCGGCAGGATGCGGATGCCGTGGTTCTCCCAGATGGGGTTCCAGTTCTGGATGCCCTCGGTGTAGTGCCACATGCGGTCGCGGTTGATGAGGTGCGCGCCCGTCTCCTCGGCTATCGCGAGCATCTTGCCGTCGACGTGCGCGGGGACGCCCGCGACCATCTTCTCGGGCGGCGTACCGAGCCGCTCGGGCCAGTTCGCGCGGACCAGGTCGTGATTGCCGCCGATGCCGCCCGAGGTGACGATCACCGCCTGCGCCTTGAGCTCGAACGCCCCGGCGACCGTACGGCTGCTGGCCTGCCCGCGTGCGATGCCGGACGGCTCCAGGATCTCCCCGGTGACCGTGTCGACGGTCCCCGCGCTGCGGGACAGCCCGGTCACCCGGTGGCGGAACTTGAGCTGGACGAGCCCCCGGGCGACCCCGGCGCGTACCCGCCGCTCGAAGGGCTCGACCACTCCGGGCCCGGTCCCCCACGTGATGTGGAAGCGCGGCACGGAGTTCCCGGGGCCGCCTGCGTCGTAGCCGCCGCGCTCCGCCCAGCCGACCACCGGGAAGAAGCGGACCCCCTGCTGGTGCAGCCAGGACCGCTTCTCACCGGCCGCGAAGTCCACGTACGCCTCGGCCCAGCGGCGCGGCCAGTGGTCCTCGGCCCGGTCGAAGCCGGCCGTGCCCATCCAGTCCTGGAGGGCGAGCGCGTGACTGTCCTTGATCCGCATCCGGCGCTGCTCGGGCGAGTTCACGAAGAAGAGTCCGCCGAAGGACCAGTGGGCCTGGCCGCCGATCGACTGTTCCGGCTCCTGGTCGAGGAGAATCACCTTGCGGCCCGCGTCGACGAGCTCCGCGGTCGCGGCGAGCCCCGCGAGGCCCGCTCCGATCACGATCACATCTGCGTCGTAGGCCATGGGCCCGTCCTCTCGGCCTGCCGACGTTTCCGGTCGGCTTCTGTCGGCTTCGTCACGAGCCGGCGGCATCGTCGTGGGTTGATGAGACAGTGGTACGGAAGACATCAGGCACCGGTACGGGTCGAACGGGCAGGGACGCCGCTCGACCAGCCGTTGTTACTGATCGGTCAGATCCTTCGGCAAGAAGAGTGACCGAGTCAACTGCCCGGTTCCGGTTACTCCCGTGGGCAGGGCACGGTCGATGGCACTACAGTCGGCGGCAATACGCGCCCGTGACCCGTGCTCACCCGAACGTATCGAGGTACCCAGCGTGTCGGTTCTCGTTCTGATCCTCTCGGTGAGCGCGGCCTGCTGTCTGGGCTTCGGTTTCGTGCTCCAGCAGAACGCCGCCTCGCACGCCCCGCTGAGCGACTTCCTCTCCTGGCGCCTGCTGCTCGACCTCATCCGGGTGCCCCGCTGGCTGGGCGGCATCGGACTCATGGTGTGCGGCATGATCCTCGGCGCGGTCGCCCTCGGCAAGGGCGAGATCTCCCAGGTGGAACCCCTCCTCGCGACCAACCTGCTCTTCGCGCTCGCGCTCACCCGCCACCAGACCAAACACCCCCTGGGCCGCCAGGGCTGGGCGGGCCTCGTCCTGCTCGCGGGCGGGGTCACGGCGTTCATCGTGGCGGGCAAGCCCAAGGGCGGCGACTCGGTGACCGATCCGCTGCGGCACTGGCTGATCATCGGGATCATGATCGGGCTCGCGCTGCTGCTCACCACCTACGCCAAGCGTTCCCGGATGACCAGGGCACCCGTCCTGCTCGCGCTGGCCGCGGGGCTGCTGTACGGCGTGCAGGACGCGCTCACCCGGGTCAGCGGGGAGCGGTTCGGAGCCGGCAGCTGGAGTGAGCTGCTGACCGGCTGGCAGCCGTACGGGGTGCTCGCGCTCGGGGTGACGGGCCTCGTGCTGGTGCAGAGCGCCTTCGAGACGGCGGAGCTGCGGATGTCGCTGCCCGCGCTCACCGCCGCCCAGCCGCTCGCCGGAATCGTGTGCGGCGTGGGCTTCCTCGGGGACAAGCTGCACACGGACGTGGGGGCACTCACCTGGGAAGCGGCGGGGCTCGCGGCGATCGTGGCGGGAATCGTCCTGCTGGGCATGCACCCCGCAATGCCGACGGGCACCCCCAAGACCGAGTCGGTACGGGACCTCCAGCCGCATTGAGGGCGTACGTCGGCGCCGGGCCGCACGGACGGCACGCACCGCGCCGGGTGCCGACGGCTGCTTGGATGGGGCCATGAGCGCCACTGACGAGATCCTCGACATCGTGGACGAGAACGACGTGGTCATCGGGCAGTCCCCGCGCGGCGAGGCGTACGCGCGCGGTCTACGCCACCGCTGCGTGTTCATCCAGGCCCGGGACGCCCGGGGCCGCCTCTTCGTGCACCGCCGCACGCCCACCAAGCTCGTCTTCCCCTCCCTGTACGACATGTTCGTCGGCGGGGTCGTGGGCGCGGGCGAGTCCTACGACTGCGCGGCCCTGCGCGAGGCCGAGGAGGAACTCGGGGTCTCCGGACTCCCTCAGCCCGTCCCCCTCTTCAAGTTCCTCTACGCCGACGGCTCCGACCGGACCTGGTGGTCGGCCGTCTACGAGGTCCGCTGCGAGCTCCCGGTGAACCCCCAGACGGAGGAGGTCGCCTGGCACGACTTCCTCACCGAGGAGGAGGTCGAGCGGCACCTGACGGACTGGACGTGGGTGCCGGACGGCCTGGCGGCGTACGAGCGCCTGAAGGACTACCGGGCGACGGGCACCGACTGAGCCCCCGCCGGGCCCCGGTAGGGTCGATGGCGTGATCGAATTCGTGCGGAACGTCCGGCTGTGGTTCGCACCCGAGGAGGTCCGGCAGGAGGGCGTCACGCCCGACTACCGGTTCTCGCTGGCGAACGAGCGGACCTTCCTGGCCTGGCTGCGCACCGCGCTGGCGCTGATCGGCGGCGGCTTCGCCGTGGATCAGTTCCTGCCGGACCTGCGCTGGGCCTGGCGGGTCGGCCTCGCGCTGGCCCTGCTGGCGGCGGGCGTGCTCTGCTCGCTGCGCGCCGTCAATCACTGGGTGCGCTGCGAGCGCGCGATGCGCCGCGGGGAGGACCTTCCCGTGTCGCGCTTCCCGGCGCTGCTGAGCATCGCCGTCGCGATCGTGGCCGTCGCGATGGTCGTCGTCGTCCTCGTCGGCTGGGAAGGGTGACCGTGCCCGGCCCCCAGCACCGTCCCGAGCGGGACCCGGGGCTGCAGCCGGAGCGTACGCGGCTCGCGTGGCGGCGTACGACCCTGTCGAGCACCGTCGCCGCGGTCCTCGCGGCGAAGGCGGCGCTGCACGGCGGCCCGTCGGCGATCGATGTGACGGCCTGCGCCCTGTGCTGCGCGCTGTGGCTGGGCTTCCTGGCGCTCGCGCACCGGCGCATCCGGGTGCTCGCGACACCCGGCACCGGCGGTCCGCCCGCGCTCGCACCGCGGCACGCGACGGCGGCGACCCTGTGCACGGTCGCCCTGGCCGTGTGCGCGGTAGCACTGGTGTTCTGATCAGTATCAAATGGGGCGTAACGGTGCAAATGGCGATGAATGCGGTTCTTTCTGGCGCTAGCCTGAGCCGTCATTTCACGCCACTCACGAAGGTGAGCACCATGACCACCCTTCACGTGGAGCATCCGACCCACGCGCACACGCACGGCCCGGACTGCGGGCACACCGCCGTGCCGCACGGGGACCACGTCGACTACGCGCACGACGGACATCTGCACCGGGAGCACTCCGGTCACTGGGACGAGTGCGAGCCGAGCGGTCACACGGCGCACGGCGAGCACGGCCACCGGCACGGCGAGGGCTGCGGGCACCCGGCGGTCGCGCACGGCGACCACGTCGACTACCTGCACGACGGTCACCGCCACGCCGAGCACGACGGCCACTGGGACGACCACTAGGGCCTGTCCGGGACAGCCACTGGACGCAAGCGCGCCCCGGCGTCTCCCCCGGCTCCCGGAGGGAGACGCCGATCACGTTTCGTCCGGGCGCTGGACGACATACCGACTGGTCGGCATCATGGTCACGTCCCGATTTCCCGGCGTGCAGGAGAAGTGATGAGTCCCGACCACCCGCCAGGTCTCGACCTCGACCGACTGCGCGGCCTGCTCGACGGCGAGCGGCCCGGTCTGGTGCACGGCCCGCTGACCGGCCGGCTGATCGAGGGCGGACGGTCGAACCTCACGTACGCGGTCACGGACGGCACCACGAGCTGGGTCGTCCGACGGCCCCCGCTCGGGCACGTACTGGCCACCGCGCACGACATGAAGCGCGAGCACCGCGTCATCAGCGCGCTGCACCCGACCGCCGTCCCCGTACCGCGTCCGGTGCTGCTGTGCGAGGACGAGGAGGTGCTGGGAGCGCCCTTCTACGTCATGGAGTTCGTGGTCGGCACCCCGTACCGCACCGCCGAGCAGCTCGCCCCGCTCGGCCCGGAGCGCACCCGGGACGCGGTGCTCGGGCTCGTCGACACGCTCGTCGAACTGCACGCCGTCGACCCCGCCGCCGTGGGCCTCGCGGACTTCGGGCGCCCCGAGGGCTTCCTCGACCGGCAACTGCGCCGCTGGGGCAAGCAGCTGGACGCCTCCAGGAACCGTGAGCTCGCCGGGATCGACGAACTGCACGCCGCCCTCGGCCGTGAGCTGCCGCACTCCCCCGCGCCCTCCGTCGTGCACGGCGACTACCGGCTCGACAACGTGTTGATCGGTGAGGACGACCGGATCAAGGCGATTCTGGACTGGGAGATGTCCACGCTCGGCGATCCGCTCACCGACCTGGGCCTGCTGGTGATGTACAGCGCGCCACTGGACCTGCCCGACTCCCCCATCAGCACGACCGCCTCGGCCGCCGGGCACCCGGACCCGGCCGAGATCATCGAACGGTACGCCGCGCGCTCGGGGCGCGACGTGTCCGACGTCGCCTGGTACACGGCGTTCGCCTGGTTCAAGCTCGCCGTGATCCTGGAGGGCATCCACTACCGCTACACGCTCGGCCAGACGGTCGGCGCCGGCTTCGACCGCATCGGTGAACTGGTCCCGTTCTTCATCGAGCACGGTCTGACCACTCTTCAGGAAGGCTGATCCGAGATGGACTTCGCATTCGACGCGCGTACCGAGGAACTGCGCGGGAAGCTGCTCGCCTTCATGGACGAGTACGTCTACCCGGCGGAGGCGGTGGCGGAGGAGCAGCGCGCCCGGCTGGCCTCTCCGTGGGACACGCCCGCCGTGGTCGGGGAGTTGAAGGCGGAGGCCCGCAGGCAGGGCCTGTGGAACCTCTTCCTGCCCGACGCGGAGTACGGCGCCGGGCTGACCAACCTCCAGTACGCGCCGCTCGCCGAGATCACCGGCCGCAGCCCGCACTTGGCACCCACCGCGCTGAACTGCGCCGCGCCGGACACCGGCAACATGGAGGTGCTCACGCAGTTCGGCGACGAGCAGCAGAAGAAGCAGTGGCTGGAGCCGCTGCTCGCCGGTGAGATCCGCTCGGCGTTCGCGATGACCGAGCCGGAGGTGGCCTCCTCCGACGCCACCAACATCACCACGCTCATCGAACGCGACGGTGACGAGTACGTCATCACCGGCCGCAAGTGGTACATCTCCGGGGCGATGAACCCCGACTGCAAGATCTTCATCGTGATGGGCAAGACGGAGCCGGACGGGCCGGACATCCGCCGCCAGCAGTCCATGGTCCTGGTCCCGCGCGACACCCCGGGGCTCGAAGTCCGGCGCGCCATGCAGGTGTACGGCTACGAGGACCACTCCCACGGCGGGCACGCGGAGGTCGTCTTCGACCATGTCCGCGTCCCGGTGAGCAACCTCGTCGGCGAGGAGGGCGGCGGTTTCGCCATCGCCCAGGCGCGGCTCGGCCCGGGCCGCATCCACCACTGCATGCGGCTGATCGGCATGGCCGAGCGGGCGATCGAGCTGATGTGCCGCCGGGCCGTGTCCCGTACGGCCTTCGGCAAGCCGCTCGCCCAGCAGGGCGTGGTCCAGAACTGGATCGCGGACGCGCGCGTCGCCGTCGAACAGCTGCGTCTGCTGGTCCTGAAGACCGCCTGGATGATGGACACCGTCGGCAACAGGGGCGCCCACACCGAGATCCAGGCCATCAAGATCGCCACCCCGCGCACGGTCGTGGACATCCTCGACAAGGCGGTCCAGCTGCACGGCGCGGGCGGTGTCAGCCAGGACTTCCCGCTGGCCGAGCTGTGGGCGAGCGCGCGGACGCTGAAGCTCGCGGACGGCCCGGACGAGGTGCACCAGCGATCGCTGGCGCGACGGGAGATCAAGAAGTACGTGTGACCGACCGGTCCGGTGGGGCGGTGACGGGCTCTTTCGCCCCCACCGCCCCTACCCGTTCCCGTCCGCCGGGGGCTGCGCCCCCAGATCCCCGCAGAAGATCGCGCAGTTCCCCGCGCCCCCGAAAGGGACTACGGCCGCAGCGCGCGCAGCAGCAGGTCGGCCAGGTGATCGGCGACCTCCTGGGGGGCGAGGGGGCCGTCGGGGCGGTACCAGGTCGACAGGTGGTGCACCGAGCCGAAGTGGTAGTCGACGACCAGGTCGGCCGGGGTGGCGGTGGAGAAGACGCCCTTCTTCTGGCCCTCCTCCACGAGCGCGCGGAAGCGTTCGTGGTAGCGGCGGCGCTCGGCGCGCACCTGCTTGTCCTTCTCGGGGCTGAGGTGGTGCATGGAGCGGAAGAAGATCGCCGCGTCGTCGAGGTTGTCGATCGTGGTGACGACGACGTCGGCGGCGGCACCCCGCAACCGCTCCTCGACCGGCGCGTCGGCATCGGCGAACGCGTCCAGCCGCTCCTGCTGAAGCCGCAGCACACGCGCGTACACCTCGTGCAGGAGGTCGTCCTTGGAGCCGAAGTAGTGGTACAGCGCGCCCTTGGTGACGCCCGCCGCCTCCACGATCTCCTGCACCGATGTGCGGTCGTAGCCCTGCTCGGCGAAGAGCCTGGTGGCGGCGGCCAAGAGCCGCTGCGGGACGGGCGTACCGTCTCCGTCCGTCGTCCTGGGCACTGCCGCCACCTGCCTTTCGGGCGTTGTCCGGTGAAACGCGTCGTCTACTGATCGTCTACTGAGAGTCCTGGGGACGGGAACGCAGTTCCCGACGGAGGATCTTGCCACTCGCCGTCTTCGGCAGCTCGGGCAGGATCTCCACATGCCGCGGATATTTGTAGGCGGCCAGTCTCTCCTTGCAGTACGCGGCGAGCGCGTCGGGGTCCTCGTCCGCGCCGGGCCGCAGGCTGATGTAGGCCTTCACGGTCTCGCCGCGGTAGCCGTCGGGGATGCCGACGACGGCCGCCTCCCGGACCGAGGGGTGCGTGTAGAGCACGTCCTCGACCTCGCGGGGCCACACCTTGAAGCCGGACGCGTTGATCATGTCCTTCTTGCGGTCGACCACGTAGAGCCAGCCTTCGGGGTCCATGAATCCGATGTCGCCGGTGCGCAGCTCGCCGTCCGGGAAGGTCTCGGCGGTGGCTTCGGGGCGGCGCCAGTAGCCGGGCACGACCTGGGGGCCTCGTACGAGGATCTCGCCCTGTTCGCCGAAGGGCACCTCCTGGCCCTGGTCGTCGACGATGCGTACGACCGTGTCGGGGCCCGGCACACCGACGGCCAGCGTGCCCGAGACCGGGTCGACGGGAGCCTCCCGGCCCGGCGGTACGGAGGCGCAGGGCGCGGTGCACTCGGTGAGTCCGTAGCCGTTGCGGATGTAGGGCCCGAAGCCGGCCCGGAACTTCTCCACCAGAGCCGGCGGCAGTGGCGCGCCGCCCGAGGAGATGTTCACGAAGGAGGCGAAGTGGTCCGGCGTGACCGCCGGATGCGCCGCGAGTGCCATGAAGGCGGTCGACGGGCCGACCGTGTACAGCGGCCTGTGCTCGGCGAACGCGTCGAGGACGACCCCCGCCTCGAAGCGGTAGGCGAGGACGAGCGTGCCCACGCTGTCGAGGCAGGCGGCGAGCTGGCAGACCATCCCCGTGATGTGGAACAGGGGCGCCATCGCGAAGTAGGCGGGCGCCTCCGGCAGCCCGAGGCCCGTCCGCTGCCGCTCGGCGTTGTACATGATGTTGCCGTGCGTGTTGGTGGCCCCCTTGGGGGTGCCGCTCGTCCCCGAGGTGTAGCTGATCAGCGCGATGTCGGAGGGTTCCGCGTCACGCCCCGCGGGGGCCTTGTGGCCCGCCCGGGCGACCGCCACCAGATCGTCGGCGTCCGCGGCCTGCGGCAGCCGCTCGAAGGTCAGCACCCGCGCGTCGCCCCGGGTCTGGAAATCCAACTCGCATGCCGTGAGGACGACGCTCACGGCCGAGTCGGCGGCCGTCTCGCGCAGATACGACTCCCACGCGCGGTCGGAGCACACCAGGGCGCGTACGTCCGCGTCGTGCAGGACGTGGCGCACCTCGCCGGACTTGTACATCGGGTTGACCGGCACGACGGTCGCGCCCGCCTTCCAGGCGCCGAGCAGCGCGAGCACGAAGTGCGGGGAGTTCTGGAGCAGGATCGCGACGCGGTCGCCGCGCTCCAGACCGCGGGCGGCGAGGTGCCCGGCGACGGAGTCGCTCAGCTCGTCCACCTCGCGGTAGCTCAGCCGCCCGTCGAAGTAGGCGAGCGCGGCGCGGTCCGGAGCGTCCGCCACGGCGCCGCGCAGGGCGTGCACCAGGGAGTCGGCCGGGCTCACCGGGCCGCTCTGGGCGTCATTGAGGAGGGCCACCCAGGGCCGGTCGGCGTAGGTGGTCACCGGGTCGCCTCCCACTTCTGCTGGATGTGGTTCATGTTCGTCAGCCAGTGGTCCGGTTCGGCGGCCCGCAGCTGGTAGTACCCGGCGACCTCGGGGTGCGGCAGGATCAGGAAGCGATCCTCCTCGATCCCCGCGAACAGCGCGTCGGCGACGGCCTCGGGCTCGATGGCGGTGGGCTGCAGGACCAGGTCGCCCGCGCTGCCGGTGGCGTCGAGCATGTCGGTGCGCACGCCCTGCGGACAGATCGCGTGCACCTTCACGCCGCGGTGGCGGTACGTCAGCGACAGCCACTCGGCGAAGGCGTACGCGCCGTGCTTGGTGACGCTGTAGGGCGCGGCGCCGATCATGGTGAGCAGTCCGGCGGCGGAGACGGTGGAGACGAACCGGCCGCTGCCGCGCTCCAGCCAGGCCGGGAGCAGCTCCTGGGCCGCCCGGACGTGGGCCATCACGTTGACGTCCCAGGCGAGCGCCCAGACCTTCTCGTCGGCCGACTCACTGCCGGCCGAGGGAAGGCCCGCGTTGGCGCAGTAGACGTCGATGGTGCCCCCGAGGGCGTCCCGGGCCTCGGCCACGATCGCGGACGCGTCGCCGGGAACCGCGATCGCCCCGATCTCCTCGGCCACGGCCTTCGCCTTGGCGGCGTCCAGGTCGTTGACGACGACCCGGGCCCCCTCGGCGGCGAAACGACGGGCCAGCGCGGCTCCGATACCGCCCCCGGCCCCGGTGACGACCACTCCCGCATCCTGCACGGCTTCCACCATCGGTCTCCTTCGACACGACGCGACGCAACACGGCTCAGCTGCGACCCCAGACTAACCAGTCGGTATGTAGTGAGGGAAGGGGCGCCCTCATGGGGGCGCGGGGCCGTGCCGTCTATGCGGCTCCGCCGCGTGGGCGCGACCAGCCGCATACGGCCCGCCGCTTACGAACTCTCCGCGGGAGCGCCTAACGTGCCGGTGCCAGCCTTCCGCGATCACGGAGGTCCCCCCATGCGCCCTTCCCGCCGAGCCCTCCTCACAGCCACCGCCACGGCCACCGCCGCCTTCGCGGCGACCCCCACCACCCCCACCACCCCCACCAGGACGACATCCCATACGGACCCCCTCCGTACCGGCTTCGAGCAGCTCCAGGCGTCCGGCTACGCCGCCCTCCACGGCCGGCGTGTCGGCATCGTCACGAACCCCACCGGTGTCACCAGAGACGTTCGCCACATCGTCGACGTGATGCACGCCGACCCCCGCGTCGAGCTGACCGCCGTCTTCGGCCCGGAACACGGCTTCCGCGGCACCGCGCAGGCCGGCGGCTCCGAGGGCCGCTACGACGACCCGGCGACCGGACTCCCGGTCTACGACACGTACCTCAAGAGCGGCAAGCCTCTCGCCGACGTCTTCACCGCCTCCGGCGTGGACACCGTCGTCTTCGACATCCAGGACGTGGGCGCGCGTTTCTACACGTACATCTGGACGCTGTACGACTGCATGGAGGCGGCCCGGCTCGCGGGCAAGCGCTTTGTGGTGCTGGACCGGCCGAACCCGGTGACCGGACGGACCGCCCAGGGCCCGGTGCTGCACAAGGAGTTCGCGACGTTCGTCGGGCGGCAGCCCATCGCGCAGGCGCACGGGATGACGGTGGCGGAGCTCGCGCGGCTGTTCAACGGGGAGTTCCTGGCGGCGCCGGTGGAGCTGACCACCGTACTGATGTCGGGCTGGAAGCGGTCGGACTTCTATGACGCCTCCGGCCTGCCCTGGGTGCCTCCGAGCCCGAACATGCCGACGGCCGACACCGCCCTGGTGTACTCCGGAACGTGCCTCTTCGAGGGGACGAACCTGTCGGAGGGGCGCGGCACGACCCGTCCGTTCGAGCTGCTGGGCGCGGAGGGCATCGACGGCCGATGGGCTCTGGAGGCGAACCGGCTCAAGGTCCCGGGCGTGCGCTTCAGGGAGGCGTACTTCGCTCCGACCTTCTCCAAGTTCCAGGGAAAGACGATCGGCGGCGTGCAGATCCATGTGCACGACCGGGCCGCGTACGACCCCGTCCGCACCGGAATCGCCCTCCTGGTGACCGCCAAGAAGGTCTGGAGCGGCTTCGCCTGGCGCTCGGACAACTGGATCGACAAGCTGACCGGCTCCGCCAGGGTGCGCACGATGATCGACGCGGGGGCGACGACCGACGAGGTCGTGGCCGCCTGGCAGGACGAGCTGAAGGCCTTCCAAAAGATCCGGAAGGAATATCTTCTCTACGGATGAGCGGAAAGAACTTCTTTTCCGCGGTTGAGTCGTGACGTATGGCCAATCCTCGCCCCCGGTAGGACGATGCGCCCACATCGCACCGCCTTCGGGGGACGAGGGGGCTTGCCATGGCGGATCCGGCAGTCAGTGTTTCTCCCTACTGGGAGCTGACCTTCGACGCGGACGGGGACGTGGACGGCCGGGAAAGGGACCGGCTGCTCGCGGAGGTGCCCCGGCGCGCAGTGCGTGACCTGATCGTCTTCGCGCACGGCTGGAACAACGACCGCTCCGGCGCGACGCGCCTCTACAGCCAGTTCTTCGCGCCCGTGCCGGGTCTCGCGCCGCACGCGCGTGTGGGCTACGTCGGTGTGGTGTGGCCCTCGATGCGGTTCTCGGACGAGCCGATCCCCGACTTTCCCCGGTCGGTAGCCGCCGACGTCCCCGCCGACGTGCCCGCCGCCGCCCGCACCGCGCTCGACAAGGACACCCGGCACGCGCTCCTGGAGGTGTTCCCCGGCCGGGCGACGGTCGTCGAGCAGATCGCGCGCCTGCTGGACCAACAGCCGGACGAGGGAGCCTCATTGGAGGAGTTCGGGCGTCTGGTGCGGCTGCTGGTGGAGGTACCACCCCAGGGACCGCAGGCCGCCTTCGCCGCGGACACGCTGGCGGAGGGCGGCCCGCAGGGCGACCCGGCGATGCTCTTCGGGCACACGGCCACCGTGTGCGGCGAGTTCGCCGAGGCGCTGGCCGGGATGACGGCCCCCGGCGAGACCTTCTCCCTGCCGCGGCCCTGGGACGGGGCGCGTGAACTGCTGCGCCAGGCGACCTACTACGCCATGAAGCGGCGCGCCGGCACGGTGGGTGAGCGTGGGCTCGGGAGCGCGCTCGGGCGGCTCGCGACCGCCGCGCCCGGGGTGCGGGTGCATCTGGTCGGACACAGCTTCGGCGGACGGCTGGTCTCCTTCGCGCTGCGCGGACTGCCCGAGGGCGTGCGCACGGTGAAGTCCGTGACGCTGCTCCAAGGGGCGTTCTCGCACTATGCGTTCGCCGCGTCGCTGCCCGGCGACCCGGGGGCGAGCGGCGCGCTGCACGGTCAGCAGAGCCGCGTCGACGGCCCTGTGGTGTGCTGCTACTCCCACTTCGACATGGCGCTCGGCACGATCTATCCGCTGGCCTCCAGGATGGCGGACGACGACCGTTCGGTGCTGGGCGTCGACCCCGGGCACCTCCTGGGCGCCCGCTGGGGCGCGATGGGACACGACGGGGTGCAGGCGGTGGAGGGCACGAAGACGTTCACGCTCGCCGACGCGCTGCGCGCGCAGCTGCCGGTGTCGGGGTGCGTGAACGTCGACGCGTGCGCGGTGGTGAACCGCGGCGGGCCCCCGAGCGGGGCCCACAGCGACATCTGCCACCGGGAGCTGGCCCAGCTGGTGCTGGCGGCGGGCCGTGTGCGATGACCCGCCGCCGGGAGTCCGCGACGCGCTCCGGGGTCACCGGTGCGACGTGTACTCCACCACCTGCTGGTAGGTCGGCCGGTTCTGCCAGGTGATCTTGCCGTGCTTGATACCGCCGAGCGTCCGCTGGACGATCGAGTCGGCACACCACTGGTCGCCCGCCGAGCACTGGTCGTCGCCCGGGTAGACCTGGGCGGCGGTCAGGCCGGCCGCCGTCTTGAGTGTGCTGATCAGGGCGTCCCGGCAGGCGCTGAGGGTACCGCCGCCGCAGTACTTCTGCGACAGTCCGCCCTGCACCGACTCACCGAGGACCGCCCGGATGTCCTTGTCGACATAGCTCCACCAGCCGTACTGGAAGGAGCTTCCGGCGTGCGCGCCGGTCGGGCCGTGCGCGGCCGACGGGGACTCGTCGATGGGCAGGTTGTTGGAGAAGGCCGTGTACAGGTCGGTGCCGAGACCGGGTTCGAACTCGGCCTTCACCAGCAGCGGCCACCAGGAGTCCAGGATGCGGATCGCGTCGGCGTTGGCGTAGGCCTTCGAACCGGCCGAGGTCTCCTTGCGCTTGGCGCCGGCCGTCACCCAGTCGGACAGCTTGGTCACCGCCGCCGCGGCCGTGGTGTCCGTGACCGTCGAACTGTTGATGACCTTCAGCAGCTTCGGCAGCACGTCCTCGGCCCGCAGATCGGCCAGCGCGGCGTCGGCCATCGCCTTGGTGAGCGAGGACCTGGTCACCCCGCCCGCGGCGACCAGCTTCTTCACCCGGTCCTCCAGGAGGTTCCCGCGGTGCACGGAACCGTCACCCCAGGGGGCCGTGGTGTAGTCCTTGGCCTGCTTGTTGTTCCAGGAGATGTAGTAGTCCTGGTCGATGGAGTTGGGGTGCGCGGACGGCGGGGTGTACGAGGCGGTGTTCGTGGTCGGGTCCCAGTTCCGCCACTCGTACGCGGCCTGCGCCCAGACCGGGAACTCGGCGTCGACGCCGTCCGCCCGCACCGGGTTGTCACCGCTGTTGTAGTACGCGGTGTGCGAGGAGTCGGCGTAGAACCAGTTGAAGGTGTAGTTGATGTGCTGCACCGCGCCCTGGAACGTCTGCGGGCTCTTCACGTAGTCCGGATCGTTGAGCATCTGGAAGCCGATGATCGAGTCGGCCTCGTGCATGTAGGAGGAGCGCAGGGTCGTGTACGCGACCTTCTTGCCACCGACCGTCGCGCGGTACTCCACGGGACCGTACTTGGTCCTGTAGACCTGCATGCGGTACGAGCCCGCCGCGGTGCCGTCGGCCGTGGTGGGCTTCCAGGAGTTGGTCCGCTCGACCTTGTCCATGGCGGTGCAGGTGCCGTGGTACAGGTAGTGGTAGTCGTCCTGGCACAGCTCGACGGCGTACGTGTCGATGATGTCCTGGCCGGAGGTCGTCGCGCTCCAGGAGTAGTCCTGGCCGCGCCCGAGTTCGACGTACATGCTCAGGCCCGCGAAGGAGGCGCCGCGCGCGCTGAGGCCCGGCCCCTGGATCTCCTGGAGCATGAGGAGCTGTGGCGCGAAGTAGCCGGTCTGCGGCCCGAAGACGGCGATGGGGTGGCCGCTGGCGGTGTACTTGCCGCTCACCACGAGGGCGTTGGACATTCCGCGCTTCGCGGAGGTGAGGGTGGTGGCGGCCGCCGTCGCCGAGGCGCCGGTGGCGGTGGCGGTGGCCGCGCTGCCGGTGCGGTCGTAGACCAGGGGCTCCTGGGTCACCGAGCCGGCGTCGGGCAGGGCCTCGCCCTGCGCGGTGTCGGGCTTCGAGGCGTACGGGAAGCTCTCGCCGTTGTGGACGGTGAGCACCGCCTCGGGGTCGTTGCGCTCGCGGAAGGACTCCCAGACCTTGGTGCCCTCGGTCACGCCGTACTTGGACTGGGCGGCCAGCAGCGAGAGGGCGTTGTTGACCTCGCCGCCGCCTCCGGAGCCGAAGAGCGAGCCGATGACGGAGGCCAGCGCGACCAGGTCGGTGATCTTGAAGTGGTCGATGGTGCCGGCGTTGGTGATGGAGTCCTTGTGGCCGGTCAGGACGTACTCACCGGGGAAGTAGCGGCCGCTGTCGGAGGCGTCGATATAGGCGTTGATGCCGTCGATGTAGGCGTTGGCATCGGCGAGGGCCTGCTGGCCGCGGGCGCCGTTGTTCGCGATGGCGTTGTCGATCTGAGTCTGCAGATCGGCCTCGGTGTAGGGCGCGTTGCGCCAGAACTCCTGCTCCAGACCCTGGTTGGAGGAGGCCCCGCCGGCGAAGGAGGTCAGCTGGCCGCGGCCGACGTGCCGGAAGACGTCCATCAGCCACAGCCGGTCCTGGGCGGCGGCGTACCCGGCGCCGTACTCGGTGCCGTAGCGGGTGGTGCCGGTGATGTGCGGCACACCGGTCTTCTTGTCGCGGACGATCGTCACGTCGGTGCGTCCGCCGGGCGCGGTGGTGGAGGCGACCTGGTCGGAGGCGACCCCGAAGGACGCGTCGTTGAAGAAGTCGTTGATCTTGGCGTCGGTGAGCGTGGCGGCACCCGAGGCCAGGTTGCTGTACGGGCCGAGCTGGTCCTCGGCATGGTCGGGCTGGACGCCGAAGGCCTGGTTGAGCAGGATCTGGGCGAGGGTGGCGTTGCCGTTCTGACCGGGCGGAAGGATGTCGGAACACTGGCCGCCGCAGTAGTCGTTGGCGGCGAGCGCGGTCGTGGTGTCGGCGGCCGCCGCCTGGGTCAGCGGGGACAGCAGGGCGGCTATGAGAGCACAGATGGATGCCGCCCCCAGGAACTTGGGGAATCTGCGGGGAGTTCTCTGTCTGTCGAGTGCGGTGCGTGGGGTGCGCCGTGGCATGGCTGCTCCTACCGACGGGGGTGGGCCGGACGTTACCGCCGGTATCCCCGAGTTGGAAGATGAACATGCGTCAACTTTTCAACGATCACTGAGCAGTTCGGACGTCACGAGCCGTTTAGAGATCGACGGGCCATGCGGATCCGGCGGCACCCCGCTCATCCCGGCCCACTGGCTTTTCAACAGGTCGCTGACAGCGAGGGGAGGTAGGCCGGAGGGAGTTCGGCCGGTGACTTATGGCGCTCATCGGAAATTGGATGGAGCCGAATCGCGTGTCGATACGTCTACTCGGCGACGTCCCTGGGACGGCAACGCCGAAGTGACCGAAGTACAGGTGCAGGTGTGACGGAGGTGCAGGGCGATGGCGGGTTTTCGGAGTCTGGCGAGACAGGTGCGAGATCCGAGGAATGATCTGGCACTGCGACGCTATTCACTGCGCAAGTGCCTGGAGAGGTTCGCCCCTTACGGGCATCGGGCAACCTGGGACCATCTCTGCTCCCGGGCCGGGTTCGGCCCCGAGGACCGGTCTCCCGATCCAGCGCGGCTCGTGGCCGCACTGGACGAGTTGGAAGAGGCCCGCTCCGTCTGGCTCGCCTACGAGGTCGAGTTCGCCGAGCGCCGCAAGAAGGAGAAGCACGACGGGCTGCGCCGGCCGGGCAGCGTGGACGACTGGCATCGGCTGACCTGGGGCGGATTCGGCGTCGCGTGGTGCGACGATCCGCGGATCCACCCCCATGAATCACTGGCCGAGGTGCTTCGCCGGCTGATCGCCGCGCTGGAGCGCGAGCCGGGCACGGTCTGCCCGGTCTGCACCGGTGAGCGCCTCACCTGGAAGTACGACCTGGCCCACGAACCGTCGTCGGGTCCCGTCTGCACGGATTGCGGAATCGTCGTACCGCGGCCCGTCCTCACGCCCGAGGCACTGGTGGAGGCCAGGCGCGGGCGGTTGCTCGTCTCCGCGTGAGCGCTCCGCTGGGTTGAACGGGGGGCAGGGGTCGGCGGTCGGCGGTCGGCGGTCGGCGGTCGGGGTGATGCTCGGGGTCGGCCGGGTCACGGGGACTGCGGTGAGTCGTCGGCTGCGGGATTGTCCGTGGCTGGGCGCGCAGTTCCCCGCGCCCCTTCGGGGCGCCGACCTCGGCGGGGGCGCAACCGAAGACACCTGGTGGGCCGACGCTAGCAGGCGCAAATCCGCTCGCTCCACCGCTTTCTCCTCGGGACAGTTGGGCTCGATGAATCCCCGATGAGGTACCCGTGCTGCCCGCGGATCCCGAGGAGTCCCGATGTCGACGCTGCGCGTCACCGCCGAAGTGCTGACCGTCCACGAGCATCCGAACGCCGACGCGCTCGAACTGGCCCAGGTGGGCCTGTACCGAGCCGTCGTCGCCAAGGGCGCGTACCGCACCGGCGAGAGTGCCGTCTACATCCCCGAGCAGTCCGTGCTCCCCACCACGCTCATCGAGGAGCTGGGCCTGACCGGACGCCTCGCGGGCCCCGGCTCGGACCGCGTCAGGGCCGTGCGCCTGCGCGGTGAGCTGTCGCAGGGCATCGTCTGCCGCCCGAAGGCGCTGGCCGACGTCGACCTGGCACGGGCCGCCGCGGACGGCACCGACTTCGCCGAGGCGCTCGGCATCGTCAAGTGGGTGCCGCCGATCCCGCCCACCATGAACGGCGACGTCGAGTCCGCGCCCGATCTGCTGCCCTGGGTCGACATCGAGAACATCCAGCGGTACCCGGACATCTTCGCGCCGGGCGAGAACGTCGTCCTGACGGAGAAGCTGCACGGCTCGGCCTGCCTGCTGACCCACCTCGCCGACCAGGACCGCGTGTACGTCTCCTCCAAGGGCTTCGGCGCCAAGTCCCTCGCCCTCAAGGAGGATTCCCGCAATCTGTACTGGCGTGCCGTCCACGCCCACGGCGTCGCGGCGGCCGCGGCCCGGCTCGCCGAACGGCTCGGCGCCCGCCGGGTCGGCATCTTCGGCGAGGTGTACGGGGCGGGCGTGCAGGACCTGTCGTACGGCGCCGACGGCCGCCGCGAGTCCCTCGGCTACGCCGTGTTCGACGTGTCCGCGGAGATCGCCGGCGAGGTCCGCTGGCTGGACGCTGCCGTGCTCCTCGACGGCGAACTGCCGCTGGTGCCACGGCTGTACGAGGGCCCGTACGACATCGACCGCGTCCTGGAGGTCGCCTCGGGCCGGGAGACCGTGTCCGGGCGCGCCCTGCATCTGCGGGAGGGCGTCGTGATACGCCCTGCCGTCGAGCGCTACAGCCCGGTGACCGGCGACCGGGCCATCGCGAAGGCGGTCAGCCCGGCGTATCTGACGCGCAAGGGCGGCACGGAGTACGAGTGACGGTGTGCGCGGTCGCGGAGCGGGCCGGGGAGTGCCCTCAGCAGCACTCTTCGGCCGCGCCCTGCGACTCCTGCGCCCCCTGTGACCGCTGCGGCTCCGGCCGCGCGGTGACGCGCTCCACCATGAGCCGGGAGCCCGCCTGACGCTCACCGAAGACGTCGTCCGGGTTGGACAGCACACAGTTCTCCAGGGACAGACAACCGCACCCGATGCAGTCGGTCAGGTGATCCCGGAGTCGGCTCAACTGCTTGATCCGCTCGTCGAGTTCAGAACGCCAGGCCTCCGACAACCGGGCCCAGTCCTCGCGCGTCGGGGTGCGCTCCTCGGGGAGTTCGGCGAGCGCCTCGCGGATGGTGGCGAGGGGGATGCCGACGCGCTGGGCGGCCCGGACGAAGGCGACACGACGCAGGGCGTCACGGTGGTAGCGGCGCTGATTGCCGGTGGTGCGACGGCTGCTGATCAGGCCCTTGGACTCGTAGAAGTGCAGGGCGGAGACGGCGGCGCCACTGCGGGCCGACAGCTGGCCGACGGTCAGCTCGTGGATCTTCTCAGGGATCTGGGGCACCCCTCCAACCCTACCTACTTCGTCATCCGCCCTACCGCCTTCGTCACACGTCCGGTCCGTTGACATGCGCCCCGCACCCGACCATGCTAAGCAGTTGCTTAGACATGGAGACGTGGGAGGTCGGGAAGATGGCAGAGCCGAGGACGTTCGCGACGGTCGACGAACTGCGGGCCGCGGTGGGCGAACAGCTGGGGTACAGCGACTGGGTCGAGATCGAGCAGAAGCGGATCGACCTCTTCGCGGAGGCGACCGGCGACCACCAGTGGATCCACGTCGACCCCGAGAAGGCCGCGAGCGGCCCCTTCGGCACGACGATCGCGCACGGCTACCTCACCCTGTCGCTGCTCCCGCTCTTCGGCCCGCAGCTGATCAAGGTCGAAGGCGTGAAGATGGGCGTCAACTACGGGACGAACAAGGTCCGTTTCCCCGCCCCCGTACCGGTCGGCTCACGACTGCGCGCCACGGCGAAGATCACCGGCGTCGAGGACGTACCCGGCGGTGTCCAGGTGTCCGTGGCCTTCACCGTGGAGCGCGAGGGCGGCGACAAGCCGGTGTGCGTCGCCGAGTCGGTGTCGCGCTACTACGTCTGAGCACCCCGCACACACCCCGGGGCCGCTACTCCTTGGCCCCGACCATGCGCAGCACGAGGTCGGCGTAGAGCGCGCCGACCTCGTCGGGCGTACGGGGTCCGTCGACGTTGAACCAGCGGGCCACGTCGATACAGAGGGAGAGCACGGCGAGCGTGGTGCCCGGCACGTCCGGCACGTCGAAGTCGCCCGCCGCCACGCCGTCCGCGATGATGCCGCGCACGGCCGCGTCGGTCTGCCGTCGCAGCGCGACGATCTCCGCCCGCGCCTCGGGCCCGAGAGCTTCCAGTTCGTACTGCACGACCCGCGCGGTGGTGTGCTGCCCGGCGTGCCACCGTACGAAGGACCGCACGGCGTCGGTGAGCCGCTCGGCGGCGCTGCCGCCGCCCTGCGCCGCGCCGCGCACGATGTCGAGCGCCTTGTCGTGCCCGATCCGGCTGATGCGGTGAAGCAGCTCTTCCTTGGTCTTGTAGTGGATGTAGAGCGCCGCGGGACTCATGCCCGCGCGGCCCGCGATGTCCCGGGTCGTCGTCGCGTGGTATCCGCGCTCGGCGAAGGCCTCCACGGCGGCGACGAGCAGCCGCCGGGCCGCGTCCGGGGTGACCTCGGCCCACGGCTGCATCTCGCCGCCGGCCGTCTCCTCCGCCGTACTCATCGCTGGTTCGCCCCTCTCGCTGACAGGAGGTACACCATACCGCCGAAGCTGAGCGGGCGCTTAGCGTGCCCGCTCAGCGCCCGCGTCCTGACGGTCCCGGATCACCTTGGCCAGCGTGAAGGACGACGTCACCAGGTAGAGGACGGCGATGGCGAGAAAGGCTCGCACCCAGGCGTCGGCGTGCAGCTTGTAGATACCGACGGCGGTCGCCACCATGGCGACGGAGAAGGAGGCCACGGCCTGCCCGTAGAAGGCCGCCGTGTTCTGATGCTTGACGGGTGTCTCACTCATGGGGACAAGGGTCGGCGGACGCGACCGACGCCGCATCCGCCCCCGTACTCAAGTCCGCGTGCCGGCGTACTCAGAAGGCGGAAACTCCTGTCAGCGCCCGCCCGATGACCAGCTTCTGTATCTGGCTGGTGCCTTCGTAGAGGGTCATCACGCGGGCGTCGCGCAGCAGCTTGCCCGCCGGGTACTCGTCGATGTAGCCGTAGCCGCCGAAGACCTGGAGCGCGTTGTTCGCGGCGCGCACGGCGGCCTCGGAGGCGAAGAGCTTGGCCTTCGACGACTCCGTGGCGAAGGGCAGTCCGCGGTCGACGAGATCGGCGACCCGCCAGGTCAGCAGCCGTGCCGCGTCCACGTCGACGGCGATGTCGCTGATCAGTTCCTGGACGAGCTGGTGGTGCGCGATGGTCTTCCCGAACTGCTCCCGCTCGGTCGCGTACCGCACGGCGACGTCCAGGGCCGCCTGGGCGATGCCGACACACCCGGCGGCGACCGACATCCGCCCCTTGGCCAGGGCGGACATGGCCACGGAGAACCCCTTGCCCTCGGGCGCCAGCATGGCGCTCGCGGGTACGCGTACGTCGTCCAGGACAAGTTCGGCGGTGGCCTGGCCGCGCAGGCCGAGCTTGCCGTGGAGGGTGCGGCGGGTCAGGCCGGGGGTGTCGGTCGGCACGAGGAAGGCGGAGACGCCCTTGTGGCCGGGTGCGTCGGTGGAGCGGGCGAAGAGCAGGACGACATCGGCCCAGGTCCCGTTGGTAATGAACATCTTGGTGCCGTTGATGACGTAGTCGTCGCCGTCGCGTACGGCCTTCGTCGTCAGGTTGCCCGCGTCCGAGCCGGTGCCGGGCTCGGTGAGGCCGAAGCACCCCACGTAGGCGCCGGAGGTCAGCCCCGGCAGCCACTGCCGCTTCTGCTCCTCGCTCCCCCATGACGCAATCGTCTTGGCCACGAGACCGAGCGAGACGGAGACGATGCCGCGTACGGAGGAGTCACCGCGGCCCAGTTCCTCCGTCACGAGGCAGTACGCGAGGTGGTCGCCGCCGCTGCCGCCGTACTCCTCGTCGACGGTGAGCCCGAGGAAGCCGACCTCGCCGAGCTTCTTCACGAGCGAGCGGTCGACCTCCTCCGCCCGGTCCCACTCGACGACATGGGGGGCGATCTCGCGGTCCACGAAGTCCTTGGCGAGTTGCCGGACGGCGGTCTGCTCCTCGCTGAGCTCCAGGTTCATGACGGTCACCCCACTTGAAAGCCGTACATTCGAAAAGCTAAATTAGCACTGCTAGTTTAAGCCCGCAGCCCTACTATGTGCGCCATGGCCCGACCGCGCAAGCCCCTCCTGAGCACCGACCGGATCGTCGACACGGCACGGGCCCTGGTGGACGCGGAGGGTCTGGCCGCCGTCTCCACACGGCGGCTCGCCGCCGAACTGGGTGTGAGCGGGCCCTCCCTCTACAACCACTTCCGCACCAAGGACCAGATCCTGGAAGCGGTCGCGGACTCCGTGAGCGCGCAGGTCGACCTGTCGATGTTCGAGGACGGGCGGGACTGGCGTACCGCCCTGCACGACTGGGCCGTGTCCTACCGGGCGGCGCTGCGCGACCACCCGAACATCGTCCCGGTCCTCGCCCGCGGTCCCGGGCGCCGACCCGCCGGGCTGCGCCTCGCGGACGCCGTCTTCGGCGCGATGGTCGACGCCGGCTGGCCACCGGCCCAGGCCACGTCGATCGGCGCTCTGATGCGCTACTTCATCATGGGCTCCGCCCTCGGGTCCTTCGCCGGGGGCTTCGTCGACGACGAGAGCGCGTACGATCCCGCCGACTATCCCCACCTCGGCCAGGCCCACCTGCTCGCCGACCAGCAGGAGAAGGTGGACGAGCGGGCCTTCGAGGTGGGACTCGGAGCGTTGCTGGACGGGCTGACGGAGCAGTTCGGGAGGGCGACGGGCGAGGACTGACGGCGCCGGGGCGACAGGCCCCCGGGCGGGTTCGCCGGCTGCGGGTGCGTGGGGGCTGGTCGCGCAGTTCCCCGCGCCCCTCAAAGCCTCCAGCGCGTCCGGCGTGCGAGGACGAGGCCCGTGGGGCCGAAGCGATGGGGCGCCGGGGCGCAGACCGCGCCCCAGGGGCGCGGGGAACCACGCGACCAGCCCTCACCGGCCGGCAGCCGACCGAATCGGCGGAGGATGCGGGGATGCGGGGCGAAGCCCCCGCTTCAGGGACGCGGGGAACCGCGCGCCGAGCCCCCACCCACCCGCAGCCCGAGATCCCCCTCGGCCCGGCGACCGTTCGGCTGGGGCCGAAATGTCGAGGGCGGATGATGAAAGGCATGACGAGGTCGACGCATCCGGTCGCACCGGGACTCGCCGCACTGGCGGCGATGTTCGCGGACGAGACCCGCGCCACCTTCCTGCTCACCCTGCTCGACGGCCGCGCCTGGACCGCGGGGGAACTGGCCAGGCACGCCCACGTCGCCCCCTCGACGGCCAGCGAACACCTGGGCAAGCTCGTCGCCGGCGGCCTGCTCACCGAGGAACGACAGGGCCGACACCGCTACGTACGGCTCGCGGACCCCCACGTCGCCCAACTCGTCGAGGACCTCGCCTCCCAGATCGCACCCGACACCACCCGACGCCCCCGCACCCTGCGGGAAGCCGGCACGGGCTGCGCGATGGCCCGCGCCCGCACGTGCTATGACCACCTCGCGGGCCGCCTCGGCATCACCCTCACCGACGCCCTCACCCACCGCGGCCTGCTCCGCCAGGACACCGGGTTCGCGCTCACGGACGCGGGCCTGCGATGGTTCGACGAGGCAGGCATCGACCTGAACCGCACCGGCCGCCGCCCCCTCACCCGCGGCTGCCTCGACTGGACCGAACGCCGCCCCCACCTCGCGGGTACCGCCGGCGCGGCCCTGTGCCGGCACGCCCTGGACGCCCGCTGGTGCGTACGTATCGGCTCGGAGCGCGCGGTCAGGGTCACGCCCGACGGCGAGCGGGCCTTCGCGGAACTCCTGGGCATCGAGGCGACGGCACTGCGCTGACCGGCCATGTCCCACCGCGGTGTCCGAAAGCCGCGAGCACCCTGCCCCGTACCCCACCTAGCCTCGGGACCATGATGAACGCCACCTCCCCCGCTTCCGCCCGCCGCGCGGACCTGCTCGCGGCGGGCGCCGCGACCGTCACCATCGTGCTGTGGGCCTCCGCCTTCGTGTCGATCCGCAGCGCCGGCGCGGCGTACGCGCCGGGCGCGCTGGCACTCGGGCGGCTGCTGGCGGGATCCGTCGCGCTGGGCGCCCTGTGTCTCGTACGCGGCGAGGGGTGGCCGCCGCGCGCCGCCTGGCGCGGGATCGCGATATCCGGCCTGCTCTGGTTCGGCTTCTACATGGTGGTGCTCAACTGGGGTGAGCAGCAGGTGGACGCCGGCACGGCGGCGCTGGTCGTGAACATCGGCCCGATCCTCATCGCGCTCCTCGGCTCCCGGCTCCTCGGCGACGCGATGCCGCCGCGGCTGCTCGCGGGCATGGCGGTGTCGTTCGCGGGGGCGGTCGCGGTGGGGCTGTCGATGTCCGGCGGGGGCGGGTCCTCGGTGCTGGGAGTGGTCCTGTGTCTGCTCGCCGCCGTCGGCTACGCGTCGGGGGTCGTCGCGCAGAAGCCGGCGCTCGGGCGGGCGAGCGCCCTCCAGGTGACCACGTTCGGATGTCTGGTCGGGACGGTGGCGTGCCTGCCGTTCGCGGGGCAACTCGTCCACGACGTGGCGAACGCGCCCGCCACCGCCACCCTCAACGTGCTCTACCTGGGCGTCTTCCCGACCGCGCTGGCGTTCACGACCTGGGCGTACGCGCTGGCCCGGACCACCGCGAGCCGGATGGGCGCGACGACCTACGCGGTGCCCGCGCTCGTCGTCGCGATGTCCTGGCTGTTCCTCGACGAGGTACCGGCGCTGCTCACGCTCGCGGGCGGCGCACTGTGCCTGGCAGGCGTCGCGGTGTCCCGCTCCCGCCCCCGGTCCACAGCTTTCCGGGACCCGGAGAACCCCGCGACCAGCCCCCACACGCCCGCCGACAGCCAAGCCACCCGAGGCTAGAACACCACCAGCGCTCGTCCGCCCTTCCCCGCCACCATGTTCTCGAACGCCCCCGCGATCCCGTCCAGCCCGATCCGCTCGGTCACCAGCATCCCCAGATCCAGACGCCCCGCGCGCACATGCTCCGCCAGCACCGGCAGGTCCCGCGCAGGGTCGGAGTTGCCGTACACGCAGCCGGAGAGCGTACGGCCCCAGTGGAAGATCTCCAACGCGTTGAAGGTGACCTGCTGGTCCTTGCCACCGATGCCGACGACCGTCGTACGCCCGCCGCGGCGGGTGGAGTCCCAGGCCGCGCGAATGGTCACGGCACGGCCCACACACTCGACGGCGGCGTCGACACCCTGCTTGCCGGTGAGGGAGCGGATCTCGCGGGCGGTGGTGTCGGAGGCGACGACGTAGTGCGTGGCACCGGCCTCGCGTGCCAGTGACTCCTTCTCGGGAGAGATGTCCACCGCGATGACCTGCGACGCGCCCGCGATCCGCGCCGCCTGGAGCGCCGCGAGCCCGACCCCGCCCACCCCGAACACGGCGACGGACTCACCGGCACGCACCCGCGCCGAGTGGTGGACGGCGCCGTACCCGGTGAGGACGGCGCAGCCGAGGAGGGCGGCGTCGGTGAGGGGGACGCCGTCCGGGACGGGCAGGACGCAGCCGGCGGCCACGACGGTCTCCTCGGCGAACGCGGCGACGTTCAGGCCGGGATGGAGGTCGCTCCCGTCGGAGGCGCGCCGCGCGTACACGTCGCCCGCGCCGGTCAGTGCGTTGGCGCACAGCCACACCTCCCCCAGCGAGCAGGCGTGGCAGCTTCCGCAGGAGGGCGCCCAGTTGAGGACGACTCCGTCGCCGGGCGCAACACCTGTCACGCCCTCCCCGACGGAGACGACGGTTCCGGCACCCTCGTGCCCGAGGACGGCGGGGACGGGCACCCGCATGGTGCCGTCGGACAGCGAGAGGTCGGAGTGACAGACCCCGGCGGCGGCCAGCCGGACACGGACCTGACCGGGACCGGGCGCCGGGAGATCGATCTCAACGATCTCCAGGGGGGCGCCCACGGCGGGAAGTACGGCAGCGCGAACCACGTAAAAGCTCCTCGGCCCAGAACTCTGGAACTGACGGGAATGGAGTGGAACGGAACGGAGTGGAGTGGAGTGGAACGGGCTAGAACTGGAGGGACTTCGTCTGGAGGTACTCGGACAGGCCGTGCGCGCCCAGTTCCCGTCCGACCCCCGACTGCTTGTAACCGCCGAACGGGGCACTGGGGTTGAACCGGCCGCCGTTGATGTCGACCTGCCCGGTGTCGAGCCGTCGCGCGAAGGCGACCGCCTCGGCCTCGTCACCCGCCCACACCGCCCCCGCGAGCCCGTACACCGTCCCGTTGGCGATCCGGACGGCGTCCTCCTCGTCCTCGTACGGGATCACCGAAAGCACCGGGCCGAAGATCTCCTCCTGCGCGATCGTCATCTCCGGCGTGACGTCCGCGAAGACGGTCGGCTGGACGAAATACCCCTGCTCGCGCGGGGATTCGGGGCCGCCCGCGACGAGCCGGGCGCCCTCGGCGACGCCCTTGTCGATGTAACCGCGAACCCGTGCCTGCTGCTTGGCGTTGACGACCGGGCCGATGCGCTCCGCGTACTTCGCCGCGGCGGTCACGGCGAGTGCGACCGCCTCCTCGTACTGGGCGGCGTGCACGAGCATGCGGGTCCAGGCGCTGCACGTCTGGCCGGAGTTGGACATCACGTTGGCGACGCCGACGTTGACGGCCTTGGCGAGGTCGGCGCTCGGCAGGATGACGTTGGCGGACTTGCCGCCGAGTTCGAGGGCGACCCGCTTGATGGCCGCACCGGCCGTCGCTCCGATCCGCCGTCCCACCGCCGTGGAGCCCGTGAAGGAGACCAGGTCCACGTCCGGGTGTTCGGCGAGGGCCTGGCCCGCGACCGGGCCGAGGCCGGTGACGAGGTTGAAGACGCCGGCCGGGACGCCCGCCTCCTCGACCGCCTCGGCGAACAGCTGGGCGGTGAGCGGGGTGTCCTCGGCGGGCTTCAGGACGACCGTGCAGCCCGCCGCGAGCGCGGGGGCGACCTTGGCGACGATCTGGTGCAGCGGGTAGTTCCAGGGCGTGATCGCGCCGACCACACCGATCGGTTCCTGGTAGACGGTCGAGTTGCCGACCTTCTCCTCGAAGGCAAAGGTGGCCGCCAGTTCGGCGTAGGAGCCCGCGACCATGATCGGTACGGCCGCGTGGACCGCCTGCGAGAAGGACATCGGGGAGCCGAGCTCCGCCGTGACCGTCTCGGCGATCTCGTCCTTGCGTGCGGTGAGGACGTCACGCAGGGCGGCGAGCCGCGCGGCCCGCTCGGCGGGCGGGGTCGCGGCCCAGGCGGGGAAGGCGACGCGGGCGGCCCGTACTGCCCTGTCGACGTCCTCGGCCGTGCCCGCCGGAACCCGGCCGAGAACCTGTTCGTCCACCGGGTTCACGACCTCGATCGTCTCCGTCCCGGCGGCGGGGCGCCAGGCACCGTCGATGTACATGCCGTCATGTGCCTTCATCGTGTTCCTCCCGGGCGGGGGCGTGCCGTCCGCCTCGCGGCGTCGTCCGACCCACAAACTAGCGGTGTTAGTTTTCAGGCGCCAGACGTCTTCCCGCGACTCACCCTGCTCACCTCACTCGTCCAGGTCCGGCAGCCGCGCCGGAGCGGGGCAGATGCGTTCGCCGTGCCGGTCGAAGACGAACAGATGGGCGAGGTCGACGAGGAGGGGCACCTGCATGCCGTGACGGAGGTCGAAGTCGGGGGTGGTGCGGACCACCAGGTCGCCGGGGAGCCGGCCCTCCGGCGGTGTCTCGTCGTCGCGCGCGGGACCCACGTCGGCGGGGTCGTCGAGGTCGACCACCGGGCCGGCCCGCAGACCGGCGCGGCGGTCCCGGAGACGGTCGAGGAGCGAGCCCTCGCGACGGCGGCGCCTGACCGGGCGGACCGGGCGCGGTGCCTCCAGATCCGGGACGAACGCGGGCCGCGAGCCGGTGTTGAAGTGGACGAGCACCTCGTGCCCCTGGAACTCCACATGCTCGACGAGACCGCTGATCGCCACCTCGCCGGGCCGGGCCTCCGACGGCTCGGCCAGGCGGACGGCCTCGGAACGCAGCCCGACGATGACCTCGCGGCCCTGCTGCACCCGCAGCAACCGCTGATCCACCGACCAGGGCTCGCGCAGCGGCAGATACTGCTTGCCGAGGCTGATCGTCATGGCCCCGTCGAGCGGGGCCCGGACCAGGCCGCGCAGCAGATTGATGCGCGGGGTGCCGATGAAGGCGGCGACGAAGACGTTCGCGGGCAGCGCGTAGACCGTACGGGGTGTGCCCACTTGCTGGAGGACGCCGCCCCGCAGGATGGCGACCCGGTCGCCGAGCGACAGCGCCTCGGCCTGGTCGTGGGTGACGTACACCGTGGTGACACCCAACTGCCTGGTGAGCGAGGCGATCTCGGCGCGCAGGTGGTTGCGGAGCTTGGCGTCGAGGTTGGAGAGCGGTTCGTCCATCAGGAAGGCGGAAGGGTGGCGGGCGATCGCTCGGCCCATCGCGACGCGCTGGCGCTCGCCGCCCGACAGCTGGTGAGGGAACCGTTCGAGGAGGTCCTCGATGCCGAGCATCCGGGCGGTGGCGTCGACACGCGGACGCGGGTCCTCGCCGGGGGCCTCGATGCGCAACGGGAAGCCGATGTTGTCGCGGCCCGTCATGCTCGGGTAGAGGGCGAAGTTCTGGAAGACCATCGCCATGTCCCGCTCGGACGGCGGCAGATCGCCCGCGTCCTCACCGTCGAGACGTACCTCGCCCTCAGTGGCGTTCTCCAGGCCGGCGATCATCCTGAGCACGGTCGACTTGCCGCAGCCGGAGGGACCGAGCAGGACGAGGAACTCGCCCGGCCGGATGTCCAGCGACAGCCGCTCCACCACGCGGACCCCGCGCGTATACGACTTGCTGACCTGGTGCAGGGAGATGGCGCGTGTCATGAAGGGTGCCCCCGGGGGCTCAAGGGCGCTGTCGCTCCGCGGTCGAGACGCCCCGAGCGGGCCGCAAGGGACGTATGAGTCACGGAAGTTAACGGACCGCGACCACTCGGGGGAAGACACCCGGCGGGATCCGGCGTGTCGGTTCCCGCCCCTGTTCGGGCGCGGCGGAAACGGACGATCGTCTACCGGCCCGACAGACACTTCGCGGCACCCTCGTCGGGCCGGCCGGGAAGGTCAGATGTCGCTCTTGCGACGCAGGGGCACTGCGGCCCGTACCGGCTCGGCACGGCCTGCGGGCGCCTTCCTCGGCGAGCGCAGCGCCACCCCCGAGGACAGCACCAGCAGCGCGCCCAGCATCACGAACGGCGCGGCCACACCGGCGACCCCGGCGACCAGCCCCGCCGCGGCCGGGGCGGCCACCTGCCCCAGACGGTTGCCGGTGAGCCGCAGGGCCAGAGCCGTGGAGCGGGCCTCGACCGGGGCGGCCTGCACGACCGTCGTCATGGACAGCGGCTGGCCGACACCCAGACAGAAGCCGAGGACCAGCAACATCGCGGCCAGCACCCACACCGGCACGGGCAGCGCGAGACCCGCGCACAGCACACCCGCCACCAGACAGGTCACGGTGAGCAGCGCCGCCCGGCCCAGCAGTCGCAGCATCGGCGTCATGACCAGTCGGCAGGCGATGGTCGCCGCCGCACGCAGACTGAGCAGCAGACCGATCACGGACGGCGCGATGCCCCGGTGCTCGCCGACCACGGGCAGATACGCGGTCAGGATGTCCGTCGCGGACAGCACGGAGAGGCTGATGAGGATTCCGGCGGGTACGCCCCGGGCACGCAGAATGCGGTGCACGGGCACACGGTCGCCCTGAGCCGTACGGGACTCGGCGGGCGTACGGTGCTCGATGCGCCAGAGCGAGGTGAACGACACCGCGGCGAGCGCACCCGCCACGAGCAGGGCCTGCGCGCTGCTGCCCGCCCTGTCCGGGCCTCCGATCAGAAGGCCCGCGACGATCGGCCCGACCAGTTGGCCCAAGGAGGCGCCGATGGTGAAATGGCCGAAGTTGCGGTCCTGTTCGTGCGGCGCGGACTGCCGGGCCACGATCGACTGGGCTCCGATGACGAAGCAGAGGTGCCCCAGGCCCATCACCCCGCTCCAGGCAGCCATCGCCCCCAGCGAGTCCGCCGTACCGCTGAGCGCACAACCGCCCGCGATGAGGATGACCCCGACGGGCAGCAGCGGCGCACAACGTCCGTAGTCGGTACGGCGGCCCAGCGGTACGGCGGCGAAGAGGGGCAGCAGGGCGTACACACCGGCGATCACACCGATGGCGCGTTCGTCGGCGCCCAGGGCAAGGGCCCGGTAGGAGACGGCGGGCCGGGCCATCGACACCGCCCCCTGCGCGAAGCCGAAGGCGATGACGAGGCGCAGCAGCCAGCCGCGGTTCCGACCGGGCCCCACGGGGACACCCCTCCATCCGATGACGGATTACAGATGACGGATTGCAGAGAACAGTTGCCGGATGACAGGAACTGTCAGTCGTCACCCGCCCGTCAGATGATGCCGAACAGGATCCCCGCCCCCAACACCACCAGCGAAGTCAGCGCCGCCCACTTCACCACGAACCTCGTGTGGTCTCCGAATTCGACCTTCGCCATGCCGACAAGGACGTATACGGCGGGCACCAGCGGGCTGGACATGTGCAGCGGCTGGCCGACGAGCGAGGCGCGGGCGATCTCCAGGGACGAGACTCCGTGTGCCTGGCCCGCTTCGGCGAGGACCGGGAGGACACCGAAGTAGAAGCCGTCGTTCGACATGAAGTAGGTGAGCGGGATGCTGAGGACACCGGTGACGAGGGCCATGTGCGGGCCCATCCCGTCGGGGATGTTGGAGACCAGCCACTTGGACATGTGGTCGACCATGCCGGTGCCCTGGAGGACGCCGGTGAAGACGGCGGCGGCGAAGACCATGCCGGAGACGTTGAGGACGTTCTCGGCGTGGGCGCCGAGACGGGCCCTCTGGTCGGGCATGTGGGGGAAGTTGACGGTGAGCGCGAGTGCGGCGCCGAGCAGGAAGAGGACCGGGATCGGCAGCCACTCCATGATCATGGCGGTGAGCAGCGTGACCGTGAGGAGCGCGTTGAACCAGTAGAGCTTGGGACGCAGGGTGGCGCGGTGGGGGTCGAGACCCTGGAAGTCGTCGTCCTCTTCGGGCAGATCGGCGCCGGTCCCGGTGCCGGAGCCCGAACCACCCGTGCGCGCCGCCTTCTTCGTGAGGGCGGCGCCGTCGCCGGAGGCGCCCGCACCCGTGCCGACGAGCACCGTCTCGGTCTCCGGCTCCAGGACCTCCTCCAGCGTCAGCCCGCCGAGCCGCTTGCGCTCGCGGCGTCCGAGGACGTACGCGAGGGCGAAGACGCCGAGCAGGCCGACGGCGAGGGCCGGGATCATCGGGACGAAGATGTCGCTGGCGTCGAGCTTCAGCGCGGTCGCGGCGCGGGCCGTAGGGCCGCCCCAGGGGAGCGTGTTCATGACGCCGTTGGCCATGGCGGCGACGCCGGTCATCACGACCAGGCTCATCTTGAGGCGCTTGTACAGCGGGTACATCGCCGAGACCGTGATCATGAAGGTGGTCGAGCCGTCGCCGTCGAGGGAGACGATCGCGGCGAGGACCGCCGTGCCGACCACGATTCGCAGCGGGTCGGCCTTGCAGAACTTGAGGATCCCCCGGACGATCGGGTCGAAGAGACCGACGTCGATCATCACACCGAAGTAGACGATCGCGAACATCAGCATCGCCGCCGTGGGGGCGAGGCTGGTGACGCCGTCGATGACGTAGTCACCGAGCTTGGCGCCCTTTCCGACGAAGACACAGAAGAGTGCCGGGATCAGCACGAGCGCCGCGATCGGCGACATCTTCTTCAGCATGATCAGGACCAGGAAGGTCGCGATCATGGTGAAGCCGAGGATGGTCAGCATGAGTTGGATTACCTAACGTTCGCCCTTGAACTCCCACCAGGGACGGCGGTCCGATGACGTTAGGTCGCGCAAGATTGCGTTAACAAGATGTTGACACGCGAGCAATAAGCGCAAAACTCCAGGTCACAGCCTTGTCTCGGTGAGCGGAGGTCCGCTACGGGCACGCTGCGAGCTCCACCGGCACCCCGTTGAGCACCGCCGTACCCGACAGCGGGTCGAGGAGCGAGCCGTCGAGGAGCTGGTTGACGTTGACGCCCGGGTCGAGGGCCGCATGGCTCATCCGGGTGCCTGGGCGGTCGTGTCCCCAGCCGTGCGGCAGGCTCACCACCCCGCGTCGTACGGTGTCCGTGACCTCGGCCGCGGCGGTCACTTCTCCCCCGGCGCCCTTGACGCGCACGGCCGCTCCGTCGGCGAGGCCGAGGCGTGCCGCGTCCTCGGGGTGGATGTGCAGGGTGCAGCGGTTGGTGCCGCCGGTGAGGGCGGGGACGTTGTGCATCCAGCTGTTGTTGGAGCGCAGATGGCGGCGGCCGACGAGGACGATCGCCGCCGGGCGCTCGCGCAGGGCGGCGCGCAGCCGGGGAAGATCGTCGACGATCGGTGCAGGCAGCAGCTCGATCTTTCCGCTGCGCGTCTTCAGTGGCTGCGGCAGACGCGGGCGCAGCGGTCCGAGGTCGATGCCGTGCGGGTGGGCGAGCAGTTTCTCCAGGCTCAGGCCGTCAGGCCGGGCGCCGAAGCCCTCGCCGTAGGGGCCGAGGCGCAGCATCATGTCGAGCCTGCGTTCGGGTCCGCTCTCGCCGGTGAGCCGCGTGGCGAGTTCCTTCGGGTCGCGTTCGTGGACGGGTCCGTGCGGGTCCTGGACGGCCTTGCCGAGGGTGGAGTCGATGACCATGGCGTCCACTGCGGACGGGTCGGCGCCGTGCATGCCGGTGGCGGCGAGCACCAGCCGGGCGAGGATCTCGGTCTCGGCCATGCGGCCCGGTTCGAGGGGGACGGCGGGGCGGTTGTAGCGGACCTGGTTGCGTACGGCGAGGGTGTTGAAGGCGAAGTCGTGGTGGGCGCTCTGGGAGGGCGGGGGCGGCGGCAGCACGACGTCGGCGTGGCGTGCGGTCTCGTTCAGGTACGGGTCGACGCTGACCATGAAGTCGAGGGAGTCGAGGGCCTTGTCGAGGCGGTTGCCGTCGGGTGCCGACAGTACGGGGTTGGCGGCGATGGCGATGAGGGCGCGGACGGGGCTGCCCTCGGGTGTGGCGGTGTCGATCTCCTCGGCGAGTGCGGCGAGCGGGAGTTCGCCCTTGGCTTCGGGGTGGCGGCTCACCCGGCTGTGCCAGCGGCCGAGCGCGAAGCCGCGGCCGGGTCCGGCGGGGCGGGGGGTCTTGTCGGTGGCGGCCTGCGGGAAGAGGGCGCCGCCGGGGCGGTCGAGGTTGCCGGTGAGGATGTTGAGGACGTCGACGAGCCAGCTGGCGAGGGTGCCGTGCGGGACGGTGCAGCTGCCGATGCGGCCGTAGACGGCGGCGGTGGGGGCGGCGGCGAGTTCGCGGGCGAGCGCGCGGATGGTGTCGGCGTCCACGTCGCAGGCCTCGCCGGCAGCCTCGGGGGTGAAGTCCTGTACGGCGATGGCGAGTTCTTCGACGTCCTGGACGTGCGGGGCGAGGTCGCGCAGGTCGACGAGTTTCTCCTCGAAGAGGACGTACGTCATCGCGGCGAGCAGCAGGGCGTCGGTGCCGGGGCGGATGGTCACGTGGCGGTCGGCGAGTTTGGCGGTACGGGTGGTGCGCGGGTCGATGACCGTCAGGGTGCCGCCGCGGGCGCGCAGGGCCTTGAGCTTGCCGGGGAAGTCGGGGGCGGTGCACAGACTTCCGTTGGATTCCAGGGGGTTGGCGCCGATGAGGAGGAGGTGGTCGGTGTGGTCGAGGTCCGGGACCGGGATCGCGTGGGCGTCGCCGTAGAGCAGGCCGCTGGAGACGTGTTTGGGCATCTGGTCGAGCGTGGAGGCGGTGAAGACGTTGTGGGTGCGCAGTGCGGTGAGCAGGACGGGCGGGTAGAGGGCGCCGGCCATGGTGTGCACGTTCGGGTTGCCGAGGACGACGCCGAGGGCGTGGGGGCCGTACTGCTCGACGATCGGGCCGAGGCCCGCCGCGATCGCGTCGAAGGCCTCTTGCCAGGTGGCCTCGCGCAGCTCGCCGTCCGTGCGGACGAGGGGGGTGCGCAGCCGGTCGGGGTCGCCGTCGGCGGCACCGAAGGAGGCGCCCTTGGGGCAGATGAACCCCTTGCTGAAGACGTCGTCGCGGTCGCCGCGGGCACCGGTGACCCGGGTGCCCTCGATGGTGAGGGTCAGCCCGCAGGTGGCCTCGCAGAGGGGGCAGACGCGCAGGGCGGTGCGCGCCTCGGGGGTGGCGCCGGAGGTGCGGGACACGGGTCCTCCCGGAGGACGGTGGCGGCGGTGACACACGGACCGGGCCGAGCATACCGACCGGTACGGATGGGAGGGAGGGCTTTGCGGGGGTGAGGTCGGGAAATCGCGTGCCTCTCCCCCGGGTCCGCGCGCTTCAGCGGGGGGCATGAGAGCGGTGGAGCGGTTCAGTCCAGAACCCTGGCCAGATACGCGCGCAGCAGCTCCCGTGCCTCCCCGATGATCCGCTCGTCCCCGTCCGGGGCGATCCGGAAGGCCAGGTGGACCAGGCTGTCGGCGGCCTCCACAGCGACCAGGAAGGTGCGCCGCAGGTCCTCGTCGGGGGTGCGGTCGAGGTAGTCGGAGAGGAGGTCGGTGAGGCGGTCGGCGACGCGGGTGTTGGGCTCGGCGTCGCGGGTGCCGACGGGTATCTGGTTGCCGAAGTCGACGAGGGAGAAGCCGGGGGCGGTGCGCTTCATGGCGAGGTACTCGTCGAGTACGGCGTCCATGGCGGCGCGCCAGCCCTGTGCGCCGGTCGCGCGGAGGCGTTCGGTGACGCGTTCGGTGTAGCGCTCGAGGTTGCGCTGGGCGAGTGCGTCGGCCATGGCGCGCTTGTTGCCGAAGAAGCGGTAGACGGAGCCGATGGGGACGCCCGCGCGCTGGGCCACGGCCCGGGTGCTCAGGGCGTCGTAGCCGACCTCGTCGAGGAGGTCGGCACAGGCGTCGAGGATCCTGGTCAGTCGTTCGGCGCTGCGCCGCTGAACGGGCGCGCGGCGCAGCGAGGTCGCTTGGGGCACAGGCTTCATGATGCCTTTCCGCCGGGATCCGGTGAACCTCCGGTGCCGGTACGGCCCGCGACGTCGTTTCCGTTCGGTGTCGATGTCGGTGTGGAGGCGGGGGTCGACGGGGGCGGCGAGGTGGTCGTCGAGGGCTGGGTCGATGCGGCGGCCCCGGAGGCGGTGATGTCCGCCGTGCTCTCGACGGGCTTGCCGTGGACGGCCCACGCCGTGCGGTCGTCGGCGTACAGGCGCGCGGTGACGTGGTGGGTGCCGCGTGGGACCAGGTCGTCGGCGAGGTGGTACTCGGCGGTGCGCAGGGTGGCGAGGGCCCGGCCGTCCAGGGACAGCAGCGCGACGCCGCGGCCGGCCACGGCTTCCGCCTTGGCGGCGGCGGGCGAGAAGTGGAAGCGGTGGACGGTCAGGCGGACGTCCCAGCCGTCGTCGGAGGCCGGTTGGACCTCGATGGCGACCTCGGGTGCGCTCTTCTTGTCGACCTCACGGTAATGCCGTCCTTCTTTGTCCGTATCGTCCAGGATTTTGCCCACGGGTGAGGGCGACACCGCGTCCCTCCGCTCGTGCGCGGCGCCGGTGCCGCAGCCCGCCGATCCGCCGAGCAGGGCGCAGACCGCGAGCGCGGCGAGCGCTCCACGCTTCCACGACATGCCGGGGACATTAGAACAACGCTCTGACAGGCGGATCCCCCTGGAGTCGGGTTCTTGGGCCGTACCGCCAGCCCTGGGATGTACTCCGCAGTGAGGTTCCGGCGCCGCGCGTTCGTCGGCCACGCGCCTCGGTGTACCTCTTGCGCGCGAAAAAACTGAATCCTACGGTGAAGCATAGGAATCAGGCGCAAGGGAGCGATCATGAGCGGGGACGCGAGGAAGACGGCCGAGGGGCTGACCTACCTCACCGGATTCGGCAACGAACACAGCTCGGAGGCGCTCCCCGGGGCGCTGCCGCACGGCCGCAACGCGCCCCAGCGCGCCCCTCTCGGGCTGTACGCGGAGCAGCTGAGCGGTACGGCGTTCACGGAGCCGAGGGCGCACAACCGGCGTTCGTGGCTGTACCGGATCCGTCCCTCGGCCGCGCACCCTGCGTTCACGCGCACGGACAACGGGGCGCTGCGCTCGGCGCCCTTCACGGAGACCGAGCCCGACCCGAACCGGCTGCGCTGGAACCCGCTGCCGGAGCCGGCGCGGGGCACCGATTTCCTCGCGGGCCTGTGGACGCTGGGCGGCAACGGCGACGCGACCCAGCGCACCGGCATGGCCGTGCACCTGTATCACGCCGATTCCTCGATGGACCGCGTCTTCAGTGACGCCGACGGGGAGCTGCTGATCGTGCCGGAGCGGGGCGGGCTGCTGCTGCGAACCGAGTTCGGGCTGCTGCACGTGGAGCCGGGCGGGGTGGCGCTGATTCCCCGTGGGGTCCGCTTCCGGGTGGAGCTGCTGGACGCCGCGTCCGAGGGCGGACAGAGCCCGACGGTCCGCGGCTATGTGTGCGAGAACTACGGGGCGCCCTTCCAGCTGCCCGACCTCGGCCCGATCGGCGCCAACGGACTCGCCAACGCGCGGGACTTCCTCGCTCCCGTCGCCGCGTACGAGGATGTCGAGGGCCCGGTGGAGGTGGTCAACAAGTTCTGCGGCAACCTCTGGACGGCGACGTACGACCACTCGCCGCTGGATGTCGTCGCGTGGCACGGCAACCATGTGCCCTACGTCTACGACCTGCGCCGTTTCAATGTGATCGGCACGATCAGCTACGACCACCCGGATCCGTCGATCTTCACGGTGCTGACCTCGCCGAGCGACACCCCGGGCCTCGCCGGGGTCGACTTCGTGGTGTTCGCGCCGCGCTGGCTGGTGGGCGAGGACACCTTCCGGCCGCCGTACTTCCACCGGAACGTGATGAGCGAGTACATGGGGCTCATCGAGGGGGCGTACGACGCGAAGGCGGAGGGCTTTGTTCCGGGGGGCGGTTCGCTGCACAACATGATGTCGGCGCACGGGCCGGACCGGGAGACCTTCGACCGGGCCAGCGCCGCCGAGCTGCGGCCGCAGAAGATCGACGACGGGCTGGCGTTCATGTTCGAGACCCGGTGGCCGGTGACCGCCACGGCGCAGGCGGCGCACGCGGAACATCTGCAGCGCGGGTACGACGACGTGTGGCGGGGCCTCCAGCGGCACTTCGGCCCGTTGCACTGAGCGTCGGCGACCGGTACGGATATCCCTCGTGACCTCCTTCGCCCCGGACTCGATCGTCCTGAACCGCAAACTCCCGCTCTGGTACCAGGTGTCGCAGTCCCTGCGCGCCTCGATACTCGGGCGCTCGCCCCAGGAACCGCTGCGCCTGCCGACCGAGGAGCGGTTGGCGGGCCACTACGGGGTGAGTGTGCTCACCATGCGGCAGGCGCTCAAGGAGCTGGAGGACGAGGGACTGATCACCCGCCATCGGCGGCGGGGCACGTTCATCGAGCCGAGCGCGCAACGGGGCGCTCCGGTGCGGTTGCTGGGCTCGGTGGACACGATCGTCGCGCAGCAGTCGGGCATGACGACCGAGCTGCTGGACCACGGGAGCGTGCCGGTGCCGGCCGAACTCGCCGAGTACTTCCCGGATCTGGCCGAGGTGGGGACGTACCACCGGCTGCGCGGCGACGAGAAGACCGGTGAGCCGACGAACCACGCGCGCAACTACGTCCGTCCCGAACTGGCCGCGCGGATCGACCCGCAGGACCTGGTGCGCTGGCCCATGACCAAGGTGCTGCGGGACGTGGTGGGTGTGCGCATCAGCCGGATCACCGACACGGTGGAGGCGCGGCTCGCGGATCCGGAGACGGCCCGGCTGCTCCAGGTGCCGCTGCTCAGCCCGATCCTGCACTACACGGGCATCGTGCACGGCGAGGACGGCCGCGCCCTGGACGTGGCCCGCATCCACTACCGCGGTGACCGCTTCTCCTTCACGGTCACCCTCGACGCCCACTGACGATGGCGTACGAGACCGGCGCGCGGCGCCCACGTCGTACGATGCCGGGCGTGACGCACGACGACGCTCCGCTGCTCGCGGACCTCATGCCGTGGTCCGTCGCACCGCCGAGGCTGGGCCGGGGGTGGCCGACGGCGCCCGACGCGGCGTCCCTGAAGGCGCGCTGGGACACGCTGATGAAGGCCGAGGGGCCGGCCCGCGAGGCCTTGTTCGGCCCGACGCGCTCGCGCACCACGCACTCGGCCGTCGGACAGCTGCCGGGGCAGGCCGGCGGGACGGCCCGGCTGGAGCGGGAGTCGGGGCCCTGTCCGGAGCCGGTCCGCGTCCTGCACGGCCCCTTCGACGAGCAGTGGCTGATCCCGGACCACCGGCTGATCGACGCGGCGCGCCCCGAGTTGTGGCGGGTGGCCGACGAGCGGCAGGTGTTCGTGATGGAGCAGACGGCGGTGCCGGACACGTCGGGGCCGGTGCTGCTGGTCGCGTCCGTGCTGCCGCTGAGCGCCGGTCGTGGCGGCCGTGTCCGCCCCCTCCACCGGCGCCCCGGGGGCCGCGAACCGAATCTGGCGCCCGGCCTGCTGGAGCACCTCGGCACCCGCCTCGGCCACTCCCCCGACCCCGTCGACGTCCTCGCCTGGACGGTCGCGGTCGCGCGGTCGGGCCGTGACGGGTGTGCCGTCCCGCTCACCGCGGACCCGCAGGCGTGGGCGCACGGCGTCGGGTTGGGGCGCCGGATGCTGTGGCTGATGCGCCGCGACGGCGAGCGCCCCAAGCTCCCCGGGGGCCGCCGCCCCTACGTCCGCGCCCCGCTCCCGTCGCGCCCCGTCGACGTGCGCTACGACCGCGACGAGGAGGCCCTCCTCCTCGACGAGGGCCGCATCTCGCCCGTGCCGCCGGAGGCCTGGGACTTCGAGGTGGGCGGAGTGCGCGTCCTGGAGCAGTGGTTCGCGGCCAGGACCGACCCGGTGGAGCCACCCGAGCCGGGCACTCTGGAGGCGATCCGGACCGTCGGCTGGCCGCAGGCCTGGACGTCCGAGCTGCTGGAAATCGTCACGGTACTGACACTGCTCGCGGAACTCCGCCCCCAGCTGGCCGAGTTGACGACCGGCACGCCGATCACGCGGACCGAGCTGCGCGCGGCGGGTGTGCTGCCGGTTGCGAAGGCGGCGCACCGGCCCGCGTCCGTCCTCGATCATCGCGAAGAGGGCCCAGAAGGGCAGTTCGCGCTCATCTGACCCCGTAGGTCCGACAGCCCCGTAGATCTACCCCTTCGGTTCGAACGCGTCCAGCGTCCGCCTCAGCGCCCGCTCGAACACCGCCTCCAGGTCGATCGGGCCCGCGTCCTGCGTGAAGGCTGCCGCCATCCGCGGATACGCGCCGGTCGCGATCCGGCTGGAGAGGTAGGCGCTCCGCATCGCCTGCTCCTGCTCCGCGGACCAGGGCAGCGAGCGGGTGCGCTCGGCGGTGGCCAGTTCGTTGCCGACGTACGTCGTCACCACACCGTTGAGCATCGCGATCAGCTCCATCTTCGTGCCGTACGACGCGTCCAGCGGGTCGAGGCAGACGAGACAGTGCTCCAGGTAGCGCAGGGCGTTGGGGCTGAAGCCGTAGACCGGGGACATCAGGCGCGGCAGCCACGGGTGGCGGTGCATGAGGGCACGGGTCTGATGGGCGACCCGGAGCATGTCGGCGCGCCAGTCGCCCGTCGGCTCCCAGGAGTCGTGCTCACCGCTGATGGCGTCAACCATCAGCTCGTACAGGTCCTCCTTGCGCGGGACGTAGTTGTACAGCGACATCGTGCCGCAGCCCAGCTCGGTGGCCACATGCCGCATCGAGACCGCGTCGAGCCCGTCCGCGTCCGCGATCCGCACCGCGGCGGCCGCGATGTCCGCCCGGCTGTAGGCCGCCCGCGGACCACGGCCCGCGCGCTCGGGGCGGGCCCAGATCACTTCGGGTACGGCACTGCGCCCTGTCATGTCGTCGATCACCTCGCCACCATCCTAGTTACGTACAGCGTACGTAGTGCGCTATGGTCGCCCCATGACAACTACGTACGCCGTACTCAGTGAAGGTCTGGAGAAGAGCTTCACAGCCAAGGGGGAGGTCGTCCACGCGGTGCGCGGGCTCGATCTCGCGGTGGCCGAGGGCACCGTCTGCGGGGTGCTCGGACCGAACGGCACGGGCAAGACCACGGCGGTGCGCCTGCTCACCACGCTGCTGCGGCCCGACGCGGGGTCCGCGCGGGTCGCCGGGCACGACCTCGTACGGGAGGCGGCCGCGGTGCGCGGCGCCATCGGGGTCACCGGGCAGTACGCCTCCGTCGACGGCGACCTCACCGGCCGGGAGAACCTGCGGCTGTTCGCTCGGCTGCACCGGATGCGGGACGCTCCCACGCGCGCCGGCGAACTCCTCGAACGCTTCGGGCTCGCCGAGGCCGCCGACCGGCCCGCGTCCACCTACTCGGGCGGTATGCGGCGCCGCCTCGACCTCGCGGCGAGCCTGATCCGCCGCCCCGAGGTGCTCTTCCTCGACGAACCCACCACCGGGCTCGATCCGGCCAGCCGCAACCAGATCTGGGACGCCGTGCGCGCCCTGCGGGGCGAGGGCACGACCGTGGTGCTGACCACGCAGTACCTGGAGGAGGCCGACCGGCTCGCCGACGACATCGCGCTCGTGGACCACGGCCGGGTCGCGCACACCGGATCACCCGCCGAACTCAAGGCGCTCATCGGCTCGTACGCGGAGGTCGTCGTCGCGCACGCCGACGCGATGCCCGGCGCGGCGGCCGTCCTCGACCGGCTCACCGGCTCCGAACCGGCGTTCGCCCCCGAGCGGCACGCGGTCGGGGCGGTGACCACCGATCCGACACTGACCCTGCCCCGGCTCGTCCGTGAGCTCGACGCCGCGGGGGTGCCACTGCTCGACGCGAGCCTGCGTCCGCCGACGCTCGACGACGTCTTCCTGCGCCTCACCGGAGGCCGCACCGACCGCAAGGAGCTTGTGACATGAGCACGTTGGCGTACGACGGGACCGCGATGCTGGGGCGCCACCTGCGGCGGATCCGGCACAATCCCGGGCTGCTGATCCTCACCCAGTCCATGCCGATCACGATGCTGCTGTTCTTCGGCTATGTCTTCGGCAGCGCCCTCGCGACACCCGGACAGGAGTACCGCGCCTTCCTGCTGCCGGGACTGCTGGTGGCGACCGCCGCCAACGGAATCATGACCGGCATGTTCCAGGCCGCCCAGGACGCGCACCGGGGCGTGATGGACCGCTTCCGCACCCTGCCGATGAGCCGGGCCGCCGTGCCGCTCGGACAGGCGCTCGCGGACCTCGTGGTCACCGCCGTGGGCACGGTGCCGCTGATGCTGGTCGGGCTGGCCGTGGGCTGGCGGATCGAGGGGTCGGCACTCCGGGCGGTGGCCGGCGTCGGACTCCTGCTGCTCTTCCGGTTCGCGACGACATGGATCGGCATCGTGCTGGGGCTCGCCTCACAGAGCGAGGAGGCGGCCGGGCAACTGGGCGGCGCGACGTTCATCCTGCCGCTGCTGTCGAACGCGTACATCCCCACCGACAACCTGCCCGGCTGGCTGCGCACGGTGGCCGAGTGGAATCCGATCAGCGCGGTGACCACGGCACTGCGGGACCTCTTCGGGAACGCACCGGTGCCGGACGAGGGGGCCTGGCCGGTGACGCATCCGGTGGCCGGGGCGCTGACCTGGTGCGCCGTCATTCTCGCGGTGTTCGTGCCGCTCGCCGTACGCCGGTACGCGACCGGGACGCGATGAACCCCAACGGGGGCTCGGCCATCCGGGGTTGACGACGGCCGAGGGCCAGGACAAAGGGGAGACAGAAACCGCCGCGCGCCGCCGGGTGGGAACGAGGCGCACAAAAAGACGAACGGGGGTGCACCCGCGCTCCGAGAACACACCGGGGCGGCGCTGCGTGCCGTGGGGACGACGGGCGGCGAGAACGCAGCGCTTACGCCGGGGCGGTGTGGTCGCCCGAGCGCGGGTTCGAGTACCGCGCGACCGTACTAGTGGCCGCCGAACAGCGAACGACGCAGCCGCTTCAGAGGGGCGAAGAGCGAGACCCGCCGTACGCGCGCGCTCCTCCCACTGCTGTCGTGCGCGGTGTCACGCGCGGTGAGCTCACGCATCAGCGAAGTCGCCTCGGCCGTCTCGCGCTGCGGGACGGCAGGGCCGCCCAGCACCGCCAGATGGCGGTCGAGGCGCGAACTGGTCGCGCTGCTCCCGCAGGTGATCGCAGGGACACGTGCCCTGCTGCGCACTGTTATCTGTTCCATGTCTCTCCCCACCCGTACGAGTCCACCCGGCCCGGGCAGGCTAACCCTATCGCTCCCGCGTGGCACTCGTGTATCGCGGTGGCAGGATTCACCTTCCCCGTAAGGGTGTTGACGGTTACTCTCCGAATCCAACCGATTTCAGGGCGAGTTGCGCAACTGGCGTGGTGGTGGGCTGTGCCGAGCCCCCCTGAGGCTCGACGGTGACAGCGAGTGACGTGGCGTTGGTGTTCAGTCCGTCGGCGATCAAGGGCGTGTCGCCCTCGAAGAGCCCGAGGGAGCGCGGTTGCACGTTGGGGCGCATGAGCCACAACTGGTGCACGCGCCCCCCTGACGGAGTGGCAAGTCCGCTCAAGGTCACGACGGCGCGCCGCTCCGAAGCGGAGGCAACCACTCCGATTCCACTGCCCTGTGAATCCCGGTCACTCGTCGCACGGGCGTCGGGGGCCGCCAGAACGTGGGCGATCTCACGTGCCTGGGCCCGCTCCTGGTCCAGCTTGTCCTGGGTCTGTGTCGCCTGCACCGCGAAGAGGGCCGCCACGACGAGCGCCGCGGCGGCGGTGGCGGTGGAGAGCGGGGCGAGCAGCGACCGGAAGCGCGGAGTCCGGCCGCGCGCCGCGGGCCCGTGCGCCGCGCGCCCACGGGGAACTCCGTTCGGCAACGCCTGCGACGGGTGGGCGGGGTGCGACGGGTCCGGCGCCTCTTGAGGAGTCGTGCGTACGGCGGTCAGGACCCGGTCGCGCAGGGCGGCCGGGGCGGGTGCCGTGGTGGACCAGGCGAGCCGCACCGCGTCCTCGCCCAGCTCCCGCACCTCGGCCGCGCACCGGGGGCAGCCCTGCAGATGACGCTCGAACCGACGGCGTTCGTCGGGTTCCAACGCGTCGAGGGCGTAGGGGGCGGCGAGCGAGTGCAGATCGCGGCGCAGCAGACGGTCGAGGACGCTCATACGACGCCTCCCTGGGGGTGCGGGGCGCGGCTGGGCGGTTCCAGGGCGCGGATACGGGGGTGTCGGGAGCCGGGGGGAAGGCGCCGAGGGTGTGGAGCACGGCCCTGGCGGGCGAACTCGGGGTCCGGCGCGGCAGGCCGGGAGATGAACTCTTGATCCGGCGCGGCGGACTGACGGGCGAACTCTTGATCCGGCGCCGCGGACTGACGGGCGAACTCTCGCTCCGGCGCCGCGGACTGACGGGCGAACTCTCGCTCCGGCGCCGCAGGCTGACGGGCCGGCGCGCCGTACCCGTGGCGCGGTGTCCGACGCGCGCTCATGCCACACCTCCCAGGCAGTGGCGCAACCGTGTCAGTCCGTCGCGCATACGTGTCTTGACCGTGCCGAGCGGCAGGGAGAGGCGTTCGGCGACTTCGCGATAGGTGTAGCCGTCGTAGTAGGCGAGGGTGACGGACTGACGTTGCAAAGTGGTCAGCCGCTCCAGGCAGCGGCGCACCCACTCGCGTTCGAGCCCGGCCTCCACCTCCTCGGCGACCTGGTCGAAGGCGGGATGATGGGCGCGCTGCCCCTCGCGCTGCTCGCGTTCGGTGGCCGCGCGGGCGCTGCGGACTCGGTCGACGGCCCGGCGGTGCGCGAGGGTGAGGATCCAGGACAGGGCACTGCCCCGGCCGGGGTCGAACCGCGCGGCGGAGCGCCAGAGTTCGAGCAACACCTCCTGGGCCACCTCCTCCGACTGGGCCGCGTCCCGCACCACACGGCGCACGAGTCCGAACACGGGCCCGGACACCTGCCCGTACAGCTCCTCGAATGCCTTCTGGTCGCCTCCGGCCACGAGCACCAGAAGTTCGTCCGCCTCCACTCGTTCCCCCCTCTCCGGCCGCGCGCGGCCTGTCCCTGCACCTACATGTTCGCAGCGCGAGTGCCTCCGGATGGGTTACGGATCACGACCGTCAAAACGCGGGTCGGTTGCCAAAGAGTGATGAGGGGTCTCTGAGAACGTCGTGAAAGAAACCGGCCCGACGATGAAACGAGCCGCGAAACCCGCCGTAAGAACGTTTGGGATTCGACCAATCCACCCCGGCGACCGCTCCGAATGGCGTGCGTCAGGCAATTGGGAACTGAGGACGGACGGCATGACACCTATCTCCAGGAGTGGCTTGGGACGCAGGAGTCTCGCGACCCTCGTCTGCGGTGCGCTGGCTGCCGGGGGGCTCGTAGCCGCCGGCGTAGCCGCGCTGGACCCCGGGGCGGCCTCCGCCTCCAGTCACCGGGAGGCCCCGCTCATCTCGGGCACTCCCCAGTACGACAACACCGACCTGTACGCCTTCGTCAGCCCGGACAAGCCGGACACAACGACGGTCATCGCGAACTTCATACCCTTCGAGGAGCCGGCCGGCGGGCCGAACTTCTACACGTTCGCCGACGACGCCCAGTACGACATCCACATCGACAACAACGGTGACGCGCAGAGCGAGCTGGTGTACCGGTACACCTTCAAGACGCACCGCAAGAACGGCGACACGTTCCTCTACAACACGGGCCCGGTCAACAGCCTCGACGACCCGGACCTGAACATCACGCAGACCTACGACATCGATCTGCTGCGACTGCACAACCAGAAGCTGGTCTCCAAGACGAAGGTCGCGGACGACATCCCGGTCGCGCCGTCGAACGTCGGCAAGGCGTCGATGCCGGACTACACGAAGCTGCGCAACCAGGCCGTGTACAAGCTCGCGGGCGACTCGACGACCTTCGCCGGCCAGGCGGACGACCCGTTCTTCGCCGATCTGCGGGTCTTCGACCTGCTGTACGGCGGCAACCTGTCCGAGGTCGGGCGTGACACGCTCAAGGGCTACAACGTCAACACACTGGCCCTGCAGGTGCCCAACTACATGATCCAGGAGTCGTCGCACCAGCCGATCGTCGGCATCTGGTCCACCGTGCAGCGCAAGGACGCCCGCGGCTACTACACGCAGGTCTCGCGCCTGGGCAGCCCGCTGGTCAACGAGGTCGTCAACCCGCAGAAGGACAAGGACAAGTTCAACGCGTCCGATCCCTACTACGACGCGCAGTTCCTGAAGAACGTGACCAACCCGGAGCTGCCCAAGCTCATCGAGGGGATCTACAAGATCAAGGCGCCGGCCGAGCCGCGCAACGACCTGGTCGACGTGTTCCTGAAGGGCGTGAAGGGCCTCAACCAGCCGCCCAAGGTGCGCCCGGCGGAGGAGCTGCGACTCAACACCTCGATCAAGCCCAGCATGCACCCCAAGCGGCTCGGTGTGCTCGACGGCGACAACGCGGGCTTCCCGAACGGGCGTCGGCTCGCCGACGACGTGATCGACGCTTCGCTGCGGGTCGTCGAGGGCGAGCTCCTCGGCCAGAAGACCGGTCTGTCGGACTCGGTCGACAAGAACGACAAGAGCTTCGAGAAGTCGTTCCCCTACGTGGCCGAGCCCACCTCGGGTTCACGCGGACCGCTGGCGAAGGGCGCCGGAAGCAACGTCAAGAACCAGCTGGGTGACGCCCTGCAGACGGGCTCCGGCAGCACGAACATCATGCTGATCGCGGGCTCCGCGGCGGCGGGCGTGGCCGGGGTCCTGCTGATCGGCGCCGGCGTCATGTGGTGGCGCCGCCGCATGTACAACCGGGCCTACTGACCGGCCCTGACGACCGGGCCCCTTGACCGGGCCCGGTCCACCGACTGGCGCGGCCCCCCCCCCCCCCCCCCCCCCCCCCCCCGCCCCCCCCCCCGCCCCACCCCCACGACGACCGTTCACCCCAAGGACTTTGAGGAGAGGGCATGTCCCCGCGTACGAACGAGAGCGCGCCGGAGGGCGAGCCCGACGAGGTGACGACGGCCGACCCACAGCCTCCGCACGACGCTTCCGAGCCCGCGCCCGAGCCCGAAGCCGAGCTGCCGGTGGCCGAGGATCACTTGCCCGAACCCGAAGCCGAGTCGCCCGTGCCCGAAGACCACGTGTCCGTGGCGGAAGACCAGCCGCCCGTGGCCGAAAGCCAGCCGCCCGTGGCCGATGAACGCGTCGCCGCCGTCCGGCGGGTATCCGCCTCGACACGTCGCTGGCGGGCGGTCCAACTCGGCCTCTGTGCGGCCTCGTTGGCCCTCGCTCTCACCGCCGGGGCCGTGATCGTCGGAGCTCTGCGGGACGGCTCGGGCACCGCGGTCGCCGCCACCACCGGCGCCGTGTCACCGGAGTTGCTGGCCGGCGGGAACCTCGACGCCAGCATCACCTCGCTGCAGGCCCATCTCCGCACCCAGCCCAAGGACTTCGACAGCTGGGCCACCCTCGGACTCGCCTACGTCGAGCAGGCCCGCACCAAGGGCGACCCCTCCCGCTACCCGCAGGCGCAGCAGGCACTGGACCGCTCCCTGAAGCTGCGTCCCGACAACGAGTCGGCGCTCGCCGGCCGTGCCGCCCTCGCCGCGGCGCGGCACGACTTCACCGGCGCCCTGACCTACGCGGACAAGGTGCTGAAGGAGAACCCGTACAGCGAGCGCGCCCTCTCCTCCCGTATCGACGCGCTCGTCGAACTCGGCCGCTACGCCGACGCCTCGAAGGCCGCCGACCTGGCCGACTCGCGCCGACCGGGCGTCCCCGTCTTCACCCGGTACGCCTACGTCCACGAGCTGCGCGGCGATGTGAAGACCGCCCGCCGCGTCCTTCAGCAGGCACTCGACACGGCGACGAGCCGGGGCGACGTCTCGTACGTGGCGGCGGCGCTCGGCCAACTCGCCTGGAACCAGGGCGACTACGACTCCGCGCTGAAGTACTACGCCCGAGCCCTGGCCGCCGACGACAGTTACCTCCCCGCCCTTGAGGGCCGTGCCCGCGCCCAGGCCGCGCTGGGCGACCAGGCGGCGGCGATCAAGGGCATGGAACAGGTCGTGGAGCGCTATCCGCTCCCCCAACCGCTCGTCGAACTGGGTGAGTTGTACGAGGCGCGCGGCCGGGCCGGCGACGCGCAGAAGGCCCGCGACCAGTACGCCCTGGTGACCGCCTGGGTCTCGCTGGCCCACTCCTACGGTGTCAACGCCGACCTGGACACCGCCCTCGCCGCCGCCGACCACGGCAACCGGGGGGACGCGCTCAAGGCGGCCCGCGCCGAGTGGGCACGCCGCCACACCGTGCACACGGCGGACGCGCTCGCCTGGGCGCTGCACGTCAACGGCCGCGACAAGGAAGCTCTGCCGTACGCCCGCCAGGCCACGGCCACCGGCTACCGCAACGCGTCCTTCCTCTACCACCGCGGCATGATCGAGCGCGCCACCGGTCATGAGAAGGAGGCCCGCGCCTCGCTGAAGTCGGCCCTCGACCTGAACGCGGGCTTCTCACCCCTGGGCGCCCGTGCGGCCCGCAAGGCTCTGGGGGAGGCCAAGTGAAGCCCCTTCGCACGCGCGGCCGGCGGGCGAAGTCCCCGAGGGTGAGGTCGCGTCGGCTGTTCGCCTCCTGCGCGGCCGTCCTCACCGCCGCCTGCGCCCTCGTCCTCGTCCCCACCGGGGCCGCGAGCGCGCATCCGCTCGGCAACTTCACCGTCAACCGGTACGACGGACTCGTCGCCGCTCCCGGACAGCTGCGCGTCGACCACGTCGAGGACCTCGCCGAGATCCCGGCCACCCAGGCGAAGCCCGACCTCGACAAGCTCGGTATGACGGACTGGGCCCGGCAGCGCTGCGAGACGGCCGCGCACGGCAGCAAGGTCACCGTCGACGGACATCCGGCCGCGCTCTCCGTCGCCACGAGCCGGGCGAAGCTGCGCCCCGGACAGGCCGGGCTCAACACCCTGCGGGTGGAGTGCCGGTTGACGGCCGCGCTGCCCGAGCAGGGCACGGTCTCGCTCGGCTTCCACAGCGCCGGTGCCGACCGGGGACCCGGCTGGCGCGAGATCACCGCGCGCGGCGACCGGATGACGCTGACCGCCTCGGACGTACCGACCAAGTCGGTGTCGCACGAACTGACCAGTTACCCCAAGGCACTGCTCTCCTCCCCCGCCGACACCGCGACCGCGTCCCTGCGGACTCGCCCCGGCGGCCCCGCCCTCGTCGAGGAGCGGTCGCAGGCCCCCGGGGCCTCCATACTGCCCCGGGGCGCCGACCGCTGGACCGAGGCGCTGAACAACCTGGTGGCCCGCCACCACCTCACCGTCGGCTTCGCCGCGCTGGCCCTGCTCATCTCCGTGTTCCTGGGCGCGATGCACGCGCTCGCGCCCGGTCACGGCAAGACCCTGATGGCCGCGACGGCCGCGGCGCGCGGCGGCAGGGCGGGGCTGCGGGACGTGCTGCCGCTGGCCGCCTCCGTCACGGTCACCCACACCCTGGGTGTGGTCGCCCTCGGTCTCCTGGTGACGGCCGGCTCGGCCGCGGCGCCCTCCGTGATCGCGTGGCTCGGCATCGCCAGCGGCGTCCTGGTGACCTTCGCGGGTGCCACGCTCGTACGCCGGGCCTGGCGCAACCGGCCGCGGCGACCCGGAGTTGAGCACGCCCACGACCACGCCCACGGACACGCGCACGACCACGACCACGACCACCACGCGCACAGCCACGCCGACGAGCACGAGCACGGCCGCGAGCACGGCCACGAGCATGCGGAAGAGCGCGAACGCCCCCTGGTCCTCGCCCACGCCCACGCTTCCGCCGCGACGGCAACGACGGACAGCAGGCCGCACCCACACGGGCACGAGAGCGGACATACCCACGACCACGCCCATGGCCACCACCACGACCACGCGCACCCCCACCCCCACTCGCACGACCCCGCCGTCTCCCCCACCCTCGAACACACCCACGGCGGCTTCACCCACACCCACGAGGTGGCCCCCACTCTCCGCGGGACGATCCTGCTCGGATTCGCCGGCGGACTCGTGCCCAGCCCCTCCGCCGTGGTCGTCCTGGTGGGCGCGGCGGCGCTGGGACAGGCGTGGTTCGGCCTACTTCTCGTTCTGGCGTACGGCGTCGGTCTCGCCCTGACGCTCACGGCGGCCGGGTTCGCCGTCGTCAAGCTGGGCGACGGGATGAACCGGGCGCTGGCGAAGCGTCCCCGGTGGGCAGGGGGACCGAAGGCGGCCCTGATCCGCAGGACCGCCCCCCTGGGCTCGGCGTTGATCGTCGTCGCTCTTGGGGCTGGATTGGTGTTCAAGGGGGCGGCATTCGCACTCGGCTGAGCTACTTTTGTGGGGAAATCACGCGAAGAGACATCGCGAAGAGACATCACGCGGATGCACAGCGGATACGAATGGGGGACACCCGTGTCCGAAGAGCCGGGCAGTGAACGTGTGATCGCGGGCCGCTACCGCCTCCTCTCCCCCTTGGGCGAGGGCGGTATGGGGACCGTGTGGCGCGCCCGTGACGAAGTGCTGCACCGCGAGGTCGCCGTCAAGGAGGTCCGTGCGCCCGCCGGGATCCCGGCGCACGACGTGGAGCGGATGTACGCCCGGCTGGAGCGCGAGGCGTGGGCCGCGGCCCGGGTCGCGAACCGCAATGTGGTGACGGTGTACGACGTGGCGACGCAGGACGGCCGCCCCTGGATCGTCATGGAACTCGTCCGTGGCATCGCCCTGTCCGACCTGCTGGACTCCGAGGGCCCGCAGTCGCCGCAGCGCGCCGCCGACATCGGCGCCGAGGTGCTCTCCGCCCTGCGGGCCGCGCACGAGGCCGGGGTGCTGCACCGCGATGTGAAGCCGGCGAACGTGCTGCTGTCGAACGAGGGCCGGGTCGTCCTCACGGACTTCGGTATCGCGACGGTCGAGGGCAGTTCGGCGCTGACGATGACGGGCGAGGTCATCGGTTCGCCCGAGTTCCTCGCCCCGGAGCGGGCGCTCGGCCGTACGCCCGGGCCCGAGTCCGACCTGTGGTCGCTCGGCGTCCTGTTGTACGCGACGGTCGAGGGCAACTCGCCCTTCCGTCACAACACCCCGCTGAGCACTCTGCGGGCCATCGTCGACGAGCCGCTGCCGCCGCCGCGCCGCGCGGGGCCGCTCGCGCCCGTGATCGAGGGTCTGCTGAGGAAGGACCCGGCCGAGCGGCTGAGCGCCGCGCAGGCGGAGAGCGATCTGCGGCTCGTCGCCGCGGGCGGCTTCCCGGCCGCGGGACCGCCGTCGCCGACCACCCAGTCGCCGACGATCTCCTCGTTCTCCCAGCCCGCACAGCCGCCGCCGGGATTCGGACCTCCCACGCAGCAGTCCCGGACCTCTCCACAGGGACCGCAGCCGGGTTACACGCCGTATCCGCCGCACACCGACACCCCCACTTCCACGGAGCCCGTACGCAACCGGCGCGCGGCCGCCGCCGTGATCGCGGGCGTGATCGCGCTCGCGCTCGCCCTGGGCGGACTGACGTACGCCTTGGTCAACCGTGACAACGGCGGCGGGAGCAGCAACGACAGCAGCAGCGGGAGTGGCACCAAGAGCGGTTCCGGCGGCGGGAGTTCGCCGTCCGCGAGCAGCAGCAAGGGCAACACGGCCGCCCCGGGCGGCTCCACGCCCTCGGCCAGTCCGTCGAGCAGCGCTCGTACGAGCTCGCCGCCGGCCCAGTCCGTGCAGGTGACGGTCGCGGGTGCGCACACCGACTACTCCGGTTCCTGCCCGCCGCCCCAGGCGCAGGCGCCGACCTTCACGGCGACCTTCACGGTGGGCCGTGTACCGGTGGACGTCCAGTACCGCTGGGTGTTGAAGACGGGCGAGGTGTCCGAACCGGGCTGGAAGACCCTGTCGTTCTCGTCGGACGGTGGCAGGACCAAACAGAAGTCGATCTTCTTGACGACGTACAACGCGAGCGGGATCTTCCAGAACGAGATCAGCGTGGAGGTGCGCAGCCCCGTCCGGACGACGTCCAACTCGGTGCCGTTCTCGGTGACGTGTGTGACGGAGACCCCGTCGGACGAGGCCTCCGCTTCCACGTCTCCGTGAGGGGCGGTCAGGCTGCCGAGGTGAAGACCGGCAGATAGCCGCCGGAGTGGCCGGCCGCGGTGGGGTGGTACGACTCGGTGATGTTCAGCAGGTTCAGGCTGTGCAGCCAGGCGCTGCCGGAGCAGAGCTCGTGACCGGTGAAGGTGCTCCTGACGTCGCCGAAGGTGAAGCCGTGGTCGGCGGCGCGCTTGGCGATGGCGCTGTCCAGGTAGTCGGCGGCGCCGTTGATCGCGGCGCGCTTGGTGTCGGAGAGGCCGAGGCAGGTCGCGCCCAGTTTGTAGAACCTGGGGTAGCCGAGGACGACCACATGGGCGGCGGGCGCCTTCGAGCTGATCGCGGAGTAGACGGAGTCGAGTTGGCCGGGGAGCGTGGAGTCGACGTAGGCCTTGGCGGTGGCGATGCGGGACAGGCAGCCGCTGTCGGACTGGAGCACGCACGTCGTCATGACGTCCGCGAAGCCCGCGTCGTTTCCGCCGATGCTGAGGGAGACGAGGCCGGTGGAGGAGCTGAGCGGGCCCAGCTGGTTCGCCAGGACATCACCCGTACGGGCGCCCGAGCAGGCCGTGAAGTCGAACGACGACGGTGAATGGGCGGCGGCCCAGAGGTAGGGGTACGCCTTGGTGCTGCGCAAGCAGTCGCCGCTGGAGCTGATGTAGCTGCCCGCGCCGACACCGGACGAGTAGGAGTCACCGAGGGCCACATAGCCGGTGGCCGCGACGGTTCCGGACGCCTGCGCCGTCGCGGCCCCGGTGAGGGCGACGCCGACGGCGAGGAGGAGTGAGGTCACGTATGCCGTAATTCGGGAACGTCTCATGGAACCTCCCTTTAGCAGGATCTCTGCCACAACTGTCGTAGCAGCTACGCGTGTTGACAGGAAGTGTCCATGCCAAGACTTTTCGACCCCTACGGCCATCGCCCACTGTTTTGACGGGCCGTCAACTCCTTTGCATCGAAGCCTGGATGACCGCCCCACACCGTGCACTCATACGGGTCGCGCCGAAGATCACCCCGCGCGACGCCCCAACCCGCCCGCCCCACAACGCGTGTTCCCCAGAAGCGGCCGGCGCCTGCGGGGAACACGCGGTGAACACTCGCGCTCCATGTTTGAAGTCGACCAAGAAGGCCCCATGAGTGCCCACCGCGCCTTGACGGCCCCCAGCCCGCTGCGCGACATTGAAGCCCGGCATCCGGCGCTTCAGGGGGCAAAGTCGCCCATGCAGACCATAGGCATCAAGTCACCTTCATCAGACAGTGACAAGCGGTCGGGACAGGATCCGGGGAGGGACCTGGTCCCGCTGCTCGCGGGCATGGCGGTGGCCGTCGCGGGGGTCGGCGCGGTACTCGCGCTCGCCGACGTGGACTCTTCGCTGCGCGGCCCGTTCACGCTCTTCTTCCTGCTCGCCGCACCAGGAGCCGCCATCGGGGCCGCGCTGCGCGGGCTGGATCCCTTCGCCCGCACGGTGACGTCCGTCGCGGGAGCGATCGCCGTCGACCTCCTCGTCGCCCAGGGCATGCTGGCGGTGCACCGATGGTCGGTCCATGGCGGAATCGTGGCCGTGACGGCGATCAGCTCTCTTGTTCTCCTCCTGGTGGTGGCACGACGACTGCGCAAGCGGACGGGGAAAATCCGTTCGATTCGTTAGGTAACGGCCAAACCAACAAAAACGTGAGACGTCGTTCCAGGCCTTGCCATATGGACGCAATCGTCAATACCGTCATACATCTCACCCGCATCGGACCATCACGCACATGCGATCTAGGGGAGGGCTCAAGATCGCGAAGAGGGTCCGGCGCGGGGCGCGGTAGGGGGGTGCCGTGCTCGGTGACCACACTTGTGCCGAGTCGTGCCGCGCGACCGGTTTCCGCATCCGGAATTCCGTCCTCGGGGTTCCGTCTTCGGACTTCCGCCTTCGGAATCGGCCAGCTTTGCCAGCTCACCCGGCATGCACGGAGATCCATTTCGTCATGCCGTAAGTGAGAACCCCCCTTTCGAACCGGACTAAAAGCCGGACCGCCCAGGGGCGGGCGGTCCACCGGACGAGAGGGACCAGACTCATGAGCTCAGTCCTGCGCCCAGCCGTATCGGGCGAAGATCCGTTAATGGCCGGCAAATACCGGCCGATCTCCTCTCACCTGGCCATCGCGCCACCGGTGAGTGTCGTGATCCCCGCCATGAATGAGGCGGAGAACCTCCCGTACGTCTTCAAGACCCTTCCCGCCTGGATACACGAAGTGGTTCTTGTCGACGGCAATTCCACCGACAACACCGTCGAGGTGGCCCGTGAACTGTGGCCCGACGTCAAGGTCGTCGAGCAGCAGGGAAAGGGCAAGGGCGACGCCCTGATCACCGGATTCGAGGCGTGCACCGGCGACATCATCGTGATGGTCGACGCGGACGGCTCGGCCGACGGCCACGAGATCGTGTCGTATGTGTCCGCGCTGGTGTCCGGGGCGGACTTCGCCAAGGGGTCGCGGTTCGCCAACGGCGGCGGCACCTCCGACATGACACCGATCCGCAAGCTGGGCAACCGGGTGCTGTGCGCGGCCGTCAACGCCAAGTTCGGCGCCCGCTACACCGACCTCTGCTACGGCTACAACGCGTTCTGGCGGCACTGCCTGGACCAGATCGAACTCGACTGCACCGGCTTCGAGGTCGAGACCCTGATGAACATCCGGGTGGTCAAGGCCGGGCTCAAGGTGCAGGAGATACCCAGCCACGAGTACCTCCGCATCCACGGCACGAGCAATCTGCGGGCCGTGCGGGACGGGTTCAGGGTGCTCAAGGTGATCATGGGTGAGCGTTCCAACCGGCGTGCTCTGCGCCGCAGGCCGCACGCCGCCCAGCTCGACTCGGGCCAGGGAGAGGTGTCTTGAGCAGTCCCGACATCTCTGTGGTGATCTGCGTCTACACCGAGGACCGGTGGGAGGACATCCTCGCGGCGGTCTCCTCGGTGCGGGCGCAGTCGCTGCCCGCCCTGGAGACGCTCCTCGTCGTGGACCACAACGCCACCCTGCTCGACCGGCTGAGCAGGGAGTACAAGGAGACCGACGCGGTACGGGTGCTCGCCAACGCGGGCCCGCGCGGCCTGTCCGCGGGCCGCAACACCGGGATCGCCGTCGCGCACGGCGAGATCATCGCCTTCCTCGACGACGACGCCGTGGCCGAGCGCGACTGGCTGCGCCACTTCGCCTCGGGATACGCCGACCCACGGGTCATGGCCGTCGGCGGCCGTACGATGCCGATCTGGGCGTCGGGTCGCCGGCCCGCCTGGTTCCCCGAGGAGTTCGACTGGGTGGTGGGCTGCACGTACAAGGGGCTGCCGCCGGGCCGGGTCCAGGTCCGCAACGTCCTGGGCGGAAACGCTTCTTTCCGTCGTACGGCGTTCGACGCGGCGGGCGGCTTCGCGACCGGCATCGGCCGCGACGGCGACAAGCGTCCGCTGGGCTGCGAGGAGACGGAGCTGTGCATCCGCCTCACCCGCGCCCGCCCGGACGCGATCCTGCTGATCGACGACCGCGCGGTCATCCACCACCGGGTACCGGAACCACGCGAGCACTTCGCGTACTTCCGCACCCGCGCCTACGCCGAGGGCCTCTCCAAGGCCCTGGTCGCCCGGAGCGTCGGCGCCGACAAGGGCCTCGAGTCGGAGCGCCGCTACACGACCCGCGTCCTGCCCGCCGGGGTGGCCCGCGGGCTGCGCGACGCCCTGCTCGCCCGCCCGGGCGGCGCGGGCCGTGCGGGCGCCATCGTGGCCGGTGTCCTGACGGCGGCCGGCGGGTACGTACTCGGCAGCGTCCGGGCCCGCAGGGGCGGCGCCACGTTCACCGTGGCCGAGATCGGGAACGGAACCGAGAGCGGTCCGGGACGCGAGGGGGCGGCGGCATGAGCACCAGACCCACGCGGGGCACGGGGCGGTGCCGGGGGCCGCGCGGACGCCGCGCGCCGGACACCGCCGTCGCGGCGGCGGGCCGGGTGCACGAGGGAGGTGCGGGCCGGTGAAGGACGCTCCCGTACCCATCCTCATGTACCACTCCATCGCCGCCGCGCCCAATGACGCGACGCGTGAGCTGTCCGTGGGGCCCGAGGCGTTCGCCGAGCAGATGGCACTGCTCGGGGACCAGGGGTTCACCCCCGTCGACACGGCGGCGCTGGCGGCGCGTTGGCGGTCCGGCGGACCGCTGCCGGAGCGACCCGTGCTGATCACCTTCGACGACGGTTACGAGGGCGTGCACCGGCACGGGCTGCCCGTGCTGGCCAAGCACGGCTTCGCCGCCACGCTGTTCGTCTCGACGGGGTGGATCAAGGGCGCGTACGACACCGGAGGCGGCCTCGACGCCATGCTGAGCTGGGCTCAGGTGCGCGAACTCGCCGCCGAGCAGGTCGAGATCGGCGGGCACAGCCACACACACCCGCAGCTGGACCAGCTGTCCGAGGACGCGCTGCGGTTCGAGGTGCTGCGCTGCAAGGAGATCATCGCCGACGAACTGGGCAGCCGCCCGGCCTCGTTCGCGTACCCCTACGGCTACTCCAGCCGCCGGGTGCGCCAGGTGGTGCGGGAGACGGGCTTCGCCCAGTCGCTCGCCGTCGGCAACGGCCTGGCGCTCCGCCGCCAGGGCCCGTACGCCCTGCAACGCGTGACCGTGCGCCGCACCACCGGTATCGAGGAGTTCGAGCGGCTCGTCGAAGGCCGCGCGATCGCCCGCAATTTCGTCCGGGACCGCGCCCTCACCAAGGGGTACGCCATGGTCCGAAGAGCACGACAGGTCCGCCGGAAGGCCATCCGTTCCCGTGTCTGACACGACGACCACAACCCAGGCCTCATCGCCCACCGCCGAGGCGCCCGAGCAGCGGACCGGGCGCCGCCTCCGCCTGCCCGGCCGGGGCCGCAAGGACGGCGGCGGAGGCAACCAACTCTTCCGCAACGCCTACGCCCTGATGCTCAACACCGGGATCTCTGCGGTGCTCGGGCTCGGCTACTGGCTGGTCGCCGCCCGCTACTACTCCGACGCCGCGGTCGGCCAGGGCTCCGCCGCGATCGCCGCGATGAAGCTCCTGGCGGGCCTGACCGCGGTGACCCTGACCGGCGCCCTGGCCCGCTTCATCCCCGTCGCGGGCCGCGCCACCGGACGCCTCATCTTCCGTACGTACGCGGGAAGTTCGGTGGTCGTGGCGCTGGCCGCCGTGGTCTTCCTGCTGACCCTGAACGCGTGGGGACCCTCGTACCGCTTCCTGCACGGCCCGCTCAACGGCCTCGGCTTCATCCTGGCGGTCGTCGCCTGGTCGCTGCTGACCCTGCAGGACGGCGTGCTGACCGGACTGCGCAGCGCGCTCTGGGTGCCGGTGGGCAACACCGTGTTCTCCGCGGTGAAGCTGGCGCTGCTGGTCGGGCTCGCCGCCGCGATCCCGACGACGGGTGTCTTCGTCTCCTGGGTCGCCGCGATCGCCCTGTCGGTGGTACCGCTCGGCCTGCTGGTCTTCCGGCGGCTGGTCCCCCGGCACATCAAGGCGACCGAGGAGCGCGCGAACCCGCCCACGCTCAAGGAGGTCGGACGCTTCCTCGCCGGCGACTACACCGGCTCGCTCTTCTCGCTCGCCGTGGTCTATCTCGTCCCGGTGATCGTCGCCTCGCAGGTCAGCTCCTCCGACAACGCGTACTTCTACATCACCACGACGATCGGCGGCACGGTCAACCTGCTCGCCATCAACATGGGCGCCTCGCTGACCGTCGAGGGCTCGCACGACCCCACGCGGCTCGCCGCGAACACCCGGGCCGCGATCAAGCGCATGGCCCGGATCATGCTGCCCGTGTGCGGGCTGCTGTTCGTCGGGGCGCCGTTCATCCTGCACGTCTTCGGCGACGGCTACGCGCACGCGGCGACCCCGCTGCTGCGCTGGTTCGCGGTCGGCGCGCTGCTGCGGGTCGTCATGGAGACGTACTTCGCGGTGCTGCGCGCCCAGAGCCGCACCTCCGGACTCGCCTATCTGCAGGGCCTGCTGTGCGTCCTGGTCCTCGGCCTGACGGTGATCCTGCTGCCCCGGATGGGCCTGACCGGGGCGGGCGTCGCGGAGATCTCCAGCCTCGCGGTGATCGTGTCGATCGCCGCGCCCAAGCTGTTCAAGATCGTACGGACCGCGCCGCCCGCCGAACTCCCGGCGGGCGCGGCGCCGGACGGTGACCTCGCCGACCTGGGGGCGCGCGACGTGGCCGCGGCGGGGCCGCGCGAGGCGAAGCGGGGGCCCGCCTGGGCCCTCGACTCCGACACCCTCGCCCTCGGCGTGCACGTCGACTTCGACCACCAGGAACGCCGCCCGGACGTCCGCCCGGGCCCCGGCACCCCACCCACGGGCACACCCAAGGCACGCCCGGACCACCGCCCGACCTGGGCGCTCAAGCCGCAACTGCCCTCAGTGGGGCTGCCGGTGGAGGCGCGGGAGCCGGGCTCGGAGGCTTCCCTTGGCCCGGCGGAGGCCCCGGAGGTGGACGCCCCCTTCGAAACGGCCTCCTTCCCATCAGAGGGCACGGACAGCGCCCCGTCGGAGGCGCGGGGACCTGCGCGCCCGGCCACGGACGACCCGCAGCCGCCGGACGACACCACGCCACCCCTCCGCGAACGCCTACGACACCCTTCCAAGCCCGGCGTGCTCCTCGGCTTCCTGCTGATCTCCGCACTCCTCCTCTACTGGGTCCCGGCACTGGGCCTCGACGACGCCTCCCTCGACACGATGGGCGGCCTCGGCCTCATCTCCGTCCTGCCGCTGCCCACCCTGATCGGCGCGGCCCTCCTGATCACGGTCTTCGCCTCGCTGCTCTGGATGAACCGCGAGCACAGGGGCCTGCTGCTCATCACCCTGCTCGCCACCGTGATCTCCCTGCACGCGCTCCCCGCGGTCATCGAGACCGAGCCACGGTTCGCCACCGCCTGGCAGCACCTCGGCTTCATCGACTACATCGACCGCACCGGATCCGCGGTACCCGACCTCGATGCGCGCTGGAGCTGGCCGGGCTTCTTCGCGGGGGCCGCGTTCGTCGCCAAGGCCTGCGGTGTCAGCGACCTCACCGAGGTGATCCGCTGGTGGCCGCTGACCATGCAGCTGCTCTACCTGGCCCCGATGTTCCTGCTCGTGCGTTCGATGCGGGCGAGCTGGCGCGCCAAGTGGACCGGCATCTGGATCTTCGTGCTGAGCGGCTGGGTGGGCCAGGACTACTTCTCTCCGCAGGGCTTCACCTACCTCCTCTACCTCGTCTTCGTGGCGATCCTCCTGGTGTGGTTCCGGGCGCCGCGTGTGCTGTGGGCGAAGGTGCGCCCGGGCGAGGCGGAGGTCGAGCCGACCGACCGGCGCCAGCGGGCCGTGCTCCTCATGGTGCTGATCGGCCTGTTCGCGGCGAGCGTCCCGGCACACCAGCTCACCCCGTTCGTGATGCTCGGGGTGCTCGCGGTCCTCGTCCTCGTGGGCCGCTGCGAACTGCGCGGGCTGCCGATCCTGTTCGCCGTGCTGGTCTCCGTCTGGATCGGCTTCATGGCCGAGCCGTACTGGTCGGGGCACTTCAACGACCTGTTCGGCGGGGTCGGCGGCGTCGGCAGCAATGTGTCGACCTCCGTCTCCGGCCGTATCCAGGGCGGCAGTTCGACGCACAAACTCGTTCTCTACGCGCGCGTGCTGCTCGCCGGCGGTGTGATGGCCTTCGCCTGCTGGGGCTGGTGGCGGCGGCGCGACCACAAGTACCGCGAGCGGTCGCTGATCGTCCTGACCTTCGTCCCGTTCCTGGGCTTCGGCATGCAGTCGTACGGCGGCGAGATGGCCCTGCGGGTCTTCATGTTCGCCCTGCCGGGAGCGGCGCTGCTGGCCGGTCTCGCCCTCTTCCCGCGCACCGGCGTCACCGCGAAGGAACGGGAGAAGGACCGGGTGAGCCTCGCGCCGCTGGCCGCGCTCATGGCGGGTCTGCTGCTCATGGGCGGCTTCCTGGTGGCTCGTTGGGGCAACGAGTCCTTCGAGCGGATCCGGCCGGGCGAGGTCACGGCCATGAACTACGTGTACGCCCACGACAAGCCGACCGTACGGCTGCTGTGGCTGAGCAACGACACGGTCAACAACGTGACGCCCGCGATGCCGTGGGGCACCCGGGACATGGAGAAGGTGCAGTACGTGCCGACACTGGCGCCGAGCGACCCGGTGCTGGTGTCCGGGCTGGTCAAGTCGCTCAGGGACGCCGGCCCGAACTCGTACCTGATGATCAACCGCAGCCAGGTGGTCTACCTCCAGATGGACGTGGGCTACTCGGCGACCTGGGAGTCGCGGCTCATCCGCAACCTCGACGACCGGCAGGACCTGAAGAAGGTCCTCGTCAACGACGACGTGACGATGTACGCGCTGCGCAAGCAGCCCGCGGGCAAGGTGCTCGAGCCCAGTCCGGGGCCGATCGGTCCCCTGGTCACCTGGACACCGTGGTCGGTCATCGGCGCGCTGGCGGCGGTGGCGCTCATCATCATGCTGGCGGCGCGGGAGGTCGTACGGGTCGCGGTGCGGCCGAGTGTGCGGCAGCTGCGGTGGCTGCAGAGCAGCTTCTGGTTCTCGCTGCCGCTGCTGGCGGTGCTGCTGGCCTCGCTCGTACAGCGGTTCCTGACCATGAAGTAGGTCGGCAGGACGACGCCCAGCCGGGCGGAGTGGCTCACCCGGACCCGGGATCACGGGTTCAGCGGGTGAGCCACTTCACTTCGTAGGCCTTCATGTCGAACCGCTTGCCGTCCACCTGCGCGTCGATGGACCGGTCCAGGGTGTTCACGACCAGGACGGCCTTGTCGGTGGCGAGGACGCGTACGGCCGGCACGTCGTCGGGGGCCACGGACACCGTCGCGTACGTGGAGCCGGGGGCGAACGCCCGGCTGAAGCGGGAGACGAGGTCGAGCATGGGCAGGGCCGTGCCGCCGGCGGCACGGTCGGTCGGCGTCCACAGGCAGCCCGCGCAGTCGGTGCCCTTCTCCTTCTCCGGGTTCCAGTAGAAGCCGGAGGTGGCGCCGCCGCGGGCCATCGCGATCAGGCCGGCGGCCTGGACGGCGACGCGGTGGGCCTCGGACCAGCCCGTGCGCTCGTCGTTGCCGTCGGCGGGCTCGACGTAGTACTCGGCCCACCACAGAGGCAGTCCGTGGGTCCGCTCGCGCACCCACCGGCTGACGGCGGTGAACTTGTCGGTGGCCGCGAACTCGTTCGGGAGCAGGTCGTCGTCCTTGGTGTAGCTGGAGCCGTCGACGACGACGAAGTCGGCGCCCACCTTGTTCTTGTTCCAGTAGTCGAAGGCGTCGAGGACCCGCTGGTCCATGGCGCCCCAGGTGCCCTTCAGGGTCGTCGACGCGTTCTCCGTCTGGCGGGGGTCGACGCTGTCCATGACGAGGTAGGGCCCGCCGACCAGGATGTCCTTGTTGACCTTCTTCAGCGCCTTGTAGACGAGGTTGTAGAGCTCGGTGTAGCCCTCGTAATCCCAGCGGGCCTTGCCGTCGTTCCAGAAGCCCTTGAACTCGTTCCAGACGATGAAGTGACGGACGTCCGGATAGCGCTTGGCGACGGTCGCGGCGAGCGCGGCGAAGTCCGCGTAGTGGGCGCGGTCCGGGGCGGTCTCCAGGGCGGCCTGGCTCCAGTTCGTGTTGTCGGCGCCGGCCTTGCCGCCCTTCATCCAGTCCGGGGAGCAGCACAGGGTGACGACCGGGGTCCCGCCGGACTTCCGCATGAAGTCGATACGGCGGTCCATCTCGGAGAAGTCGTAGCGCCCCTTGGAGGGTTCGGGGTTGCCCGCCCCCCAGCCCATGATGTGCTGGATCTGCGGCAGCGACTGCTTCTGCAGCAGCCCCTCGACGCGCCGGGTGGCCGTGTCACTGCTCTGGTCGGCGCTGTACTGGGTGTGGGTGAAGCCCCAGCCCACCTCGGGTTGCGGCGTTTCGGGCGGGGTGACGGGGGTGCCGTGCACCTTGTCCCCGTCGCGCGTGGTGCCCGCGGTGCTCGCGCCGCCTCCGGGCAGGGTGTTGAGCAAGGTCACCACCAGGGCCAGAGCGGCCACTCCCACGCCGAGCAGCGCGGTGAGCCGCCACCGCCGTGCCCCCGAATTCCACCCATGACGTCCCATCAAGGGCAACAGTAACGGCGGGGATCGGCCGCGGGACAGGTCTTGTAAGACCACAGCCGTGTAACAGGACGGAGGGGATACGGGCAGACACAGCCGACACACAGGACGCACCGCGGAAACCGGGTGCACGGGGCGCCCGCGTGACGGATCATGGCGGCATGTCTGCCAACCCACACGACGCACTGCCGATCCGGCTCAACGTCGACGACAGCGACTCGCCGTCGGACGTCGTCGACGCGCTGTTCCTCGGCCGCTTCGCGACGGGCGAGCAGCCGCACTCGCACGCGGCGAACATCGACCGCGTACGGTCCGGGGCGACGCTCCTCCCGCCGGGCGCCCGCGTGCTGCGCTCGGCCCGCGACGACGACCGCAGCGCCACGCTCGCCGAGGGCGACGGCTGGACACTGCTGGTGTCCCGCTGGAACCGCGGCGCCGACGTCACGGTCACCGCGACCAGCACCGAACTGGCCGCCAAGATCCTCGACCAGGCCACGGACGGCGCGGCGGACGAACCCGAACCCCAGCCGGAGAACGTGACGATGGGGTTCTGGTACGTCTCCCCGCGCCGCGGCCCGCACCGCACCACCCGGCAGATCTCCGCGGGCACGTGGGAGGAGGTGCGGTCGAACTACACCGGGCCGGTGGCGGACGCCATGGACCGGCTGATGAAGACGACGCCCGAGGACATCGCGGGCCGGCTGTTGCTGCTGCACGGCCCGCCCGGCACGGGCAAGACCTCGGCCCTGCGCACCCTGGCCCGTTCCTGGCGCGACTGGTGCCAGGTGGACTGCGTCCTCGACCCGGAGCGGCTCTTCTCCGACGTCGGCTATCTGATGGACATCGCGATCGGCGAGGAGGACGGCACGGGCAAGGGCCGCTGGCGGCTGCTCCTGCTGGAGGACTGCGACGAGCTGATCCGCGGCGAGGCCAAGCACACCGCGGGCCAGGCGCTCTCGCGGCTGCTCAACCTCACCGACGGGCTCCTCGGGCAGGGCCGCAACGTGCTCGTGGGCGTCACGACCAACGAGGACCTCGAGCGCCTCCACCCCGCCGTGGTCCGCCCCGGCCGCTGCCTCGCCCGGATCGAGGTCGGCGCGCTGACCCGCCCGGAGGCGGTGAGCTGGCTGGGCACGGAGGAGGGCGTCGGCCGCGACGGCGCGACCCTGGCCGAGCTGTACGCGCTGCGCCGGGGCACCACGCCGACATCGGTGCCGGACCAGCGGGAGGGCGCGGACGCGGGGCTGTATCTGTAGCCGCCCGGCACCGCGTGCGGTGCTTTGATGGTCGTATGACCCTGTTCGTCGGCACGTCGGGGTGGCAGTACAAGGACTGGCGCGGCGCCCTGTACCCGGACGGGGTGCCCATGCGGCTCTGGTTGGAGGAGTACGCGGCACGGTTCGCCACGGTCGAGGTCAACAACGCCTTCTACCGGCTGCCGACGCGCGAGACCTTCGAGAGCTGGCGGGAGCGCACCCCGCCCGACTTCGTCGTCGCCCTCAAGGCGAGCCGCTATCTGACGCACATCAAACGGCTGCGCGACCCGGCGGAGCCGGTCGACCGACTGCTCGGCCACGCCGCCGGGCTCGGCGACCGCCTGGGCCCGGTCCTGCTCCAGCTCCCGCCCACGCTGCACGCCGACCCCGCCCTTCTCGACGCGTGCCTGGGCCGCTTCCCCGCCGGCGTCCGGGTCGCGGTCGAACCGCGCCACGACTCCTGGTGGACACCGGAGGTGCGCAAGGTGCTCGAGTCACGGGGCGCCGCCCTCTGCTGGGCCGATGTGCTGGCCCGCCCCGTGACACCCCTGTGGCGGACCGCCGACTGGGGCTACGTCCGCTTCCACGAGGGCCGCGCCCAGCCATGGCCGCGCTACGGCCGGCAGTCCCTGACGACCTGGGTACGGCGCGTCACGGACACCTGGTCCGACGACCACGACGTGTACGCGTACTTCAACAACGACCCGAACGCGGCGGCGATCCACGACTCGGTGGCCTTCGCCCGCGCGGCAAGGACAACGGGCCTGACGGTGACCCGCACGCCGGACAGGCCCTAAGCGGGTCGGGCGCGAAGTCCGCTGCGGTTCGGCAGCGCCCTGAAGGGGCGCGGGGAACTGCGCGACCAGCCACCAGGGCGCCGCAGACGAGCGACGGCACATCCCGGTACTTCCAGCGGAACGCTTAGTCCCCGTAGGCCGCCCGCAGGGCATCCCGTACAGCGTCCAGCGCGGCGGACTCGGAGAGGCCGAGGCGGTGCACGCGCTCGGCGTACGCCTGTGCGGCCGACGCCGCTTCACGCTCCGCCGCCGAGCCCGCCGCGGCGACGAACGTCCCGTTGCGGCCGCGCGTCTCGATCACCCCGTCCGACTCCAGCGCCCGGTAGGCCTTGGCGACCGTGTTGGCGGCGAGGCCGAGTTCCTCGGCCAGCCCCCGCACGGTGGGCAGCTTGTAGCCGACCGGCAGCGCGCCGGACCGCGCCTGCTCGGAGATCTGGGCACGCACCTGTTCGTAGGGCGCGGCCCCCTCATCGATGTGGATCTTCAACGTCACGCAGCGATTGTCCCGTACGGAACGGAAAATGAGAGGCACTCGAACACACCTCGCGCGTAGCGTTCGACTCCATGACTGTGATCATCAGCGACGTCCGCCCGGACGACCGGCGGCACACCGAGGGCTTCGCCCACATCCGCAACCGCGCCCTCCCCTTCGTGCTGTACACCCCCGACTCCGTCGCGTATGACGTCACGCACGCGCACCCGGACGCCCACTACCGCCCGCTGCTCGCGGAGCAGGACGGCGAACCGGTCGGCACGGCCCAGGTCGGCATCGCGCACGACAGCGCGGAGCCGAATCAGGGCTATCTCAACGTGTACGTCGACCCAGGCCGCGCGCGCCGTGGCGCGGGTTCGCTCCTGGTGCGCACCGCCGAGGAGCACCTGGCGGCCCTGGGCGCGACCAAGCTCTTCGCCTGGGTCCTGGACGAGCCGGGCAACCGCGCGTTCGCCGAGAAGCACGGCTACCACGCGAGCCGCTCCGCCCACTTCCTCCGCCTCGACCTGGCGGGCGGCACCCTGCCGCCGCTCCAGGGCCCGCCGCCGGGCGTCGAACTGCGCAAGGGCTCGGACTTCGCCGACGCCCCGCGCCCCCTGTTCGCCCTGGACGCGGAGACGATGGCGGACGAACCCAGCGACATCCCCCGCGAGTTCACGGACTACCAGGCCTGGCTCCGGGAGACCTGGCACCACCCCCTGTTCAGCGCCGAGCTGACCACGGTCGCGCTCGTCGACGGCCGCCCGGCGGCGTTCAGCGCGGCCCGCACGGACGGCGGCTCCCGCTACGGCACCGTGATGACGGGCACCGCCGCCGCGTTCCGCGGTCGCGGCCTCGCCAAGCTCGCCAAGAACGACTCGCTGCACCGTGCCCGCGCCGCCGGGTACACGGAGGCGTTCACGGGCAACGACGCCGGCAACGAACCGATGATCGCGATCAACAAGTGGTTCGGCTACGAGATCTGCGGGACGGAGGTGCGGTATGTCCGCGAACTCTCTTGACGCTCCTCGCACCGTGGAGGTCGTCCTCGTCAAGTCCGGTCGCACGAAGATCCGTTACCCCGCCGAACTGCTCGCCGACGACGGCACCCGCGTCACCGTGCGCGCGCCGTGGGCGGGCGAGGGCGTCCGCGACTTCGGCTTCGTACGGTTCGAGCCGGGTGATGTCTTCACCGAGTACTACTGGCGGGACCGCTGGTACGCGGTCAAGGAGGTCCGAGACGCCCAGGGCGTGCGGAAGGGCTGGTACTGCGACATCACCCGCCCGGCCGCCCTCTCCGGCGGCGAACTGGTCGTCGAGGACCTCGACCTGGACCTGTGGCGCTCCGCGGACGGCACGGACGTGCTGCGCCTGGACGAGGACGAGTTCGCCGCGAGCGGCCTCGCGACAACCGATCCGCGGGCCGCGACCGCCGCGCAGAACGCCCTCGACACACTCGAACTCCTGGCCCGCGAGGGCGACTTCGAGGCGCTGCTCGGCTAGGGCCGGTACCCGGCGGATGCCCGCTCGGCGACCGTCGCGTACCCGGTGGTCAGACATGGGCCACCACCGCGTACCGCTCGTCCGCCACCTCGCGCCCCCACAGCCGCGCGTCGTCGGACAGCCGCTCCACCCGGAGGTCCGAGGCCAGGGGTTCCAGCAGGGCGGCCAGCCGGTCCGCAGGTATGCCGGCGGGGCTCAGCGTTCCCCACACCCCCTCGACCAGGACGAGCCGCCCTCCGGGGCGCAGCAGCCCGCGCCAGTGCCGCAGGACGCGCCCGGGGTCGGGCAGCGCCCACAGGACGTGCCGCACGAGCACGACGTCGAACCGCTGCTCACCGACGGGCGGTGTCGTCACGTCACCGAGGAGGAACACCGCGTCACGTCCGGCGAGCTTGGCGCGGGCCAGCTCGACCATACGCGGCGCGCGGTCGATCCCGGTGACACGGTGGCCCCGCTCGGCTGCGAGGAGCGCCAGGCTGCCGGTGCCGCAGCCGAGGTCGAGCACGTCGGACGGGGTCTCGGGCAGCCAGGCGCGCAACCGCTGCGCCCAGGCCTCCCGCACGACGGCGTCGCGCAGCCCGTGGTCCGGCTCGTCGTCGAAGGTGTCGGCCTCGGCGTCCCAGTCCACCCGGTCCGCGTCGGCCACCGCCTCCGCGCCCCCGCCGCCGAGCTCGGGCCTCACCTCGCTCGGACAAGGATTGACACGGCTCTGACCTGGATTCATTTCGTTGTAACCCGTCATGTGCCCCAGGGTGACACCCGCCACTGACAGTCGAATCGTGACAGCCGCCACAGACAGATCCCGACTGATGAGCAACTCTCCCGGAAAGGGTCTACCTCCGTACAACCGCGGATCCCGGTAGGCACAAGGAGGCAGCCATGCGCCGTGTGACCGTGCAGAAGCCCCTGAGAAAGTCGGAGTCCCGCCGAGTGCGGGACAAGGCCGACGAGCGCCCGGCCGAGCGTCCGGAGGTCCGCAAGGACATCCACCGCACGTGGTGGCCGGACGAGTGAGCGGCCCGGGCCGCGCGCCCCGGCACTGAGACACGCCCCGGCGCGGAACCCTCAGTCGAGCCGCTTGCGGTAGTGGATCCGGTCGTACCGGCCGTCCACGCGGCGTTCCACGACCTCGTACCCGTACTTCGGGTAGATCCTCTGGTTCTCCCACATCATCGCGTTCGTGTAGAGCCTGACCTCGGACAACCCGAGCGCACGCGCATGCGCGTCCACGAACGCCAGCAGCCGTCGCCCCACGCCCTCGCCATGGGCGTCGGGGTGGACGGCGATGCTGTCGAGGAAGAGATGGTCCTCGAACGCCTCGATCACCACGAGGCCCGTCAAGGGCTCTCCTGTGACGAACACCCGCCCCGCGGCCACGTTCGCCGCGTGATCCGCCTCCATGGGCCCCGGCACCACTCCGATGCGCTCGATGTAGTGGTGGTACGCGGCGTCGGTCACCGCCTTCACGGCGGCCACGTCGGCGGCGACGGCCGGGCGGATCTCCGGTTCGTCCGGGGCATCTGTCATGGCCAGAACGGTACCTACCTGAGCGCAGGCTCAGCACTCCCTTAAGCCGACCATAAGGATCTCTCTCACCCGCCTCCGACAGGCGATTTCGCGGTTTCTTCGGGCTAGCTTGCTGATCACCCCCACGGGGTCCGCCGTACCGCCCGAAGGTCCGCTTCAAGGAGCTCCCCCATGCCCGCTCGCCGCAAGGCCGTCGCAGTCGCCGTCGGTGTCGCCCCGGTGGCCCTGACCGCGCTCGCCGCGGGGCCCGCCGTCGCGCACGGCACGATGGGCGACCCGGTCAGCCGGGTCTTCCAGTGCTACGCGGAGAATCCCGAGAGCCCGAAGTCCGGCGCCTGCAAGGCGGCCGTCGCGGCCGGCGGCACCCAGGCCCTGTACGACTGGAACGGCATCCGGATCGGCGACGCGAACGGCGGACACCAGCGGCTCATGCCTGACGGGAAGCTGTGCAGCGCGGGCAACGACGAGTTCAAGGGCCTGGACCTGGCCCGCACCGACTGGCCGACGACGAGCGTGAGCGGCGGCGCGTACACCTTCAGGTACCGGGTGACGGCCCCGCACAAGGGCACCTTCGACGTCTACATCACCAAGGCGGGCTACGACCCGGCCAAGCCGTTGGCCTGGGCCGACCTGGACCTGGCTCACCCGGTCGCCACGAAGACCGACCCGATCGCGACGAACGGCTACTACACCTTCTCCGGCACCCTGCCGCAGCGCTCGGGCAGACAGCTCCTCTACGCGATCTGGCAGCGTTCGGACAGTCCGGAGGCGTTCTACTCCTGCTCGGACGTCACCTTCGGTGGCGGGGGTTCCGGCAACACCGGTGCCGGTGGCGGTGGTACTGGCACCGGCGGTACGGGCAGCACCGGTACGGGCACGGGCAGTACCGGAAGCGGTACCACCCCCGGGCCGACCACCCCGGCACCCACCGCCTCCGCGCCCTCCGAGCAGCAGATAGCCGACGGTGCCGACAAGTCGACGGTGCGGCACGACCACCACGACGGCACGGCCACTCCGGTGGTCGACACGAACACCTCCGACGCCGCTCCCGGCGGCTCCGCCGACCGGCCCGAGGCCGCGGGTGTCTCGGAGCGGCACCTCGCCGAGACCGGCGGTGACTCCTCCAGCTCCTGTCTCGCGATCGGCGGGGCGAGCGCGCTGGCGCTGGGCGCGGCGGCGCTGTTCTCCTCGGTCCGCCGTCGTGCGACGAGCGACGGCCGGCGGGGCCGCTAGTTCCCGGTGTAATCCGGGGCCTGTCCGGCGGCTCAGGTCGGACAGGCCCCGGCCGGGGCGGTCAGCTGAACACGGAGGCGCAGTTCGTGGGGGTGGCGTGTGCCGGGTCGAGGGCGTTGGCCGCCTCGTGGAAGGCGATCCGGTCGAGGAGGCCGATCGCGGCGTGCTCGGAGAGGTCGACCGGGCACAGGTCCTGCAGCAGCACGTTGTGGACGTCGGATCCGGTGAGGAACTGTGAGCGGTACGGCGTGACCACCTCGTCGTACTTGGTGGCGATCACCGTGTAGTGCACGCCCGGGACGGTGTCGCCGCCGGCGTTGAGTTTGGTCAGGAAGGCGGAGCCGACGATCTGGTCGGCGAGCGCGGGTGTGGCCGCCGACAGCAGGTCCTCGGCGCCCGGGAAGTACGGCAGCAGGTTGGTGAGGCCGTCGAGGGTGGTGCCGTGGTTGTCGGGCGCGATGCCGACGAAGGTGTTCACCTTGGCGGCTCCGCCGAGGAACTTGAGGTAGTAGCGGGGCATCAGGCCGCCCTGCGAGTGGCCGACGAGGTCCGCCTTGGCCGCGCCGGTCGCGGCGAGCACCTTGTCGACGAATACCTGAAGCTGTTCGGCCGATTTGTCGATGGGGCCGAGGGCGTTGAAGAGGGGGACGCCGGGCAGTTGCCCGTAGTCGAGGGAGAAGACGCAGTACCCGCGGTCCACCAGGTAGGGCGCGAAGGCCAGCCAGTTGTCGGTCGAGTTGGCGAAGGTGCCGTGAACGAGGACGACGGGGTGGGGATGGGTGGCGGAGGGCTTGCAGGAGTAGTCGTTCCAGCCTCCCCCAAGCTCTCGGCTTCGCTCGAGCAGGGGGGACCCCCAGCTCGGCGCGGCGGCGTGGGCGGTGGCGGCGGGGACCACGGCGACCACCGCGGTCAACAGCAGTGCGGTGAGGGGTCTGAGCAGGCGCTTCCAGGGCAGCATCGGGTGATCTCCTTGCGGCTCAAGGGAGTTGCGACGACGTACGCCCTGTGATCCGGATCACGAGGATGCTGTTCACTCGTCAAGTTACGGGCGAGTAGCTCAAGTGTGAAGTTACGCGTCAGTAAAAAACTTCCGGCGCCAAAGAGCGGCGGCCTCGGTCGCCGCCCCACACTTGACGAACCATCACCAGGTGGGCCTGAGGGGACCATAGGGCGCGATACGCAGCAAACGGTCGCGCAACGCGCGCATTTCACTCTCACCGAGTAGCTCACCCCAGGCCCGCACCGCGTCGGCGGCCGCCTCCTCCGCCGCGCGCGTACAGGCCCAGCCGAGCTCGGTCAGCACGATCAGCCGAGCGCGCGCGTCGGCGGGATGCGGCCGCCGCTCCACGTACCCCTTGCGCACCAACTCGTCGACAAGCTGGCTCGCGGCCTGCTTGGTGACCCCCAGATGCGCGGCGAGGTCGGAGACCGTTGCGCCACCCGGGGCGAGCCGCGCGAACGCGAAACCGTGCGCGGGCCGCACCCCCTCGAACCCCCGGGCGACGACGCCCTCGTGAATACGTTGCGTCAGCTCACCGGCAGCGGCGAGCAGGGCGGCGGACAGGGCCATGGCCTCGGAGTTGTGCACGCACGCATTGAAACACCCTTGACGAATTGGTCAAGCGGCTTGACCATGAGACCAGCCATTTAGTCAAGCAGCTTGACCATCTGCCCTGGAGGCACCCATGCCCGTCATCCGCCCGTCCGAAGCCGTCGTCCACGAGATCCACGGCGCCCGTTTCGTCTCGTACGCCACTCCCCTCAGCGGGAGCAAGGAGCTGTGCGCCTGGCGCGGCGAGATACCCGCGGGGCACAAGGCCCCCGTGCACACCGTCAACCGCGAGGAGATCCTCCACCTCCTCACCGGCGAACTGCTGATCACCCTCGATGGCCGCACCGAGCGGATCACCGCGGGCGACGCGGTGATCGTCAACCCCGGCGCGACCCTGGGCATCGAGAACCCGGCCCAGGAGACCGCCACCGCCTGGGTCACCACGCCCATCGGCCTCCAGGCGGAACTGGCCGACGGCTCGGTCCTCACTCCCCCGTGGGCGAACTGATCCCCCGTACCGGATCTACGCCGCCAGCGTCCCCGGCATCACCGCATGCGGGCCGAACTTCGCTCGCGCGCGGTCCGCGACCTCCTCGATGCGGCGGACCTTCTCGTCCACGGGGTCGAAGGTCAGCTGGTGGGAGGCCTGTTCGGCGGGGGTGAGGCCCTCGGCGCGCAGGCCGATCGCGCGGACCCGGGCGCGCTGGAGACCGAGCGTCTCGTACAGGGCGTACGCGGTGGCGGTGAGCGCCGAGGAGTGGGCGGTCGGCTCCTTGAGAGTGCGGCTGCGGGTGGTCGAGGAACGGTCGGCGTAGCGGACGGTGAGGGTCAGGGTGCGGCAGACCTTCTCCAGGGCGCGCAGCCGGGTGCCCAGTTCCTCGGTGCCGGAGAGCAGCGCACGGCGGTGCAGGGACGGGTCCAACTCGTCGCGGGAGAAGGGGCGTTCGGTGGCGAGAGAGTGCGAGGTGGCGTTCGGGACGACCCGGCCGCGGTCGACGCCGGACGCCTTCTCGTGCAGTTCGCGGCCGGTCCGGGCACTGGTCAGGCGCTGGAGCGTGGACAGGGGCGCGGCGGCGACCTTGCCGATGGTGTCGAGGCCGTACTCGCACAGGGTGCGGGCGGTGGCGCCGCCGACCCCGGGCAGCGCGCCGACGGGCCGCTCGGCGAGGAACTCCGCGACGGCGTCCGGCTCCCCGGGCACCACCCGGGTCACTCCGGGCACGGCCTCCCGCAGTGCCATCCGCGCGAGCATCGGCCCAGGTCCGGCGCCGATCGCGCAGTCGATCCCGTACCGGGCGAGTGCCCGCACCCGGATCAGCGAGGCGAACTCCACGGCGGTCCGCCCGAAGTACCGTTCGGCGCCCCGCAGATCGACCAGCACGCGATCGGGCGGCAGCGCCTCGATGACGGGGGTGAACTCCTCCAACAGTCCGAGGAGCCCCGGCAGGGCAGCCTCGTACATCGGAGGCAGCTGGAAACGTACGCAGAGGATGGTCATCCCGCACTCCCCGGACTCTGGTGCCACAACTTCTTTCCTCCCGCGGGCCCTTCGCCCGCGGGACGCAGATCGGCCCAGGGGTGCATCTCGTACCCCGTGGGCATCCGGATCTTCCGGCTCTCCTTCGCGCCCTCCCCCTCCGGCAGGGGCTCCGCTGCGGGCTCCGCCAGCCGCGCCGCCACCACGTCGAGGCCGCCCTCGGTGCGCAGCTCGACCAGTTCGGCGAGGTTCCAGGCCGCCGCGCCCACCACGCTGAGGCTGCGCGGACCCCGGCGCTGCACCACTCCGCGCACCAGCAGCAGCCAGGAGTGGAAGACGGTGTGGGCGCAGGCATCGTGCGAGTCGTCGAAGAAGGCGAGGTCGACCAGGCCGGTGCCGTCGTCCAGGGTGGTGAAGATGACGCGTTTGCCGGAGCGGATCGGCGGGGTCTGGGTGGCCGCCTTGGCGCCCGCGACCAGGACCGTCTCTCCATGCCGCGCCTCCCGCAGCCGACGTGCCGTCACCACGCCCAGCTCCCCCAGGAACTCCCGGTGGTCGTCCATCAGATTGCGCGAGGCGTCCATCGACAACACGCCCAGTTCGGCGCTGAGCCGCTCCGTCGAGGAGAGGTCGGGCAGCCCGGCGGAGGCGGTCTTCCGCCCGCCGGAAAGCGGGAGTTGGCCGCCGCCCGCACCCCGGGATCCCCGGTGCAGTTCGGTCAGGTGCAGTTGCAGGTCACGCCGGTTGGCGCCGAACGCGTCCAGCGCGCCGACCTGCGCGAGCCGCTGTGCGAGCGGCCTGCTCGGCCGGGCCCGCTCCCAGAAGTCGAGCAGGGAGGCGTACGGCTGTCCGTCCGCGATCCGCGCCGCCTCGGCCTCGCTGATGCCGTGCACGTCGCAGAGGGCGAGGCGGACACCCCAGCGGCCGGCAGAGCCAGCAGATTCAGACACCAGTTCGATACGGTGGGCGACCGCCGACCGGTTCACGTCCAACGACAGGATCGGCACTCCCCGCCGCCGCGCGTCCGCCAGCAGCAGCCGCTTCGGGTACATCCCGGGGTCGTGCGTGAGCAACCCGGCGTAGAAAGCGGCCGGGTGATGGGCCTTCAGCCACGCCGACTGGTACGTCGGTACGGCGAAGGCGACCGCGTGCGCCTTGCAGAAGCCGTACGACCCGAAGGCCTCCACGATCTCCCAGGTCCGCGCGATGGTCTCGGCGTCGTATCCCTTGGCCGCCGCGTTCTGTGCGAACCAGAACCGGATCCGCCCCTGCGACTCGGGGTCGGAGAGCCCGCGCCGCACCCGGTCCGCCTCGTCGCGTCCGCAGCCGGTCATGATGTCGACGATGTCGATGATCTGCTCATGGAAGACCACGACGCCGCATGTCTCCTTCAGCGGTCCCTCCAGGTCCGGGTGCGGATAGCGGATCGGCGCCCGCCCGTGCCGCGCCTCGATGAACGGCCGCACCATGTCGGCGGCGACCGGTCCCGGCCGGAAGAGCGAGATGTCGACGACGAGGTCGTGGAAGGTCGCGGGCTGCAGCCGCCCGACCAGGTCGCGCTGTCCGGGCGACTCGATCTGGAAGCAGCCCAGCGTCTCGGCGGACTGGATGAGCCGATAGGTCGCCGGGTCGCCCGGCGCCACCGCGTCGATGTCCGGCCGGTCCCCCGTGGCCCGCTGCACCTCGGCCACCGCGTGCGCCATCGCGGACTGCATCCGCACGCCCAGCACATCGAGCTTGAGCAGCCCGAGGTCCTCGACGTCCTCCTTGTCGAACTGCGACATGGGGAAGCCCTCACCGCTGGTCGGCACGACCGGCGTACGGGCGAGCAGGGAGGCGTCGGAGAGGAGCACCCCGCACGGATGCATGGCGATGCCGCGGGGGAGGGCGTCGAGGGACTCGACCAGCTCCCACAGCCGTCCGTACTTCTCCCCTTTCCGCTGAAACTCCCGTGCCAGCTCCCGCAGTTCGGGCAGCTCATCCATCGCCGCGCGGGCGTCGCGGGCGCGGATGTGCGGGAAGGACTTGGCGATCCGGTCGATGTCGGCCGGGTCCATGGAGAGGGCGGCGCCCACATCGCGGACGGCGTGCCGGACCCGGTAGGTCTCGGGCATCGAGACGGTCGCGACCCGCTCGGTGCCGAACCGGTCGATGATCGCGCGGTAGACCTCCAGCCGGCGCGCGGACTCCACGTCGATGTCGATGTCGGGCAGCACCGAGCGGCGCTTGGACAGGAAGCGCTCCATCAGCAGCCCGTGCTCGACCGGGTCGGCGTGCGCGATGCCGAGGAGATGGTTGACGAGGGAGCCCGCGCCGGAGCCGCGCGCGGCGACCCGGATGCCCATCTTCCGTACGTCGTCCACGACCTGGGCGACCGTCAGGAAGTAGGAGGCGAAGTCGTGGTGGGCGATGATGTCCAGCTCGCGGTGCATGCGTTCCCAGTAGTCCCGCCTGCGGTCGTAGCCGCGCAGCACCATGCCCGCCGCCGCCCGGGAGGCCAGGACGCGCTGGGCGGTGCGCCGGCCCGCGCCGACGAGATGCGGTTCGGGGAAGTGGACGGTGCCGATGCCGAGGTCGTCCTCGGGATCGACGAGGCACTCGGCGGCGGCGGCCTGGGTCTGTTCGAGCAGACGGTAGGCGGTGTCACGGCGGTAGCCCGCGGCCTCGACGATCCGTTCGGCGGCGCCCAGCATGGCGGCCTCGCCCTTGAGCCAGGCCTCGCCGGAGTCCAGCTCGCGCCGGGGGTCGACGGGGACGAGGCGGCGGGCGGCGTCCAGGACGTCGGCGACCGGACCGAGGCCCGGGTCGGCGTACCGGACCGCGTTGCTGAGCACCGGGCGCACCCGCTGTTCGGCGGCGAAGCCGACGGTGCGGGCGGCGAGCCGCAGGGACCCGGGCCCGGTGCCCTCGCGGCCGTGCCAGACGGCTTCGAGACGCAGGGCGTCGCCGTAGATCTCCCGCCAGGGCGCGAGCAGCTTCGCGGCGCGGTCGGGGCGCCCCGCGGCGAGTGCGCGGCCGACGTCGGAGGCGGGGCCGAGCAGTACGGTCAGTCCTTCGGCGTGGTTGTCCGGCCGGAGCAGCAGGGGCTGCCGCCCCGGGCCGCTGTCGGGACCGCCGCCCGCATGTGCCGCCGTGACGATTCTGCAGAGGTCGGCCCAGCCGGCCGCGCCGTCCCGGGCGAGGAAGGTCACCCGGGGAGTCGACTCATCGATGAAGGCACCACCACGGACCGGGGCGCGGCGCCGCTCCCCTCGTACGGGCTCCCCGGCTCCTCGTACGGGCTCCCCGGTTCCTCGCACGAGCTCCCCGGCCGCCCGGGCGGAAGCCGAGCCCGTAGGCGCGGAGGCCCGGGCCGCCCGGGCGAAGGACTCCGCCGTTCGGGCGGAAGCCCTCGTCTCTCGGGCGGGAGCCTCGACCGCGAGCTCCGCCCCGAACAGCGGACGGACACCCGCCTTCGCACAGGCCTTGGCGAACCGGACCGTGCCCGCGAGGCTGTCCCGGTCGGTGAGCGCGAGGGCGTCCATGCCCCGCTCCGAGGCACGCTCGGCCAGCCGCTCCGGGTGCGAGGCGCCGTAGCGCAGGGAGAACCCGGAGACGGTGTGCAGATGCGTGAACCCCGGCACACGCACCTCCCGCACCCGTTCGTATCCGTTCGTATCCGTTCGTGTTCGAGGGCCCTCTCACCCGGCTCTCGAACATTCGTTCCCAATGACCCCACCCCCACCATAGACCAATTTCCGAACATGTGTGCGACATCCGTTCGGGCCCGTCCCACCTGCGCAAACACCGGCCCACCCGGCCCTGAGCAGGCAGGACGGGAGCGCGTCAGCCGATCTGGGCGCCGAAGGCCGAGAGCGCCTCGGTGACCGGCTGGAAGAAGGTCTCGCCGCCCGAGGTGCAGTCGCCGCTGCCGCCCGAGGTGAGGCCGATGGCCGTGGAGCCCGAGAAGAGCGAGCCGCCGCTGTCACCGGGCTCGGCGCAGACATCGGTCTGGATGAGTCCGTCGACGATGTCGCCGTTGCCGTAGTTCACGGTGGCGTCCAGGCCGGTGACCGTGCCGCTGTGCACCTGGGTCGTCGAACCGCTGCGCGTCACCGACTGCCCGACGGTCGCCGCACCCGCCTGGGTGATGGGCTGCGCGGAGCCGTTGTAGAGATCGACCTCGCTCGGGTGGTCGACCGTCGAGGTGTACTTGACCAGACCGAAGTCATTGCCGGGGAAGCTGGACTGCTCGTTCGTGCCGATCTCCTTGCCGCTGGAGTCCGACCAGGTGGAGATCGCCCGGGTGCAGTGCCCGGCGGTGATGAAGTACGGCTGGCCGCCCTTGACCACGTTGAAGCCGAGCGAGCAGCGCCCGCCGGAGCCGGTGATCGCGTCGCCGCCCGCGATGAAGGGCTTGAACTCCCCCTTCGTACGCTGGAGTTCGGCCTTGGCGCCGAGACCTTCGACGACCTTGGTCAGCCGGGCGAGGGCCGTGCCCCCGACCGTGCGGTCGGCGGTGACGACGACCTTGTTGGTCCCCGGGTCGGTCGCCCAGGACGTGCCGGGGATGGTCGCGTCCTTCTTGAGGGTGGTACGGGCGCTCGTCAGCTCGGCGAGGGAGTTCTCGACGATTCTGGCCTGGGCGCCGGCCGCCTCGACGACACTCGCCGCGGCCCGGTCGAGCACGTTGACGACGAGGTGCCCGGCCTTCGCGTCGTAATAGGTTCCCGCCGCGTCGGGACCCAGGTCCTTGCCGAGCGTCGAGGCGAGCTTTCCGGCCGCCGTGATCGAGAGCGGCCGGGGCGCCGCGCTCTTCTGCGTCTCGCTCGCGTTCGCAGTCTGGAAGGTGACTCCCGCGGCGATCAGGGCGGCGACACTCGCGCCTGCCACGGCTGCGCGCCGCCCGGATATACGTCGGTGCTTCACTTCGCGTCCTCCTGTGGGGGGCGGCCCGGGAGGTCGTGGGGACCTCCGGGGCCGGAAGGCGTACGGAATCGAAAGGCGTACGGGCGCCCACTATTCCGAGACCCACAGGTGGCTCACAAGGTCGACTTCAGGACGCGCGTACAGCAACGGGTGCACGCCCCCGGCGCCTTGACCCTGTGTGATCGCACCCTGTGCGTTCGCAGTGCAAACACCGCGTGCGAGTGACCCATGTGCAGCCCGTGAGGTCTAGTCCTGTCCGGTTTTCGATCCTTCAGGGTCCGATCCCAACGGGGGCGCGAGGGAAGACGGTTGCTCCTGCACCGATTGCTCCACCGGTTCCCGCACCGGCTGCTCCACCGATTCCCGCACCGATTGCTCCACCGGTTCCCGCACCGGCTGCTCGGTCGACGGCCGCGCCTGCTCGGGTGCCGGGGCGGCCGGCTGCTGTGCCCGTTCCAGGAACCGCAGCAGTTCCACCGGGAAGGGAAGCACCAGGGTGGAGTTCTTCTCGGCGGCGACCGCCACCACGGTCTGCAGCAGCCGCAGTTGGAGCGCGGCGGGCTGTTCGGACATCACCCCGGCGGCCTCCGCCAGCTTCTTCGACGCCTGGAGCTCGGCGTCCGCGTTGATGACCCGCGCGCGCCGTTCACGGTCGGCCTCGGCCTGCCGGGCCATCGACCGTTTCATCGTCTCCGGCAGCGACACGTCCTTGATCTCGACCCGGTCGATCTGCACACCCCAGCCCATGGCAGGACTGTCGATCATCAGCTCCAGGCCCTGGTTGAGCTTCTCCCGGTTGGAGAGCAGATCGTCCAGGTCGCTCTTGCCGATGATCGAGCGCAGCGAGGTCTGCGCCATCTGCGAGACCGCGAACTGGTAGTCCTCGACCTGGATGACCGCATCGGTCGCGTCGACCACCTTGAAGTAGACGACCGCGTCGACCCGGACCGTGACGTTGTCCCGCGTGATGCCCTCCTGCGCGGGGACGGGCATCGTCACGATCTGCATGTTGACCTTGCGCAGCTTGTCGACGAAGGGCACCACCATGGTGAACCCGGGCCCACGCACGTCCGAGCGCAACCGGCCCAGGCGCAACACCACACCGCGTTCGTACTGTTTGACGACACGGGCCCCGGCCATCGCGTAGACGATCCCCACGGATGCGACGGAGACTCCCGCCGCCACCAGTTCCTCGACCATCACGGCCCCCCAGGGTCCGAAGTGGGCGCATCGGGCAAGTACCGCATCAGGCGCGTACCCGGCGTGTACCTCGACGGTAACTCCGTCACCCGAGCAAGGGCGAGCCCCCGCACGACAGTTGCGTACGGGGGCTCGCCTGCTGCTGGCTGCAGGTCCGGTCGTGCGGGTGTTACGGGGTACCGTCGGTCAGCCGACGCTCACGCCGTAGTAGCTCAGCGCCTCGGTGACCGGCTGGAAGAAGGTCGTACCGCCGGAGGTGCAGTCACCACTGCCGCCGGAGGTCAGACCGTAGGCGACGGAACCCCCGTAGAGCGGACCGCCGCTGTCGCCACCCTCGGCGCAGACCGTGGTCTGGATCATCTGGTAGACCACGTCGCCGCTGCCGTAGTTGACCGTGGCGTTCAGCGCGGTGACCCGGCCGCTGTGCGTGCCCGTGGTCGAGCCGCGACGGTAGACGGTCGTGCCCACGCTGGGCGTGGCGGCGCTGCTGATGGTCTGGCTGCCGACCGCGCTCGGGTGCGCGATCGAGCTGTTGGTGTAGCGCACCAGCGCGAAGTCGTTCGTCGGGAAGCTGTAGCTGACGTTCGTGCCCAGCGTGGTGGTGTGACCCGAGTTGGAGTACCAGGTGGAGGCGACCTCACCGCAGTGGCCGGCGGTCAGGAAGTAGTAGGTGCTCCCGCTGTGCACGTTGAAGCCGAGCGAGCAGCGGTAGGCACCGCCGTAGATGGCGTCGCCACCGGTGATCAGCTTCTTGAACTTGCCCGGGGTGTGCTTGATCGTGAGGGCCGCGGCGTTGCCGCCCGCATCCTTCTTGATCTTCGCGATCTCGGCCTTGGAGACCGTGCTGTCGACGGTGACGACGACGCGGTTCGTCTTGGCGTCGACCGCCCAGGCGGTTCCCGCGATGTCGGACTTGAGTACCGACTTGTTCACCGTGCTCAGCTGGGTGGCGCTGAACGTATGGACGTCGGATGCGTTCGCGGTGGGGACGGAGAACGCTGCGGCGGCCAGGAGTCCGGTGGTCACGGCGATCAGCCGGGTCCGTCTCGCTATACCGCTGCGGGGGGTGGTGCGCTTGATCCTCACTTGTCGTTCCTCCCGAGGGAAGTAGGGGGCCCGCGTGGGGTCGGGGCCCGTGAGGCGCAGCCGAGAGCCGCCCGACCGGATTCCGGACAAGCCGTGCTCCTGACAAGCGCTGTGGGGGAGTATTCGGCCGCACGGCCGACGGGCGCAAGGGCACCTTTCGGCCGTGCAGCGTTCAACTGACGTACCACCAGCGGTAGTTGATCTTCCCAGACTCGGGTGTGCGGATTGCGTGTGGATCGTCGGGGCACTCGAAGCGCCTGGAGAGCTCGGAGGAGTGAGCGGAGGGCGTGGAGGGTGCGGCGGAGTGAACCGTCAGAGCAGCGTGCGCTCCCCCGCCGGGACGGCCACGACCAGGGTGTTCCCGGGCGGCGGGAAGGGGCAGATGAAGTGATCGGCGAACGCGCACGGCGGAAGCACGGCCCGGTTGAAGTCCACCGTCGTACGCCCCTCGGCGTCGGGTGCCGCGGGGCGCAGGAACCGGAAGCGGTAGCTGCTGTCCCCGCTGGTCGTGTCGGCGAACACGGCCCACAGCGAGCCGTCGCTCTCCACCGACACCTGGAGCGTGAGGTCCTCGCCGTCCAGGGTGAAGGCGAGGATGCCGCCGAGCCCCAGACCGCGGGCGACTCCGTCCGCGTTCTCCACATGGACGGTCCGGCTCTCGCCGTACGGCGTGAAGTGCCCCGGCACCGACCAGCGGGGGTCGTACGGCGTCGCCTCGACGCCCTTGAATGCCGCGCGCGCCTCGGAGGCGGGGTCGAAGTCGCGTACGCCCCAGATCCCTTCGCGCACCAGGACGACGAACCGGCGCTCGCCGAGCCCGACCCGGGACTCGGCCGCGGGCCCGGGGTCGGCGTCGAGCCGGGCCTCGCCGGTGAAGGGCTTCCCGTCCAGGCTCAGACCGTCCTCGGGGGCGGCCGTCAGCAGGACCCCGTCCTCCTGATCGGTCCACAGCCCGGGGATGTCCGGAAGTCGCCCGTCCGGATAGTCCTCCAGCCAGTGCGTGCCGGTGAGCGCCAACGGGCCGTGGGAGGCGGACACCGTCTCGACGCGGCGCTCGTGCCACCGCTCCCATTCCTCGGATGCGTCTTTCGTCATGTGATCAACCCTTCCATACGGGTTCCGGCAACCCGAGGTGTGAGCGCAGCGTCGTGCCCGTGTATTCCGTGCGGAAGGCGCCCCGCTCCTGGAGCAGCGGGACCACCCGGTCCACGAACTCGTCCAGTCCGCCCGGGGTCAGATGGGGGACGAGGATGAAGCCGTCGGCGGCGCCGGCCGTCACGAACTCGTCGAGTTCGGCGGCGACCGTCTCCGGCGTGCCGACGAAGGACTGCCGCCCGGACGCCTCGATCACGGTCTGCCGGATGGACAACCCCTTCGCCCGCGACAGGGCCCGCCACTTCTCCGCCACCGCGAGGGGGTCGGCAACGCGCACCCGCCCCTGCTTGGACGGACCTGATGTCGACCATGGAGGTCATCGTGTGAATCCCTTGTGCTGGCAGTGGAGTTGGCGGTCGGGGGTTACGCGGCGGCCCGATACGCAAGATCGCGCAGGAACGCCAGCGCGGCTCGCGCGGTGGCGTCGTTCTGCCGGAACGCGGGCCCGCCGGTGCGCGGCCTGGTGAAGGCGCCGGGGGTACGTACGTCGGTGTAGGGCCCCAGCGCGAAGCGCCGCGGATGCGGCCGGCCGGCCCGGTCGAGGATCCGACCGTCGCAGCGGTCCACCCGCAGCAGCCCCTCCGGGGTCTCGACTGCCCCGTCGGCGTGCAGTTCACGCAGCAGCGGGTCGAGGGCGCGCCCGACGGTGGGCTCGGGCAGCCGCGCCTCGACGAGCGCCCGCGCCTCGACCGTCTCGCCCGGCACGGTCGCGCTCGACGCCCGGAACACCCCGTCCTCGGCGACCACGGCCATGTCCGCGCCCACGAACCTCACGACGCCGGCCCGGGACAGTGCGAGCAGCTGCCGCAGCCGGGGTCCGGGCGGCCCTGAGGCGAGGTAGCTGAAGAAGCCGTGCCACCAGGCTCCGACGTCTCCGAGCCGGATCAACTGCCCGTAGACGGAGAGGAGTCCGAGAAAGACGGCGAGGTCGGGGCTGTTTCCGGGATCATGACGACGACTCAGATCTTCCTCGACGTACGCCCGCAGACCCTCCTGGAACTCCTCGTGCGACGCGTACCGCACCCCGTCCAGCGGACGGTCGAGCGCCGCGAGGTCGAGCCGGTCGGCGGGGTCGGGCACGGCGGATGCCACGAGGGCCTCGCGCTCCGCCGCCTCCCCGGCCGCGTACTTCTCCTCGAAGTCGCTCCAGGCGATCGCCGTCCGCTCGGGGTGGACGGTGAACAGCCGGTGGTAGTGCGCGAACCCCAGCTCCTTCTCGATCGACGGCCACACATCCCGCCGGAAGTCGAAGCCCTCCGGCCGCGCCAGCAGCGCGTCGACCTCGGCGGGCCCGAAGAACCGTGGCAGCGGCGGCCGTTCACCGGTCCAGTCGTAACCGATCTTCGAGTGGTAGGGCACTCCGCGCCGCGACCCGACATGCAGCACCGGTTCCCGCCCCGACGGAAGGTAGGTGTCACCGTCGTACCGCCCGCCCCGCCCCTCCGTGAGCAGCACCATCAGGTCGACGAAGGCGAGCCCGAAGCCCCGCACGAGGACGGGTTCGCCGGGCGCGAGCGAGGACAGGTCACTGTCGGCGGTGAAGTCGGGCGGCAGATGGACCAGGTCGTGGGCATGCGCGTACGTCGCCAACTCGCGCTGCTCCTGGTTGAGTTCGGCGTCGAGATGGCCGAGCGCGAGAACGACGAGGTCGGCGAGAAGGGGACGCGGACGGCCCTCCAGCCACACCTGCTGGCGCCCCTCGCGCGGGCCGCTGACACGCAGGGCCCTGCACGGGTGATGGTGGACGGTGACGTCCGGCGGCAGGGCGGCCACGGCCTGCTCGTGCACCCAGCTCAGGTACGCCCCTTGCAGCTGTCGGTCGGCGAAGGTACGGCCGTCGACGGCCGCCCATTCGTGCAGCGTGGGACCGGGGCGCACGGGCCCGTCCATGACCACCGTCTCGTCGGTGAACATGGTGACGTCCTCGGCGTGCGAGTTCATCCACAGCAGCGGCGACTGCGCCTCGCGCCAGATGCGTCCGGCGCCCGGCGGATGGGGGTCGACGAGATGGATGTCGAGTCCCGAACCCGCGTACAGCTCGGGCGCGTTGGCGGCGATGCGCTCGATGAGACCGGTACCCCGCGGCCCGGCCCCGACGATCACGAGAGTGGGCGTCACCGGGTGCGCTCCGAGCCGCGCGCGTAGTGCTTCTCGACGTAGGACTGGCCGAGGCCGAGGACCGAGATGACGACGGTGTACCAGAGGGTGGCGACCATCAGCAGCGGGATGACCTGGTAGGTGCGGTGGTAGACCAGCTGTACCGAGAAGAGCAGGTCCTGCACGGCGATGACGCTGATGATCGAGGTGCCCTTGAGGGTGCCGATCAGCATGTTCCCGGCGGGCGGCACGATGGAGCGCATCGCCTGTGGCAGCACGATCCGCCACCACCGGCTCCACCGGCTCCACCGGCTCAGACCGAGGGCCCGCGCGGCCTCGATCTGCCCGCGGTCGACGGAGAGGATGCCGCCGCGCACCACCTCGGCGGCGTACGCGGCCTCGTGCAGGGTGAGCCCCATGATCGCGACCGCGATCGGGGTGAACAGATTGACCGTCTTCACGCCGAGGATCTCGGGATACAGCGCCCCGATGTTGAACCACAGCAACAGCTGCACCAGGATCGGAATCGACCGGAACAGCCACACATGACCCCAACTGACGCTGCGCAGCACGGGATTGCCGGACAACCGGGCCGCCGCGAGCAGTGTCCCCAGCGCGAAGCCGAGCACCATCACCACAGCCGTCAGCCACAGGGTGAGCCACAGGCCGCGCAGCACGGAGTCCGAGGTGAAGTAGTCACCGACCACCCCCCATTGGAACGCCTTGTTGCGGACGACGGAGGTGACGGCGAGCCCGAGCACGACGAGTACGGCGACGGCGGCCGTCCACTGGCCCAGGTGGCGCCGCGGAACGATCCGCAGGGAGTCGGCCTGCTCCGGTATGTCCGGTGCGGCGGATGTTTTGGCGAGGGTGTCGGAAGACATACGAAGACTCCGTGACGTGGCCGAACACGGGTGGATGCCTTCACACGAAGCGCCTCACGGCGCAGTACGGCCGAGCCCCTCAGCAGGGCCGTCCACCGAGAGTACGGGCCCGTTTCCCCCCGCTGTCAAGGCTGTCCATACTGTGAGCCGTACGTCTCAAGTCAGTTGACGCACCACCGGATGCCTGTTCCACTTGGCCCATGCATCCACAGCAGTGGCTGGTCAAGCGCTCCCACATCGACTTCGGTCGCGTGTGGTCCTCTTCCTGTTGAGCTGACCCACTGCGCGCCCCGATCGCTTGATCCCTTGATCAATCCGATCACCTGATCCCCTGGCCGACCGGGCGCCCTTCGCGTTCTCCCTCCCTTTCGCCTTCACACGCGCACCCTCCCCTCGGGTTCTGCTCACTCTTGCTCTCAGGAGACCGCACACCATGCGTACGTCGATACGTACCCGTTATCGGCATTTTGCCCCCTTCGTCATCATCACCTCGGCGGCCCTGCTCCTCACGGCATGCGGACGCTGACGGGCCAGGACGTCGACTTCGCGGAGGCCGTGGCCAAGGCGCTCGGCATCGGACTCAAGACGGAACAGGCCGGCTTCGAGGCGATCCTGCCGGCCCTGGACAGCGGCAAATACGACTTCGGGGCCGGCAACTTCGGCGTCACCGACGAGCGGCGCAAGACGATCGACTTCGTCACCTACATCAACGACGGCCAGGGCTTCGCCACACGCTCCGACAGCAAGCCGGCCAAGATCACCGACCTCAAGCAGCTGTGCGGCCTGAACGTCGCGACCGGAGCGGGCACCACCTTCGAGGCGACGCTGGAGGAGAACAAGAAGGTCTGCACCGACGCCGGCAAGAAGGCGTACAAGGTGCAGACCTACAGCGAACAGGGCGCAATCTGGTCCTCACTCCAACAGGGCCGCAGCGACCTCGTGATGAGCACCATCAACGGCCTGCGCTACGCCGTCGCCCACCAACAGGGCGTCAAGTTCCTCAACGAGTACCACCGCCTGGACGTCGGCTTCGCTTTCAAGAAGGGCACGAAGCTGGCACCGGCCTTCCAGGCAGCGGTGAACAAGCTGATCGCGGACGGCACCTACGACAGGATCCTCAAGAAGTGGGGGACGACGGTTCGCGATAGTGAAGTCGCAGATGTCGCCGCCGGAACTGAGGAACTAGACCCCTTCCCGCCACGGACACGGCCGCCGGGCACACGCCCGGTCGCCGCGCGCCGCCGTATACGGGTTCTGTCACAGTCCGCAGTCGCAGCACGAGCAGCACTCGCAGATCTCACAGGCCTCGCAGCAGCTGCAGTCACAGTCGCAGTTGCCGAGGCAGCCCTCTCGCCTCCTTCGCGACCACGGCCCCTCGAACTCGTCGGCACAGCACACCTTGCAGGTGCAGCACACGCCGATCGCGGCCGCGCACCCGGCCCAGAAGCCTCGTCTGCCGGGCCCTGGCGGCGGGAAGGAGGGAGCGCCACCGAAGGGGTTGCCGCCACCACCATAAGGATTCTGCCCGTCGTACGGGCTCTGCGGGCTCTGCGGGTTGTACGGCCCACCGTGCTGCGGCGGCCCGAAAGCCCCCCGCACACCGTCCGCGTGGTCCTGGTACCCGCACCCGGAGGTCCCGAACGCGCGGTCCACCGACCGCCCCAGCTCGTGCACGAGCAGCAGATGCGCCAGCTTGCCGTCCGTACTGCGCTTTTCCGGGGAGACCCCGGACCCCCAGGCCACCTCGCGCAGCGCGAGCCGTATCCCGTACAGCGCGTCATCGGCGAGCCGGCGCGCCTCCACGAGCGAGGTGCCGGTGGCCGTGAGCGGGTTCCACGCTCCCGACGCGGCGTCAGTCTCCCGGTCCTCCACGGCGTCCAGCAGATGCGCGAGCCGCCCGAAGAGCCGGCCGGCCTCGGCGAGCGGCTCGGCGTTGTCCGGCCGCCCGGCCAGGACGGCCGTGTGCGCGAAGGCGGCGGCGGTCGCGGTCTCGGTGGGCTCGGTGACGGCTCGCAGCGGCGTCCCGGGACCGGCGAGCGCCTCGATGCCGACCTGCCGGTCGACGGCGTCGACGAGTACGGCGGTGTCGAAGCCCACGTCGGATCCGGTGCGGGCCCCGGCGCGCCCCCAGTTCGCGGCGACCCGGCGGGCCACGAGCGCCACCGGCCTGCGTGCCAACAGCCCGTCCCTGTCCGCCACGTGGTCGCGCACCTTGGCCGAGGCCAGCACCAGCGAGACGGCGGCGGCGAGGCGGGCTCCCTCACCCTGCGCGACGGACGCGGTCCGCATCCCGCGCAACGGGCACGGCCCCGCCGTACGCCGCCACCCGGTGGTGCGCTCGGCCTGAGCCTCCGTCAAAACCGATATCAGCAGCCCGTCGTAATTGGTGACAACCCGAGCGAACTGTCCGTGGTCTCCGCGCAACGCGAGACAGAGTCCGCACAGATGCGCCATCCACTGTGCTGTCAGCCCCTCACCGAGGCGGTGGCTGCAGGGCCTCACGATTCCGAACATGACACTCCCCCGTGCCTCGTGCGACGTTGAGCTGCGGCATCGTACCGACCCCTTCGTTCACCCGTACGCCCTACTCATCACCCGAACGCCGTCGAGAATCATATTTCACTCACAGTCAGCAGCCGTACACGGCAACACCCTTGGGGCACGCGGGCTCTCGACGAATTCGCTGTGCACCAGTACCGTCACGAAACCCCCGCGCGGCGTCTATCCACTTGGCGCGACATCCGCATCATGGACGACCATGGGGATGCGGAAAGCAAGAAAGACCGCTGTGAGAGGAGGCGTCCATGGGATCGGTGCGCAAGGCGAGTGCCTGGCTTGGCCTCGTCGACGACAACGATGACGAGCGTTACTACGACGACGACAACTACGCCGAAGGACAGGACTCCGGCGATGCCTGGGTCACGGACCCGCGCGTGAAGGTCGCGTCCGAGACGGCGGAAGAGACAGGCCGCCGGATCGGCACGGTCACCCCGGACAGTTTCCGGGACGCACGCGGCATCGGCGAACTCTTCCGGGACGGCGTCCCGGTCATCATCAACCTCACGGCCATGGAGCCCGCCGACGCCAAGCGCGTGGTGGACTTCGCGGCCGGCCTGACCTTCGGCCTGCGCGGCACCATCGAGCGGGTCGCCACCCGGGTCTTCCTGCTGACCCCTGCCAACACCGAGATCGTCAGCGGCGAGGCCCCGGGACGCCCGACGGACGGTTTCTTCAACCAGAGCTGAGGCAGGGCCGCTCACCGGCCCTGCTCTCCGGTGCTCGACTCACCGAAAGGCGTCGAGTCCGGTGAGCGCCTTGCCCAGCACGAGTTGATGCATCTCGACGGTGCCCTCGTAGGTGAGCACCGATTCGAGGTTGGTCGCGTGCCGCATCACGGGGTATTCGAGCGAGATCCCGTTGGCGCCGAGGATGGTACGGGCGGTCCGGCAGATCTCGATCGCCTCCCGTACGTTGTTGAGCTTGCCGAAGCTGATCTGCTCGGGACGGAGCCGTCCCGCGTCCATCCGCCGCCCCAGATGGTGGGCGAGCAGAATCCCCTTGTGCAGTTCCACCGCCATGTCGGCGAGCTTGGCCTGGGTGAGCTGGAAGCCGCCGATGGGCCGTCCGAACTGCTCGCGCGTCTTCGCGTACTCGACGGCGGCCTCGAAACTGGCCCGCGCGGCGCCCATCGAGCCCCACACGATCCCGTACCGCGCGTGCGACAGACAGCTGAGCGGGCCCTTGAGCCCGGTCACGTCCGGCAGTACGGCGTCGGCGGGCAGCCGTACGTCGTCGAGTACGAGCTCACTGGTCACGCTCGCCCGCAGGGACCACTTGTGCTTGATCTCGGGAGCGGAGAACCCGGGGGCGTCGGTGGGCACGACGAACCCCCGGATCCCGTCCTCGCTCTGCGCCCAGACGACCGCGACCCCGGCCACGGACCCGTTCGTGATCCACATCTTGCGCCCGTTGAGCACCCAGTCGCCGCCGTCGCGCTTCGCGTACGTCCGCATGGCGCCCGGGTCGGACCCGTGGTCGGGCTCGGTCAGCCCGAAGCACCCGATGACCTCACCTGCGGCCATGCCCGGCAGCCACCGCTGCTTCTGCTCCTCGCTCCCGAACCGATGAATGGCGTACATGGCGAGGGAGCCCTGTACGGAGACGAGGGACCGGATGCCCGAGTCGGCGGCCTCCAGTTCCAGACAGGCGAGCCCGTACTGCACGGCGGTCGCACCCGCGCATCCGTACCCCTCCAACGACATCCCGAGCGCCCCGATCCCGCCCAGTTCGCGCGCCAGTTCCCGGATCCCGGGCAGCTCGCCCTTCTCGTACCACTCGGCGACGTACGGCAGCACGCGGTCCGCGGCCCAGGTCCGTACGGTGTCCCGGATCGCCAGGTCCTCCGGGTCCAGAAGGTCGTCGAGGCCGAGGGGGTCGGTGGGGTCGAAGGGCGGGAGCTTCGGGGACGCGGACATGGGGGCAGCCTCCGGCACGCTAAAACTAGCACCGCTAGTTACGGTCTCGCCCCGACGGTACGACCCAGCGTCCCGCACGTCCAGTACCTCCCCCTCCCCCGCACCACCCGTTTCCACCACCCGTTTCCACCACCCGTTTCCACCACGCTGACAAGACGGGTCCCCCGCGGGGGTGAAGCGCCATCGGCGGCTTCCGGTTCGACCGGGGCGCTCGGTGGCCGTCGGGAAGGCGCAGCCGCCGACGGACGGGCAACCCCCACGGGAGAGCCGCACGTGTCGGCGTGCTGGAAACGGGTGGTGCGTGGGCGGGAGAAGGTCGGTTACACCGAGACGCGGGACTCCGCAGCCCCCCGGGGCGCCGGAATCTCCGCCGAGCCCGCCGCAGGCACCCCGCACTCCATGACCCGAGGCAACCGCAACGCCATCCCCGCCCCCAGCAACAACAACCCCGCACTGACGAGCAACGTCACATGCAGCCCGTGCACAAAGGAGTCCCGAGCCGCATGACGCAGGGCCGCCCCCCGCACCCCGCCGAGCCGCGCGGCGACGTCGTACGCCTCTCCCAACGAGTGCCCCGCCGCAGCGGAGTCCCCCGGCGAGACCCCCCGTACGGACGACAGTCCGGGCGCGTACGCCGCGTTCATCACGCTCCCCAGAAGCGCGATCCCGATCCCCGCCCCCAGCTGGTACGAGGTCTCGCCGATCGCCGCCGCCCCACCCGCCTGCGCCGGCGGCGCCTCGCTCAGCATCGACTCGTACGCCCCGAAGAGCGTCGTCTCCAGCCCGAACCCGAGCAGCACGAACCCGCACAGCAGCAGCCCGGTGTTGTCGTCCACTCCCATCGCGGTGAGCATGACCACGGCCACCGCCGTGACACAGAACCCGAAACAGACCATCGCGCGCGGCCCGAACCGCCGCAGCAGCCGCGCCCCCGCGAGCCCCGCGGCCATCGCCGCGAAGGTGAGCGGCAGCAGGCGCAGCCCGGTCTGCAGGGGCGAGAGCCCGAGGACCAGTTGCAGGTACTGCGCGGCGATCAGCTCGAGCCCGACCAGCGCGAGCATGGCGAGGACGATGCAGCACACGGACGTACTGAACGCGGGCCGCGAGAACATCCGCAGGTCCACCAGCGGATGCGTACGGCGTCGCTGACGCCGTACGAAGGCGAACATCAGCGCGCCGCCCACGAGCAGCGGCGCCAGCGTGAACGGACCGAACGGTGCTTCACCGCCGCCGAGCCGCTTGACTCCGAGCACGAGCCCGAAGAGCCCGGCGGCGGCCATCAGGGCCCCCACCACGTCCCAGGGACCGTCGCGGTCGCCGTAGGACTCGGGCAGCAGCAGCCGTCCGATCGGCAGGCTGATCAGCATCAGCGGGATGTTGACGAGGAAGACCGATCCCCACCAGAAGTGTTCGAGGAGGAACCCGCCGAGCAGCGGCCCGACCGCCGCGCCCACCGCGGCGACCGCGCTCCAGATGCCGATCGCGAGCGCCCGCTCCCGCCGGTCGGGAAAGACCTGGCGCAGGATCGACAGGGTCGCGGGCATGATCATCGCGCCGCCGACGCCGAGCAGGGCGCGCGCTCCGATGAGGACCTGGGCGCTGTCGGCGAGCGCGGCGATCCCGGAGGCGATGCCGAAGAGTCCGTATCCGAGGAGGAGCACACGTCTGCGGCCCACCCGGTCGCCCAGCGTGCCGAAGAGGATCAGCAGCGCGGCGCAGACGAGTGGGTAGACGTCGACGATCCAGAGCAGTTCTATCGCGCCGGGCTTGAGGTCCTCGGTGACGGCGGGCACCGCGACGTGCAGCACGGTGGCATCGAGGGCCACGAGGAGCAGGCTGACGCACAGCACCACGAGGACGACCCAGCGGTTGGCACCGGCCCCGGCCTCCCGACGGCGACGCGCGGCGGCCGTGGTCGTCCCGGACATGTACGTACCTCCCAGATGTTCCCTCGCGTTCGGCGATCCGCTGGGTGGGGACTCCCTGCGGCTGCGGTCCAGGAGGAGCGGGGTCCCGGACGCACGCATCAAAGGCGAGTGAGCGGCCAGCGTACGCGAGTTCCTGTCTCATACACGTGGCGGACCTCTCACGTTCTCCTTGCCGAGCATGTGGCGTACGCCACGCTCCCCCCGGTGCACCACGCCCCGGACGGCCGCCCGGTTCCGCCCGCCGTCGATAATCGAGCCCGTGACCGATCTTGAGACGCCCCTCGCGACGCCGCCCGGCGCGAGCGCGCCACGCCGGGCCGCGCCCGCCCTCCTCGGGTACGCCGCGGTACGGGCCCTGGGCGTCCTCACGCTCGCCCTGTGGAGCGCGGCGAACGGCAAGAGCGCCCACACACTGCTGACGGCCCGCTGGGATTCGCTCTGGTACACCCGCGTCGCCGATCTCGGTTACGGCTACGAGGTGCGGCTGCCAGGCGGTGACGTGCACTCGAACCTCGCGTTCTTCCCGCTGCTGCCCTGGCTGGAGCGGCTCGTCTCGGCGCTCACCCCTCTGTCGTACGCGGATGCCGGGCTGCTGGTCAGCACGTTGGCCTCGCTCGCCGCGGCCTGGGGCGTCTTCGCCGTCGCGGACCACGTGTACGGCCCCCGCGTGGGCGTCTGCGCGGTGCTGGTCTGGGCGGTGCTGCCCGTCGGCATCGTGCAGTCGATGGCGTACAGCGAGTCCCTGTTCACGGCGCTCGCCGCCTGGTCGCTCTACGCGGTGCTGACCGGCCGCTGGGTGACGGCCGGTCTGCTCGCCGCCTTCGCCGGCCTGACCCGCCCGGTGGGGGCCGCGGTGGTCGCGGCCCTGTGGGTGGCGGCCATCGCCTCGTTCGTGCGGGATCGGAGCGCGCACCCCGCGCCCGGCGCGCCCGTGCTCCGACGCGCCCTCGGCATGCTCCTCGCGCCGCTCGGCGCCGCCGGGTATGTGCTCTGGGTCGGCCACCACACAGGCAAGGGACCGCTCGGCTATCTCGACGTCCAGGCGGGCTGGCGCAACGGATTCGACGGCGGGTACGCGTTCGCCCGCTTCGTGGGCGACAAGTTCACGTCATTTCCGTCCGCTCTGGCCGGCGTCGGACTGATCGTCGGAGTCGCACTGATCGTCTGGCTGTACGTGACGTGTGTACGACAGGGCCAGCCGCCGGCGCTGCTGGTGTACGCGGGGATCGTCGTCGCGCTCGCCCTGTGCGCGTCGAGTTACTTCGGCTCGAAACCGCGCCTCCTGCTGCCCGCTTTCCCCCTCTTGCTCCCCCTCGCGCTGGCCCTCGCCCGACTGCGTACGTCCAGGTCAGCGCTGATCCTCGGTGGCGTGGCGCTCGCCTCCGCGCTCTACGGAGCGTTCTGGCTGAACGGCTCCGGTCCGCCATGATCCATCCGCTGACGCTCGGTGAGCGGCTGGAGAATTCCACCCCAGGATTCGGTGAACGAATTCAAAAGTGGCATAAAACAGAAGCCCGAGCCGATCAAAGGAATTGAAGGATCGGGGCGTCGATGATTAGAGAATCATTGGAATTAAGCATCACCCTGAGAGGAATCCCACATCACATCGTCATCACAAAGCGAGTGATTCGGCCTGGAACGCAGCTCACTCGCTGTAACGTCGATTGAGTGCGTACCGAACGAAACCTCACCCGTCTGGACCGGGTCTTCGCCCGGTTGGACCGTGAGCCGGAACGGCCGGCGAACATCGATGTGCCGAAGATGAGCAGGCACAGGGTTGTGCTCTTCGGAGCCACCCTGGCCTTCTACGTGGCCATCGTGTGGGCCGTTGCGATCACCTCGTGGCTGGTCCGGTTCGACTGGCAGGTCATGTTCTTCCGGCCCTATCAGCAGTGGCCGGAGATCCACGCGTTCCTCGACTACTACGTGGTGCTGGGCCAGCGCGGCCCCACCGCCGTAATGGTCGCCGCGTGGCTCGGCTGGCGCTCCTGGCGGCAGCACACCCTGCGCCCGATGCTCACGCTGGGCGCCTCACTGCTGCTGCTCAACATCACGGTCGGCGCCGCGAAGCTCGGCATGGGCCGCCTCGGCCCGCACTACGCCATCACGATCGGCTCGAACGAAATGGGTCTGGGCGGCGATATATTCCCTTCGGGCCACACCGCGAACGCCGTCGTGACCTGGGGAATCCTGGCCTATCTGGCCTCCACCCCGCGGGCGAGGCGCTGGCTGTCGGCGCTGTCCGCCGTGACCTCGCTCGGCGTCGGCCTCACCACCGTCTACCTCGGTACGCACTGGCTGAGCGATGTGCTGCTGGGCTGGGCCGCCGGTCTGCTGATCCTGCTGGCGCTGCCGTGGTGCGAGCCGCTGATCGCCCGCGCCGAGACCGGTCTGTTCACCCTGCGCGACGCCTGGCGCGCCCGCCGCGGCCGTGCGGTGCCCGCCCCGGCCGAGGCTCCGGTCGGCTCCCCGGTCGGTGCGCCCGTGCTGGTCAAGCAGTCGGTCCCGGTGGACGAGGAGGCTCCGGCGCGGGGTGCGGTGCCCACCGCCCGCCCGCCCCGGGCGCCGGTCTACCTGGCCCCCGGACCCCACACGGCCCGCTCGGAGCGCACCCCGGTCACCCCGGTCGGCAGCCGCCGTCCACCGCACGCGGACCGCGTGGCGCGCACCACCACGACGTCGTCCGCCCGGCCGCTGACAGGCGGCTGAGGCACAACTGACGGATCATGGAGAACAGCGGGGCCGGTACGCACAACCTCCCCGCACGGCGAAGGCCCCCGGCTCGTGAGCCGGGGGCCTTCGCGCGTTCCGTGGACTCTTCGGCCTCCCGGCCTGCCTGGACCCGCCTGCCTGGACCGGCCGGCCTGCCTGCCTGCCTGGACCGGCCTGTCCGGATCCGCCTCCGTGGATCGGCCTCCGTGGCCTCAGCCCTTCCAGCAGCGAGTCACCCGACCGTCGGTGACCTCGAAGTTCAGCCGCCCCGTGCGGTACTCCATGGTGATGATCGCGCCGGGCGGCAGCGAGCGCACCGTGGACCAGCCGTGCTCCCGGGCGCGGTGCTCGGCGCTCCTCGCCTCCAGGCCGACATAGGCCTCCGGACTGTCCTGGGGCTCTGCGGGCGGGCTGGGAATGGGTGCCATGACCGCCACGTTAGGCGGCCGACCGCGGCGGGGGAAGTCCGGGCCGCAGACCATGCGTCACCCGGGCCCCTCCGGTCACGCTTCTGTCACAGGATCACGACACTCGTTTCGGCCGAACTCCGTCACACGTACGAGGGGTTCCCTACGTGTCCCGCACACCTTCGAACGTAATTCGGGACTACCTTGACGCCGTCCCGAAATAACCCAACGGAAAGTGCGGAGTCCCCCGTCGAGATCCCGTGGGGGACGCCTTTCCATTCCGATTCCGGGGCATGTCGCGGAAGCTGACACCGCATAGGAAATGCACGGTTCCAGCACAGAACCCCCGCACACCCTCTGTCGGAGCGCGGAGCGATGCGAGCACCACGGCGTGAGCTTCAGGCAGGCCCACGGCGCGACGGCGAAGGGGCGAGCAATGGGCACGGAGACCGCGCAGGCGACGGCGCGACCCGTACACAGGAGGCAGCGACCGGGGCGGGTCGCCGTGGACTGGCTCACCACGACGGACCACAAGAAGATCGGCCACCTCTACCTGATCACGTCTTTCGCCTTCTTCCTCATCGGCGGTCTGATGGCGTTGGTGATGCGCGCCGAACTCGCCCGGCCCGGTCTGCAGATCGTGGACAACAACCAGTTCAACCAGCTGTTCACCCTGCACGGCACGATCATGCTGCTGCTGTTCGCCACCCCGACCTTCGCCGGGTTCGCCAACGAGATCATGCCGCTGCAGATCGGCTCCCCGGACGTCGCCTTCCCCCGCCTGAACATGCTGTCGTACTGGTTCTTCCTCTTCGGCGGCCTGATCGTCCTCGGCTCGCTCATGGTGCCCGACGGGCCCGCCTCCTTCGGCTGGTTCGCCTATGCCCCGCTCAACAGCCTGGAGCGCTCGCCGAACATCGGCGCCGACATGTGGATCATGGGCCTGGCGCTGACGGGGTTCGGCACGATCCTCGGCGCGGTGAACTTCATCACGACCATCGTCGGGATGCGGGCCCCCGGCATGACGATGTTCCGGCTGCCGATCTTCACCTGGAACATCCTCTTCACCTCGATCCTCGTCCTCTTCGCGTTCCCGGTGCTCGCGGCGGCGCTGCTGGTCCTGGAGGCGGACCGGCACTTCGGGTCGGTGGTGTTCGAGGCGGCCAACGGCGGCGCGCTGCTGTGGCAGCACCTGTTCTGGTTCTTCGGGCATCCCGAGGTCTACATCATCGCGTTGCCGTTCTTCGGGATCATCACGGAGATCCTGCCGGTCTTCAGCAGGAAGCCGGTCTTCGGCTATCTGACGCTGGTCGCCGCGACGATGGCCATCACCGGTCTGTCGATCGTGGTGTGGGCGCACCACATGTTCGCGACGGGCGCGGTGCTGCTGCCGTTCTTCTCCTTCATGTCGTTCTTGATCGCGGTGCCCACGGGGGTGAAGTTCTTCAACTGGAGCGGGACGATGATCAATGGTTCGCTCTCCTTCGAGACGCCCATGCTGTGGGCCATCGGTTTCCTGGTGTCGTTCCTGTTCGGCGGTCTGACCGGAGTGATCCTGGCCTCGCCGCCGATGGACTTCGAGGTCACCGACTCGTACTTCGTGGTCGCGCACTTCCACTACGTCGTCTTCGGCACCGTCGTCTTCGCGACGTTCGGCGGTTTCTACTTCTGGTGGCCCAAGTTCACCGGCAAGATGCTCGACGAACGGCTCGGCAAGATCCATTTCTGGACGCTCTTCGTCGGCTTCCACACGACGTTCCTGGTGCAGCACTGGCTGGGTGCCGAGGGGATGCCGCGCCGGTACGCGGACTATCTGGCCGCCGACGGCTTCACGGCGCTCAACACCGTCTCGACGATCGGCGCGTTCCTGCTGGGCATGTCGACGCTGCCGTTCCTCTACAACGTCTGGAAGACGTCCCGGTACGGCACGAAGGTCGAGATGGACGACCCCTGGGGCTTCGGCCGCTCTCTGGAGTGGGCGACCTCGTGTCCGCCGCCCCGGCACAACTTCCTCACGCTGCCCCGGATCCGCTCCGAGAGCCCGGCGTTCGACCTGCACCATCCCCAGTACGGGGCGATCACCCAGGGGAGCGCTCCAGCGCCCGGGACAGCCGGTCCCGGGCCGTCCTGATCGCGTCGGTGAGTCCGGCCGGCTCCAGGACCTCGAACTCGAAGCCCGTCAGCATCACGTGAATCACCATCACGTCGAGGCCTGCGGCGCCGGTGCGCAGGACGCAGCTGTCCTCCCCGGAGGCTTCCAGCGTCCCCGACGAGGGGGAGATCCGCTCGGCCGCCTCTTCCAGGGGCACGAAGAGCCGGACGACCGCCTGCGAGGCGTAGGCGCGTGTGGAGACCCCTTGGGAGACGTACGCCGCCAGATCCTCGGCCGGTGGCGTACGGGGGGTGAAGCGGGGTCCGTGCGGCGGCCTGGGGGTGATGCGGTCGACCCGGAAGGTGCGCCAGTCGTCGCGGTCGACGTCCCAGGCGACCAGGTACCAGCGGTGTTCGGTGCACACCAGGCGGTGCGGTTCGACGGTCCGGCGGGTCGGGGAGCCGCCGTGGTCGCGGTACTCGAAGCGCAGCCGCTCCCCGTCGCGGCAGGCGTTGGCGAGTTCCGTGAGCACGCCCGGGTCCACGGCGGAGGGCTGGGGGCCGCGCAGCATCGGCACGGTGAAGGCGTTGAGGGCGCTCACGCGGCGGCGCAGTCGGCTCGGCAGGACCTGTTCGAGCTTGGTGAGGGCGCGTACGGAGGTCTCGCCGATGCCCTCGATGCCCTGCCCGGCGGCCGTGCGCAGCCCGACCGCGACGGCCACCGCCTCGTCGTCGTCCAGTAGCAGCGGCGGCAGCTCGGCTCCCGCGCCGAGCTGGTAGCCGCCTCCCGTGCCCGGGCTGGCGTTGACGGGATAACCCAGCTCGCGCAGCCGGTCCACATCGCGGCGGATCGTGCGGGACGTCACGCCCAGACGGTCCGCCAGGTCGGCCCCGGACCATTCGCGGTGGGCCTGCAGCAGTGAGAGCAACCGCAGCAGCCGTGCCGATGTCTCCAACATGCCGTCGAGTCTGCCAGCGCTTGCGGACAACGATTGTCCGCAAGGTGCTCCCGGGTGCCGGGGGCGGTCAGCCGGCCGCGGTGACCGTCACGGACAGATCGTTGTCCCGCGTGTAGTAGGGCCCGGCCTCCACCGGGCCGTACAGGGTCTTCACCGGCACCCTCGGGTGGATGAGGAAGGGGCGCTTGTCGGCGATGGCGTCGAGCAGCCGCGCGATCCGTACCCGGGGCCCGCCCTCCCCCGCCGGGCGCAGCCACAGGTCCCAGACGCCGGGCCGCAGGGCGTCGTATGCCACCCTGAAGCCGAACTCCGCCTGCTCCACGGCCACTTCCGCGCGGATCAGCGGACCGGCCGCGTCCCGGTGGCCGGCCTCGGCATAGGCGTCCGGTGCGAGGGGAACGCCGTACACCCGGCCTCGTACGCCCAGTCCCCGCTCCCCCCGGTACAGCTCGACGGCCTCCGCGTGCGGGGCCCGCAGCCAGCTGCGCACGGAGAGGTTGCCGTGCCGGGATGGGGGTCCCCCCTGTTCGAGCGAAGCCGAGAACTTGGGGGAATACGGGATGCGGACGGCGACATGACCGAGGGAGCCGCTGGGGACCCTGGCGACGAGCGAGCGCAGGTCGTTGACACCCGGGGCCAGCCGTCGCGGCTCGCCTCCCGCGACCTGGGCGTAGGCGTCCCAGCGGCCCTCGGGCAGGGCGACGCCGCTGGGCAGCGCGGCGCGCAGCCGGCCGTCCCCGGTGGGGGTCAGCGGCAGGCTGACCTCCTCGTGGCCCTCGCGGCGGCGCAGCACCAGCAGCGCGGCGCCCGGCTCGCCGGTCTCGGTGACGTCGAAGGTCAGTCCGCCCGCGGAGTCGGTGATGCAGTCGGCGCACGGGGGCACGGCGGCGTCCGGGTCGGCGCGGTGCCGAGCGGTCCGCGGGACCGGCGTCATCATGCGAGCGCCCTTTCGTGCGGGGCGGCACCACCGGGTCCTCCGTCGGATCCGCCTCCTGTCGGGATAGACACCGGGCACGGGTGATTGGTTGCTTCTCATGTGCACATCAGGGCGCGCACGACAGTCGAGGCACGTCAGGGCTCGTACGACAGTTGCGGTACCTCGAAGCAGTCGCTGTTCATGTCGCCCTGGGAGACCCAGCCCCTGCCGTCCTCCCAGCGGGCCACCGAGACGCAGGTCCGGCGGGTCTTCGCAGGCGTGGGCAGGCGCTCGGAGGTGACGGGGATGAGCAGGCCGTCGGCGGTGTACGGGGCGCCGCGGTTCATGAAGCGGTCGACACACGCGCGTGTGACGCCCGTTTTCGCGCAGGACTTCGCGGCGTCCGTGAACCACATCGCGGCCGCCCAGCCCTCCAGCTGCCACTGGGAGTGCGCGGGCAGGCCCTTGGTGGCGTCCCGGAACGCGCGGACGGCGGCGTCGGAGGTGTCCTCGTAGTTCCGGCTGGATCCGGTCGCCCACAGGGCGTTGCGGCAGCGCGGGGCGTCCTTGTAGTCCTCGGGAACGGTGGAGGTCCAGTTCTGCACGTTGGTGACCTTGGCGATGACCTTGGCACCGACGTCGTCCATCGCCTTGCACAGCTGGGCGTTGCCGTGCGTGTCGAGGGCGTCGAAGACGAGGTCGGCTCCCTGGTCCTTCAGATCGGCCGCGGCGGCGCGGAAGTTGGGCAGCGCGAAGTCGACCTGTTCGGTGACCACCTGATAGCCCTCGGCCTTCAGACCCCGGGTGACGAGCCGGGCGTACGCGGCCGACGCGGACTGGTTGTAGGAGATCACGGCGGCCGTACGGGCGCCCTGGACGCGCTTGAAGTAGCGGTAGACCTCCGTGCCGCCGTACAGCTTCCCGCCCCAGCCCGGTGTTCCCTCGCGGGGCGCGAGGCTGCCGTAGATCCCGTAGAGGTGCGGATAGGTGTCGTAGGCCGCGCCGATGGGCTGTCCGCCGATGTCGGGCACCCCGGCGGCGGAAACGCGGGAGGCGCCCGCGTAGTCGAGGGCGGTGGTGGCGACGAGGGCGACGACCTTGTCCTCGTCGATGAGCCGGTGCACGCACTCGTTGTCGCCCACGCCGCTGCCGCCGTCGTCGCAGGTGCGTACCTCGACCGGGCGGCCGCCGATGCCCCCGCGCGCGTTGAGGCGGTCGAAGTAGGCCTTGGCCCCGTCGCGGGGGCCGGTGAAGGCGGAGCCTCCGACGGGGCTGGTCGCGCTGGTGACGATGCCGATACGCAGCGGGGCGGTGCTCTGCGGGGCGGGCGCGGTCCGGTGCTCGAAGTCGCTCTCGGGCAGGCGGCTGCCGCAGGCCGCCGTGCCCAGGACGAGTGCCGTGCCCAGCAGGAGCGGCAGGCCCGCGGCGAGGACTCCTTCGGGAACTCCCTCGGGGCGCACGGCGGGTCAGCAGCCGGACGGGGTCGCGGATCCGTCGCCGCTCAGCGCGACCAGGGCGCAGAGGGTGTTGTCGGAGACCTTCCAGGTGCCGTTCTCGTAGACGGCCGTCCCGGAGGCGTTCGGCAGGGCGGTCGCGCCCTTCAGGGTCAGCGCGTACGTCACCTCGGCCACGGCCGGCGCGGTGAACACGACCTTCTGGACCTGGGCGGCGACCTGCTGACCACGCTTGTCGCCGCTGAAGCCCTGGACGACCGTGGTCATCCTGTCGCCGTTCTCCAGGTAGTTCAGTTTGTCCTTGACGGGGACGGACGGGGAGAAGAACTTCTCCCAGTTCCGCCTGACCTGGTTCTCGGCCGCCGCCGGGTCGTCCGGCCCGGTCGGACTGGGCGACGCGCTGCTGGGCCGCTCCACGGTGGGGGTGGGCACAGGAGTCGAACTCCCGCCGCCGCTGCTGTCGCCGCACGCCGTGAGGGCCCCGGCGAGGACGAACGCGACCAGCGCCGCCACCCCCCGGCCGTTGTCCCGCCTGAGGTCGCTCCCGAGAACCATGCTGGCTCACCACCGGGTGTCGGTCCGGGCCGACCGCGCCCGGAGGTTTCAGGGTCAGCTTCCAGAAGGCATAGTGCAAGTCCATTGGCGGACTTGGAAGACAGACAGCCACACGACGTCTGGGAGCCAGGATGCGGACAACTCGACTGCGGACCGTGCACCCCGTCCTGTGGGCCGGGTGCGCCGCGCTGGCCGCCGGGGCGGTGCTGTGCGTCATCGGCTGGTACGGCGTCTCGGGCGAGCGGTACGCGGAACGGCAGTTGCCCTTCCTGGCGTCCTGCACGGTTCCCGGGGCCGCGCTGATCGTCGCGGGCGCGGTGCTGCTCACGCACGGCAGGAGCGCCCTGGCGGCGGCGCGCGTCGAGGAGTTGTACGGGCTGCTGGTGGCGGCCGAACCCGCCGACGCGGAGCGGTCCGGACAGGCCGCCGTCGCGCCGCTCGCGGTCAGCGGGGAGCTGCTGATGGTCCCCGGGGGCACGCTGTGGCACCGCGCGGACTGCCCGCTGGTCGCGGGGAAACCGGCCGCCGTGCCGGTGGACTCTCGGGTGCTGGCGAGCGGGGAGTTGGGGCCGTGCCCGATCTGTGAGCCGCTCGCGGCCGAGCGGTCGCCCGCGCCGGAGCGGTGATGAGCGGTTCCCTGACGTACGACCTCACGCTGGCCGGGCTCTCGGTCGGCGGCGCGGCGGCGCTCACCGGGATCGGGCTGGTCGTCACCCACCGGGCGACCGGGGTGCTGAACTTCGCGCACGGCGCGATCGCGATGGTGTGCGCGTATCTGCTGCGGCAGTTCACGGTGGTGTGGGGCTGGCCGCTCGCGCTCGGTGCCGCGGTGACGCTGTTGTTGGTGGCCCCCGCGATCGGCGTGGCCCTGGAACGGTTCGTCTTCCGCCCCCTGTCCGTCCTCGGCGGCGACCCGGCGCAGACGCTGGTCGCGTCTCTCGGCGTCTTCGTGCTGCTGGTCGGCGGGGCCGCGCTGGTGTGGGGCACCGGGGCGCGCGCGGACGCGCCGACGCTGGTGCCGGGGGACCCGTGGGGGCAGTTGGCGGTCGCCGTCGCGCTGGCGGCCGGGGTGGGGGGTGTGACGCGCTGGACGCGCTTCGGCACGGAGCTGCGGGCCGTGCTCGACGACCGCTCGCTCGCCGTGCTCGGCGGCATCGACGCGGACCGGGTGGCCGCCGCGGGCTGGGCGTTCGGCTCCTTCACGGCGGGCCTGACGGGCGTGCTCCTGGCGCCGTACGTACGACTCGATCCGTACGGCATGCCGTTGCTCGTCATGGAGGTGATGGCGGTGGCCGTCGCCGCCCGGATGCGCAGCCTGCCGGTGGCCGTCGTGGTGGCGCTGGGTCTCGGGGTCGCGCAGAGTCAGCTGACGCGGCTGCATCCGGCGGGCTGGGCGGAGCCGCTGCTCCAGGCGGTGGGCGCGAACCTGTTCGTGGTGGCCCTGTTGGTCGCGGCGCTCGTCCTGCCGGGGATCGGCGACCGGGACGCCCTGCCGCGTACGGCGACGGCCCGGGTGGCAACACCGCCGGGCGCGTGGATCGTCGCGGTCGTGCTGTTCCTGCTGCCGCTCGGCCTCGCGGGCTCGGACCTGCACACGTCGGTGCAGGTGCCCGCACTGGGTGTGGTGCTCCTGTCCCTGGTCGTGGTGACCGGCCGCGGCGGTCAGATCTCCCTCGGGCAGGCGGCGTACGCGGGTCTGGGCGCCCTCTTCACCGCGCTGCTGGCCGCCGGCCGCTTCCCTGGACTGCCCCGGCTGCCCGAACTGGCCGCGCTGGCGGTGGCGGTGGTGCTGGTCGCCCCGCTCGGGGTCCTGACCGGCTGGCCGGCGATCAGCCGCCACGGCCTGGCGCTGGCCCTGGCGACGTTCGCCGTGGGGGTGGGCGTCAGCCGTTTCGTCTTCGCCCAGCCCTACGCGACCTCGGGGCTGTCCCTGGACCGCCCGGCGGGCTTCGACGGCGACCGCGCGTACTACGTGCTCGAACTGGGGCTGCTGGCGGCCGCGCTGCTGGCGACGGGGGCGCTGCGCCGGGGCCGTACGGGCCGTGCCCTGGCGGCGATGCGCGACCACGCGTCGGGCGCCTCCGCGGCGGGTGTACGAGTCCCTGCGCTGAAGCTGACGGCCTTCGTGGCGGGCGCCGCCCTGGCCGCGCTGGGTGGGGGGATGCTCGGCATGGGTGTGCGCGCCTTCGACGCGACGGCGTACGACCCGGTGCGCGGGCTGCTCTGGTTCGCGGCGGTCGTGGTCCTCGGCGCCGACAGCGCTCTCGGCGCGCTGGCCGCGGCGGCGTTGCTGGTGGGGCTCGACGCGGGGGCGCGCGGCGGGGTCGCCGCGGCGCTGATCGGGGTCCTCGCCGTGTTCGTCGGCCGGTTCCCCGGTGGCCCGTACGAGGCCCTGCGCACGGCGACGTCCCGGCTCCGGCCGCGCCGCGGGGCGACGCCGACCCCGCTGGGGGCGCGGGTGCGGCGGCGCCTGCGGGCGGTGGAGACGGGGCCCGTCGCCGGACGGCCGGACGGCACCGAACCGGAACCCGCCGCCGCGCCACCGGGCGTCGGTGACCGTCCAGGACCCGACGGACCCACGAGGACGGCCCGAGGTCAGGGAGCCGCACCATCCGGGCGGGACACGACAGCACGCAGGCCGAGCGCCCCGCACACTGCGGCCGTGCCGATGCCCGGATCTCTGTTCGCCCGACGGATACGGGTCGCCTACGACGGGTTCACCGCGCTCGACGGGGTCGATCTCGAGGTCCGGCCCGGGTGGGTCACCGCTGTCGTGGGGCCCAACGGGGCCGGCAAGAGCACCCTGTTCCACTGCCTCGCCGGAACACTCCGGCCCTCGCACGGCAGGGTGCTGTTCGGCGAACGGGACATCACCCGGCTCGCCGCGCACGCCCGGACCCGGCTCGGCATCGCGCGGACCTTCCAGCAGCTGGCCGTCTTCCCCTCGTTGACGGTGGCCGAGAACGTCCAGGTGGGGGCGGAGCAGGGCCGGATCGCCGATCCCGCTGCGGCAAAACGGGCGTTGCGGCTGTTCGGGCTCGACGGGCCGGTCCGCGCGCTGCCCGCCGGGGGGCTGCCGACCGGGACGCTCAGACGCGTCGAGCTGGCGCGGGCCCTCGCGGGAAGTCCGCATGTGCTGCTGCTCGACGAGCCCGCCGCGGGCCTGGACACCGCCGAAGTGGCCGCGCTGGCCCGGGTACTGCGCGCGCTCGCCGCGGACGGCACGGCCCTGCTGGTCGTCGAGCACGACCTCGACCTGGTCGCCGACCTCGCCGACGTCGTCCATGTCATGACCGCCGGACGCGTCGTCACCTCCGGCCCCGCCGGCCACGTACTGGAGCGGGGGCGCGGATGAGCATCTCCCTGCGCCACGCGCGCGTGCGTTACGGCCCCCTGGAGGCCCTGCACGGCGTGACGCTGGTCGCGCCCGGCCCCGGCCTCACCGTGCTGCTCGGCCGCAACGGCTCGGGCCGTACGACCGCCCTGCGCGCCCTCGCGGGAACCGTGCCGCTGTCCGACGGCACGGTCGTCTGGGACGGGGTGGACGTGACCCGGCTGCCCGCCTTCGAACGGGCCCGGCGCGGGTTGTGCCTGGTCCCGGAGCGCCGGGCCGTCTTCGGCTCGCTCACGGTCCGCGAGCACCTGGAGCTGACCGCGCCCGACTTCGCTCCCGTCCTCGTCGCGTATCCGCAGTTGGAGCCCCTCCTTCCGCGCCGCGCCGGCACCCTCTCCGGGGGCGAGCAGCGCATGCTCGCCCTCTCCCGCGCCCTGCTGGCACCCGCGCGTGTGGTGCTCGTCGACGAGCCCGCGCAGGGCATGTCACCGGCGGTCGCGGCCCGCACGTACGAACTCCTCGGCAGCCTCGACGCGTGCGTGGTGGTCGCCGAGCAGCGGCTGCCGCCCGGTCTGCGCGAACGGACGGGTCGTACGACCTACGTCCATGAACTGAGCCGGGGCTCGGTCGCGTTCAGCGGAGAGGCGGCCGAAGCGCGCCGCCGGCAGGCCTAGAACGTCCGACCGGGGTTCACCACACGTGTGCGGTCCCGGAGTTTGTACCTCTTGGCACAGACGGGCCAGGCGTCCCACCCCTGGGCGTCCACCACCAGTTTGGCGATCTTGATCTGTTCCTCCCGCCGGGCCAGATCCGCGCGCGGGGCGTACGCCAGGCCCCCGAACGCCACCCAGGTGTGCTGCCCGAACTGCAGCCCTCCGTAGTAGTGGTTCCCGGTGTTCGCGTGCCAGCGCCCGCCGCTCTCGCACTCGGCGAGGCAGCCCCAGGGCCAGTGGTCCCGCGCACAGTTGTGCGACACCCGCCCCGCCCACGGGCCGGAGAACGGGGACGGGAACGGGGACGCGACGGCCGCCCTCGCGGGAACGAGGGCGGCCAGGGTGGCGGCGACCACGGTCGCGGCCACGTACCGCATGCGCTTGTTCAACAGGGGCGCCGACGTCGGCTCGAGGTGCATCGGGTCACGCTAGACAGCACACCGGGCACGTCCGCCACGCCGCGCCCGGGACCCCACCCGGTCGGAGGACCGGGGTGGGGCGGCGGGGTGGAGCCGGGGCTCAGAGGTCGAGCCGCTGGCCGGGCATGATCAGGTCGGGGTCACCGCCGATGACCGCCCGGTTGGCGGCGTAGATCTTCCGCCAGGTCGTTCCGTTCCGCTCCGCGATGCCGCTCAGGGTGTCGCCGCCGCGGACGGTGTAGTCACCGCGGGACGCCGCGCGGTTCGTGTGGCCGGATGCGCGCGCCGGGGCCTCGGACGCCTGTGCGGGGGCCGACTTGGTCGTCGGCTTGGTGGAAGCCGGCTTGGAGGCCGACTTCGATGTCGACTTGGGTGCGGCCTTGGGTGCGGCCTTGGGTGCCGACTTCGTGGTGGCCGACCCTCCGGACGACGCGGCACCCGAGGACGCGGGTGCGTTGCCGTACGCTCCGGCCCGCGCCGAACAGGTGGGCCAAGCGCCCCATCCCTGTGCGTTCTGGACCTTGGTGGCAACGGCTATCTGGGCGGCCTTGGAGGCCTTGTCGGCGGTCGACGCGTAGGCCGTACCGCCGTACGCCCGCCAGGTGCCGGCGGAGAACTGCAGTCCTCCGTAGTAGCCGTTGCCGGTGTTGATGTGCCAGTTTCCGCCGCTCTCGCACTTGGCGATGCGGTCCCACACTCCGCTGTCGGCCGCGGCGGCATTGCCGGTCGCGGCGAGCAGTCCGAGCGGGGCGAGCAGAGCCGCCCCGGTGAGGACCGCCGTCGTACGCGTCGTACGAACCTTACGAGTGTTATCGGCACATGCGGACATGTAGTTCCCTCTCGAAACACCCGGGATCCCCCAAGGCGGGGCGCGACTTCCTGCGCGTAGGACGCGGTCGTCGTGCTCCGCCCCGTCCGCCGGAGGTGGTGCTGCGAACCAGTCGTACGGTTCGGCCGGCGGACGTACCCGAGCGGTGCTCTGTGCACACGGCCGAGAAATCTATGGACACGGTCGCCCCGATATCAACCAACTCCATGTCATTCGAGGCCAGTTCACAGTTACCGCGAGTATCGGCGATTTTCGGCCACCCACTTCATAGGCTGATTTCAGGATTTGTCGACCAGCCGCTCAAGTGACCTGTGACCCACTTCACGGAACCAACTTCCTTGAACGCGCACGAAGTTGGCTCGGAGTAACAGATTCCGCACAAAGGATCACCCTGCGCGTCGGATGGTTCGATTCCGTTCGCTCCCGGGCGTGACTCCGGCCACAGATCGCCCGTTGTCATCTTCATGAGCCGGGACCCCCGGATTCATGGGCCGGGAGCCACCCGGCATCGCCACGCACCGCATCCCGAGGAGCCACCCGTGCCGCGCATGCTCGACGTCAGCGACGACGTACGCGCCGAGATCGGCGACGAAGAAGCCGACCGGCTGCTCGCCGGAGAGAACGCCCCGGGCAGTTACGACTGCACGTCCTGCCGCACCCCGGGCGACTCGGAACAGGAGCGCACCAGCACCGTCCTGTTCATCGGCGACGAGACCGCCGTCCTCGCCTTCGCCCACGCCACCTGTCTGCCCTCACAGGTCGTCCAGGTCACCGAGGAGCAACTCCAGGGCGCCGTCCGCTCGATCAACCCCGACGGTGTGCCCGCCCAGGCCGCGCCCGAGCAGGCCGTGCTCGGCGTCACCAGCGGACTCGTCCTGATCAGCGGCGAGTTGCACCCCGCGCTCGTCGTCGAGCCCACGGGGCCCATCGTGCGGCCCGGCTCGACGGACATCGGTGACGACTTCCTGCCGCTCCTCATCGAACAGGGGTTCATGCCGGTGACCGAGCTGAGCTCGGTGCCGCCGGTGCTGCACGGGTGGTCCGTACTGCTCGCCATGGGGCAGCTGCACGCCGTGCTCCAGCCGGGTACGGGGGGCGGGTCGCCCGTCGCCTGGTGGCAGGCGCACCAGGCGCTCCAGGTCGCGGAGAGCTGGCGGGCCGCCGCCAACAAGCATCAGCAGGTGCTGCTGTTCGCGGCGCCGGTCGGGTCGATCGGTCGGCAGCCGCGGGAGGATCTGCTGCGGGACGCGCTGGACAAGGCGGCGGCGAACGGGAAGTTGGTGGCTGCCGCGATGCCGCTCGCCGGAACGTGAGCGTTCCCCTGGGTTGAGCCGGGTGCGGGGGTGCGTGGTCGGCTGCGGGTCGTGTGTGGCTGGCCGCGCGGTTCCCCGCGCCTCTGAAGGGCCCCCGCCCCTGGCAGGGCGGGGGGAAGCAAAGGTGTGACCGCATCTGTTGGGCTGTGGGGTCGTTGGCACATACGTGCACACCTACGACGCCCCCCGCCGCCAGCCCTTCCATCCGATCCCGGCCGCGCGAGCGGCTCAGGATCCTCCGGGCGGCCCCTCGGCCACGCCGATCTATGACGCGCTCTACGCCGAGTGGGTCAGATCGTTCAGGGCCCTGCCCGGCGACCGCCACGGCGAGGACCAGCTCGGCTTCACGGCCTTCGGGATCCTGACACAGGGTTCCAGCGCGTACGGCGGATCCTCGTACCCCTCGTCGTACAGCTCCTACAGCGCGGGGGCGTACTCCGCGCGCAACGGCGGCTCCCTGCACGGTCACGGCGCGTCGACGACCGGCGTCTGGCAGCCGGTGGCACGTCAGAGCGGTACGGGACTGCACCCCATCCCGGCCGCGCTGCCGCCCGCGCCCCGCAGGGGGCTGTGAGCAGAAACGGTGGAACAGGTGAGGGGCGGCTCCCGTGGGAGCCGCCCCTCACCTGTCGCTACGTCACTTCTTCTTGGTGCCGCGCTTCTCACGCACTCGTACGGAGATGTGGATCGGCGTGCCCTCGAAGCCGAACTCCTCGCGCAGCCGGCGCTCGATGAAGCGCCGGTAGCCGTGCTCGATGAAGCCGGAGGAGAAGAGCACGAACCGCGGGGGCTTGGTGCCGGCCTGCGTACCGAAGAGGATGCGGGGCTGCTTGCCGCCGCGGACCGGGTGGGGGTGGGCGGCGACGAGCTCACCGAGGAAGGCGTTCAGACGGCCGGTCGGGACGCGGGTCTCCCAGCCGTCCAGGGCCGTCTCGATCGCGGGGACGAGCTTCTCCATGTGCCGGCCGGTGCGCGCCGAGACGTTCACCCGGGGCGCCCACGCCACCTGGAGGAGCTCGGTCTCGATCTCCCGCTCCAGGTAGTAGCGGCGCTCCTCGTCGAGGGTGTCCCACTTGTTGAAGGCGAGGACGATCGCGCGGCCCGCCTCGACGGCCATCGTCACGATGCGCTGGTCCTGTACGGAGATGGTCTCGGACGCGTCGATCAGGATGACCGCGACCTCGGCCTTCTCGACGGCGGCGGCCGTGCGCAGCGAGGCGTAGTAGTCCGCGCCCTGCTGGAGGTGGACGCGCTTGCGGATGCCCGCCGTGTCGACGAACTTCCAGGTGACCCCGCCGAGTTCGATCAGCTCGTCGACCGGGTCGCGGGTGGTGCCCGCGATCTCGTTGACGACCACGCGGTCCTCGTTGGCCACCTTGTTCAGGAGCGAGGACTTGCCCACGTTCGGGCGGCCGATGAGGGCGATGCGGCGGGGGCCGCCCACCGCGGCGCCGAAGGTCTGCGCCGGGGCCTCGGGCAGGGCCTCCAGTACGGCGTCCAGCATGTCGCCGGTGCCACGGCCGTGCAGCGCGGAGACGGGGTGCGGCTCACCGAGACCGAGGGACCAGAGGTACGAGGCGTCGGCCTCGCCGCTCGGGCCGTCGACCTTGTTGGCGCACAGCACGACGGGCTTGCCGGCCTTGCGCAGCAGGCGTACGACCGCCTCGTCGGTGTCGGTCGCGCCGACCTTGGCGTCGACGACGAAGACGACGGCGTCGGCCGCCTCGATCGCGTACTCGGCCTGCGCGGCCACGGACGCGTCGATACCGAGGACGTCCTGCTCCCAGCCGCCGGTGTCGACGAGCTTGAAGCGGCGGCCCGCCCACTCGGCCTCGTAGGTGACACGGTCGCGGGTGACGCCGGGCTTGTCCTCGACGACCGCTTCACGGCGGCCGATGATCCGGTTCACCAGGGTCGACTTGCCGACGTTCGGGCGGCCGACGACGGCGAGGACGGGCAGCGGGCCGTGGCCCGCCTCCTCGATCGCGCCCTCGACGTCCTCGATGTCGAAGCCCTCTTCCGCGGCGAGCTCCATGAACTCCGCGTACTCGGCATCGCCAAGCGCCCCGTGCTCGTGCTCGGCCGGGCCGGCCGAGCCGTCGGGCTGGATGTGGTCGTTCATGAAGTCCGTACCTCGTCGTTCATTCGTGGTGATCGGTGGACCGCCCGCATATCGGGTGATCCACTACTCAAGTGTCGCCTAGTGCCCGGTGGGGCGCCCGGCGTTTTCCGGGCGTCCGGTCAGACGCCTGGCGTGGTCCAGGTGGGCGCTCAGCTGCTTCTGGATGCGGACGGTCGCCTCGTCCAGCGCCTTGCGGGTCCGCCGTCCGCTGCCGTCGCCCGCCTCGAAGGGGTCTCCGAAGACGACGTCGACCCGACTGCGCAGCGGGGGCAGCGCCTTGGTCAACCGGCTGCTCTTCTCGGAACTTCCCAGGACCGCCACCGGGACGATCGGCGCGCCGGAGCGGACCGCGAAGTACGCGAGCCCGGCACGCAGCGAGGCGAAGTCGCCCTCGCCTCGGGTGCCCTCCGGGAAGATCCCGAGCACGCCACCGGACGACAGGACGCCGAGGGCGTCGGTGATGGCGGTGCGGTCGGTGGTCTCACGGTCCACCTTCACCTGGCCGATGGCGAGGAGGAAGGGGTCGAGCGGGCCGATGAACGCTTCCTTCTTGATCAGGAAGTGGGTGGGGCGGGGCGCCACGCCCATGACCATCGGGCCGTCGATGTTGTGCGAGTGGTTCACGGCCAGGATCGCCGGGCCGGTCGCGGGGACCTTCCAGGCGCCGAGCACGCGCGGCTTCCACAGCCCGTACATCAGGCCGACGCCGATACGGCGGCCTACCTCGGCGCCTCTCTCGGAGGGTGCGGTCACTTGGCGGCCCGCTTCTCCTCGACGAGGGTGACGACGCACTCGATGACCTGCTGGAGCGTGAGGTCGGAGGTGTCCACCTCGACCGCGTCGTCCGCCTTGGCGAGGGGGGAGGTCTTACGGCTGGAGTCGGCGGCGTCCCGCTTGAGCAGCGCCTCGCGGGTGCTGTTGACGTCCGCGCCCTTCAGCTCACCGCTGCGGCGGGAGGCACGCGCCTCCGGGGAAGCGGTGAGGAAGATCTTGAGATCGGCGTCCGGCAGCACGGTGGTGCCGATGTCGCGTCCCTCGACGACTATCCCCAGCCCGGCGGCGGCCGCGATCGAACGCTGCAGCTCGGTGATCCGGGCGCGCACCTCGGGTACCGCGCTGACGGCGCTGACCTTGGAGGTGACCTCCTGGGTGCGGATCGGGCCCGCGACGTCGGTCCCGTCGACCGTGATGGCCGGCGCGGACGGGTCGGTCCCGGAGATGATCTCCGGCTTCCCTGCCACGTCGGCGATCGCGGTCGGGTCCGTGATGTCGATGCCGTTGGTCACCATCCACCAGGTGATCGCCCGGTACTGCGCGCCCGTGTCCAGGTAGCTGAGGCCCAGCTTCGCGGCCACGGCCTTGGAGGTGCTCGACTTGCCCGTGCCGGAGGGGCCGTCGATGGCGACAATCACTGCCGGGGCGGGCCGGGCGGCGCCGTTTTCCACGGTGGGAACACCTTCCTGGTGCGGGGTGGAGGTCTGTGCGGGGCACGATCGCGCCCAGCACAAGGTTACTGTCTCCCCGGACCCCGCATTACTGGCCCTTCCCGGGCCCACCGCACGGGTAGGGCCGACGTCGCCCCGGGGCAGCCCGCCCCGGGCCGCAGGCGGCCCTACTGCCGCAGCGCCCAGCCCCGCACCGATCCTCAACGCCGCGCTCGCACTGCTCGGCGCCAGGGCGCCTCTCAGGCTTCGCACGGCTGCGCCGGCCTCCGGCCCGTCGGCGACAGCTGATGAGCCCATGCCACGGCCCGCCGTGCAGGCCGCCCCGGGCCGCAGGCGGCCCTACTGCCGCAGCGCCCAGCCCCGTTCCCGCAGTGCCGTGCTCAGTACCGGTGCCGCCTTCGGGTCCACCATCAGCTGGACGAGGCCGGCCTGCTGTCCGGTCGCGTGCTCGATGCGTACGTCCTCGATGTTGACCCCGGCGGCCCCCGCGTCGGCGAAGATGCGGGCCAGCTGGCCGGGCTGGTCGTCGATGAGGACGGCCACCGTCTCGTACGTCAGAGGCGCGGCACCGTGCTTGCCGGGGACGCGGACCTGGCCCGCGTTGCCGCGGCGCAGGACGTCCTCGATGCCGCCCGCGCCCTCGCGCCGCTTGGCCTCGTCGGAGGACTGCAGGGCCCGCAGGGCCTGGACGGTCTCGTCGAGGTCGGCGGAGACGTCCGCGAGGAGATCGGCGACCGGGCCCGGGTTCGCGGAGAGGATGTCGATCCACATCCGGGGGTCGGAGGCCGCGATCCGGGTCACGTCACGGATGCCCTGCCCGCACAGCCGTACCGCCGCCTCCTCCGCGTTCTCCAGACGTGCGGCGACCATGCTGGACACCAGGTGCGGCATGTGGGAGACGAGCGCGACCGCGCGGTCGTGGGCGTCGGCGTCCATGACGACCGGGACGGCACGGCAGTGCGACACCAGCTCGAGGGCGAGGTTCAGGACTTCGGTGTCCGTGTCCCGGGTGGGGGTGAGGACCCAGGGGCGGCCTTCGAAGAGGTCGCCCGTCGCGGCCAGCGGACCCGATTTCTCGCGGCCCGACATGGGGTGCGAACCGATGTACGCGGAGAGGTCGAGGCCGAGCGCCTCCAGCTCGCGGCGCGGTCCGCCCTTGACGCTCGCCACGTCGAGGTAGCCGCGCGCGACCCCCCGCCGCATGGCGTCCGCGAGTGTCGCCGCCACGTGCGCCGGCGGTGCCGCCACGATCGCGAGGTCCACGGGCCCGCCGGGCGCCTGGTCGGTGCCGGCGCCGAGCGCGGCCGCCGTACGGGCCTGCTCCGGGTCGTGGTCGGTGAGGTGGACGATGACGCCCCGCTGGGAGAGCGCGAGGGCCGCCGACGTACCGATCAGCCCGGTTCCGATGACGAGCGCGGTTCTCACTGGGCGATGTCCTTGCGCAGCGCGCCCGCGGCACCCAGGTAGACGTGCGCGATGTCGGCGCGGGGCTTGTCGGACTCGATGTGCGCGAGGACCCGTACGACCCGGGGCATCGCGCCTTCGATGTCCAGCTCCTGCGCGCAGATCAGCGGTACGTCGACGATGCCGAGCTTGCGGGCGGCGGCGGCCGGGAAGTCGCTGTGCAGATCGGGCGTCGCGGTGAACCAGATGCTGATGAGGTCGTCGGTGGTGAGACCGTTGCGCTCCAGGACGGCGGTGAGCAGCTCGCTGACCTGCTCGTCCATGTGGGCGGCCTCGTCCCGTTCCAGTTGGACGGCGCCCCGGACCGCTCGTACCGCCACGGTGTCACTCCTCGCTGAGCCGAGCTACGTACCTGTCGTATCTCGTCGTATGTCGTCGTGTCTCGCCTTGCCACACCAGCGTAGTCAGGCCGCAACGCGCGAGTGCGCGGCGCCCGCCTGACGAGACGGCCGCCGCGCACGGAAAGAAGCACGTCTCAGAGCGACTGCTGCTTGAGGAGGTCCTCCAGGGAGGCGCCCGGCTGCGGCAGCTCTCCGCTCGGAGTCAGTTTGTCGACCGCCTGGGGCAGGTGCTGGGCGATCTGGTCCGCGGCCTCCTGCCGGCTGACGCCGGCCTGTGCGGCGACCTCCTGGAGGGTGCTGTCGGGCAGGGCCTGGGCGATCTGCTCACCGCTGACGGGCTTGTTCTCGCCCGTGCCGATCCACGACTGGGCCTGGTCCATCAGGCCCGACTTGGTGAGCATGTCGAGCAGGCCGCCCAGAGGATTGCCGCCGGCCGCCTGGCCACCACCGCCGCCCAGGGTGCCGAGCAGCGCGCCGAGGATGTTGCCCGCGCCGGAACCGCCGGTACCGCCCTGGCCGCCTCCGCCGAGGAGACCGCCGAGCAGGCCGCCGAGATCGTTACCCGCCATGGTCACGCCTTTCGAGAGGTGCGTTTCGGGGAGTGTCTGGGGAATGTCCTTCGGGGGTGCGACCGGGCGCAGGCCACCGCCGGGCCCGGGCCTCCGCCAATGTGACCCGAATCGCCCTGTTCCGCCACTTGTAGTGAGAACACACCCGTGCGCCTCTGGACGCCGGGGCACGGGTCCGCTCTCATGGCAGGAGACCCGCCTCGGGGGAGGCCCGCATGGCCCGTATGAAGCGCCCAGGACCGCTGCTCACCCTTCTGGCGGGGCTCCTGCTCGCCGTGTTCATCCTGACGCTCAACGCGACGACGGGGACGACGAACGCGTCCTCCTCGTACCAGGAGGCCTCACCCAGCGCCACGCCGCAGACGAGCCCGCCACCCACCACTACGCCGCCGTCGTCGAGCCCCCCGTCCCCTTCGAAGAGCGCGCCGCCGAACGCCGACTACGCGGGCCGCACCGACGACAGCTCCTCCGCGGTCGCGGTCTCCCTGCGGGGTGGCAAGGCGATCGCGTACTTCTGCGACGGCCGGAGCAAGGAGTCGTGGCTGAAGGGCGACGTCAAGGACGACGGCACCATGCGGCTCACCGGCAAGAACGGCGCAGAGCTGAACGGCACGCTCAAGGACGGCAGGAGCATCCGCGGCACCGTCGACCTCGGCGGGCAGCGCTACGCGTTCACCGCCGACAAGGCGGTCAAGCCGTCCGGGCTCTACCGCGCGACCGCCCGCGTGCGCGGCGCCAAGCTCGACGGCGGCTGGATCGTGCTGCCCGGCGGCAAGCAGGTCGGCATCCTCGACCGGGACGGCAGGCCCGCGGCGGCGCCGACGATCGACCCCCGGACCGGCACGGTGACGGTCGACGGACAGACACTCACCGCCTCGCCCGTCACTCCATGACCCGTTACTCCAAGACCCGTTCGTGAACCCTTTCCTGATCGGGAGCCGATATGACCGTGGATCCGAACGCCGCCACCCAGGGCTTCCCCTCTCCCCCGCCCGCCCACCGCCGCCCGGGCGCGGCCCGCTATCTCGTCCCCGCCCTGGTCGCCGCGGCGGTCGCGGTCGGCCTCGGCGCCTACGGCAAGGGGCACCACCCGGCGGGGACCGCCTTCAACCTGGCGGGCTTCAGCAGCACGGGCGCGGTGAAGTCGTGGCTGGCGACGACGGCCTTCGGCTTCGCGCTGGTCCAGTCGGTCTCGGCATTCATGGTCTACGGGAAGCTACCCGGGCCGAGCTGGGCGCCGACGCTGCATCGCTGGTCGGGACGGGTCGCGTTCCTGGTGGCGGTGCCGGTCGCGGTGCACTGCCTGTACGCATTGGGCTATCAGACGTACGAACCGCGGGTGATGTGGCATTCGCTCCTGGGTTGCTTCTTCTTCGGTGCATTTAGTGCCAAAATGCTCTTGCTCCGCTCGGAGCGACTGCCCGGCTGGCTGCTGCCCCTGGTCGGAGGACTCGTCTTCGTCGTCCTCACGGCCATCTGGCTGACGTCGGCTCTCTGGTTCTTCCGCACGTTCGGAGTGACGACATGACGAACCCCCCGGCTCGGCGCACGGTTCTCGGAACGGGCGCGGCCTTCCTGCTCGCGGGGTGCAGCAAGTACGGCGACAGCAACAGTTCGTCGGCGGCCTCCCCCACCGCGACCCCCTCCCCGATCGCCTCCTCCAAGCCCTCGGCCGGCCGGGAACTCGCCGAGAAGAGCGACATCCCGGTCGGCGGCGGCAAGGTCTTCAAAGACCAGAAGGTCGTGGTCACCCAGCCGAAGAAGGGCGAGTTCAAGGCCTTCTCGGCGATCTGCACCCATCAGGGCTGCACGGTGAACAAGGTCGCCGACGGCACCATCGACTGCCCCTGCCACGGCAGCAAGTACCGCATCACCGACGCCTCGGTGGTCCACGGCCCGGCCACGCGTCCCCTGCCCGCGGAGAAGATCACGGTGAAGGGAAAATCGATCTTCCTGGCGTGAGCGGGCACGTACGCTCCAGGACATGCATTCCGAGACCCCGGTGTCCCTGGTGCGCGACCACACGATCTACTCCTGCGTGATGGGTTCGCGCGCCTTCGGGCTGGCCACGGACGGCAGCGACACGGACCGCCGGGGTGTGTTCCTCGCGCCGACCCCGCTCTTCTGGCGCTTCGAGAAGCCTCCGACCCACGTCGAGGGGCCGGCCGAGGAACAGTTCAGCTGGGAACTGGAGCGCTTCTGCGCCCTCGCGCTGCGCGCCAACCCGAACATCCTGGAGTGCCTGCACTCCCCTCTCGTCGAGTACGTCGACGAGACGGGTCGCGAACTCCTCGCCCTGCGCGAGGCGTTCCTCTCCCGCCAGGTGCACGACACGTTCGCCCGCTACGCGCTGGGTCAGCGCAAGAAACTGGACGCCGACGTCCGGCAGCACGGCGCCCCGCGCTGGAAGCACGCCATGCACCTCCTGCGCCTCCTCATGAGCTCCCGTGACCTGCTGCGCACCGGCGCGCTGACGATCGACGTCGGCTCGCAGCGCGAGACTCTGCTCGCGGTGAAGCGCGGCGAGGTCCCGTGGCCCAAGGCCGAGGCCTGGATGTCCCGGCTGGCGGCCGAGGCGGCCCAGGCGGCCGTCCACAGCCCCCTGCCCGCGGAACCGGACCAGGCCCGCGTCGAGGACTTCCTCCTGCGCACCCGCCGCGCCTCAGCCCTCCGCGCGGACTTCGAAGCCCCCCGGACCCTCCAGCCGGACCCGGACGACGAACGCGTGCAGGGCGTCGTACGCGGACGGAGCGTCCGGCAGCGCTGAGGCGTCCTGCGCCAGGTCCAGCACGCCGTGCAGTCGCTCCACGTCGGCCGCCACACGCGCGGGGTCGACGTCCGCGTCCCCGTGCTCCCGCTCCGCCTTCGCCGCGATCAGGTCGGCCAGATACACGGGAGCCTCCCCGACCTCCGCGACCAGCGTGCGCAGATCGGCCTGCACCTCGCCGCCGCGCATCAGATGAATGCCGGTGAGCAGCACCCGGAACGTGTAGAGCAGCGGCTTGAGTTCACCGGTCTTCTCGAAGAGCCGCCACTGGGTCGCCGCGAAACCCCGGTAGTGGTGGGCATGGTGGGAGGTGAGGACTCCGGGGGCGAGCGAGACCAGCTCGCGGTGCGCCTCCCCGGTGTGCACGACCAGGGGCGAGAGCAGCTGCTCCAGCACATAGCCGTTGCGCCGCAGCATCAGCCGTACGAACTTGCGCAGGTCGTGGGTGACGAGGTCCATCTCGACGCCGTCCCGGTCCCACATCCGCGACCGGGTCTCCTCCGGCTCGCGCAGGCCGACCAGTTCGGCCGTCGGCAACAGGTGCACACCCCGCAGGTCGACATCCGAGTCGCGGGACGGGAAGCCGTACAGATGCGCCCCGGAGACGGTGGCGAACAGCACCGGGTCGGGCTGCTCGGCCACCACACCCGCGAGGTCGATGTCCAGGACGTCGGCGATCATCGTCCAAGCATCCCAGAGCCGCCTCTCAGGCGTCCCAGAGCGCCCCCAGCGACATGAGGTCGCTCTGGTACTCGATGCGGTCGGCCCACTCCGTCGGCCAGGCGTCGGAGCCGTGGTGGGCGCCGGCGAACGCGCCCGTGAGACAGGCGATGGAGTCGGAGTCGCCGGAGGTGCAGGCCGCGCGGCGCAGCGCGGTGACGGGCTCGTCGACGAACTGCAGGAAGCAGAGCAGTCCGGTGGCGAGCGCCTCCTCGGCGATCCAGCCCGCGCCGGTGGCCAGGCACGGGTCGCTCTCGGGCGAGGCGGTGCGCACGGCGTCCTGAAGGCGGTCGAGGACCTCCAGGCACTCGTCCCACCCGCGTTCGATGAAGTGCTCCGGTGTGGGGTCCTGGCTCCGGGTCCACAGGTCGCCGAGCCAGCGGGAGAGGTAGCGGCCGCGGTTCTCCTGGGCGTACGCGCGCAGGAGGCCGATCAGTTCGGTCGGCTCGGCGCCACCGGCGAGGAGCCACACGGCGTGGGCGGTGAGGTCCGAGGCGGCGAGCGCGGTGGGATGGCCGTGGGTGAGCGCCGCCTGCAACTGCGCGGCGCCCGAACGCTGTTCCTCGCTCAGCCCCCGTACGAGCCCGACGGGCGCCACCCGCATGTTGGCCCCGCACCCCTTGGAGCCGATCTGGCTGGCCTCCTGCCAGGGCCGGCCCTCGGTCTTCAGGAGGTTGCAGGCCACGAGGCAGGTGCGGCCGGGCGCGCGATTGTTGTCGGGCGACTGGTACCAGTCCACGAACTCCTCGCGCACCGGCCGTTCCATCCGCAGCGGTGTGAGCAGGCCGCGGTCCATCGCCGTCCGCAGCCCCCGCCCCAGCGCCAGCGTCATCTGCGTGTCGTCCGTGACGATCGCGGGCCGCGGCAGCTTCATCTCCCGCCAGGGGCCGAACTTGGCCAGGATCGAGGGGACGTCGTTGAACTCGGTCGGGAAGCCCAGCGCGTCACCGAGGGCGAGACCGAGCAGGGATCCGGTGGCGGCGTGCTTCGCGAGCGTCGGGGTGGTGGTCATGAGGGCCGTCCTTCCGAAGGGGGGCGCAGCAGGGGTGGCAGCAGGGTGGTCGCGCCGCCCGCGCGGTAGAGCGCGGCGGGTTTGCCGCGGCCCCCGGTCAGGCGTGCGGCCCCCGGGACCGGTTCGACGAACCCGGGCGTGGCGAGGACCTTGCGCCGGAAGTTGGGCCGGTCGAGGACGGCGCCCCACACCGTCTCGTAGATCCGCTGCAGCTCACCGAGGGTGAACTCGGGCGGGCAGAAGGACGTGGCGAGACAGGTGTACTCGAGCTTGGCGCCGACGCGTTCGTGGGCGTCGGCGAGGATGCGGACGTGGTCGAAGGCGAGCGGGCCGGCCGAGCCGTACGGCAGCCAGCGGGCCTGTGCCGCGTCACCGCCGCCGTGCGGCTCGGGAGGGTCGGGGAGCAGCGCGGCGAACGCGACGGAGACGACCCGCATTCTCGGGTCGCGGTCGGGTTCGCTGTAGGTCCGCAGCTGTTCCAGGTGGAGGCGGGAGAGGTCCGGGATGCCGGTCTCCACGGCGAGTACACGCCGGGCGGCCGTCTCCGCGGATTCCTTCGGCAGCACGAAGCCGCCGGGCAGTGCCCAGCGGCCGGCGTACGGTTCCTGCCCCCGTTCGACGAGCAGCACCTCGAGTGCGCCCGCGCGGACGGTCAGGACGGCGAGGTCGACGGTGACGGCGAAGGGTTCGAAGGCGTACTTGTCGTAGCCCTCGGGAGCGAGGCCTCCCCTTGCGCGCAAGTCACCCGCCCCCGGTTCCGCACGAGCCGTGCCGGTCATGACCGGCACGAGTAATAGTCAGTACGACTATAAAAAGCCGAACCGCGCCCTACAAGACCTCGGGCGCGGTTCTCGGCACATCCGTGCTCTCGACACATCCATGCTCGCGGCACATCCGCGACAGAAGCCCTCAGCGGCCCCTGGAGCGCGTCGGAGCCCCGCCGTGCCCCCCGAGGGCGGTGAAGGCGGGCGGAGGGCACACAGCGCCCTCCAGGGCCGTCGGGCGAGGCCTAGAGATCGACCTCCTGCATGAGCATCCCGACCTCGGTGTTCGACAGGCGGCGCAGCCAGCCCGACTTCTGGTCGCCCAGGGTGATCGGACCGAAGGCCACGCGCACGAGCTTGTCGACCGGGAAGCCGGCCTCCGCGAGCATGCGGCGCACGATGTGCTTGCGGCCCTCGTGCAGGGTCACCTCGACGAGGTAGTTCTTGCCGGTCTGCTCGACGACGCGGAAGTGGTCCGCCTTGGCGTACCCGTCCTCCAGCTGGATGCCGTCCTTGAGCCGCTTGCCCAGGTCGCGCGGGATGGGACCCACGATGTGCGCGAGGTAGACCTTCTTCACGCCGTACTTGGGGTGGGTCAGCCGGTGCGCCAGCTCGCCGTGGTTGGTGAGCAGGATGACGCCCTCGGTCTCGGTGTCGAGCCGCCCGACGTGGAAGAGCCGCGTCTCGCGGTTCGTCACGTAGTCACCGAGGCACTGCCGGCCCTCCGTGTCCTCCATGGTCGAGACCACACCGGCCGGCTTGTTCAGCGAGAAGAACTGGTACGACTGCGTGGCAACGGTCAGACCGTCGACCCGGATCTCGTCCTTCTCGGGGTCGACGCGTAGCCCCTGCTCCAGGACGATCTGGCCGTTGACCTCGACCCGGGCCTGCTCGACGAGTTCCTCACAGGCACGCCGGGAGCCGTAGCCAGCACGCGCGAGCACCTTCTGCAGGCGCTCACCCTCCTCCTCGGCGCCCGGGAAGGTCTTGGGCAGCTTGACGTCAGGCTTGCCCGCATACCGGTCCCGGTTGCGTTCCTCGGCCCGCGTCTCGTACTCGCGGGAACGCGCGGGCTCCGTACGGCCGCCGCGCTGCTGGCCCTGCTTGGGGCCGCCCTTGGCGCCGCCGCGGGCCGCGTTGCCGCGCCCGGACTTCGGGCCTTCGTGGGACGCGGCGGGGCCTACGTCGTAGCGGCGCTCCTCGGGGCGGGGCTTACCGGCGCGCTTCGGCCTGTCGTCGCGCCCTCCCGCGCTCCTCGGCTGGGAGCCGCCCCCACCGGTGCCCCGGGGGTTGCCGCTCCCGCCGGTCCCGCGGGGGTTGCCGCCTCCGCCGGTCCCGCGGGGATTACCGCCTCCACCGCTACCGCGCGGGTTGCCGCGCCCGCTGTTCCTGCCACTGCCGCTGCCACTGCTTCGCATCAAAGTTCCGTCGTCGTCGTGTCGTCTGCATCTGCATCCGGTGCATCCGGATCGAACGACGGGACCCCTTCCAGCGTCTCGGCCTCGATCGCGTCCGCCTCGGGGAGGAAGGGCGCGAGCTCCGGGAGCTCGTCCAGACCGCGCAGGCCCATTCGCTCCAGGAAGTAGTTCGTCGTCACGTACAGGATCGCACCTGTTTCGGGTTCCGTGCCCGCCTCCTCGACCAGACCGCGCTGCAACAGGGTGCGCATCACACCGTCGCAGTTCACTCCGCGGACCGCCGAGACCCTGGATCGGCTGACCGGCTGGCGGTACGCGACGACCGCCAGGGTCTCAAGCGCCGCCTGGGTGAGCCGGGCCTGCTGCCCGTCGAGAACGAAGCGTTCGACGGCCGCCGCGTATTCGGGCCGGGTGTAGAAACGCCAGCCCCCCGCGATGAGCCGAAGCTCGAAACCGCGGCCCTGGACGGTGTACTCGTCGGCCAGCTCCCGCAGCGCGTCCTTGATCTGCCGTTTGGGCCGCTCCAGGATCTTCGCGAGGTGCTCCTCGGTCGCGGGCTCGTCCACGACCATGAGGACGGCCTCCAGGGCGGGCTTCAGATCGAGGTCGGCGACGGTACGCAGGCCCGCCGGGACGTCGGTGGTCTCCTGGTTCACGCCTTGTCCTCCTTGGCGCCGTCCTTGATCTTGTCGTCCTTGGTGCCGCCGTCCTTGGCCCGGTCGTCCTTGGCCGGCTCCGGCGGGCGGTCGAACTCGTCCGTCACCCTCGGCTGACCGTCGCCTTCGCCGCCCGTCCAGCGCACCATGAGCTCCCCGAGGGCCTCCTCCTGATCGAGGGCGACGGCCTTCTCCCGGTAGAGCTCCAGCAGGGCCAGGAACCGGGCCACGACGGTGAGGGTGTCCTCGGTGTCCTCGACGAGGGCGCGGAAACTGGCCTCCCCGAGCTCCCGCAGCCGCGCCACCACGATCCCGGCCTGCTCCTGCACGCTCACCAGCGGGGCGTGGATGTGGTCGACGTACACCTGCGGCTTGGGCTTGGGCTGCATCGCCTTCACGGCGAGCCTGGCGAATCCTTCCGCCCCGATGCTGATGACCACCTCGGGCAGCAGCTCGGCGTGGTGGGCTTCCAGCCCGACGGTACGCGGGTAACGGCGGCCCTCTTCCTCCAGCCGGGCGTTGAAGATGTCCGCGATCTGCTTGTAGGCGCGGTACTGGAGCAGCCGCGCGAACAGCAGGTCCCGGGCCTCCAGCAGCGCCAGATCCGCCTCGTCCTCGACCTCGGCGGCCGGGAGCAGCCGCGCGGCCTTCAGATCGAGCAGCGTCGCCGCGACGACCAGGAACTCGGTCGTCTGGTCGAGGTCCCAGTCGGGCCCCATCGCCCTGATGTGCGCCATGAACTCGTCGGTGACCTTGGACAGCGCCACTTCGGTGACATCGAGCTTGTGCTTCGAGATCAACTGGAGCAGCAGGTCGAACGGCCCCTCGAAGTTCGCGAGCCGCACCTTGAAGACCCCGTCACCGGCCTCGGCCTGTGCGGGAGGCTCGGCCGGAGGCTCAAGCGCCCTGTCCGCCGGGAGGTGCACCGCCGGAGGCTCGGGCGCCGTCTCCGCGGCGGCCTCGACGGGCTCCTCGACGGGCTTCTCGACCGACTCCTCGACGGGCTCCTCGACCGGCTCGGCTCGACCGTCGGTCGGCGGCCCCTCGGCCGACTCGACGCGCTCCTCGGGCCGCCCGTCCCGCTCCTCCGTCGGGACCGGCGTCGCGCCGGGGCCCCGCCCCAGGACACGGCGACGGCCGCCGGAGCCGGCGGGGACAGAGGTGTCGTTCGAGGTCATAGCCGTCGCAGGCTACCGCTACCGCCCGCGAAGCCGTCGTACGAGGATGCTCGCGTCCCCGCGGGATTCAAGATCGGCGAGTACGACGGCGACCGCCTCGCGGACGATCCGGCCGCGGTCGACCGCGAGCCCGTGCTCCCCGCGGAGCACCAGCCGGGCGTGCTCGAGGTCCATGAGCTCCTCGGCGGACACGTACACCGTGATCTTCTCGTCGTGCCGCTCCCGCCCGCTGGGCCGCCGGTTGGCGGCGCGGGAGCGCTTGCTGCCGCGGGCTGGCTGCCCGCCGGCGCCCTCCTGCGTCGCCTGGCGCCGCGCCGAGCGCTCCGGGGCCGTACCCCGGCTGCGGGACTCTCCCGCGTCCGCCTCGGCGTCCGCCGCCACGTGTTCGTCGCCCTCGCCGTCACCGCCCTGCACGGGCACCGACTGCGGCGCGTCCTCCGCGACGGCGGCCGGGTCGCTCTCACCGGCCGGAGCCGGTACCCGGGCCTCGCCGTTGGTCCGGCGGGTGGGGGTGGAGGACTGGAGCGCCATGCCCCCGGTGGTACGGAACAGTTCGTCGGCCCCCGGCAGACTCACTCGGCGTGACACCGGGCGAGCACCTCCCTGGCGAGCTGGCGATAGGCGGCGGCACCGACGGAGTTGGAGGCGTACGTGGTGATCGGCTCACCGGCGACGGTGGTCTCCGGGAAGCGGACGGTCCGGCCGATCACCGTGTGGTAGACGTGATCGTCGAACGCCTCGACCACGCGCGCGAGCACCTCACGGCTGTGCACCGTGCGGGAGTCGTACATAGTGGCGAGGATGCCGTCGAGCTCCAGCTCGGGATTGAGCCGCTCCTGGACCTTCTCGATGGTCTCGGTGAGCAGCGCGACACCGCGCAGGGCGAAGAACTCGCACTCGAGCGGCACGATCACCTTGTGGGCCGCCGTGAGGGCGTTGACGGTGAGCAGGCCGAGCGAGGGCTGACAGTCGATCACGATGTAGTCGTAGTCGGCCATCAGCGGCTTCAGCGCACGCTGGAGCGTGGACTCGCGCGCGACCTCGGACACCAACTGCACCTCGGCGGCGGACAGGTCGATGTTGCTGGGCAGCAGGTCCATGTTCGGGACCGCCGTCTTCAGGAGCACCTCGTCGGCCGCCATGCCCCGCTCCATGAGCAGGTTGTAGACGGTGAGGTCGAGCTCCATGGGGTTGACGCCGAGGCCCACGGAGAGCGCGCCCTGCGGGTCGAAGTCGACGAGCAGGACCCGGCGTCCGTACTCCGCGAGCGCGGCGCCCAGGTTGATGGTCGACGTCGTCTTGCCGACGCCGCCCTTCTGGTTGCACATCGCGATGATCGTCGCGGGGCCGTGGCTGGTCAGCGGACCCGGGATCGGGAAGTAGGGCAGCGGGCGTCCGGTCGGTCCGACGCGCTCACGGCGCTGACGGGCCGCGTCGGGCGCGAGCGTGGCCGCGTACTCCGGATCGGGCTCGTACTCGGCGTCGGGGTCGTAGAAGTGCCCCTCGGGCAGTTCGTCGTAGTCGGCGAAGTGGGTGTGGTTCCCGCCACTTCCGTTGCCGGCCATGGCGTTCACGTGATGGCCATCCATGCTCTGGTGTGCTGTCTGAGTCATCCGGGGACTCTTTTGCGCTGCGAAGGTTCGGACAGCGACGGAGCCGACAGCCTCGAGCCCCGTGGGGCCCTGGCCCCGCGCCGGCATTCCTGGTTGACCACCCCCGGGAGTAAATGTCGACTCATTCACAAGTCGTCTTACCTCCTTGGTGACCAGGAAACTTCTAGATAGGTCAGCGTGGCACCATGCCGACGGTTGGCGACTCTATGGCGTGTCACCGGTCCGCAGCAACACAATCCGCCGGACCCGACCCGATGTGTCGGCAACCGAACACCCCTCTGTCAAGGGCGTAAGGCCGTCGCACAGCAGGTTTCACGGGTGTGCGAATCGGTTAAACGGTTACGTTCGTGGCGAGTTGAACGAGTGTCGCAAAGTGACCCGACACACACCCGGCCGGACCTCGCTGGGCAAGGTCCGGCCGGGTGCGGGGCGTTGACGACCTGTGTTGACGTATCGCCTTTTGCTGATTGATGGGTCAGCCGGCCACTCGTCCGGTCACCCTTCGGTGTCTCAGCCGAGCAGGGACTCCAGCTCGAGGTGCTCCAGGCCGTGCGCCTCCGCGACCTCCCGGTACACGACCTTGCCGTCGTGCGTGTTGAGGCCCTTGGCCAGCGCGGGGTCGCGGCGCAGCGCCTCGGCCCAGCCGCGGTTGGCCAGTTCCACGATGTACGGCAGCGTGGCGTTGGTCAGCGCGTACGTGGAGGTGTTGGGCACGGCGCCGGGCATGTTGGCGACGCAGTAGAAGACCGAGTTGTGGACCGGGAAGGTCGGCTCGGCGTGCGTGGTCGGGCGGGAGTCCTCGAAGCAGCCGCCCTGGTCGATCGCGATGTCGACAAGAACACTTCCCGCCTTCATCCGGGAGACCAGCTCGTTGGTGACGAGCTTCGGGGCCTTGGCGCCGGGGATGAGGACCGCACCGATGACGAGGTCGGCCTCGAGGCAGGCCTTCTCGAGCTCGAAGGCGTTGGAGACGACGGTCTGGATCTTCGTGCCGAAGATCTTGTCCGCCTCCTTGAGCTTGTTGATGTCACGGTCGAGCAGGGTCACCTGGAAGCCCATGCCGATGGCGATCTGCGCGGCGTTCCAGCCGGAGACGCCGCCGCCGATGACGACCGCCTTGGCGGGCAGCACACCGGGGACACCGCCGGGCAGCACACCGCGGCCACCGTTGGCGGCCATCAGGTGGTAGGCGCCGACCTGGGGGGCGAGGCGGCCCGCGACCTCGGACATCGGGGCGAGCAGCGGCAGCGCGCGGCTCGGCAGCTCGACCGTCTCGTACGCGATCGCCGTGGTGCCGGACTCCAGGAGCGCGTCGGTGCACTCCTTGGACGCGGCCAGGTGCAGGTAGGTGAAGAGGGTCTGGTCCTTGCGGAGGCGGTGGTACTCCTCCGCGATGGGCTCCTTGACCTTCAGCAGCAGGTCGGCGGCGGCCCAGACCTCGTCGGCGGTCTCCAGGATCTGCGCACCGGCGGAAACGTACTCGTCGTCCGTGATCGAGGAGCCGACACCGGCGTTCCGCTCGACGACGACCTGGTGGCCGTTGCGCACCAGCTCATGCACACCGGCGGGGGTGATGGCCACCCGGAACTCGTTGTTCTTGACCTCGCGGGGGATGCCGACCTTCACGTCGATCACGGTCCTTGACTCAGAGGGTTCTGGGGCTATGCACGGCCGGGGCGATGCAAGCCAGGGCAATGCATGTCATACCCGGATGCACGGGGGCGCATCGGGAGACACCACGGAAGAACGCGGCGGAGCCAGTCTAATGAAGGGGTTCTCTCTGTCTAGCCTTTCAATGCATCAATCTTCGACGGATGTACTACGGATTTCGCAGGCGTTAGCGTCTTGTTCCGTGCCTTCTGTGCCGTCTGGGTCTTCCATGGCCGTCGCGCTCTCCGGGAGCTCATCACCCAGCATGCGCTCGGCCGCCTTGCGGTGCAGTCGCGCCGCGGCGGGGTCGCCGAGCCGGTCCAGGGTGTCGGCCAGCCGGAGCTGCAGCGCGGCCTGCAGCCGGTGGTCCTCGGCGCGGCGCGCCCACTCGACCGCCTCGTGGCAGGTGCGCAGCGACTCCTCGGGCCGTCCGGCGTACTCCTGGACGCGCGCCAGCTCGCTCAACGCCCGTGCCTGAGCGGGCACATCGCCGTTCCTGCGGTGTCCGGTGACGGCGGCGCGCCAGTTGCGCAGCGCCTCGCCGTAGCGGCCCGCGTAGGTGTGCGCGGTGGCGATACGGCCGTACAGCCGGGCGGCGTCCACCCGCTCGTCCCGCGCCAGGCGCTGGGCGAGCGCCCTGCCGTACCAGTCGGCGGCCCGGTCGTGGTCCCCGAGCTCCTGGTGGGCGCCGCCTACGGATTCCATCGCGCGGCCGGTCGCATACGGGTCGTTCGCCTCGCGTCCGGCGTCCAGGGCGGCCCGGTAGCGGGTCAGGGCGTCGGCCGTACGGCCGGTCTGCGCGTCCAGGTCGGCGAGGTTCAGCAGGGCCGCGGCCTGCTCGCGGGGCAGGCCCCGGCGCTCGGCGACGTCGAGGACGAGGCGGTGGATGCCGTACAGCTCGGGCGCCGCGGCCCGGGTGCCGAAGTGGGCGACCATCGCCCGCACCAGCGCGGCCATCAGCCGCCTGGCCAGGGTGTCCAGCTCCCCGTCCGCGACCGCGAGCCGGGCCGCGGCCAGCAGCGCGGGCTGGCGGACGCGCAGCCAGTCCTCGGCCGCCCTGGGGGTCGGGAAGCGCAGTTCGCGGGGCAGCGCGGCGAGCTTCTCGCGGGCGGGCGCGTTGTCGGTCTCGGTGATGGCGCGGCAGGACACCAGCAGCCGTACGGTCCGCTCCAGCATCCGGGCGCGGGCCAGCTGCAGTTCGGCCGGGCGGTCCTGGCTCTCGGCGAGGGAGCGCAGCAGCGGCAGCAGGCAGCCGGGCACCTCGTACTGCGGCAGCCGCGACTCGACGGGCCGTACGAGGCCGAAGCCGACGAAGTCGTCCAGCGCGGCCCGCGCGGTGTCCACCGAGCAGCCGGCCAGCGCGGACGCGGTGTGCGGGTCGATGAGGCCGGCCGGGGCGAGCGAGAGCAGACGCAGTATCCGCGCGGCGGTGGCGGACAGCGCGGTGTAGACGAGGTGGAAGACCCGGCCGAGCGGGGTGCTCTCGTCGCCCTCGGTGCGCAGTTGCTTGGCGAGGTCGGCGACGGCCGAGGTGGGGCGGGCGGCGAGCCAGCCGCCCGCGAGGCGCAGGGCGGCGGGCTGACCGGCGCACTCCTCGACCAGTCCCTCGGCCGCGAGCGGGTCGACGGTGATGCGCACCGAGCCGGTGAAGCGGTCGAGCAGTCCGAGCGCGGACTTGGTGTCCAGGCCGCCCAGGGTGCAGGGGCGGACGTCCGCGATGCCGGTCAGCGGCCCGCCGGAGACCGCGACGACCAGGCACTCGGGGGTGTCCGGGAGCAGCGCGTCGACCTGCTCGGCGTCGGCCGCGTCGTCGAGCAGCAGCAGGACGCGGCGGGTAGCGAGGGCCTCGCGCACCGCCTCGCTCAGGTCGTCGGCGGCTGCCCCCGCCGGCGCGGGCAGCTCCAGGGTCCTCAGCAGTTCCCGCGCGGTGCGCTCGGTGGGCACGGGGGTGCCGTCGGGTTCGGTGAGCCGGGCGCGCAGCACCCCGTCCGGGTAACTCCCCGCAACCTGCCGTACGAGCTCCTCGGCGAGCGCGGTGCGGCCCGATCCGGGCTTGCCGGCGATGAGCAGCACGCGCGCTCGGGGTGCCTTGCGGCCCGCGAGAGTGTCCAGGCCCGCGCGCTCGATGTCGACCCTGAGTTCCTTCAACTCTCGTGTGCGGCCGAGGAACTGACCCTCCGTAGGAGCGGACCCGGCAGCCGGGCGCCGCCCCTCCGACGACACTTTCGTGCCGTCTGTGTCCACCGCCTGATCCGCCACGGGCCACGCTCCCGTCCCACTGCGCGCGCAAGCCCGCCGGGACTCCGGTTCGGGCGTTTCCAGAGCCTAGTTCACGCTCTGCGACGATCCGGGCGGAGCACGGCGGGGACGTCCCCCGATCGGATCAGCCGATCGTAGGACTGATGCTGTCCGGTCGGGGATCCGGTCGTGGGAGAGGAGCGTCCGCGGTGCGTCAGGACTCGAACGGGCGGGCCGGCCAGGGCGCCTCGGCCGGGCGCAGCGCGTCGAGTCCGTCGCCGCCGCGGGCGGCGACCAGGGAGAGGACGCCCACGACGAGACAGTTGTTGTGCAGTTCGCCGGCGAGCACCCCGCGCACGAGGTCGCCGACGGGGACCCGGGCCAGCTCCATGTCGGCCTCTTCGTCCTCGACCTCGAAGCGCTCCCCCTCGGCCTCGGAGAGATCGCGGGCGAGGAAGATCCGCACGGCCTCGGAGCAGCCGCCCGGGGTGGTGTAGACGTCGGTCAGCACCCGCCAGTCCTCGGCCTTGACGTGCGCCTCCTCGTACAGCTCGCGCTGCGCGGCGTGCAGCGGGTTCTCACCGGGCACGTCGAGGAGTCCGGCCGGGATCTCCCACAGCTTGTGGCGCACGGGGTGCCGGTACTGGTGCAGCACCACCGCGCGGTCCTGGTGGTCGAGGGCGAGGACGGCCACGGAGCCGGGGTGGACCTGGTAGTCACGGCGGGCGACCGATCCGTCCGGCATGACCACGTCGTCGGTGCGGACGGACGTCTTGTTGCCGACGAAGGGAGTCGCGGTGGCCCTGACTTCCCACTCCTCGGGGGAGTCCTTGATCGTCATGTCGCCCTGTTCCTCCTACGCACCGAACGAAAACCGGGGCACGTGTCCCAAAAGACGCGTACCCCGGCCACCGTACAGCCCTTGTGTTACTTGCCCGTCTTGCGCGCGACGGCGGCCTTGACCAGACCCGCGAAGAGCGGGTGCGGGCGGGTCGGGCGGGAGCGCAGCTCGGGGTGCGCCTGGGTCGCGACCAGGTAGGGGTGCACCTCGCGCGGGTACTCGACGTACTCCACGAGCTTGCCGTCCGGGGAGGTGCCGGAGAACTGCAGACCGGCCTTCTTCTCCAGCTCGCCGCGGTAGGCGTTGTTCACCTCGTAGCGGTGGCGGTGACGCTCCTCGACGTACTCCTTGCCGTCGTACACCTCGCGCGCGATGGAGCCCTCGGCGAGCTTGGCCGGATACATGCCCAGGCGCATCGTTCCGCCCATGTCGCCCTCGCCCGCCACGATGTCGAGCTGCTCGGCCATCGTGGAGATGACCGGGTGGGCGGTGGCGGAGTCGAACTCGGTGGAGTTGGCGTCCGGGATGCCGGCCAGGTTGCGCGCGGCCTCGATCACGATGCACTGCAGGCCGAGACAGAGGCCGAGCAGCGGGATCTTGTTCTCGCGGGCGTATTGGATCGCGCCGACCTTGCCCGACACGCCACGGTCGCCGAAGCCGCCGGGGATGCAGATCGCGTCGACGTCGCCGAGCTGCTTCGCGGCGCCCGCCGGGGTCTTGCAGTCGTCCGAGGTGACCCACTTGATCTTCACGCGGGCCTTGTTGGCGAAGCCGCCGGCGCGCAGCGCCTCGGTGACCGAGAGGTAGGCGTCGGGCAGGTCGATGTACTTGCCGACGAGCGCGAGGTTGATCTCGTGGAGCGGGTTGTGGACGCGGTCGAGCAGGTCGTCCCAGGTCGTCCAGTCCACGTCGCGGAAGGGCAGGTCCAGCTTGCGCACGACGTAGGCGTCCAGGCCCTCGGTGTGCAGCACCTTCGGGATGTCGTAGATCGACTTGGCGTCGATGGCCGCGACCACGGCTGCCTCGTCGACGTCGCACATCAGCGAGATCTTGCGCTTGATGGCGGTGGGCACCTCACGGTCGGCGCGCAGCACGATCGCGTCCGGCTGGATACCGATGTTCCTGAGGGCCGCGACCGAGTGCTGGGTCGGCTTGGTCTTCAGCTCGCCGGAGGGGCCGATGTACGGCAGCAGCGAGATGTGGACCACGAACACGTTGTCCCGGCCGACCTCGTGCCGGACCTGGCGGACGGTCTCCAGGAAGGGCAGCGACTCGATGTCACCGACCGTGCCGCCGACCTCGGTGATGACGACGTCGACGTCGTCGGTCGCCATCCGCCGGATGCGGTGCTTGATCTCGTTGGTGATGTGCGGGATGACCTGCACGGTGTCGCCCAGGTACTCGCCGCGCCGCTCCTTGGCGATGACCGTCGAGTACACCTGCCCTGTAGTGACATTGGCGGAGCCGTCCAAGTCAACGTCGAGGAAGCGCTCGTAGTGTCCGATGTCCAGGTCGGTCTCGGCGCCGTCGTTGGTGACGAACACCTCGCCGTGCTGGAACGGGTTCATGGTGCCCGGGTCGACGTTCAGGTAGGGGTCGAGCTTCTGCATGGTGACCCGCAGGCCCCGCGCCTTGAGCAGCGCACCCAGGCTGGAGGCGGTCAGGCCCTTACCGAGGGAGGAGGCGACACCCCCGGTGACGAAGATGTGCTTGGTCGTCGTGGATTTGGGCGGCATGGCCAAGAGGGGGCTCCCGTGGTCGCGGTCTGGGGTGCGTACCGGCGTGGTGTCCGAAGATTTCCGGAGGTGCCGTCGCTGCGGTTCGGGGGTTTCTTGCCCACCGGTCCACGGGCTACCAGGGTATCAGCGACCCGAGGAGGCTGCTTCCGGCCACGCTGCGCACACACATCGGCACAGACCACACACAGCACTCACTCGATCGGACCAGTCGGGTTGCCGGGAGCGGCACGCGGACCACCCACGTGCGTCGTATCCTGCTCGGACACTCGCTGCCGAGTCCGGCCGGCACACGGCACCATCCCCGCCCGTATCCCGGAACCACGAGAGCTCGTCAGTTCGTTTCGCAACGACAATCGCACCGATAATTGACGTTCCGCAGCGACGCTTTACCAACGTTCTAACGTTCATTCTTCTAACGTTTTAACGTTCCTGTTCCCTGACCGCAGAGCGACCGCCCCTCGGGGGCGACGTGGCCGTTCGACTGGAGATGCACGTGGCCGGGCGCATCGAGGACTACGCACTCATCGGAGACATGCAGACCGCAGCACTGGTCTGCCGGGACGGCACAGTGGACTGGCTGTGCCTGCCCCGCTTCGACTCTCATGCCATCTTCGCGGGACTGCTCGGCACGGAGGAACACGGATTCTGGCGGCTCGGGCCCGCCCACGCGGCCGACGCCGAACCGCCGACGGCGGCGCGCCGCTCGTACCGCGGCGACTCGCTGATCCTCGAATCCGAGTGGGACACCCCACGCGGCACGGTCCGAGTGACCGATTTCATGCCGCCGCGTGACGGCGCGCCCCAACTGATCCGGATCGTGGAAGGCGTCACGGGCCGGGTCCCGATGCGCTCCGCGCTGCGGATGCGTTTCTCGTACGGCCGTGTCGTGCCCTGGGTGCACAAGCACGAGGGACGCACGGTCGCCGTTGCCGGACCCGACTCGGTGTGGTTCGACACCGTCTGCGAGACCTACGGCAAGGCGCTGACCACGTACGCGGACTTCACCGTGGCACCCGGTGACCGGATCGCGTTCACCATCTCGTGGGAACCCTCGCACAAGAAGCCCCCCGCGCTGCCCGAGCCGGAGCAGGCCCTGGAGGCCACCGAGGACTTCTGGCGCGACTGGGTCGACCAGTGCACGTACCACGGCCCCTACCGCGAGGCCGTCGTCCGCTCCCTGATCACCCTCAAGGCCCTGACGTACGCCCCCACGGGCGGCATCGTCGCCGCGCCCACCACCTCCCTCCCGGAGGAGATCGGCGGCGTACGCAACTGGGACTACCGCTACACCTGGCTGCGCGACGCGGCGATCACCCTCTCCTCCCTCCTGCGCACCGGCTACCGCGAGGAGGCCCGCGCCTGGCGCGAATGGCTGCTGCGCGCCGTGGCCGGCGACCCGGAGAACCTGCAGATCATGTACGGCATCGCGGGCGAGCGGGAGCTGGGCGAGGCGGAGCTCGACTGGCTGCCCGGATACGAGAACTCGGGCCCCGTGCGGGTGGGCAACGGCGCCGCGCACCAGCTCCAGCTGGACGTCTACGGCGAGGTCACCGAGGCCCTGCACCTGGCCCACATGACGGGCCTGTCCCGCAACGACTACGCCTCGCTCCTCCAGCTGAAACTGATCCGCTACCTGGAGGACCACTGGGACCAGCCGGACGAGGGCATCTGGGAGGTCCGCGGCCCGCGCCGCCACTTCGTGCACTCCAAGGTGATGGCCTGGGTCGCCGTCGACCGCACGATCAAGCTCATCGAGTCCGGTGACGCGGACGGCCCGCTGGAGAAGTGGCGCGAACTGCGCGACGACATCCACCGGGACGTGTGCGAGAAGGGCTACGACAAGGAGCGCAACACCTTCACGCAGTCGTACGGCTCCAAGGAGCTGGACGCCTCGCTGCTCCTCATCCCGCAGATGGGCTTCCTCCCCCCGGACGACAAGCGCGTGATCGGCACCATCGAGGCGATCCAGCGCGAGCTGTCCACCCCGGACGGCTTCATCCTGCGCTACCCGACCACCGGCGAGGACGCGGGCGTGGACGGCCTCGAGGGCGACGAGGGGGCCTTCCTCGCCTGCTCCTTCTGGATGGCGGACGACCTGGCGATGATCGGCCGCGTCGACGAGGCCCGCAAGCTCTTCGAAAGGCTCCTGGCCCTCCGCAACGACCTGGGCCTCCTGGCCGAGGAATGGGACCCCCGCCTCCAGCGCCAGGTGGGCAACTTCCCCCAGGCCTTCAGCCACGTGCCCCTGATCGACACGGCTCTCAGGCTGACGGCAAGCGGGGCATACGGCGGCTGACAACGACCGCGACAGCGGCCCGCGCTCCCCTTTCGGGGGGAGTGGCGGGCCACTGCCTTTCTACAGCGACACGGGCCGCTGCCTCGCTCAGGGACACGGGCCGCTGCCTTCTTCAGGGGGCGCCGACAACCGCCCTCAAGGGGCGCGGGGACCTGCGCGACCGGTCCCCACCGGCCCGCAGCCTCACACAAGCCCCTAGGCTGAAAGCAGTCCCGTCCCCTCCTGAAAAAGGGGGCACCTGCGATGTCCCCCTTCTCGAAAGCCCACACCCGCCTCGCCGCCCTGCGCGCAGCCCTGACCGGCGACGCCTTCAGGCCGGAAGACCCCGGCTACGACAACGCCCGCAAGGTCTTCAACGCCCGCATCGACCGCCACCCCGCAGTGATCGCCCAGTGCGCGACCACGGCGGACGTGGTCCAGTGCGTCCGCTTCGCGCGGGACCTGGACCTCCACATCGCGATCCGGGCCGGCGGCCACAGCCCGGCCGGGATGTCGCTCAACGACAACGGCCTGGTCATCGACCTGCGCCGGATGCACGCGGTGACCGTAGACCCCGGCTCCCGGACGGTACGGGTCGAGGGCGGCGCCCTCATGAGCCACCTCGACCAGGCCACCCGGCCCCACGGCCTGGCCACCACCGGCGCCCGGAACTCGACCACGGGCGTCGCCGGCTTCGCCCTCGGCGGCGGCACCGGCTGGCTCGACCGCGCCTTCGGCCTCGCCGTCGACAACCTGCTCGGCGTCGAACTGGTCACGTGCGACGGCTCGCAGATCCAGGCCACCGATCACGAGAACCCGGAACTCTTCTGGGCCCTGCACGGCGGTGGCGGCAACTTCGGCGTCGCCACCGCACTGACCCTCAGACCGCACCCGCTGCCGGATTTCTCGATCGCCCTGCTGACATACCGCCCGCAGTCCTGTCCGGACGTGGTCCGCATCTACCGCGAGATCATCGAGGCCGCCCCACCGGAGACCGGCGGCGGCATCATCCGCACCCAGCTGGTGGACGCACTCCTGACGTACCCGGGCCCCGAACAGGACCTCCGCAAGCTCGCCCGGCCGCTGCTGGCGCTGCCGCACGAGGCCGTGATCCTCACGCCCCTCCCCTACGCCGCCTTCCAGCGCATCCTGGACAGCCCGCCCGGCCTGAGGAACCACTGTTCCGCGGAGTCCCTGACCGGTCTGCCCGACGAGGCCGTGGACGTCTTCTGCGAGCTGGGGAACGCCATGCCCGTGCCCACGGACACCCGGTACTCGCTGTTCCCGCAGGGCGGCGCGATCGCCTCAGGCCCGGACCGCTTCCCGGTGCCGTTCCGGGACGCCCGGTGGACCGTGCACCCCTTCGGGATGTGGGAGGGCCCCGCAGACGACAGGCGCTGCGTCCAGTGGGTCGAGGACGTGCGTGCCGCCTTCCGGCCGTGGAGCACCGGCGCGGTCTGCCTCAACCTCGTCGGCGACGAGGGAGCCGACCGCGTGGTGGCCGGCCTCGGCGCCGGGAACATCCGCCGGCTGGCCGCGGTGAAAGCCGCGTACGACCCGGACAACGTCTTCCGCTTCAACCACAACATCCCGCCCCGGTAGTGAGCGGCCCGGCCTCGGACATGCCTCCGGGAGGCCTCCCCGGGTACCGTCCGCTGCATGGACAGCCGTTTGGACAGCCACTTGGACAGTCGATACGACACCCAGGGCGCCGGAATCACCGTGCAGCGGGCGCTGGAGCTGCCCGGGCTGCGCAGCGGGCTGCCGGAGATCCTCGCGGGCGCCGACCGGCTGGGCCGCACCGTGCGCTGGGTGCACGCCGGCGAGGTCCCGAACATCGCCTCGCTCCTCAAGGGCGGCGAACTGCTCCTGACCACGGGCTACGGCCTCGGCACCCGCCCCGCCGACCAGCGCGCGTTCGTCCGCACGCTCGCGGAGCGCGGTATCGCGGCGCTCGTCGTGGAGCTCGGCCCGCGCTTCACCCGGCTGCCCTCGGCCCTCGTGGAGACGGCCCGCTCCGCCGGTCTCCCGCTGGTCCAGCTGCACCGCGAGGTGCCCTTCGTGGCGGTCACGGAGGAGATCCACACCGAGATCGTCAACGGCCACTACGCGCTGCTGCAGCGGGCCGAGGAAGTGCACCGGCGCTGTACCGAGGCCCTGCTCGGCGGCGGGGGCATACCTCAGGTCCTCGGCATCCTCGCGGACTTCAGCGGCAACCCCGTCTTCCTCGAGACCCCGGACGGACAGCTCCTGTACGCCGCGGGGGCCGGCTCCGCCGGCGCCGATCCGCTCCAGGTGTGGGAGGGGCTGCGCGGCCAGCACAAGGAGGAGCCGCCCGCCGGGACGACCCTCGTGGACGTGCCGGGCGGCGGCCCCGGCACCGGCTCGGTACGCGCCCGGCTGGTCCTCCTGCCCGTCAGCGCCCCGGTCGCCCCCGTGCACCGGATCGCGGCGGAGCGGGCCGCGGGCATCCTGGCCGTCGTCCTCATGCAGGCCCGCCAGGAGGAGGAGCTCGCGGCACGCGGACGCGGCGACTTCCTCACCGACCTCGCGGAGGGCCGTATCGCCGCCGAGGACGCCCCCGCACAGGCCCGCGTGCTCGGCTTCAAGCCCGGCAACAGCCCGCTCCTGCCGGTCGTGATGCGGCTCGCCGACGGCCCCTCCCCCGGCGGCGGCTGGGCCGTCCTGGCGCGCGCGGTCGCGGAGGAGCTGGCCTCGGTGGGCGTGCCGGTCCTTTTGGGCGTACGCCCGGTGGAGGGCCGCGTCCCCCTGCTGCTGGGCCTGCGTTCGGAGTCCGAGCGGGCGGCGGTCGCGGACCGGGTCGCGGCGGCCCTCAGGGCGGGCGTGGAGCGCGCGGGCATGCAGCGGCCGGGCGCGCAGCCGCCCGTGGTGGTGGTCGGGGTCGCGGGCGGCTGGGCGGCGGCCTCGGCGGGCCTGCGGCACGCGGCGGAGACGGCGACGGCCGCGCAGGGCCTGACGGACCGCCCCTGGTACGACGCCCGCCGCCTCGACACCGACCTGCTCCTGTGGCGGCTGCGCGACCATCCGGACCTGGCGGCCTTCGTGGACCGCGCCATCGGCCCCCTCCGCGACCACGACCTCCGCTCCAAGCCGCCGCTGCTGCCCACCCTGGAGACGTACCTGGCGCACGCGGGCCGCAAGGCGGAGACAGCCCGCGAGCTGCACCTGAACCGGCAGACCCTCTACAACCGCCTCGCCCGGATCGGGGAGTTGCTGGGCACGGACCTGGACGACCCGCAGACGGTACTGGCGTTGAGCCTGGCACTGCGAGCGCGACGGCACGTGCCCTGAGCCACCGGACGGCTCCTAGGCAAGAGGCCTGGTCTGGGTCAACTCGTCGTAGACGCTGAGCACTTGGGCGACGGTCTCGTCCTCGGTCGGCCAGGTCGTGGCCTGCCGCACCCCCCGCTCCTTGAGCAACTCCCGGCGATCGTCGTCCCCGAGCAGTCGTACGACGGCCGCGGCGAGCGCGTCGGCGTCCGCGCACGGGACGAGTTCGGCCGCGTCGCCGACCAGTTCGGGGATGCCTCCGACGGCCGTCGCGACGAGCGGCACACGCGCGTGCAAGGCCTCCTGGGCGAGCACGGAACGGGACTCCCGACCGCTCGGCAGCACCGCGAGATCGGAGGCCAGAAGCAGCTCGGAGACGTCGTCGCGCCGCCCGACGAGCCGCACCGGCAGCTCCTCGTCCTCGATCCGCCGCTGGAGGGCCGCCCGCAGCGGCCCCTCCCCGGCGATCACCAGGAGCGGCACGGGGTCAAGCGAGCGCCACGCGCGCGAGGCGTCCAGCAGCGTGTCGTATCCGCGGTGCCGGTCGAGGGAACCGACGGCCATGAGCAACGGGCGGTCGATGGCGCCGAGTTCGGCCCGCGCCTTGTGGCGGAGCCGGTCGGGGTCCCCGTACTCGACGGCCTTGCGCGGCGTCGGGAACGCGACGGCCGCGAGCCGGGCGTCCCGCGCCCCGCGCCTGCGGGCGCGGTCCACGAGGTCGGACGAGGAACCCAGCACCACCGCCGCGGCTCTGGCGACCCGCCGCTCCAGCAGCCGCAGCAGATGCGCCCGCGCGCCCTCCGCGTGCGAACGGGTGTGCCAGGTGACGACGAGCGGGATGCGCCGCCCGCTGAGCGCGAGCGCGGCCCGCAGCGCGGCGTGCAGCCCGTGCGCGTGCACGAGATCGGCGTCCGCGCAGGCCACCCGCAGCGCGGCCACGGCGGCCGGATCGCTGCTGCGCGGCACGGGAACGTGCTGGGCGCCGACGCCACTGAACCCGTACGCGAGGTCGGCCTCGGCGGGTGCGCACACGGTGACCCGCACCCCCCGGGCGACGAGCCCCGAGGCCAGCGACCGCACATGCACGCTGCTGCCCGCGCTTGCGCCGCCGAGCACCTGCACGGTGCGCAGCGGCGACTGACCGTGCGGTGAGTGGCTGCTCACGTGGCTCACGTGGCCGGGGCTCCTGGTTCGGCGTCGGACGGGCACGGAGAACGTACAGAGGGAAAGGCAGAGGGGGGTGTACCGCACGTCGTGCTCCGCGTACTACGCCAAGGATGCCAGGCCGTACGGGTGTTCCGGGACCGCCATCGGAGCAAGCCTTGCGGCGCAGCGCCCAACTCGACGACAGCTGTCACCCACAAGAGTGACAAGTCGCGTGTCTTCGCGACGGGTTGTCCTGCGCGTCGGATGGTCCTTCGCGTCGGATTGTCCTGCGCGACGAGTGGTCCGCCCCTCACCCCAGCGGTCGCGCGACCGCCTCGCTGACCTTGTCCCCGTACACGGTCGCGGCCACCAGCGCCGCGGCGTGGACGAGGAGCCCGGCCCGCCCGGTGCCCGCGACGATCGCGCTGCCCAGCGCGGCGCCGAGCGCGTGGGCCCCGGTGTCGCCGATCATCGCGCGCTCGCCGAGGTCGTCGGGGAACACGGCCGCCGCCGCACCCATCGCCGCGGCCGACAGGCGCCCGGCGGGCCCGCCCCGCAGCAGCCCCGGGGCCCCCAGCGCGAGCACCGCACCGGCGGCCCGCCCCGGCCGGACGTCCACGAGGTTGACGAAGTGCGCGCTCCCGGCGATCACGACCCCCGCGAGCAGCTTGTCCACCGGCCGCTCCTTGAGCAGCGCCCCCGCCACCAGCCCCGCGGCCGAGATCCCGAACAGCTTGACCGCCCCGCTGGTCACCTCCCCGTCCTTCAGCGCCCCCAGATGCGCCCGGAACCCCCGGCGGGGGTCCCCCGCCCCGGCCACGTCGTCGTACGCGCCGCACACCCCGGCGGCCAGGACCGCGGCCCCGGCGCCCCGGTGGACGCGCGCGGCCGCGAGCGCCGCTCCGAGGGCGGTGGCGGGGCCGGCGTACACCTCGACGGTGCGCCCGGCGTAGTTCGTGCGCTGCCAGCGCTCCGGGCCGCCCGGGGTCTTGGTGCGCAGGCCTGCGATGGTGGCTCGGGTGACGGCGACGGCGGTACCGAAGCTGGTGATCACGCGACAACTCCAGGGGCCCGCGGAGCGGGCTGGTTCGGGGCCGCGGAGCGGCCGAAGGGGCGGGAAAGCTGCCGCGGAGCGGCGAGGGGAAGACCGCGGAGCGGTCAGGGCGCCCGTCGCGGAGCGACGCAAAAAGCCGGCCCCCGCGCGCAGAGGGAACTATCCGTCGCCCCGAGCCGTGGCCAACAACTCCTCCGCATGCGCCCGGGCCGTCTCCGAGTCCTCCTGCCCCGCCAGCATCCGGGACAGCTCCCGAATCCGCTCCTCCCCCTCGAGCACCTTCACCCCGGAGCGCGTCACCGACCCGTCGTTGGTCTTCTCGACCAGCAGCTGCCGGTCGGCGAACGCGGCGACCTGCGGCAGATGAGTCACCACGACGACCTGCGCGCTCTTGGCGAGCTTGGCCAGCCGCCGCCCGATCTCGACCGCGGCCTTGCCACCCACACCGGCGTCGACCTCGTCGAAGAGATACGTCGGCACCGGGTCGGTCCCCGCGAAGACGACCTCCACCGCGAGCATCACGCGTGAGAGCTCACCACCGGAGGCCCCCTTGGCGATGGGCCGCGGCGGCGCCCCGGGATGCGGGGCGAGCAGCAGCTCGACCTCGTCCACGCCCGCGGGCCCGTACGCGACGGTGCGCCCGCCGAGCTCCACGCCCTCGGGGTCGTCGGTCTGCCGGATCTCGAACGACACGCGCGCGTGCGGCATGGCGAGCGAGGCCAGCTCGGCGGTCACGGCGGCGGCGAACCGTTCGGCGGCCTCGGTGCGGGCGTCCGTCAGCGCCTGGGCAAGCCCGCCCAGTTCGGCCCGCAGCGCGTCCCGCTCGCCGGTCAGCTCGTCGATCCGCTCGTCGTCGCCGTCGAGTTCGAGGAGCCGCGCGGCGCCCTGCTCGGCCCACGCGAGTACGGCGTCGATGTCCTCGCCGTACTTCCGGGTCAGCTGGGTGAGCGCGGCGCGGCGCTCCTCCACGGCCGCGAGCCGCAAGGGATCGGCGTCAAGGTCGTCGGCGTACCCGGCCAGCTCCCCCGCCACGTCACGCAGCAGGATGTTGATCTCGCCGATCCGCCCGGACAGCCCGGCGAGCGCGGCGTCGTGCGACCGTACGGCCTCCAGGGCCCGGTGCGCGCCCGCGACGAGCGTCGCCGCGTCGATGCCCTCGGGGTCCTCGGGATTGCCCGCGAGAGCGGCGTGGGCGGCCGTGGCGGCCGACGCGAGCGCCTCCGCGTGCCCGAGCCGCTCCGCCTCCGCCGACAGTTCCGCGTCCTCGCCCGCGCGCGGCTCGACCGCCGCGATCTCCTCGAGTCCGAAGCGCAGCAGGTCGGCTTCCTGGGCCCGCTCACGCGCGCGTGTGGTGATCTCGTCCAGTTCGGCGGAGATGGCCCGCAGTCGCCGGTAGGCCCCCGTGTACTTGGCGAGCGGCACGGCGACCGCGTCCCCGGCGTACCGGTCGAGCGCCTGCCGCTGCCGGGACAGTTTGAGCAGCCCCTGCTGGTCGGTCTGCCCGTGCACGGCCACCAGCTCGTCGGCCAGCTCGGCGAGCACACCCACCGGGACGGAACGGCCGCCCAGGTGCGCCCGTGAGCGCCCCTCGGCCGAAACAGTACGGCTGATCAGCAGCGCGCCGTCGTCGAGCTCGGCGCCCGCCTCCTCGGCCCGTACGATCGCCGTACCGCCCGTGGGTACGGTGATCCGCCCCTCCACGACGGCGTTCTTGGCGCCGATCCGTACGAGGGCGGGGTCCGCGCGCCCGCCGAGCAGCAGCCCGAGGCTGGTGACCACCATCGTCTTGCCCGCACCGGTCTCACCGGTCACGGCGGTGAAGCCTGGCGACAGCTCGACGACCGCGTCGTCGATGACTCCGAGCGACCGTATCCGCATCTCCTCCAACACGGACACGACCTTACGAGGTCCAGCCGCGGATGTGCGACGGCCCCCGCCCCGCAGCCGCGAACCCGCAGGTGACAAGCACCTACAAACGATGCCTTGTCACCCACGGGAGTGGACCGGACGGGAGCGTCAGTGCGGCGCCCCGCGCCAGCCGGAGACCGGCAACGCGAACTTGGCCACCAGCCGGTCGGTGAACGAGGCGTGGTGCAGTCGAGCCAGCCGCACCGGCACGGCCCCCCGCCGTACCTCCACCCGCGCCCCCGGCGGCAGCTCCACCGTCCGCCGCCCGTCGCACCACAGCACTCCGGGCGGAATGTGCGGCAGCACCTCCACCGCGAGCACCGAGTTCGGCGAGGTCACCATCGGCTTGGCGAACAGCGCGTGCGCGCTGATCGGCACCATGAGCAGCGCCTCGACCTCGGGCCAGACGACCGGCCCGCCGGCGGAGAAGGCGTACGCCGTGGACCCGGTCGGGGTCGCGCAGACGATGCCGTCGCAGCCGAAGCCGGTGACCGGCCGCCCGTCGATCTCCAGGATGACCTCGAGGAGCTTCTCGGCGGAGACCTTCTGCACGGCGGCCTCGTTGAGCGCCCAGTCGGTGTGCACGATGTCGCCGTTCTGGTGGACGACGACGTCGACGGTCATGCGCTCCTCGACCTCGTACGCCTTGGTCACCACCCGGTCGACGACCTTGTCGAGGTCGTCACGCTCGGCCTCCGCCAGGAAGCCGACGCTGCCGAGGTTGACGCCGAGCATCGGCACGCCGGAGGCGCGGGCGAACTCGGCGCCGCGCAGCAGTGTGCCGTCACCGCCGAGCACGATCAGCAGTTCGCATCCGTCGAGGCACTGCGGAGTGGCTTCCTTCACCAGCTCCACCTCGGGCGGCAGCGGCAGATCGGCCGCCTCCGCCGCCAGCACGCGCACCCCGATCCCGGAGCGCAGCAACCCCTGCACCACGAGTTCGGCGCTGCGGATCGCGGCCGGCCGCCCGGTGTGGGCGAGCAGGAAAACAGTACGAGCTCGGGTCTGTGTCAACGCGGCCCCTCCGCCACTGCACGGTCAACGTCGGCCGGGTCGAGTTCGGGTGCCCCGTCACGCAGCCACAGAAAGTACTCGACATTGCCCGAGGGTCCGGGCAGCGGACTCGCGGTCACGCCCTTCACCCCGAGCCCCAGCTCCGCGGCCCGCCGGGCCACTCCGCGCACCGCCTCGGCGCGCAGTTCAGGACTGCGTACGACTCCACCACTCCCCAGCCGTTCCTTCCCCACCTCGAACTGCGGCTTGACCATCATCACCAGATCGGCGTCGGGCGCCGCGCACCGCACGAGGGCGGGCAGCACCAGGCCGAGCGGGATGAAGGACAGATCCCCGACTACAAGATCCACGGGTTCCCCATCGATCGCCTCCAACGTCAACTCGCGTACGTTCGTACGGTCCTTGACGGTGACGCGTTCATCGCTCTGCAGAGACCAGGCGAGTTGACCGTAGCCGACGTCGACGGCGACGACATGGGAGACGCCCGCGCGCAGCAGTACGTCGGTGAAGCCTCCGGTGGACGCTCCGGCGTCCAGCGCCCGCCGCCCCTCGACCTTCAGTCCCTGGGGTACGAAGGCCGCCAGGGCGCCCGCGAGCTTGTGGCCGCCGCGCGAGACGTAGTCGGGGTCGCTGTCGTCCTGGGTGACCACGATCGCGGCCGCGGTCTCCACCTGGGTGGCGGATTTGGTCGCGAGGGTCTTGCCGACGCTCACCCGGCCGGCGGCGATCAGCTGGCCGGCGTGCTCGCGTGAGCGGGCGAGCTTCCGGCGGACCAGCTCGGCGTCGAGGCGGCGGCGTGCCACTCCTGCCACGTTGGGTTCAGCTCCTGCGGTCGTACGGCCATGGATAGGGGTGACCCGAAGGGTCTCATTGGGGGGCGGTGGTCGGGTGACGGGTGGGAGCCGAAGGTCCCGGGCGGGTGTCGAGCGCGGTCAGCGCGTCGCGCAGCCCCCGGTGTACATCCTCGTACACCTCGACATGTCCGTCCGTGGCGAGGTGGTCGGCGTCGCCCAGCCGGTCGAGCTGGGCGTCGACCTCGGCGTTCCCGGTGAGGGTGCGGTCCACGTCCAGCGGGGCCGGGGCGGCGGGGTCGTACTCGAGTTCGGGTTCGACCTCGACCGGAACCTCCGGCTCCGGCATCGGGCCCTGCGGAGTCCCGACCTCCGGCACTGACTCGTTCATGCCCCGACGCTACCCCGAAGCCCTGCGGTACCGTCGACCGCGATGGCCACGATTGAGGAGTGCCGCAGCGCACTCGACAAGCTCTCGGACAACATGGCGGGCGCGGACGGGAACGTACGCGAGGCGGCGGCCCTGGACCGCTCGCTCAGCTGCCGTATCACCGACCTCGACATCACCTTCGTCGGTCGCCTCAAGGACGGCCGGATCGAGGTGCTCGACACCCTCCAGGGCCCACCCGTCGAGAAGGCCCAGATCAGACTCGCCATGTCAGGCGACGATCTGGTCGCCATGGTCGGCGGGCAGCTGAACTTCGCGAAGGCCTGGGGCTCGGGCCGGGTGCGGCTGGAGGCGGCCCTGCTCGACCTGTTCCGCCTCAGGAAGCTTCTGTAGCGGCTCCGGCGGCCGCCTTCACGCGGGCCTTGCGTGCCGCGGGCACCACCAGCGGCGTCCCGGTCTCCGGGTCGTCGATGACCTGGCAGCGCAGCCCGAAGACCTCCTCGACCAGGTCGGCCGTGACGATTTCGTTCGGCGCGCCCTCGGCGATGACCCGGCCCTCGCGCAGGGCGATGAGGTGGGTGGCGTACCGGGCCGCGTGATTGAGGTCGTGCAGGACGGCGACCAGGGTGCGCCCCTGCTCCTCGTGGAGTTCGGCGCACAGATCGAGCACGTCGATCTGGTGCTGGATGTCGAGGTAGGTCGTCGGCTCGTCGAGCAGCAGCAGCGGGGTCTGCTGGGCGAGGGCCATCGCGATCCACACGCGCTGGCGCTGGCCGCCGGACAGTTCGTCGACATAGCGATCGGCCAGTTCGGCGACGCCGGTCGAGGCCATCGACTCCTGTACGACCCGCTCGTCCTCCGTCGACCACTGGCGCAGCAGGCCCTGGTGCGGATAGCGGCCCCGGCCGACCAGGTCACCGACCGTGATCCCGTCCGGCGCGATCGACGACTGCGGCAGCAGCCCGAGCGTCCTGGCCACCTTCTTCGCGGGCATCGACTGGATGACCTGCCCGTCGAGCAGCACCCGTCCTTCGGAGGGCCTGAGCATCCGCGACAGGGCGCGCAGCAGCGTGGACTTGCCGCAGGCGTTCGGGCCGACGATCACGGTGAAGGAGTGGTCGGGGATCTCCACCGACAGCTTCTCCGCGATGACGCGCTGGTCGTAGCCGAGGGTGACGTTGTCGGCGGACAGGCGGTTCACAGTGCTCCTTCGAGTGTTCTTTTTCGCCTGGGTGTTCTTGTACGCCTGGGTGGCCTGGGTGTTCTCATGCGCCTGGGTGGCCTGGGTGTTCTGATGCGCCTGGGTGTTCCTGTTCGCCGCGGCGCTCATATCCGGCCCGCCTTGCGCTCGGTGACCAGCAGCCACAGCAGATAGATCCCGCCCAGGACCCCCGTCACGACGCCGACGGGCAGCTGATCGGCGCCGAAGGCCCGCTGCGAGGCCCAGTCCGCGACGATCAGCAGGGTCGCGCCCATGCACATCGACGGCACCAGGTTCGGCCCGGGCGAGCGGGTCAGCCGACGGGCGAGCTGCGGCGCGGTGAGCGCCACGAAGCCGACCGGGCCCGCGGCGGCGGTGGCACCGGCGGTGAGCAGCACGGCGGCCAGCATCAGCAGCAGTCGTACGCGCTCGACGCGCACTCCGAGGGCGTACGACACGTCGTCGCCCATCTCCATCATGCGCAGCCCGCGCGCGTTGCCGAGGACGAGCGGGACGAGGACGGCGCACAGGACGAGCAGCGGCCAGACCTGGGCCCAGTCACGGCCGTTGAGGGAGCCGGTCATCCAGACGACCGCACGGGCCGCGTCGACGATGTCCGCCTTGGTCAGCAGATAGCCGTTGACCGCCGTGACGATCGCGGAGACTCCGATACCGACCAGGACCAGCCGGTATCCGTGCATGCCCCGTTTCCAGGCGAGCAGATAGATGGCGAGCCCGGTCACCAGGCCGCCGACGAGCGCTCCCAGCGCGACCTGGTTCGCGCTGCCCGAGAACAGTACGATCATGATGAGCGCCCCGGCCGTCGATCCCTGGCCGAGACCGAGGACGTCCGGGCTGCCCAGCGGATTGCGGGAGATGGACTGGAACAGCGCCCCGCCGAGCCCGAGCGAGGCCCCGACCAGCAGGCCGACGAGCACCCGCGGCAGCCGCAGGTCGTTGACGATGAACTCCTGGCCCGCGTTCCCGTTGCCGACGAGCGTCTTGAGGACGTCGACGGCCGGGATCGGGAAGTCGCCGGTGCCGATCAGCACCACGCTCGCGGCGAGCGCGGCCACCACCAGCAGTACGACGACGGTGAACGCCCGGACGTCGAGCCGGACGGAGAGGCCGCCGCGCGTCCGCACGGCTCGGGTACGTGTGGTCGTCACAGCTGGGCCGTCCTCCGCCGTCGTACGAGATAGATGAAGACCGGCCCGCCGAGGACCGCGGTGACGATGCCGACCTGCAGCTCCGCGGGCCGCGCGACCATCCGCCCCACGACGTCGGCGCCGAGCAGCAGCACGGGCGACAGCACGGTCGCGTACGGCAGGATCCAGCGCAGGTCGGGCCCGGTGAAGGAGCGGACCACGTGCGGGACCATCAGCCCGACGAAGACGATCGGCCCGCAGGCGGCGGTCGCGGCGCCGCACAGCACGGTGGCGGCGGCCATGGACAGCGCCCGGGTGCGGTTCAGGTTGGCACCGAGGGCGCGGGCGGTGTCGTCGCCCATGGCCATGGCGTTCAGGGGCCGGGCGAGCGCCAGCGCGACGACCGTGCCGACCACCAGGAAGGGCAGCACCTGCCTGATCGTCGAGTCGGTGGCCGAGGCCAGCGAACCCACCGTCCAGAAGCGCATCTTGCCGAGCGCCGCGTCGTCCGTGATCATCACGGCCTGCAGATAGCCGTAGAGCGCGGCGCTGATCGCCGTGCCGGCGAGCGCGAGCCGCACCGGGGTGGCGCCGCGGCTGCCGCCCAGGAACCAGACCAGCGCCCCGACCGCGGCCGCGCCGAAGAAGGCGAACCACACATAGCCGCTCAGGCTCGTGACACCGAAGTAGGTGATGGCGGTGACGACCGCCGCGGACGCGCCCGCGTTGATGCCGAGCAGTCCGGGGTCGGCCAGTGGATTGCGGGTGAGCGCCTGCAGGACGGCACCCGACAGTCCGAGCGCCGCGCCGACGAGCAGCCCGAGGACGGTACGCGAGATCCGGTCGTCCACCACGACGTCGGAGTACGTCCCCGTGCCGTGGAACAGGCCGTGCCAGACCTGGTCCAGCGGCAGCGCTTTCGCACCGATCGCGATACTCGCCAACGCGACGAGCACTAGGAGGGCCAGGGACGCGAGGAGCCCAACGGCGCGTATCGCCTGACGGCTTGGGGGCGCGGAGGCGGTCTCCGCGCGCTGTTCGAGGGGACTGTCGACCAACACGCAGTTAGGTTAGCCTACCCTCGCTCACGCTTCGATCCCGGGTGACTACGCCCCACCACCGACGAGCCCCCGGGGCCTTCAGAGCCCCAGCCGCGCCAGCGCCTTGCCCCCGTCCAGCTCGCACGTCCCCTCGCCCGCGGCCGTCCACGCCGCCGCGCACAGCGCCCGCAGCCCGTCGAGCGCCTCGCCGTCGCCGACGAGTTCCAGACGCTCGTTCCCGGCCTGCGCCGTCCAGCCGCCGCAGCGGAACCCGTCGCCGTCCGCCACGACCTCCGGCTGCCCGGTGAGCAGCCCGCGCAGATCCGCGTCCACATACGTCGGCCGGTACTGCGGCGGGGCTGCGAGGAGCTGCGCGCCGTCCGTCACCCCGGTGAGCACGAGCAGCGAGTCCACCTCGCCGTTGAACGCGCCCTCGATGTCCGTGTCCAGCCGGTCGCCGACCACCAGCGGCCGCTTGGCCCCGGTCCGCAGGATCGTCTCGCGGTGCATCGGCGGCAACGGCTTGCCCGCCACCTGCGGCTCGGCGCCCGTGGCGATGCGTACGACCTCCACCGCGGCCCCGTTCCCCGGCGCGATCCCCCGTGCGCTCGGGATCGTCAGGTCGGTGTTGGACGCGAACCACGGCACCCCGCGCGCGACGGCGTAGGACGCCTCCGCGAAGCGCCCCCAGGCCAGGTCGGGACCGCCGAACCCCTGGACGACCGCCGCCGGGTCGTCGTCCGCCGACTCGACCGGCTCCAGCCCGCGCTCGCGCAGCGCGACCCGCAGTCCCTCGCCGCCGATCACCAGCACGCGCGCACCGGCGGGCACCTGCTCGCTGATCAGCCGCGCCACGGCCTGCGCCGAGGTGATGACGTCATCGGCGTCCGTCGGTATGCCGAGCTCACTCAGATGCTCCGCCACCGCATCGGGCGTACGCAGCGCGTTGTTCGTGACATATGCGAGGTGCATCCCTCCAGAACGGGCCGTGCCCAGTGACGCCACGGCGTACGCGATCGCGTTGCCTCCCGCGTACACCACGCCGTCGAGGTCGAGCAGAGCCGTGTCGTAGGCGTCACTCAGGGCCTGTTCACTGGCCTCCGGCCGGGTCCTGGCGGTCTGGCTCATTACGCATCGCTCCTCGTTCGATCTCTTTCCCCCGATCATCCCGCACAGCGTCTGCACACTTACGATGCCTCAATGAACTATGCAGGTCCCGCGGAGGAAACCCCGGCGCGCAGCGGCCTCGAACTGACCCCGTTCCGGGGCCTGCGCTACGACCCCGACCGGGTCGGCAGCCTCGCCGCCGTGACATCTCCGCCGTACGACGTCATCGTCCGGCCGGACGGTCTGCTCCACCTCGAGTCCGCCGACCCGCACAACATCGTCAGGCTGATCCTCCCCCAGGACACGACCCCGACGGCCCGCAACCGCCAGGCGGCGGACACCCTGCACGACTGGGTGTCCGAAGGCGTCCTGACCGCCGACCCCGAGCCGGGCCTCTACGTCTACGAGCAGCACGACGACGGCATGCTGCAACGCGGCATCATCGGCGCCCTGCGCCTGTCGGAGCCGTCCGCCGGCGTCGTCCTCCCGCACGAGGACGTCATGCCGCACATCATCGCGGACCGCGCGGCCCTGATGCGTGCCACCTCGGCCAACCTCGAACCGCTGCTGCTGACCTACCGCGGCAACGGCTCCCGGGTGGGCACGGCCGCCGTCATCGAGCGCGCCGCGGAGGGCGACCCGCTGCTCTCGACAACCACGGAAGACGGCTTCAGCCACCGTCTGTGGGCGATCACCGACCCGGCCGACCTGGCCGAGATCCAGACGGATCTCGGCCGGCACCAGGCTCTCATCGCGGACGGCCACCACCGCTGGGCGACGTACCTGCGGCTACGCGCCGAGCATCCCTCACCGAGCCCCTGGGACTACGGCCTCGTGCTCCTGGTGGACACCGCGCGCTACCCGCTCCGGGTCCGCGCGATCCACCGCCTGCTGCACAATCTGCCGGTCGCGGAGGCGCTGACCGCCCTCACGGACTCGTTCCGCGTACGTCACCTCGACGTTGCACTCCCCGAGGCCCTGGAGGCCCTCGCCGCGGCGGCCACCGAGGGCAACGCCTTCCTCCTCGCGGGCGACGGCTCGTTCCACCTGGTCGACCGCCCCTCCCCGGACCTCCTCGCCCGTACGGTCCCGCCGGACCGCCCCGAAGCCTGGCGCACCCTGGACGCGACCGTCCTGCACGCCACACTCCTGGCCCACGTCTGGGGCATCCCCGAGGACTCGCCCGCCCACATCGCGTACATCCACGACACGGCCGCCACGGTGGACAAGGCGGAGCGCGACGGCGGCACGGCCGTCCTGATGCACCCGGTCCGCGAGGAGGTCGTACGCGACCTCGCCCGCCAGGGCGTCACGATGCCCCGCAAGTCGACGTCGTTCGGCCCCAAGCCGGCGTCGGGGCTGGTACTGCGGGCGCTGCCCCTCTGAGGCACCCAGGCGAGGCACCCCAGGCGAAACCAGGGGCTGAAACGCGACGGGCGGCGGGATCCCTTCCGGAATCCCGCCGCCCGTGTCCTACGACAACCGCTGTACGTCAGCCCCGCGGAGCATCGTCATCGTCGTCGGCCTCGACGATGTCGTCCTCATCGTCGTCCTCATCGTCGTCCTCATCGTCCTCGGACTCGACCTCGGTGTCGGCGGCCGCGTCCGTCGCGGTCTCGGCCTCGTCCTCATCCTCGTCCTCGTCCTCGACGAGCGCGTCGACGAACTCGACACCATCCAGCTCGGCGAGCCGGTCGGAGGCGTCCGTGCTGCCGTCCTTGTCGGACTCGACGGCCTTCGCGAACCACTCGCGCGCCTCGTCCTCACGGCCGGCGGCCAGCAGCGCGTCGGCGTAGGCGTAACGCAGCCGGGCCGTCCAGGGCTGTACGGAGTTCGAGGCGAGCTCCGGGCTCTGGAGCGTCACGATGGCGGCGTCGAGCTGCCCCATGTCGCGCCGGGCGCCGGCCGCCACGAGCCGCATCTCGACCTGACCGGCCTTGTCCAGCTTGTGCACCTCGGGCGCACCCGCCATGTCCAGCGCCTTCTCGGGCCGGCTCAGACCGCGCTCGCAGTCCGCCATGACGGGCCACAGGTCCACGTTCCCGGTCATACGGCGTGCCGCCCTGAACTCCGCGAGCGCCTCGCTGTACTTCTGGTTGGCGTACGCGGCGAACCCGGCCGCCTCGCGTACGGCGGCCACACGCGACGCCAGCCGCAGGGCGATCCTCGAGTACGCGTACGCGCCCTCGGGGTCCTCGTCGATGAGGCGGGCGACCATCACCAGGTTCCTGGAGACGTCCTCCGCAAGCCCCTTCGGCAGGCTCTGGAGCTCCTGCCGTACGTCCGCGTCGATCTCCTCGCCCGTGACGTCATCGGGGATCGGCAGCCGCTTGATCGGCTCGCGGTCCCGGTCGCGCTCGTCGCGGCCACGGAAGCCGCCACCGCGCCGGTCGTCGCCCCGACGGTCGTCACGGCCCCGGAAGCCACCGGTGCCACCGGGGCGGCCACCCCGGTCGTCACGACGGGGGCCACCACGCCCGCGGTCGTCGCGACCCCGGTCGTCGCGGGCGCGGAAACCGCCGCCGCCACGGCTGTCGTCACGACGGTCATCGCGCCGGTCGTCACGCCTGTCGTCGCGACGGAAGGCCGGACGGTCGCCCTCACGCCGGTCGTCACGGCGGTCGTCACGGCGGAAGTCACTGCGGTCGTCGCGCCGGAAGCCGCCGCCACCGCCCCCGCGGTTGTCGTCCCGACTGAACCCGCCGCGGTCACCGCTGTCACGACGGTCGTCACGACGGTCGTCACGACGGAAGTCACCACGGTCATCACGGCGGAAGCCACCGCGATCGCCGCTGTCACGACGGTCATCGCGACGGAAGCCACCGCGGTCGTCGTCACGACGGGGAGCGCTGCTGGGGCGGTCGTCGCGGCGCGGGCCACTGCTGGGACGGTCGTCACGGCGGAACGCCGGACGGTCCCCTTCGCGACGGAACCCGCCACGGTCGTCGCCCCGCCGGTCGTCACGGCGGAAGTCACCACGGTCGTCACGGCGGAAGCCACCGCGATCGCCGCTGTCACGACGGTCATCACGGCGATCGTCGCGACGGAACCCACCGCGGTCGTCGCCCCGGCGATCGTCACGCCTGTCGTCCCGACGGTCATCACGGCGGAAGTCACTGCGGTCGTCGCGCCGGAAGCCGCCGCCACCGCCGCCGCGGTTGTCGTCCCGACGGAAGCCACCGCGGTCGTCGTCACGACGGGGAGCGCTGCTGGGGCGGTCGTCGCGGCGCGGGCCACTGCTGGGACGGTCGTCACGGCGGAACGCCGGACGGTCCCCGTCCCTACGGACCCCACGGTCACGGTCGTCGCGACGCGGACCGCTGGTGGGTCGATCGTCACGGCGGAACGGCGGGCGACCGCCCCGGTCGCCCTCACGCCGGTCGTCACGGCCACGGAAGCCGCCACCGCCACGGTTGTCATCACGACGGCTGTCGTCCCGACGGTTGTCATCGCGACGGAAGCCGCCGCGGTCACCGCGGTTGTCGTCCCGACGGAACCCACCGCGGTCGTCGTCGCGGCGCGGGCCACTGCTGGGACGGTCGTCACGCCGGTCGTTGTCGCGGCGCGGACCTCCGCGGTAACCGCCGCGGTCACCACTGTCCCGGCGGCGCTGATCGCGCTCCGGTCGCTCGTCGGGAGAGTTGGTGGACATGGTGACTCCTGTCATCGGTACCGCAAGTCATTCTCGCGCAGCCGGGTACCCGGCGCGCTTCGGAAAAACAAAAAAGGACCTCTGGTCCCAGCGAGTCGCTGGGACCAGAGGTCCTCCAAAGATTGTTCGGCGGCGTCCTACTCTCCCACAGGGTCCCCCCTGCAGTACCATCGGCGCTGTGAGGCTTAGCTTCCGGGTTCGGAATGTAACCGGGCGTTT